>NZ_CP032760.1:1345253-2017880 GCF_003953885.1 Halocella sp. SP3-1 | reverse complement strand
TGAATTTCACCCATCTTATTCCACATTCCGCCTACAACATCACGATGTTTTTTATTTTTTATATCTTCTTTATTTAATTCTAATCTGTCATAAATGTTCCACAAAAGCACCACTTCCCTAAATTATCGTTTACTATCTAAACTTATATTTTTTGCAATGAACTCATTAGAATTAATTGCATAATTTTTTCCTGACTGGTATGTTAATTACACACCTAGGAATAAATATTCCCCCACTTACAGGCATGCCTTAACTTCATTCCGGAATATTTATTCCTTAGATTAAAATAGGATAATATTTAAAGCTGGATAACAATCCAATTATGCAAAGGATCTATTATAAAAAATCCTTATTTAATATTTTTTTTGACAATTCATGCATGTTCTTATTAGGTAAAATAAAACTAATAGCTTTCTTCTTTTTCTCGTCTTCTACCTGAATATCTAAAAAATCTATAATTTCATTAACCCATTTCACAGGTTGGGAAATCACCTTTTCGTACTGTAAATCTAACCGAGGTAAATGTGGGTATTTCACAAAAAAATCTTTGATCCTACTGTCATACTCATCTTTCAATATTTTGGCTCTCGCATTTTCTATTTTATTCCTTTTGAATAATGATTTAGCTACTGCTTCAGAATCTCGATAACACACAAGAAAATACGGGTTTTTTAAATAAGGTAAATAAAGTTCTATAGTTAAGTTTGTTCTGGGGTCCTTCCATCCCCAGAGTTCTGATTTATTACTTACTAAATTAATAATTTTTTCTTTAAACATATCCCTCTGTTTTAAAATTGCTTTTGGGGCTGGCGGCAAATCCCACCTGCCTCCAGCTGCTTTTAGAATTTCTCTATTCAAATTAAAAAAATCTTTATCCTCAAAGTGACCTAAAGGATTTGACCAATGTTTTTTTATTAACTCCTTTCCTATACTAATACCTAATTTGTATAAAACTCCTGCCACCATTGAAGTCCCACTCTTATGCATACCTAAAACAACTATAGTTTTGCTACTCTTCTTAATCATATTAAGCTCCTCCAAGAATTTAAAGTTAGACTAAATATGATAGACTAGATAAAATAATATATGTGTATTTTTTTGTAAATGTGTAAATTTAGTTTTTTTATATTTCCTTCTCTACCCAGTGACATTATTAAACTCAACTTTCAAAGTTAAAGCAAAAAAATTAGGTGCAGTTTATAACCACACCTAATTTTTCTTAATTTTTTTATATTTTAGAAATATATATTCTAAATCAAAATAGATCTGTTTTTCGCTGTCAGCAACAATTTTCCACTCACTCATCTCATCCAGATCAGGAAAATACGTATCGGCATCAAAGGAACGGAATATTTTTGTGACAAGAGCCGTATCACAATAAGGCAGTAAAAGCCTATAAATACTTTCTCCTCCTATTACGTAAACATCTTTACTATTATATTTTTTAAGTTCTTCCAAAAGTTCTTCCAATGAATGAACCAGCAACGTGTTTTTCACCTGCAAGTTGGCATTTTTTGTTAATATGATGTTGGTTCTGCCCTTCAAAGGTAATCCATTTGGAAAGCTGTCTAAGGTTTTTCTTCCCATGATCACTACCTTTCCCATGGTTTCTTCATAGAAAAATTTTTGATCCTGCGGAATTTTAACAAGTAATTCATTATTAAACCCTATTGCCCAATTTGGATCAACCGCAACTATAAGATTCATCCATATCTACTCTTGAGTAAAATTTCATTATACAATTTGCTTATACTCTTGTTACAGACCGGGTGTATCACTCCTGGAGCTATTTCATTTAAAGGCTTTAGCACAAATTCTCTTTCATGCATTCTTGGATGTGGAATGATTAACATCTCATCCTCTAAAATAAGATCTCCAAAAATTAAAATATCCACATCTATGGTACGGGGCCCCCAATGAGTTATACGCTCCCTCTTCAATTTTTTCTCAATATTTCTGCACAGTTCCAACAATTCATACACTGTAAAATCTATTGATGCCTCGACAACTGCATTTAAGAAATCCGGCTGCTCCATATAGCCTACAGGAGCAGTATTAAAGTATGTAGAAACCGCAGTAACCTTGATACCTGCGGCATTTCTAAGCATATCCACTGCCTGGTTAAGATTTTCCTCTCTGTTTCCGATATTTGAGCCTAATCCAATATATGTAGTAACATCAATACCACTCATTTCTGTCACCACGCTTACGTTCTAATTCTACCGCCGCATACTTGAGATGGTATCCCATTGGCGCCCACGGTTTTTTCAACAAAATCCATATCTCATTAATATTTGTATATGTCCTGAATAGATGCTCAATTATTCTCATGGCAGCGGACTCAATCAAATTATATTTCCTGGATTGCAGTATTATTTGCACAGTATTGCATATCTCGGTATAACTCAGTGTATTATTCAAGTTGTCAGTTGTTGCTGCTTTTTCAAGATCCGCACCAATCTTCAGGGAAACAAAAAACATCTGCCCGTTAATCTTTTCTTCCCGTGCAACTCCATGATAAGCATATACCTGCAAATCCTTAATAATTATCCTATCCATATGCAATTACCTCACTATTCTGTCTGTCATAACCGCTGTCCTTGCATTCTGCAGTACATCATGTACTCTTACAATATCTACACCCTTCATAATGCCAATTGATATAACTGCTAAGGTGCCCTCCAGTCTTTCATCCACTTCCAGGCCCAGAGTTTTACCAATAAAATTTTTCCTTGATGCACCAAGAAGTATGGGATATCCAAGTTTTTTTAGCATCTCCAGATTTCTCATTACCGTTAAATTCTGCTCCCATGTCTTTCCAAAACCTATTCCAGGATCCAAAATAATATTTTCATCCTTTATACCCGCTTTTATAGCCAGCTCAATACTTTCTCCCAATTCAAACAAAATATCTTCCATTAAATTATCATACTCCGTATTAGTTCTGTTATGCATAATGCAGATAGGTACTTTACATGAAGCCGCAGCATCGGCCATTTCAGGGTCTTTCTTCAGCCCCCATATGTCATTGATCATATGGGCGCCGACTTTGACTGCAAGCTCTGCTGTTTTAGCCTTGTATGTATCGACTGATATCGGCAGATCGATCTCTTTTGAAAGTCTTTGAATTACAGGAATTACTCTTTCGACCTCTTCCTCAGCCGATATTGGCACAGCAAACCCCGGCCTTGTAGCTTCTCCTCCTACATCAATGATATGGGCTCCTTCATCTACCATTTGAGCGACATGCTCCGATGCAGCGTCAATATCAAAAAATCTTCCGCCATCTGAAAATGAATCAGGTGTAACATTCAATATACCCATTATATAGGTTCGTTTTCCCCATTCCCATACCTTGTTTGCTATGCTTAATTTATCACTCATGTTAATTCTCCCTTAACAAAGCCTGCACGACTTGTCACTGTCATACAAAATCTCTCCTTCTATCCATTACATTTATAGTATCTTATTATACAGCACCATAAGCTTGTCCATTAGGCACTGATCAGTGTTGAATCTCCCGCATAAAGTTGTTGTCACTGTAACTGCATTAGTATTTTTAATGCCTCTGGCAGTCATACATGCATGCTGGCCTTCGATTAGGACAGCAACATCCTCTGTTTCTGTTACCTTCTGCATTATTTCAGCTATATCCGACCCAATCCGCTCCTGAAGCTGCAGTCTTTTGCTCACCATATCGGCTATTCTTGCTATCTTACTTAACCCCAGTATTTTACCATTAGGTATATAAGCCACAGCCACCTTCATATTATACATAAGTGCAAGATGATGCTCACAAAAACTAAATATTTCAATATCCCGCAGCATTACAATTTCCTTGTTGTATTCAGATATATATAGATCATCTTCAAAGGTCCTATTAAACATCTCGGCAATTTCATCATTTGTGTAGCTTATTCCTTCAAATATCTCTTCATACATCCTTGCCACACGGGCAGGAGTTTCTAAAAGGCCTTCACGTTCTGGATCCTCTCCTAAAGCCATTAAAATCCCGCGTATATGTTCTTCTATCTTTGTTTTATCTATTGCCACTGTCATTCTCCTTTATCAATAGATCACAATTAATCCTTCAATAAAAAATAAACCGCCTGAGCAAAAAATATGCCCAGGCGGTCGACATTTCAACAACCATACTCCCTCGTGGTTAGCCCCACTTCCGCCAGTTATATGATTGATATCGATATTTTATATTGATAATTATATTATACTATCACTCATAAGTCAACTTTCCTAATTCAATATAAAAACCCTGTTTAAGATACTTAAGTAATTAATCAATTAACTGATAAAGGCATTGCTATACTTACTTTCAACTCAAAATTTGAGGGAATTAATGAAATTCGCTATGTAGGACAAGATCACGTAAAAGATGGAGATTTTTTGTTACTAAAATATATTCATATAGCCAAAGGAGGGACAAAAAAATCCCTCCTTTAGCTATTTCTATTAAAATAATACTATCTCAATTACAAAAGCACTGGCAATCCCGGCAAAGACTATTAACAGCAGATTTTCCTTATAAAAAGCTGTGATGATAGATACTATACCACCGGTAAGTGCTGAAAAAAGATTATTAGTTGAATATAATATTCCAGGAAAGATCAGGGTAGTTAAAGCAGCATAGGGTATATAATTCAAAAACCTCCTTACAAAGGGGGAGGGTTCTATATCACGCAAAAATACCATTGGTATCATTCTGGGAATGTATGTTACAGCCCCCATAGCAATAATTAACAGCCAGTAATTCATTTATCTTTTCCACCCCTCTTCTTTATCTGGAAAGAAAAAAGCAGCTATTCCAGCAGCAGTAATAGTAGCAATGATTATCTTCCACCCGTCAGAAATAGAGCTAATAAAAGAAGGTCCCCAGTACAAAAAAGAACTTATAATTATTGAAATAAGCGCAATAATTTTAACCTCTCTGGATTTTTTCAAGGCAGGAATTAATAAACCAATAAACATACTATAGAGTGCTATTCCCATACTTGATTGAATAATCTCTGGTAAAGTCGTACCCATAAATACACCTATTACTGTACCAGCTACCCAGGATAGATAAGCAATTAAATTAATACCAAAGATATATTTATCATCTAATACTTTTTCCTCACTTAATGATATTAAAGAAAAGGATTCATCAGTTATACCAAAGGATATAATCGCCAGTAATCCAGTAGCTGTCTTTTTATTGATTCTCTGTGAGACTGAAGCAGACATTAAAAAATGACGCAGATTTAAAATAAATGTGGCCAGAACAATCCCCCATAATCCTGCATTTAAGGCTATTAACTTGACAGCCACAAATTGACTGGCACCAGCATAAACAATAATAGACATAGCTATGATAATATGTAGTGGTATCCCATTAGAACGGGCAAGTATTCCAAAAGCAATGGCAATAGGTATATAACCAAAAGCAATTGTTAGTCCCTTTTTTACTCCAGCCCCAAAATTATCCCTATCTTTTATCTTTTCATTTATAACAACTTCCATGACTTGCTTCTACCCCCTTTATAATGTATAATATAATGGTATTCTATATAATATATTGCATGGTTAATATATTATATCATAGTATGTTAAAATGCACAAGCACCAGTATTTATAGTATAGATGTTTGCGATAAAAAAAGATAAAAGTAGGGAGATAATATGAGTAATCTTGAATTGATAATCGGTGAAAAACTTTATAAACTAAGGCAAAGCAAGGGCTACAGCTTAAGCCAGGTGGAAGACTTAACAGGGGTAAGTAAATCAATGCTGGGTCAAATTGAAAGGGGAAAATCAAGTCCAACAGTAAATACCCTCTGGCGGATAGCCAAAGGTCTAAATGTATCATTTTCTTTTTTCATTGAAGAAGATAAACAAGAAACCACCATTGTGTCACCTTCTGAAATTAAGCCAATCATTGATGAAAATAATAAATACCGTGTCTACCCCATATACCCCTATGACAAACAGAGAAAATTAGAGATGTATATTCTAGACTTAGAACCCCATTATAGTCACCAATCTGAGGCCCATACTACTGGTGTGGAAGAATACATTTTTATTCATCAAGGTATTCTGGAATTGACTACTGGAGAAAAAGAATACACAATAAAAACCGGCAATTCTATCCATTTTAATGCAGACAAAAAACATATATATACAAATATTACTGAAAAAACTACCATAGCTTACCTGACAATGTATTACCCTGTCTAAGAGAAAAACCACCTGTAAAAAAGGTGGTTTTATTATTAAAACTAGTCAGAACCAATAATATCTGTTATATGAGGCTGAAAATCCCTGTGTCTGGCAAAAATCCTATTTGCATATCTTAAAATGATAAATGAAACCACTGTTAAAACAAGTGAACCAATTATCCCTGCTGTCTCAGGAGATAACACAGCAAAATAAGAGGCAAAATAGGCAGCTATAAAATAACCAGCTATCAAGGCAACTAAAGGGAAAAGATAGACTATTAAAGAACTTAAAACCAGTGACTGCTCACCCATCTCTATCTTAACCTGATTACCTACCCTGGCACCAATCTCATTATCAACCTCAACTTCAATTTCATCAACCTCATGACTGTCCTGTCGAGCAAGACCACATTTATTAGTACATTTACTACACAGAGAATGCCGCCTTATCCGCACTGTTGCCATACTATCATTTGTATTTATAATCTGTCCCTTCTCAATCATAAGACAACCCCCTCTGTCATATTATAAACCCAGCAGATAATAATTTCAAACAAAATCTTAATCCTTAATTAATTAACTTTATCATTATTTCCTTCCAAATGAACATTTCTTACATTCCGAACACTTTAATAATAATAACCTATTACACCTAGGACAGCGGTATTCTTCCGGGTTCTTTATTTTATAAGCACATTGTGGACAAATACGATGGCCATCTGCTGTGCAATTGATAATGATCACCCCTCAATTTAATAAATATAAAGAAACTAAATAAATAATGCTACCAAACCACCAACAATAAAAGCTGTAAACCAGCTGCCAAACCAGATAGCCGTAGCCTCTTTCCAGTTCCTCTCCTTAACCATGATCATCATCGCTGCAATACAGGGTACAAATAGGGTTATCGTAATAAGGGCTACTGTTGTCTGGGAAGGGGTCATAGCCAGTGAATTAAGCCCAGCAGCACCAAAATCACGCCTAATTATGCCCATTACAAAGGCAGTAGCCACCTCAGGGGGCAATCTCAACCAGCCTATAGTTATAGGAGCAACCAGCTCCTGTATATATATTAAAATACCTGTTTCCTGTAAGACAGTAATTATCACAGCACCCAGTACAAAGATAGGGCCTGCTTCCTTAATAAAGGCAAAAGATTTTATGCGGGTTTTATTTAAGACATTGCCAAACCTAGGTATTCGTAAAGGAGGTAAATCTATTAATAAATCAGTTGACTTCCCTGGTAAAACCTTATTCAGGAATGTACCTGATAAGACATAAACTAACACAAGAACAAATACATAGATCATAAAATACTTCAATCCTAAGGGGGAAATCAAACCAACAATTACACCAAGTTGGGCAGAACAGGGGATAGCTAATCCTAATAAGAATATAGCAATAATACGTTCCCTCTTTGACCCCAGCAGTCTGGTAGTTATCGTTGCCATTGTAACACAACCAAAGCCAAGCAGCATGGGGATAATCGCCCTTCCATTAAGTCCTAAAGAAGTCAAGGTCCTATCTACAAGAGCCGCAATCCTAGGCATATACCCCGAATCCTCAAGTATAGATAGAAAGAAATAAAACCCGATTACTAAAGGTAATAATAATCCAAAAACATAGGTAACCGCCATTGTCAAGATACCGAATTCACCAATAAGTAACTTACTCGTAAAAGAAGCAGCTGGTATTACCCTGCTGACTAGACTCCTTATAAATGGTTCATAGATTTCCAGGAAAAATACCTCTTCTGTAAGACCTACCACTGTCTGAGCAATAAAAACTCCTATTAACTGATATAAGATATACAGGGTAATCAATAAGAGGGGAACACCTGTTACTGGATTAACCATCATCCTACTTAAAGTAGCTTTAACACCTTTACCATCATTGAGGTCACTGACAACATTATCAATAATTTGATCTACCCTTTTTCTTCTGATTCTATAAATTTCTTCCCGAAAATTCATTGGCTTAAGCCTATATCTATCTGCCAGATGTGGGTCACCCTCTAATATTAATAAGGCATCCCTTGTAGAGGCAGTTTCTTCATTCATCTTAGCTAGCTTTTCTGTTAATCCATTATGCTTTTCAAAAATGCTCTCACCTACTCTAGCCCTATTTAAAGAGGCCTTAAGCTCAGATAAACCCTTTCCACTGACAGCTGTTGTTGGTATAACCGGGACACCCAATTCACTGCTTAATCTATCTATATCAATTGATAAACCATTTTTTTCTGCCTCATCCATCATATTAAGGGCAATAATAACAGGAATACCCATATCAATTATCTGCTGGGTAAGAAATAAATCCCTTTCTAAATGAACAGCATCAACTACATTCACCACTATATCTGCTGCCATAATAACATCCCTGGCCACTATCTCCTCATCATTAAAGGAAGAAACGCCATAAACACCAGGTGTATCAAGAACAGTAAAGTCCTGATACCTCCCTTTAGTAATATCCAGGGTTGTGCCCGGATAATTTGAAACAGCTACATAAATACCTGTCAGGTAATTAAAAAAAATAGATTTCCCCACATTCGGGTTGCCTACCAGGACAAGTTTTTTACTGCTGTCTTCCAGGTCTAATTTGTGATGGCTATTTTTGTGATGACAGGCCATATTAATTCTCCTTTTCTATAATAATATTACTGGCCAGGTTTCTACCAACTGCTATTTCCTGAAGATTCCTTTTAATAATAACTGGCCCTCCCGGCACCTTTTCATGACATGAAAGAACAGCACCTTCAGATATACCAAACCTCAATGCCTGTACCCTTACTAAATCATCTGGAATATATTTTATATTAAACCTCTCTCCCCTTCTTACTTCAGCTAATGTCATAATCTCACCCTCCATTATTATTGAGAACAATTTTCAATTAAGTATAAAAAAATTCCTTTCTTAATCTAATTATATTGAAAACCATTCTCACTGTCAAGTGAATTATGATAATATTTCAAGGCCAATTTTATTCCTTATTTTATTATTAGCCTAATACTAAATAACATCTAATTCCATTCCTGCTTTTTTTAATCTTTCTAAAGCAAATTTCAAATCTTTTCTATTATGGGTAGACATCATTGTAATTCTTAAGCGACTAGTATTTTCAGGTACAGTTGGGGGTCTAATTGCTGTAATAAAAATGCCTTCTTCAAATAATTTTTCACTTAATTTTCTAGCCTTTGCTGCATTACCTATTATTAAGGCAATAATTGCTGTATTGCTTTCTAAGACATTAAAGCCAAGCTTCCTTAACTTTGCCTGGAACCATTTTGAGTTTTCAAGGAGCTTGACCCTTGGCTCTCTCTCATTTTTCACAATATCTAAAGAACGCAAAGAAACTGCAATACAAACTGGAGATAATGCAGTTGAATAGATAAAACTCCTGGCCTTATGTCGTAAATATTCTATCAAGCTTTTACTTCCGACCACAAAACCACCCTCACTGGCAAGGGCTTTGCTAAAAGTTCCTACCTGTATATCAATATCTCCTTTTAAGTTAAAATGTTCTACCGAGCCTGTACCACTGTCTCCCAGAACACCTGTACCATGAGCATCATCAACCATTGTTAAAATCTTATTTTCTTTAGCTAATTCTATTATTTTATCCAGTGGAGCTATATCTCCGTCCATACTAAAGACCCCATCTGTCACAATTAATCTTTTATTACCTTGATGAACTTTTATTTTTTCCTGCAAGTCATCCAGGTTACAGTGTTTATAGATAACAACCGCAGCACCACTTAATCTACATCCATCTATAATACTGGCATGATTTAATTCATCACTAAATATAATCCATTCCTGATCAGAAATCGCTGTTATTGTACCTATATTAGCCATATACCCTGTATTAAAAATAATTGCAGCCTCGGCACCTTTGAAATCTGCTATCTTTTTTTCTAACTGATCATGGAGTTTACAGCTCCCTGTAATTAATCTTGAACCACCTGAGCCTACTCCATATGTATAGATTGCTTTTTCTGCTGCTTCCTTTAACCTGTCATCAGCACATAAATCTAAATAATTATTAGAAGCCATTAATAATACTCTTCTGTTATCTATTGAAGTATATTTGCTTTGTGAGCTAGTAAAAAATTTAAAATCCCGATATAGACCCTTATCTTTTATATGATTTAAATATTCATCTATAAAATCCATTAGTTTTATCACCCACTTATACTGAAAAAAATTGGCTATACCCAAATATTATTATTTATCACAGGAACCCTATTAACTAGAGTTATTTTCTCCTGTAAATATTCTATACATTTTTCTATTGATGCCTTTGAAGAATCAAAACAAAACACCCTACCACCATTATTACTACCAAAAGGCTTTAATTTAGTAATTCTCATATAGCCTAAATCTTTAGAAGCAACATAACCAGCAGTATAATCTGGGTCATCAGACCAACATAACTCGGCAATAATACCCGGGGCACTGCAAACTTTACTTGCCAGTGCGACTGCTTCTTTAACATGATTATTATTCAAATTTGCTCTTGCTAATGCTTTATCTAGCTCTTGCTTTACATTAAAACTCCAATCTATATTAGTAACTCGTACCCCTCTCTTCTTATCTGCTTCAAGTCTTTCTCTGGAATTAATTTCGAAAAGAATTGCCCCTCTCATAGTATGACAATCCTTTAACATATTAAGCACTAAGTGAGATGTTTCGGCTGATAAACCACTTTTTTGTAGTGCTTTAAGGGCACATTCCCTTCCTTCAAAATAATCATTTGTTATAACAGTTCTTATATCTAAAGGATTAATATATTCAATATCTTGCTTAACTATGTTTTTTATCTTTATATTTATAAAGTCCGACTTGCCTTTACTGTGGCCTAAAGCCCTTGTTACTAGTTGTTGAACTGATAACCCCATATCCTTTTCTAAAATTATTCTTTCTGCACCAGAAATATGCTTTGTATTCCTGGCAGACCTCATTTTAATACTATAGAGATCTTCCTTCATATGTTGTTTCCCTCCAGGGTGTACAATATTTTATTTTTGCTAGTAATTTACTTAATGGCCAGGCTGTTATAGCAGTATATAGCATACCTGGTAATCCTGCTATTAACATGGCCGAAAGGGGATTTCCAAAAAATAAGCACAGCATAATTCTGGCAGTTATAGACCCTAGTGGTCCAGCAATTATAACAGGTATAAACCCAGGTTTAAAAAAGTAAATAATCCCTCCTGCTACAAACCTGAATGTCATAGCTATAATTACATTAATTATAGTATGAATTCCAAGTGTTAAACTAATAGCACTGGCTATAATACCCGCTATTATGTATCTCCTAAATCCAAACACCACTGTAATGGCTACTGCTATAGGTGCAGATAATTGAAATTCTGTTCCCGGTAATGGTCCAGGCATTTTAAAGGATCCAGAAATTGTAATAATCACCGCTAACAAACTAATCAATGTTAATTCCCTTGTTTTATTCATCTATTTCCCTCCACTTAGTCTGATTATACAATGCTTATGATTCAAAATATTCTTTAATAGATTTTCTGGCGGTTTTAACCATAAACTCTATCTCTTCTTCATTAATGACATAAGCAGGCATAAAATAAATAATATCACCTAGTGGACGCAAAATAAGACCATTTCTTAAAGCATTTTTATAAATTTTAAAACCTACTCTATCTTTCCAATTGAACGGTTCTTTCCTTTTTGTGTTCTTAACTAATTCTACAGCCCCTAAGATACCAATATGTCTAAAATCACCAACCTGAGGTAGGTCCAATAAATATTCTTCTATCTTAGCTTTAAGTATCTCTGACTTCTCTTTATTTTTTTCAAGTATATTTTCTTCTTCAAATATATCTAATGTTTCACAGGCTACCGCACAGGCCACCGGGTTTCCACTATAAGTATGACTATGTAGAAATGACCTACCCTTTGTATAATCATCATAAAAAGCATCATATATTTTGTCAGAGATAACAGTTAAGGAAAGAGGTAAAGTACCAGCCGTAATTCCTTTGGAAATGGTCATTATATCAGGCGAAATGCCTGCATGTTCACAGGCAAATAATTTTCCAGTCCTACCCATTCCCATAGCTATTTCATCATCAATCAATAAAACATCATATTTATCACATAATTGTCTTAATTTTTTTAAATAGACTGGTGAATAGATCATCATTCCTCCTGCTCCCTGTACAATCGGTTCTACTATAATAGAAGCGAGTTTCTCGTGATATTCGTCAAATGTTTCTTCCAGTTTTTTAAAACACTCTGCCTGACAATTTTCCCTATTTAACCCAAATTTACAACGATAACAATCTGGGCCTTCTATTTGAATAGTGTCACATAATATAGGATTAAAAACATCCCTATATATTCCTAAATCAGAAACTGCCAGAGCCCCTAAAGTATCACCATGATATGAATTTGAAAGGGAGGCAAACTTGGTTTTTTGGGGTTTGCCGACTTCTTGAAAATATTGAAAACTTAATTTTAAAGCGACTTCTACAGATGATGCTCCATCACTAGCAAAAAAAACTTTTTCTAATCGGTCAGGGGTTTTAGCAACTATTTTTTCGGCAAGTTCAATTGCTGGTTTATGGGAAAAATTGGCCATCATTATGTGTTCCAATTTATTTATCTGTTTATTTATTGCCCCTTTGATACGCTTATGATTATGCCCTAACAGACTAGCCCACCAGGAGGAAATAGCATCCAGATAGCTATGGCCTTCTGTATCATATAGGAATACCCCTTCCCCCTTTTCAATAACAATTGGTGGCAATTCTTCATAATCCTTCATCTGTGAACAAGGATGCCATATATATTTCAAGTCCTTTTTTTGTAAATTATTCATTCTTAACACTCCTAATATAATTGAGTTTAGTTTTCCAACATATTTATTACATTTTTAATATCAAACTTGCTTTCAAACTCATCTTTTAACTTATCATAATTATGATTTAAATCCTTTATATCAGCTATGCTTAGCACTTTTTGTCCAGTTAAATTTTCTATAGTTCTGATATTATCTTTTTCATATTCCTCTCCTGTATATCTATTTAAAAATATCCCTTTTACCTCAAGTCCCAACTTATAACAATACTCAACAGTTAAAACAGTATGATTTATAGTTCCAACACCTGCCCTACTTACAATTACTACCGGTAGATTTAAATCTTTTACCAGATCATATATAAAATAATCATTTTTAATTAAAGGAACTACTAAACCACCACTTCCCTCAGCAATTATATACTCATATCTTTGTGCTAAATTATTATATGCCTCTATTATTTTTTCCTTTTTAATCTCAACTCCTGTCAAACGTGCTGCCAGATGAGGAGACACAGCAGGTTCAAGACAATAAGGAACCATATTTTCCTGTTTTTCAGTTAAATTGCAAACCTGTTTTACTAACTCAACATCCTCAGCAATTAATTTCCCATCTTTTTTTACTCCACCACTTTGTACTGCTTTAAAACTACAGGCATTATAGCCATTATTTCTTAATAAATATACTAAACCAGCTGTAATTACAGACTTACCAACATCAGTATCAGTTCCAATAATAAATATTCCTTTACTCATCTTATTCACCTCATATGGATTCTAATTTTTTTAATCATTAACTTTAGGTAATATATAACAGTTAAATTAGTATATATTATAACTCCTCTTCTTCTTATTGTCAACTTAAATATTTTTTAGGTTGACAATAAGGTAAAAGACTACCCGGAATTTCTCAAAAGAAAAGCCGGGCTAATTGGACTATCTGCTGGAGTAAACGCTCAATCATACTTTCCTAGATAATTAATAATTAATATTTAAAGTTCAGAAAAAAATTCAAAGTGATAATCGGACAAGCGAGGTAGATCCTCATGACCAAATTCAAGATAAATAAGTATCTCCTTTTTTGATTTAATTTTAATAATCCCCCTCTTTCTTTTATAGCCATGTTTTATAAAAATAGTATTATAACAGAATTGTAGTAAGACGATTGATTATCTCATAACAGGCCCTACTATTATGATAAGGAGACTTCCAGGGATTAACCTTGGCTTCATCAGAAGGCCTTCCCTGTTCATTAATCAACCAGTACCATTCACCATATTCTCTATCTACCAAATTATTAATAATGTACTGCCAGGTATTTAAAGCAGTATTGAGGTAAATCTCTTCACCACTTAATTGGTAGGCATTAATAAAACCAACTACTGCTTCTGCCTGGACCCACCAGTGGCGGTCTTTATTTAAATTGTCTTTATTAAACTCATAGTAAATACTACCATCAGCCATAAGCCCTGATTTTAAAACCCTTTCAGCCATCTTCAAGGCTGTTTTTTCTACCTCTCCACGTAAATCCTTACTACCTAACACCCCTGCCGCCTCACACAAGAGCCAGCTGCCTTCAATATCATGACCGTAGGATACAATGTCCGAACAAATATTCCAATCCCTATCAAAAAAAAGTCTAAAACAATTCTTTTCATTGTCAATAATATATTTTAGAAATATTCGAATTAACCCTATAAGTTTATCCTTTAATTTCTCCTTAGAACAAACCCGATAAAAATTTGTATAGGCCTCTAAAATATGCAGGTGGGTGTTCATAGATTTACTGACATTCATATCCTTTTCACTGAGACTCATATCTTCTGGCATTGACAACCAGTCTCTACTACAGGCCTCAAAATATCCCTTATATTTTTTGTCATTACTGTATTTTTCTATTAAGGAAAAAAGGTCAAGTAATAAAGTTAAAATATCATCAGCACCTGTTACCCTATAATATTCACTAAAAGCATATATAGCAAAGGCCTGCCCGTAAATCTGTTTTTTGTTTGTTGCCACTTTTCCCTGATAATCCAACAGCCAGTAAAACCCACCATATTCCTGGTCCCAGAAATTATTTAGTAAATAGCTAGCAGCCCTCTTGGCCATCGCCAAATACTCTTCTTTTTTATCTTCCCGGTAGGCATTACTAAAACTCCAGAGAATACGGGTATTTAAAATTAGTGATTTATCAGCAGTAAAATTAACCTTACCTTCATTAACTATCTCACCATAAAAACCATCATTTTCCTCATCAACAGCATTTTCTATCCAAAAGTTGAGCAAATTATCTTTTTCTTTTTCAACTGATTTCTTGAACTCCAATAATTTATTTGTATCCACTTAAAACCCCTCTTGATTGAATTATCTTAATACCCTAAAACTAATATTTATCTCCAAATTCAACAATTTCAAGATTATCTATTTACAAGCTCAAAATGCCAGAGTATAGATTGAAAGTCACCTTTAAAAATAGTTCCATCTTCTTGCACACCATTAAATCCATGTGGAAGATTTAAACCAGCATACATTAGCTCATCTCCACCATAGAGTTTTTTGCTATTCTTAAGCCTATAAATCCCATCTTCTTTAAGTCCTTTTAATTTTAGCCTCCTATAAGAGGGGTTAGGCTCAGCCAGGACTTTATAAAAAGCCGCAATTGCTTCTTCTCTATTTTTAGAAACTACCATCCAAGCTGTATCATTATTCCCCTCAAATGGACTCAACAAACGATAAAAATTACCCTGCTGAATTAATTGCCTGATTTCTTTGTAATATCTAACCTGCATTTTTATCTCTTCTTTTTCTTGATCACTTAATTTAGTTAAATCAAGCTCATAAGCAAAATTTGCAAAACAAGCGACATCTGCCCTGGTCTTCAATGGAGTGATTCTGGACACTTGGTGATTAGGCACAGCAGAAACATGAGCACATATACTACTTAATGGATAGATCAGAGAAGTACCATACTGTATTTTTAATCTCTCAACTGCATCTGTATTATCACTTGTCCAGGTCTGCGGCATATAGTATAACATCCCTGGATCAAAACGCCCTCCTCCACTGGCACAGCTTTCAAATAAAATTTCAGGAAATTTTATTCTTAAAGTTTCCAACATTTCATAAAGACCTAAAATATAACGGTGCGGTAATTCACGCTGTCTTTCTGCCGAAAGTCCTGCTGAACCAATCTCGGTCATGTTACGGTTCATATCCCATTTTACATAAGAAATATTTGTATTTTCCAGGATATCAGTTAACATTTTGAGAATCCTTTCTCTAACTTCTCTACGGCTTAAATCAAGAATTAATTGACTTCTGGCCTGAGAACGGCTTCTCCCCTTAACATGAATACACCAGTCTGGATGTTTCTTATAAAGTTTACTCTCCGGAGAGACCATCTCTGGTTCAAACCAGAGTCCAAATCTAAGTCCCAGCCCATTTATTTTTTTAACAAGTGAATCCAGACCATTAGGTAATTTTGATCTATCTACAAACCAATCTCCCAGAGAACTAGTATCATCATTACGATTACCAAACCAACCATCATCCAACACAAATAACTCCAGACCCAGTTTTTTACCTTCTTTAGCAATCTCCAATAGTTTCTCTTCATCAAAATCAAAATATGTCGCTTCCCAGTTATTAACTAAAATTGGTCTATTCTGATCCCTATATCTACCTCTGACCAGTCTTTCTCGATATATTTTATGGTAAATTTGGGACATTTTATTTAAACCCTGATCAGAATAAACCATTACCACCTCTGGAGTCTGAAACCCTTCCCCTGGTTTAAGCAGCCAGTTAAAATCAAAGGGATTAATCCCAATTAAGGCTCTAGTCTGTTCAAAGGTATTAACCTGAACCCCAGCCCAGAAATTACCACTATATACAAGGCTAAATCCGTAAACCTCACCCTGATCTTCTGTAACATCAGGTCTGGCCAGCACTAAAAATGGATTATGCTGAGCACTACTTGCCCCTCTGGTACTTTCAACAGATTGAATACCAGGAAAAAGTCTTCTCCTATTAAGGTGATTTTCTCTACTCCAGTGACCTGATGAAGTAATCAAATCAAAATTAAAATCAGCAAAATCCACTCCAGCACTAAAAGCCCTTTTAATATTTATATTTTTTTTACTTTCATTAATTAATCTAGCCGATCTTGTTATAACATTATAATCTTTAAACACTGTATAACTTAATTCCACTTTTAATTTTGCTTTTTCATCAGATAAGACAACTAGCAAACTATCTGCCTCATTATCATCTTCAACATATGTTGCAGGTAATCCCTCAAGTTTATCTTTGCCCTTTTTTATTTGATGAGAAATATATTTTAAATTACTAACTGTAGAGCCATCTTCTAATTTAATTTGATAAGCTGGTTGCCGAAAATCAGTGTGACCATAGGCAGGATATTCTTGAGGAATATTATCTAAAGAAAAATTATTTGCCTTTTCTGATTTTAAATGTCCTTTACGTAATCCCGCAGGTAATAAAGACCTTAAATCAAGCTCAGTATTAATTTTTTTACCCCAGTAAAGATGCAACAAATGTCCAGTACTAACAATCTCCATCACATAACTTATATCCTTAGCTTGAAGATGAAAGGTGTTTCTCTCCTGATTAAACTTAATTGACATTTAGAACCTCCTTAAGGCTATTTTCTTTAATAAAATCAATCAATTCATCTATCTTAGTATAAGCCAGGGCAACAACAGTATCTGCCCCACCATAATAAATTGCCATCCTGCCTGTAGCCGGGTCATAAAGACTGGCACACGGGAAAACAACATTTGGTACATCCCCTACACATTCATAATCCTTTTGAGGGGAAAGAAGATAAGGTTTGGTTCTATATTTTACCTTCCAGGGTTCTTCAAGATCCAAGATAGCAGCCCCCATACTATAGACATAACCATTACAAGAAGTCAGGACCCCATGATAGATTAATAGCCAACCTTCACTAGTCTCTACTGGCACCGGTCCAGCTCCAATCTTAGTACTCTGCCATCCATCTGTAGTCCCCATCACATAACGGTGTTCTCCCCAGTAGATCATATCAGGACTCTGACTCAAAAAAATATCACCAAAAGGGGTATGACCATTATCACTCGGCCTACTCAACATCAGATATTTGCCATCTATTTTACGTGGGAAAAGCACCCCATTTCTATTAAAGGGTAAAAAGACATTTTCCAACTGATAAAATTCATTAAAATCTCTTGTATAGCCTAAACCAATTGTTGGCCCGTGATAATCATTACACCAGCTCACGTAATATCTATCACCGAGTTTCAATAAACGCGGGTCATATTTATAAGATGAATGAGCCATTTCTTCATCATCATAATTAAACTTAATAGGTTCTGCCTCAATCTCCCAGTTAATACCATCCTTGCTCTTACCAACATGAAGATTCATATTACGAGATTTATCATCAACCCTGAATACACCAGCAAATCCATTTTTAAAGGGAATAACTGCACTATTGAAAATACTGTTAGAGTTGGGAATGGCATTACGGTAGATAATAGGGTTCTTTTTTGAACGCCAGACTACCTCTTTACAGTTACTTGGTTTATCTTCCCAGGGAATATTAGGTAATGGATCCCCGATTATCTTGAACTTATCTATCATTGTTAAACACTCTCCTTATTTTTATTAAATAATTTCTAAATTAATTATTACTAGACTATATATTTTCACAAAGAAAAACTATTTCCAATATTGAGAAATAAGCATAAACCTCTCAAATAGCCTGTTCAGAAAGTATCAATATATACCGCCGGGGATTATATATCTTTTCGAACACACATTTAAAAGATTAATATGTATCAACTAAGGACCTGATCATTATCTTTTCTCTTAAAAGCGGTAGTGTTAGGTTTTGATTAATCTCTAAAATAATATCTATTTTTCTACCAGGATATAGGTGGAAAAAGTTATCACTAAATCTAGCATCAATCCCTGCAACTTCAAGCCAAACCCATAATGCTGGTTTGACAGCAGTAAACTGCAGTTTATATTTCTTATCACAGATTTTTTCTATTTCATATTCTATTCCAGGCTGGACCAGTTCTAGGTGTTTAGGTTTAGCGAAACTAAGGAAATTATCAGAAACAATCTCACCACCAAGTTTTAATTCAGAGTAGAGTAATAAATTTTGCTTACCATATTTCTCAAGATATTTTTTAAAGTCAAGTGTTTTAAGTAAATTATCCTGCTGTGCTTTTATATTTACAAGAAAGTGATCACTTATTATTGATTTACCTGAAAGATCTGTTAACTCCCAGAAAACCTCACCCTGTAAATCCTTCCTTTTATCATTACTAATATGTATTTCTACAGTATAGTGCTCAAGATCTTCAAGTAAAGAAAGGAGTACCGGGGTATAAAACTTTTTAGCCATATAATGTAATGCCTTCCACCGACCATAATAATCTATCGAAGACCAGCTGGCCCCCGGCCAGTTATCATTTAACTGCCAGTAAAGTGTTCCCATACCCCGGGGCATACCCCTTCTCCAATGCTCAACTGCATACTTTACTCCCAGACCCTGTAAGATCTGACTAAGCCAGAGCTGGTTATCAAAAGAAGTCGGCAGTCTAAACCAGTCCAGCATGTACTGGATGATGGTTGTATTACCAATACCACTCCTCTGGTGTTCTTCCATAATATAACTAGAAATATTCCTGTCTTTAGCCTGGGTATAATTATACACTGTTTTTGGTTCAGGGAATGACTGAAATCCAAACTCACTATTAAAACGATGCTCACATTTTCTATACCATTCAAAGGGTTTCTTGCCATGCCAGATATCCCAGACATGGGCATCTCCACAGCAGGGATTATAAAAATTATTTCTATCTCCTACAGGACTATGAGGACTACCCGGCCAGTAATCAGTTCCTGGGTCATGTTTAGCTACAATACCTGCTAATAACTCATCAAATAACTTCTTATAATCAGACCAGGGCATTTGTATTTTTTCTGAATCCCATTTGTCTCCTGCTATTCCCTGTTCAATCTCATTATTACCACACCAGAGAGCCAGACTGGCATGGTGTCGAATTCGTTTGACATTCTGTTCTGCCTCGACTTTTACATTTGCCATAAAATTATTGTCAAAACTCGGATAGGTTCCACAGGCAAAGATAAAATCCTGCCAGACACAGATCCCCAGTTCATCACAGATCTCATAGAAAATATCATTTTCATAAATGCCCCCACCCCAGACACGGAGCATATTCATATTGGCAGCAGCCACATCCTCCAGGAGACGGCGGTAGTCATCACCACTACCTCTGGTTATAAAAGCATCTGCCGGAATCCAGTTAGCCCCTTTAGCAAAAAACTCTACACCATTAACGGCAAATTTAAAGGATTGACCCCACTGGTCGTCTTCTCTAATTAATTCCAGTTTCCTGAGCCCAATTTTACGTTGATCACTATCAATTTTTTGGCCACTACGGTTATAAAGATTTATTCTCAGGTCATAAAGTGCTTGTTCTCCCATTACATTAGGCCACCATAATTTAGGATCAGGAATTGTAAATTCTATTTCTACACAATCATTGATAAAGCTTAAATCACTCTTAAAAACAATTTCATTATCAAGAGAAAATATAATTTCTCCTTTAAGTTCATTAGAAATTAATTTTTCTAAACTCATAGCTACTTTAAGGTCTACCATTCCATCTCCCTTATGTCTTTGATTAATCTTAACTTCACTAATTCGCCCTTGATTAAAAGCGATTAATTCTATATCCTTCCAGATACCCATAGTAACTAACATAGGTCCCCAGTCCCAGCCGAAATTACTGGGCTGTTTGCGTAACCAACCAGCTCCATGAAGGCGGTGTTCACCTACACTCCAGGCAGGCAGAAAAAATTCTTTATCTTTTTCTAAAAGATAAGACATTGGTGAAGTGAAATATATTTTTATAATATTATTTCCTGGTCTTAGAACCCCTTTAACATCAAATTCCCAACTGCGATACATATTATCTGTTTGGGCTATTTTCTCTCCATTAAGATAGATAGTTGTCAGTGTATCAAGCCCTCGACAGCAAAGCAGTATCCTCTCAAAGGATAAAAATTCAGGTGAAATAACAAAATCCCTCTCATATTCCCAGTCTGATTCAGCAATCCACAGTATCTTTTTTTCATTATCCCGATAAAAAGGGTCTTCAATTCTACCTGCTGACAAGAGATCTGTATGTACACACCCTGGCACTTCTGCAGTAAGAAAATTAGCCTTGCCGCTCTCTTTTAACTGCCATTTTCCATTTAAGGACTTAATTTTCAAGTATATGCAACCCCTTTAACATAATAATAATTTATTGATTTAAAGTTTATAAACCATTTTGAACAATAAGCTCTTGATACCACCTGGCACTGTCCTTTAAGACCCTCCGCTGCTTATTTTCATAATCTATATATATTATTCCAAAACGTTTGCTATAACCATAGACCCATTCAAAATTATCCATTAATGACCAGAGATAATAACCCTTTAAAGGCACTTCATCTCTAACTGCTTTATGGGCAGCCCTGATATGTTTTTCTAAATAAGCTATACGCTGTTCATCATATACTTTACCATCTTCAGCTAGTTCATCATCAAAAGCAGCACCATTTTCTGTAATATAGAGTGGTTTTGAGGTGTAATCCCTATTTATTCTTTTTAAGAGGTCATATAAGCCCTCAGGGTAAATTTCCCAGTCCATGGCAGTATACTCTGATTTCTGTGGGGCAAGTTGTTTATACTTAAAAAAACTGTCTTCATCATAGCTAACCACTGCCCTTGAATAGTAATTGATACCAAGAAAATCTATCTCCTGACTGATAATATCCATGTCTTTATCTTGAATCTCAATTTTATTCAATTCTTCCTGGTAGAGATTCATTAAAATCTCAGGGTACTTTCCTTTAAAGATAGGGTCTAAAAACCAGCGGTTATTAAAGGCATCACAATAATCCCTGGCCAATCTATCACTTTCACTATCTGAGGCGGCATAAACATGATTTAAATCCAGGGTAATACCTATTTCCCCATTAAGTCCGCTCTCTCTAAAACCCTTAACAGCCATACCATGTGAAAGCAAGAGATTATGGGCAACCTGTATTGCCTTACCCAGGTCCTGATAACCCGGTGCATGCTCAGCAAGGAAATTCCCTAAAAATGCTGCTACAAAGGGTTCATTATGGGTAATCCAACGGGGAACGTACTCCCCCAGTTCCCGGTACACTAACTGAACATATTCATTAAAGTATTTGACTGTATCCCTGTTTTCCCAGCCACCTTTTTCCTGTAATTTTTGCGGTAAGTCCCAGTGATAAAGGGTTACAAGCGGTTTTATTCCTACCTCCAGCAAAGCATCTAACAGGCGTTTGTAAAAATCGAGACCCTTCTGCTCAACCCTTCCTTTCCCATCTGGTAAGATACGCGGCCAGGCAATAGAAAAACGGTAGCTGTTAAGCCCCAGTTCCTTCATAAGTACTACATCTTCCCGATAGCGGTGATAATGGTCACAGGCTACATCACCTGTATCATTATTTACTATATTCCCTCTACTATGGGTAAACCTATCCCAGATAGATTCCCCCTTGCCGTCTTCCTGATAAGCCCCTTCAATCTGATAAGAAGCAGTTGCAGCCCCCCATGCAAAATCCTCTGGAAAAACAAATTCTGTCATTAATAATTCCCCCTTAATCTAGATGTTTTTGTTATATTTTAACTTATTTATTACTAAAAAGCACGCTGTGACCTTTTTCTATCTCTACAAAACCCTTTCCTGCATTATCTTTATAGAAGTCCTCAACATCATCTATAATTTTCTCTGGTAAGGCTTATATCGTACCACAGCCTTAACCTCACCCTTTAAAACCTTATAATATGCCTTTAGGTTCTTTATCTCTAATATATTTTTACTCATCGGCTTACATCTCCCTCAAGCGCGGATTAAAGGCTGCATCAAGTCCTGTATTAACAAAGTATAGGGCAGTAATCATAATAGTTAATATTAGACCAGGGATAATAGCCCACCACCACATTCCTAATTGAATAGCATTCCAGTTAACTGCATTTTGCATGACAAGACCGAGTGAAACCCCCTTAGTTGGACCGAGACCCAGAAATTCCAGTTGAACCGTTGCCAGCATAGTCCCATTAAACTGCTGGATATAAGCCATAAATACATATGAAAACATATTAGAAGCAATATCTTCCCTTAGAATCTTGGAGACCTTCAGGGAAGAAATCCTGGATAGATTAACATATTCCTGATTTCTAAGTGACAGGGTCTGTGACCTGACAGCCCTTGCCAGCCAGGGCCAGGCTGTTGCTGCAACAATAACAGACATTACCAGTGTGCCCCTTACCTCCAGAAATGCAGAGATTACAATTAATAAGGCCAGTTGCGGGATAACAATAAAAATATTAGTAAACATCATCAAAAACTCATCAAATAGTCGCCCACCGTAATAACCAGCGAGAAAACCTATTATACAGCCAATCAGAGTAGCCATTGTACCAGCTACAAAACCAACTATTAGTGTTGAGCGGAGCCCATAAACAGTCCGGGTAAATACATCTTTCCCCATAATAGTTGTTCCAAAGAAATGCTCTCCTGACGGGGGAAGATAAGCCTCACCTGCATATTCCTCATAGTCATAAGATGATATCATTGGACCAAAGACAGCCAGTAAAATTATTAACAGAAATATTGTTAAACCAAATACTACTTTTTTATTGGTAATTGCATAATATAGATTTTCGTGTTCTTGCCAGAAATTTGATATCATTAATTACACCTCCCCAGAAAATGAAAGCCTTACCCGCGGATCAATAAACATATAAATAATATCTACCACAAAATTGGCAGCTAGAGCCATGATAACCACGGCCAGAAATATACCCTGTAATAGGAAATAATCCTGATTTACTACAGAGCTCAACATCATTCTTCCTAATCCCGGGTAATTAAAAACAGTCTCTACAGTAATAGCGCCACCTATCAGCTGGGCTATTCTTAAAGCCAGTCCTGTCACCTGTGGTAAAACACCGTTTCTAAAACCGTAGCTCCTGATTAATCTATCTGATGCACCAAGGCTCCATATACCTGGAATAATTTGAACTCCTTTCATAAATAATCATATTCCTCATACCAATTGCCCAACCACCAAGCTGGACAAGAAACATAGAAAAAAACGGCATAAACCAGTGTCTAATATAATCAAGTATAAAAGACCAGTTTAAACCAGGGTTCATTGATACACCATAGGCCCCACTGATCGGCAGCCAGCCCAGCTGTACCCCGAGGAAAAATGCTAAAACCCCGGCCAGCCAGAAATAAGGGGACGAACTCAAGAAATAGAAGACCGGCATCATAATATTATCTGCCCTTTTACTTACACCAGATAAGGCACCAAGTCTATTACCAACAATCGAGCTTAAGATAATAGCAGGTATCAGTAATATCAAATCATATATTATTGCCGTACTAATTATAGCAGTAACCGGTTTGGGAAATTGCATAATACTTATCCCAAAATCCCCGGTAAAAATAGACTTCCAGTAATTTAAATACTGAACTGGCAGGGGGTCATCTAAATTAAATAATAAAGTTAACTGTTCCTCTATTATCTCTCTACCACCTTCCATTACTGAAAAACGGGACATCAGAGACTGGATAGGGTCTCCAGGCATCATCCAGGGAATAACGAAATTAATTGTTACAGCAAGGACAAAGGTTATGAGCACCCCAGTTTCCATTAGTTGACAAAATTCATCTACTTTTTTTTATAAAAATAATATTTTCTCTAATTTAAGAAAATATTTTGTTTATTATATCATGATTTTTTCTTTTTTTCAAATAATTTAAACGATAATATTTTTAATTTAATAAAAAAATATGGTATAATATATGAAATAGAAGACCAATTTTATTACAAAGGATGGATAACATGGGGGTAACAATTAAAGATATTGCAGAAAAAGCAGCTGTATCAATTTCTACTGTATCCAAGTCACTCAATAATAAACCCGGAGTAAGCCAGGCAACCAGACAAAGAATTATCAATATAGCCAAAGAACTTGATTATTTCTCTTTTCACAGTCAGGCCCATCTAAAAAGTCATAACATTGCCTTTATTATGACCAGAAGACACATTCCAATCTTCAATAATCCCTTTTATACCAGAGTTATCGCTGGTGTAGAAATTGAAGTTGAAAATTATGATTATAATCTCCTCTTTTCTACTATTAAATTATCCGATCTTAATAAAAAAGAAATCCCTCCAATTATCAGTCAGAATAAAGTTGACGGCCTTATACTGGCCGGGGCTGACATTAATTATGAGTTGATTAGGGCTATAGAAAAATTGAAATTCCCAACAGTACTGGTAGACAATTATCTGAAATCTCCCTTACTGGATTGTATCGTCTCTGATAATTATAATGGTACTATGGAGGCAGTAAGATATCTGATTAAAAAAGGACATAAAAAAATTGGCTATGCCGGTGGACCACTGACACATCCAAGTTTTCAGGAAAGATTTAAGGCTTATAAGATGGAATTAATGGATAATAATATACCTATTAATAATGATATAATTAAAATACATAAGAATTTTAATCAAAAAATGGGGGTTGAACTGGCTAAAGAATTTCTGAAAGAAAAACTCCCCTCTGCTATCTTTGCCGCCAATGATGCAATTGCCCTGGGGTTATTACAAACCTTCAAAAAATATGGACATAAGATACCAGAGGAAATATCTCTTGTTGGTTTTGATAATATCGAAGTAACTGCCTATACCTCCCCTAGTATAACTACTGTCAATATCAATAAAGAAGGCATGGGACAGGAGGCAGCCAAAAAATTATTTGACAGAATAGATAATCCAGAGAAAAAGGCGACTAAATCTGTAATACCTACTGAATTAATTGAAAGAGAGTCAGTTAAGGGTTTACCAATCCCATAACCCGGGGTTGCTTGTTGAAACAGCAAAAACCCCTTTTTGTATCAGCTGTTCTACCTCCTCTCTTTTAGTAATTAAACCACCAGCAATTATTGGACAGCTTAATTTATGTTTAATATGATCAATAAAATAAGGGGCAGCTATACCTGGTAGTATTTCTACAGCATCAGGCTGATTTTTACCTAGCAGATTCTCCCCGGCCTTTAAAGCAGCAGAGTCGAGGAGGAAAAGTCGCTGTATAGCCATTAGTCCTTCCTTTTTAGCAGCCCTAATAAGATTACTTTTAGTAGACACAATACCATCACACAGATTATTTTTAGCTAAATATTTCACCCCAACTTTGTCTCTCCCTATGCCCTCTACCAGGTCAATATGAAGAAAGACCAATTTATCATTATTGCGGGCCTGTTTCATTATATCAGGTAGACTAAAAATATTACCATCAAGTAGAAAGATAGCAATAACAGAACTCTTTAATATCATTTTAAGACTTAGATCCTTTCTTAAACCAGCAATTACTGGGTTGCGTTTAAAAAATTTTTTTAAATGATACATTTAAAAATTCCTCCCCTATCCTCTTTGAGAACTGATAGTTCTTGTTGCTATCAAATCAACCCCAGTATCTAATAAATTCTCTTTAACTACCTGACCTAAGTATACAGGTGCCTCAACTTCTATTTTAGCAATCTCTCGCATAGCATCCAGCAGCAACTCCTTTGCTATTGGTTTTTCTGTTTTAACAGATACTAGTGGTAAAACCCCATTTATAACCCTGACTGTAGTAGGAAGTATCCTAACTGGATTTTCAAACTCATCCCTGGCATATTTTTCTCCTATAGGACATGAATAACCAGAAATATTTTTAATATGATCATTTTCTGTCTCTACAGTCATTCGGCACCCTTTAGGACAATTAATACATACTATATTAGTTCTGGACATGGAGATCACACTCCTTTTTCACAGCTACATTGATTTCCCTGATATAATTTTTTATGAATTTTTCTGGTAATACTATTTTTATCATTTCGCCTGGGGTAACGATATCTTGCTGATAAGAGTTTATTTTTACACCATCTCCATTCTCCAAAATTATGTTAACATTCTCTGCTGGCTTACTGACTCTCATAAATAGTTTTATAAATTTACGGTTTTTCTCCAAATATTCAATTTGATGGGGTATAACATAACTAATATTTTCAGCAGCATTAATTCTTATGCTATTTTCCCGTTTACTAATATTATTATTAATATATAGAGCTGCTGATTTTCCGGCAATCTCACTTTCTACTGTAACATAATCCACTAAATCATGAACCTGCAAAACATTACCACAGGCAAATATACCATCGATATTAGTCATTCTAATCTCATTTACTACAGGGCCACCGGTGATCTCATTTAATTTTATCCCTGCTTCCCGGGACAATTCATTCTCAGGAATTAGACCTACTGAGAAAAGGACTGTATCACATACTATCTCCTCTTCTGTTCCAGGAATTACTTTCAGGTTTTCGTCAACTTTTGCTGTCACAACACTTTCCACTCTTTTTTTACCATTAATTCTGATAATAGTATGATTAAGCCTTAAAGGAATATCAAAATCATCTAGACACTGCACCTTATTTCTAATTAAGCCTGAGGAATAAGGCATTATTTCCAGGACAGCCTTTACTTCTGCACCTTCTAATTTCATTCTCCGGGCCATTATTAATCCAATATCACCTGAGCCTAAAACTACTACTTTTCTTCCTGGTAAATAACCCTCAATATTAATATATCTTTGAGCAGTTCCTGCAGATAAAATACCAGCAGGTCTATCCCCCGGTATACATATTGCTTCTCTGGTTCTTTCACGACAGCCCATTGCTAAAATAACTGCCCTGGCTTCTATATTTATAATACCATCCTGTCTGTTGAGCGCAGTGACACATTTATCAGATGTTATATTTATAACCATTGTTTCTGTTTTATAGTCAATATTACTATTTTTTAACCTGCCGATAAAACGAGCTGCATACTCTGGGCCAGTCAGTTCTTCTTTAAAGTATTCCAGACCAAATCCATTATGAATACACTGCTGCAGAATCCCTCCCAGGTACTTATCTCTTTCAAGAACCAGTATCTTTTTAACATTATTTTTTTCTGCTGCTAATGCTGCCGCTAATCCAGCAGGTCCCCCTCCTACTACTACCAAATCATACTGTTTCATCAACTTCACCTGCCTTTAGTAATATATCTTTAGTTTTTCCTTCTAATATTTCTGACCCTCTGCCCTTTTTAGTAACTTCAAGTGGTGAAATCTCTAATTCATCTGCTATTATATCTAAAACCCGGGGACCACAAAATCCACCCTGACATCTCCCTGTTCCTGCCCTGGTCCTCCTTTTAACTGCATCAAGAGTCCTGGCAGGAATAGGTCGATGAATGGCATTAACAATCTCACCTTTGGTAACCTGTTCACAGCGACAGATAATTTCTCCATAATCAGGGGTACTATCGACTATCTGCTGCCAGCTATCATAATTGTAGTCATTAAAAACATATCTCTCCGGTAACTTTTCTTTAAAATCCTCTTTTAATAGCATTTCAAAACCAGTATCATTTTCCTGACTAATATCTCTAATCATATCAACTACCATTTCTGCAATAGCAGGAGCAGAACTTAAACCAGGTGATTGGATTCCTGCTACATTAATTAATCCTTTGATTTGACTGGAGGATCCAATAATAAAGTCTCCATTCTCCTCACAGGCCCTTAAACCTGAGAAAGAGGTAATTATATCCCTCTTACTGAGGCCCGGTATTAACCTTTTTGCCCCTGCAAACACCTTATTTAATCCAACAGATGTTGTAGCCAGGTCTTCCTTGTCATCTACCTCATCTGAATTAGGCCCTATCATCAAATTACCATGTACAGTTGGTGTTACTAGTATACCTTTTGACGATTTAGCCGGTGTTGGAAATAAGACATGGTTTACAACATTCCCCCAGCTTTTATCATACAAATGATATTCACCCTTCCTCGGCTTAATCTTCATATTATAATGACCTGCCATTTTGGCTATATCATCTGTCCAAAGACCAGCTGCATTAATAAGCAGTGAGCAATAAATTATACCCTTACTGGTTTTAACCCCCTTAATCTGGTCATTATCTATAATTATATCCGTTACTTCTGTCTCCAGCATTACTTTAACACCATTTAAAACTGCATTATCTGCTAAGGCTATAGTAAGTTCATAACTTGAAACTATACCTGCTGTAGGGGCATAAAGAGCATATTGGGCATCAGGATTCAAATGGGGTTCCATTTCAAACAAACGGTCACCACTGACTATTTCCAAACCCCTGACCCCCATCTTTTCCCCATTTTCTTTCTCACATTTCAATATTTTGAGGTCATCAGAATTAAAAGCAATTACTAAGGACCCAATCCTTTTAAAAGGAACCTGTAAATCACTACATAGCTTATCAAACATTGGATTAGCCCTACTATTTAATTTCCCCTTTAAACTACTGGCAGCTGCATTATAACCAGCATGAATAATACCTGAATTTGCCTTGCTGGTTCCAACTGCTACATCACTTTCTTTTTCTACTAAGCTAATATCTAAGTTGTAACGGGATAATTCCCTGGCTATAGCTGAACCAGTAACCCCTCCACCTATGATTAAAATATCTGTTTTTTTCTCTATAGATTTCATAACAATTAACCCCCCTTTTTTACGAAGAAATAAATAAGAGAGCCTATTTTTATTGACATGGTTAGATAGAGAAGGGACAACACCTTCCCCCATATCAATAAAAATGGCTCTCTCTTATTCTCTACCATCTTTATTTTATGCTTTTTTGAATTTTTTAATTTAATTAAATTATATCAAAGCTAGAATCAAGTTACAAGGTGTTTTTTGCTTATACTACACTAAATACTCCAGTTCAATGCTGCCTTAACAGCCTTCTGCCAGCCCTGATACAAACTTTTTCTTTTTTTATCATCTATATGGGGTTTAAACTTTTTATCTATCTCCCGCAAGTGCATAATTTCTTGTCTGTCTGTCCAATAACCAACAGCCAAACCAGCTAAAAACGATGCTCCAGTAGATGTAGTCTCTGTATTTATAGGTCTTTCAACACAGGTAGCTGTTATGTCGGCTAAAAACTGCATTAAGAAGTCATTGGCTGATGCACCTCCATCAACCTTAATATCTTTCAAAGAAACACTGGAATCACCTAGCATTGCATCAATTACATCTTTACTCTGATAGGCCAGTGATTCTAAGGTAGCCCTTATAAGATGGTTTTTATTGCTACCGCGCGATAACCCTACTATAATTCCCCTGGCATCAGGTTCCCAGTAAGGGGCACCCATTCCGGTAAAGGCAGGGACCACATAAACCCCAGCTGTATCCAGAACTTTTTCAGCAAAATATTGAGAATCAGTAGAATCATCTATTATCTTCATTTCATCTCTTAACCACTGGACTGCAGCCCCGGCTATAAAAATACTGCCTTCCAGGGCATACTCAATTTTCCCATTTATACCCCAGGCAATTGTAGTTAATAAACCTGTTTTTGATTTAACAGCTCTTTCTCCAGTATTCATTAACATAAAGCCTCCGGTTCCATAGGTGATTTTTGTCATTCCTTCCTGATAACAGCACTGGCCAAAAGAAGCTGCCTGCTGATCACCGGCAATCCCCGCTATGGGAACCTCTGCGCCAAAGAAAACATCTGCTGACGTTAATCCATATACTTCACTATTTGCTTTTACCTCAGGTAAAATGGATTCTGGGATATCCAATATGTCCAATAATTCAGAATCCCAGCCAAGGTCATGGATATTATAAATTAAAGTACGGGAAGCATTAGTATAATCAGTAACATGAATTCTACCAGCTGTCAACCGCCAGATAAGCCAGCTGTCAATTGTTCCAAAAAGCAATTCACCCTTTGCCGCTCTTTCTTTAACTCCACTTACATTATCAAAAATCCATTTAATCTTTGTTCCTGAAAAATAGGGATCAAGCAAAAGACCAGTCTTCTGCTTAAATTTGTCTTCTAAGCCCTGTTCTTTTAGCCTCTGACAAATATTAGTACTTCGTCTGCACTGCCAGACAATCGCATTATAAACAGGTTTACCAGTATTTTTATCCCAGATAACCGTTGTTTCCCTCTGATTTGTAATACCTATAGCTGCAATATCACCTGGTTTAACCTCTGCCCTTTTAATTGACTCCTGAATAACATCTATGACAGAACGCCAGATATCTTCTGGATTATGTTCAACCCATCCTGCCCTAGGATAAATTTGCTTAAATTCCTCTTGGGATTTACTTACCTCCCTCCCCTTTTTATCATAAATAATAGCTCTTGAACTGGTAGTTCCCTGATCAATCGATAAAATATACTTTTCCATTAATAACCCTCCTAGGTTTTATCAAATTAAGTAGCTATATATCTACTTTTAATATGTTAAATTCCAAATCCGCAAGAAAAACTGATATACAAAAGCTCCCATAATTCCACCTACAATAGGCCCAAAGACGGGAACTACTAATCCATAAGCCCAATCTGAATCTCTTTTTTCAGGTATTGGAAGAAGGGCATGAGCAATCCTAGGTCCTAAATCTCTAGCTGGATTAATGGCATAACCTGTAGGCCCACCCAGGCTTAAGCCAATTGACCATACTAAAAAGCCTATTAATAGAGAACCCAAAGACCCTATCTGGTTATGACCATTTGTAATTCCCAACACACCAATTAATAACATTGCTGTTCCAAGAAGCTCTGTGACAAAATTCCAGGTGAAATTTCTGACTTCAGAGCCAGTTGAAAATACAGCCAATTTAAGATCAGGGTTATCAGTTACAGCAAAATGATCCTTATATGCAGCATAAACTAATAATGCTCCAACAAGACCCCCCAATATTTGCGCAATTACAAAACCAGGGACTAATACCCAGGGAAACTTACCGATTATTGCTTGACCTATTGTAACTGCAGGATTAATATGTGCCCCACTAACCCATCCAGTTACATATACTGCCATTGCCACTGCCAAACCCCACCCTGTTGTTATAACAATCCAGCCACTATCTTCACCCTTTGTTTTCTTTAGCAAAACATTAGCAACTACCCCATCACCCAACAATACTAAAATCATTGTTCCAAAAAATTCAGCACAATACTTAGCAATGTTTAACATTCGTTATCCTCCCTAATAATTTTTAAATAATTAAACACTTACATAAACCACATTTTACATAACTTAAATCTCTTACACTTTAATCACCACCTTATAAATTTATAAATAAAAAAACCTTATTGAGAGTCAATTAAGTTACAAGACATTAAAAAAGCCATGTCCCTCACCATTTAACACTCAATAAGGTTTTCTCTTGTTCTCCACCTTATTTATCTATTTATTTTTTAACTATCAATAATAAGAATATATCACAAAAATTAAAAAATGTCAAATTATTGCTAATTTATTTATTTTTTAAAATAAATAATCGGCTTAGATACGTAATGCCTGTAGTACCCTTACCCGTTCAATTATGCAAAAAGCTGAAAGAAACTTAATTTGTATTTAGTATATTTATATGCCCTCTTTTCTAAAGATATTACAAATCTTACAACAACTCATTCATACTACCTGTTCGATACCCCTCAATATCAAGCGTAATATAATTATAACCTATTTTTTTTAGTCTGCCAACAATCTCTTCTCTGTTAGCCATTAATTTATCCATATCTTCAGGCAACACCTCTATCCGGGCAGTATACTGGTCATGCTGCCTTAAACGCAATTGTGAAAAACCATATTTCCTTAAAAATGCCTCTCCTTTATCCACCATTTCTAATTTCTCACTGGTAATAGCTTCACCATAAGGGAAACGCGAACCCAGACAGGCAAAAGCAGCTTTATCCCAGGTAGGCAGGCCAAGTTCTTTAGATAATTCCCTGATTTCTTTTTTGGCAAGACCTGCTTCCAGCAGAGGGCTCCTGACCCCTAATTCCTTGATAGCTTTTAATCCAGGACGATAATCATATAAACTATCATCAGTATTTGAACCATCTGCCATGACACTATAGCCATTATCCCGGGCAATCTCTCTAAGATCTGAAAAGAGTATTCTTTTACAGTAATAACACCGCTCTTTATCATTTCTACTAAATCTCTCATCACTAAGTTCCATACTTTCAATGATTTTATGGTCTGCCCCTATCTCTTTAGCAAGTCTTTTAGCCTCTTCCAGTGAACTTAAGGGGTGTGTTTCAGAAGAAGAGGTAACAGCAAGTACATTATCCCTTCCTAAAACATCAATTGCTACCTTAAGTAATAAGGTACTATCAACACCACCAGAAAAACCAATCACCAGACGTTTTATTGATAATAAAATACTTTTTAACCTGTTGTATTTCTCCTCCAATTCTGGCTGCATTTTTTCTCCCCTCCGTGGTCTTTTTTAATCTATTTTGAGTCTCTTCTTTATTTCTTTTTTATTATCCTCAAAGCCAATAAATTTTTTACCAGCAATAATAATAGTCGGCACCAGAACCTTACCATACTTTGCAGCTAGTTCTTCTCTTACTCCCTTATCTTCGATATATTTGATCTGTATAGAAATCTCATGAGCAACAAAAAATTTCTTTGCTGCCTGGCAATCCTCACATATCCTTGATGAATACATCAATGGTTTACGACTAAATTTTTCTTTTATCCTACTTAAAAAACTAATAATACCCCACCTCACCATTGATAAATACCCTCCTTATCAAAAGGAGGGTTTATCTTTTTGTCGATCAAAATACAGTGATTTATTAAGCTACTTAACAACAATATTTACTAACTTTTTAGGAATTACTATGAATTTAACTATCTCTTTATCAGTTGTATAGTCCTGAACCTTTTGAGATTTTAGAACTGTTTCTTTAAGACTTTCTTCATCTATTTCAGCCTCTACCTTCAGTTTATCCCTCACTTTTCCATTAATCTGGACAACAATTGTTATTTCATCTTTCTTCAGGGCTTCCTCTTCATATTCCGGCCAGGCCTGTTGAGAGATAAAACCATCATGTCCCAGTTCATGCCACAGTTCTTCAGTCATATGAGGGGCAAAAGGGGCAAGTAATAACAATAGTTTATCTATTGTTTCACTTAATAATGAATAATTAATAACTTCAACCTCATTTAAGTAGTGATAACAGGCATTGGTTAATTCCATAATAGCACTGATAGCAGTATTTAAGTTTAATCTCACACCAATATCCTCGGTCACCCTCTTAATAGCCAGATGAAGCTCACGGTATAATTCCTTCTCATTCCCTGTAAATGATTGTTGATCTAATTTAGCACTATTATTTTTCAAGCCTTCAATATGGTCACTAAGTAGACGCCATACCCTATTTAAAAATCTCTCTGAACCTTCTACACCTTTGTCACTCCATTCCAAATCCTTTTCTGGTGGTGAAGCAAAGAGAATAAAAAGCCGGGCAGTATCTGCACCATATTTACCGAGTATATCTTTAGGGGCAACTACATTTCCTTTTGATTTGGACATTTTAGCTCCATCTTTCAAAACCATACCCTGGGCTAACCAGTTAGTAAATGGTTCAACAACATCAGTTAAACCCAGGTCAGAAATAACCTTGGTAAAAAATCTAGCGTAAAGGAGATGGAGTATAGCATGTTCTACCCCACCAATATACTGGTCAACAGGGAACCATTTATCTGCCTGTTCTTTAGTAAAAGGAAGTTTATCATTATGTGGATCAGTATAGCGCAGAAAGTACCATGATGAATCCACAAAGGTATCCATGGTATCTATCTCCCTTCTGGCCTTTCCACCACATTCTGGACACTCGGTATTAACAAATTCATCACATTTATTAAGGGGAGATTCTCCTCCAGGGCTGAACTCTACATCACGCGGTAATTTAACTGGCAGTTCCTCTTCAGGAACAGGAACTACCCCACATTTATCACAATAGACAATAGGTATTGGTGTACCCCAGTAACGCTGCCTGGAAATCAACCAGTCGCGCAGACGATAATTCACCTCTATCTTACCCATACCCTCTTTTTCCATGTAACTGGCCATTGCACTAAAGGCCTCTTCTACTGTCAAACCATTAAACTTACCGGAGTTAATCAAACATCCATCACCAGTATAGGCCTCACCTGCTAATTCTTCTACAGTAAGTTTCTCTTTTCTATCTACTGGTTGGATTACTACTTTAACAGGCAGATCATATTTAACAGCAAAATCAAGGTCACGCTGGTCATGGGCAGGTACAGCCATAATAGCACCAGTACCATAACCCATCAAAACATAATTAGCTAACATGATAGGAATCTCCTCACCAGTCATCGGGTTAAGAGCATAAGCACCAGTAAACATACCCATCTTGGCTGATTCAGGTGATGTCCTTTCCATCTCTTTTTGTTTCTTAACCTTATGAACAAATTCTTTAACCTCGTCCTCTCTATCAGTACCTGCTACCAGCTGGTCTACCAGTGGGTGTTCAGGGGCCAGCACCATATAGCTTGCCCCATAGATAGTATCTGGTCTGGTAGTAAAAACATCAAGTGTTTCCTCAAGACCTTTGATTGGAAAATTAATCTTCATACCCTCACTTCTACCAATCCAGTTTCTCTGCATTACTTTAACTTTTTCCGGCCAGTTCTCCAGCAATTCGTGGTCTTCCAGCAGTCTTTCAGCATAATCAGTAATCTTAAAAAACCACTGTTCCAATTCCTTCTGCTCAACCTCTGTATCACAACGCTCACATTGATTATTAATAACCTGTTCATTAGCTAAGACTGTTTCACAATCTGGACACCAGTTTACCGATGATTTTTTCTTATAGGCCAGACCCTTCTTAAACATCTGAACAAAAAACCACTGGGTCCATTTATAGTAATCTTCTTTAGCTGTAGTAACCTCTCTATCCCAGTCATAACTCAAACCCATAGCCTTCATTTGTTTTCTCATATTATCAATATTATCCCATGTCCAGTCCTGGGGATGAATATTTCCATGTTTAATAGCAGCATTTTCGGCAGGCAAGCCAAAGGCATCCCAGCCCATTGGATGCAAGACATTATAACCATTCATCACCTTAAAACGTGCAATAACATCCCCGATAGAATAAACCCTCACATGTCCCATGTGAAGATTGCCGGAGGGATAGGGGAACATCTCCAGTACATAATAGTTCTCTTTATCTGTTTCATCAGCAGGCGTAAAAATACCTTCCTTTTCCCATGTGTTCTGCCATTTTCTTTCGATTTCTTTAAAATCATAATATCCCTTCACTAAACTCAACCTCCCAAAATATAAATAGAAAAACCCGCCCTCACTATAGGGACGGGATATACCCGCGGTACCACCCTTATTGATAAAGATATCAACCACTTGTTTGTTGATAACGCTAACAGCGCAACTGGCTATATTTAATTCACCAGTTAAACTCCAGAATGAGTTCGATATCATATACCACTGGTTTGCAGCTAACACCAGCTCTCTTTAGGTATATATAATATCTACTACTTTCTTTCATCGTCTTCATATTAAATAAATTATATTAATAATCCAAAAGATTGTCAAGATTTCCTTAATATCTTTTCGGCATCAGCCCAGAGGCGTTCAAGCTCATAATATTTTCTTTCTTCCTCGTGAAAAACATGAATAATCAGGTCAGCATAGTCCATCAAAACCCAGCGTCCCTCCTGCATTCCAGCCGTCTTTTTAGGATTAATGCCCTTTTCCGACAATTCCTCATCAATTCCCCGAGCAATAGCCTTTACCTGGGTAACAGATTTACCACTACAGATTAAAAAATAATCTGCTATTACTGTTAACTCCCTGACATCCAGTATCTGAATATCATTTGCTTTTTTATCCTCTGCTGCTTTAGCAGCCTGTACAGCCATCCCTTTAATTCCATCATCTATCATCTAATATATCAACCCCTTAAAATTTTAATTTAACCTGTAATTTCATCTTCAGATGCTTTATTATAATCATTACCAATAATAATCGAAATATCCTCTTTATTTGCTGCTGCTTTTTCGCCCTCCCCTGTGGATTTCTCATAGATAACTTTACCACCCAGTACCTTTTGAATATTTAAGGCAGTAACTTCATTTGCCCTGTCATAGTATTTTATTCTAGTCTCTTGATAATTATAGTGATCTGCATTAGCTATTCTATCTATCACAAACCCATATTTACCCAACTGATCAGACACCTGGCCAGCAAGACCGACCTGACCATTTCCATTATATATCCCCAGACAAATACGACTGTTTCTGATAAATTCCTTACTCCTTATCAAATTATTTACCACAACGTCTAATTCCTTCTCATCTGCTAGCCAATAACTAGCCCCATTTATATATTTAGGTTGACCTGGTAACATTATCGTTTTAAAATCATTCATATCCATATCCTTAAGCAGATGGATAAAAGGACTAATATCCTGTAATGGGATATTAGTATTAACCGTTTTCTTAACTTCCGTATATATACCAGGGAGTTTCATAACTATATCGGGGCGCAGAACCTTTTTAAACATAGCTTTGATAAACTTCTGCTGTCTTGCAACCCGACCTATATCACCCTCAATCGATTCCCTATAGCGTACATACTGCAGAGCCTCATCACCATTCAAAACCTGTTGACCGGCAGGCAAGTCTATATATAAATCACCAGCCTTATCAACATAATGAAATGGCTGTGAGACATTAATCTCTACTCCACCAAGGGCATCAACCATTTTAGCAAAACCATTAAAATTTGTCTCAACATAATAATCAATTGGTACATCCAGAAACAATTCCAGTGTTTTATCTGTTAATTCTATACCTCCAAAGGCATGAGAGGCATTAACCCTATTCATACCATGTCCGGGAATATCAACACGGGTATCACGGGGTATAGATAATAGACCAACATCTTTAGTCTTTAAGTCAATACTGGCGAGAATAATTGTATCTGCCCTTGGTGAACCATTAACCAGGGAATCATACCCCACAACCAGTATATTTAGTTTAGAACTTTCAAAAGGACTATTTTGTAAAGCCCAGAAATCAGTGTTTAGAAAGACTGCAATACTAAACCCAAGTATTAATAATAATATAAATCCACTAAACAACAAAAATCTACGTTTAAAACTACTCATCATAAATCCTCCTTAGGTAGGCATTTCTTAAGGCTAATGTATTAGGATGTATCACTCTATTATGATCAAGATGATACCTTAAAATATGGTTTGTAATGGCCAGAATACCATAATCCAGTCCCTGATCTACTTCTTTTCTTATCTTATCTATCCCTGAAAAATCCCTGGAGGGCTCAATAAAGTCTGCAATATATATAATTACAGCCAGTTTACCCATATCAGGACTCCCAATTGTATGATATCTGATGGCCTCAAGTATCTGGCTATCATCTATTCCCAGTTCTTTTTCTACCAGATAAGCAGCAACAGGGGCATGAAGTAACTGATATATGGACATTTCTTCTTGATCAATATACCATGATGAAATTCTAGCCAGCTGCTTTAGCTCTTCCTCACTATAACCCTTGGCATAGTCATGAAGTAAACCTGCAAGATAGGCTTTATCAACAGCCAGGCCTTCTTTCCGGGCAAGTTTTTCGGCAGTAACAGCTACAGCCAGTGAATGTTTAAATCTAGCGGCTGGCAAACATTCTTTTATTACTTCAATAGTTTCTTCTCTATTCACTTTAATCCTCCAGATATAGCTTCTTATTTTCAATATAATCCTTTACTGCTTCAGTAACCTGATATCTGATAGAATCCCCGTTTTTAACAGCCTGTCTTATAAAAGTAGATGAGATATCTATAAAAAAGCTATTCATGATAAATATCCTATCCAAATAAGGAGAATAATCATTTTCTCTCAAGATATTATCAATAGAATAACCTGGCCTCTGGGCAACAATAAAGAAGGCATTAGCCAAAAGATAATCAGGTTCCTTCCAGTTAAAAATATCTAAGAGGGAATCTGCTCCAATAATAAAATAGACCCTGTCTACCCCTTGTTTATTTTTAAAGTAACGCAGGGTATCAGCTGTATAGGATTGACCCTCTTTATCAAGCTCATATCGGGAATAGTTAAATAAGGGATTATCCCTGATTGCTAATTTTAACATTTCTAAGCGGTGATGTGAGGGAAGGATTTGACTATTATTCTTATGTGGAGGAACACCTGCAGGCATAAAAATTATCTTATCAAGGTCAAATCTATTTAAAACCTGTTCAGCAATTAAGAGATGACCTAAATGGACCGGATCAAAGGTTCCCCCTAAAATAGCTAACTCCATATAGCTACCCCCAAAACACCTTTAGTATCTTAAAAAACATAAATCCATCTATATTATAATTGAATTAGGCTTGATATTCAAGTTTCATCACTATTCAATTGTTTTATTTTACTGGTAATACAGCCTCCTAACTTACCTGCCTCTTCAGCAGTTAATCCTGCCCAGCCGACTTTTTTTATTTTATCTACCAGACCTAATTCTTCTGCAACCTCTAATTTTAATTTTAGTAATGTAAAATCATCGGTTTTCCTTTCTTTGCTACTCAATCTTATACCCCCAGAGTCAATTGCTTTTTTTATAATTATCTGCTTCCTGTTTTTCTTTAATCATTCTATAAAGATCAACCGTCTCTTCTGACCTTAGCACCCTGGCCCGGTTATTCATTAAAATCATCATAATTTCCTTAATCTCATCAGTAGACTCCTTTATTTCACCAATAATATCATTATAATACCTATCCATATCATCTGATTTTTTATCTATCTCCAACCTTATTTTTTCAATCTCCGTTTTCTTCTCATCAAGCCTATTTACTAATTCTTTATAAAGACTATCATCAAGTTTATCAACAGTTTCTTTCATATCAATAAGAGAATCATTTTGCCTATCCCAGTCTATCAAATGATTCTTAAGCCGTTCATTAATACTCCATAATAACCAGCCATAATAACCAAAAATTACTACTATTAAGCCCATGAAGAGAGTATTTGAGTTCCCCATGAGTAATTTCATCATATATTCAAATAGGAACACTCTGCCCCCCTCCTTCCAATAGGAAAAACATACACTATTGTATTCACACGGTAATAATTATGTGCCTGGAAGGTGAGGAACAAATATTATCGTAATTAGTTCTGATACAAGACTATTATACTAATAGGTTTAACAACTACCCTTTCAAATGTCGACTCCAGGACATTTGTTCCAGCCTTTTCATCATTAACAACTACCAGCCATTCTCCCTCCTCAGGTAGAGAAAACTCCTGTCTTACCCGGTTGGGATTATAAAGTACAACTATATTTCTCCACTGATCATTATTAGCATGATTCTTTAGCCAGAAACCCACTGTATTATGAGGGGTATCTAAAAAACAGAGACTGTTTCTGATCTGGACTGCATTCTCCATCTTAAAGGCAGGATGTTCTTTTCTTAAGGTAACCAAACCTTGATAGTATTTAAACACATCGTAATAAATGGCCTTTCTCTCCCATTTAAGCTGATTAACCCTATCACCAGCCTGATAACTATTATGATTGCCAAATTTAGTCCGCAGTAATTCCTCACCACCCTGAATAAAGGGAATACCCTGTGAAGTAAGTATTATAGCCTGGGCTAACTTATCCATTTTAATTCGGTCTTCTTCACTATCATGGAAATTTGATTTATTCAGTTTATCCCATAAAGTTAAATTATCATGTGATGAGACATAATTAACACTTTCACTGGGCTGTTCAGTAAAACCCTGTATATAGTCATTATAAAATATACTACCTGTCACACCACATTTAATATTATGTGCCTGGTCTTCTCTCCCAGAAACAAATCCCGTTCCTATACCGTCATTATCACCTTTGATGGCATTCCTGAAATCATCATTAAAAACTGCAATTTTCATTCCCTTCTGTGTACCCTTATGTACCTGCTGTGAATGATCCAGTGAAGATAAACCACCCATCCACGGTTCACCATAAATTAAAATCGAACTATCTATACCATGCAAGGTCTTTTCAATCTCAGAGATAGTTTTTTTGTCATGTAAGGCCATCAAATCAAAACGAAAACCATCTATATGGTATTCTTTTGCCCAGTATTTTACAGAATCAACAATAAATTTACGTACCATAGGTTTTTCAGAGGCAATTTCGTTCCCTGTCCCTGAACCATTAGAATAATTTCCATAAAGGTCAAAACGATAATAATATCCAGGAACCAGTAGATTAAAAGGAGAATCTTCAGTAGCATATGTATGATTATATACTACATCCATGATTACCCCTAAGCCATTGTTATGTAGTTCCTGTACCAGTCTCTTAAACTCTTTTATACGGGTATCATCTGCCGGATCTGTTGTATAAGAACCCTCTGGAACATTGTAGTAATAGGGATCATATCCCCAATTATAATCCATCTTTTGTTTATCATCTACACTAGCAAAATCAAAAACTGGTAACAAATGTACATGACTAATGCCAAGTTCTTTTAAATGGCCAACCCCTGTTTTAAATCCATCCGGAGTTGTAGTATTTTTTTCTGTAAAGGCCAGGTAGGTTCCCTTATTTATCATTCCTGAATTGGGAGAGGAAGAAAAATCTCTAACATGAACCTCATATATAATGGCATCCTGTGGCTGTTTTAATCCTACCCTCCTATCATTTTCCCAGTTCTCTGGATTTGTTCTGTTCAAATCAACAATTAAACCCTTTTTACTATTGGTACTAACTGCCCTGGTATAGGGGTCTATAACTTCATTGATTTTTCCTTTTACTTTAACCCGGTATAAAAAATAATAACCATGCATATCTCCTGGGATTTCTGCTACCCAAGTTCCACAGGTATCTCTATTAAAATCTCTAGTAATTTCCGGTTGCTCATCATTTTCATTTGAATAGACTAACAACTTTATCCATTTAGCTGTTGGAGCCCATACCTTGAAATGTGTTTTTTCTTTAGAATAGTTAATACCAAGGTCCTCTCCCAGATAATATGGGTTGCATTCCACACCCTCATCTTCTGCTAACTCTTCATCCATTTTCCATCTTAATATATCAATGTAGTTTTTACTAAATTTATTCATATAATCAGTCTCCAGAATTCCTTTACCTTTATTTTATCTCCTATAATAAAATTAATACCAGATTTGACTATTAAGTTTTCATCATTATAAAGGAGTTATCTTAGGTTTCTAGAATAAATATAATAGGATTTAAGTAATTATAATCTCAATTATAAATTATGGGGGGATATATATGTTACAGGTCTTTAATGGAAAGATCCCTGAAATAGGAAATGAGGTCTTTATAGCAGCAGGCTGTCAGGTCATCGGTGATGTAAAAATATTGAAGGGATCCAGTGTCTGGTACAACGCAGTGATCAGGGGAGATTTTAATCAGATTAAAATAGGGGCTTTAACAAATATTCAGGACAATGCCGTACTCCATGTGGATAAAAATAAACCCCTTCTTATAGGTAATAACATAACTATTGGACATGGGGCTAAACTACACAGTTGTAAGATTGAAGATAGTTGTTTAATTGGTATGGGCGCTATCGTACTTAATGGGGCTGTAATTGGAGAAAAATCAATTATTAGTGCCGGAGCAATAATACTAGAAAATCAAAAAATCCCTCCCAGAAGTTTAGTAGTCGGTATCCCAGGAAAGATAATTCGGAAACTAGAAGAACAAGAAATTATAGATATAAAAAAATCAGCTGAAGATTATCATAAACTAGCCCTAGAGTACCTGCCATAAAGCAGGTGCTTTTTTGTAGCAGTTAGCTGATAATATCGGAAAATTCTACATCAACCTTATCTATTAGATTCTCAATCTGATAAGCCCCACTCCTATTAGCATGATTTTTTTCTAAATCAATAGGTAATTTAATCAAAAAATCACTCCCAGAACCTGGAATACTATCTACTTCAATAGTCCCCTCATGCAGCTCCACTAATGATTTTACAATAGACAATCCAATACCACTACCCTCATTTATACGGCTAAATGTTTCATCTGCCTGTCTAAATTCTTGAAATATTAGAGCCTGCTTGTCCTTCTCTATACCAATACCAGTATCCCTTACTGAAATTATAAGGAAATTATCGTTCTCAGAGATAGTGATAATTATCTGGTCCCCTTTTTTAGTGAATTTTAAGGCATTGGATAAGAGGTTTAAAATTATCCTCTCTATAATTGAAGGATCACATACAATAACCCTGGTACCCAACTGGCTTTTAATTCTAAATGACCTACCTCTCCTGTTTATTTGGTCATAAACCTCCTCACCAAGCTTATGCATAAGTTTAACAATATCACATTCTTTTAAATCGAGTTTAAAATCATCTGCCTCTATTCTGGTAAGATCTATTAAATTAGAAAGGAGTTTTAATAAACGAAAACTATTTTTTTTAATACTTTTAAGATAAGGAGTTAAACCCTCATTATAAGCATGTGAATTTTTTTCAAGAAATAACTCTATCATTTTTATAGAAGAAAAAATTAGATTTAAAGGGGTTTTAAATTCATGTGAAAGATTAGCAAAGAATTTGGTCTTTAATCTATTAAAAATTATTTCTTCCCTAATATTATTAACATCTTCTCCCTTTTCTCTGACAATTCCCTGTTCGTCAATCCCTGTCTTTTCCAAATAACTCAAATACCTTAACATCATATCAATCCCTCATTTTTATATTTTGCTAAACAAATGTTCGCATACCTTTCCAATATCATTATAACAAATAAAGAAAATTTTAGCAAGAAACAAATTAATTCTATATCTAACATTTTTTTCTAGGATAATATAAAAATATCTAATTTATATCATCTTATTATGAATTAAAATATTTTTTTTACATATCATAAGAAAAAAAGGAGATGATCAATAATGCAATTAAGAGATATTATGACCAATAATGTACAAACTGTCAACCCAAATTCTAGTGTTAAAGATGCAGCAACAATTATGAAAAATCTAAATGTCGGCTCTGTTCCAGTTTGTGAAGGGAAAAGAGCAGTAGGGATTATAACAGATAGAGACATAGCTATTAGGAATGTTGCCAATAATGGTGACAGTAATACCCCTGTTACCCAGGTCATGTCTAAAAATATGATCTATGGACAACCTGATATGTCTGACCAGGAAGCCGCTACATTAATGGCTGAAAAACAAATCCGCCGCCTGCCGGTCGTAGAAAATAATAATTTAGTTGGAATTGTATCGTTAGGAGATTTAGCAGTAAACTCCAGGTCTGACATGGAAGCCGGAGAGGCCTTATCAACTATTTCTAAACCAAGTAAACCTGCAAAATAAAGTTTTAAAACATTAAATTCCGGGATAGATTATTTATAGTCTATCCCATTTTAATGTTACACCGATAATAAAGTTAGCAATAATATGACTATCCTAGCTTAATACAACCGCAATAATTTTCAGTCTACCGCTTATGCATAATTTAAAACCATATAATTTTTTAAAGAAAACAAATGTAAGTAACGTCTAATGATTACTGTCATTAAATGCGATGGTATTATTTTCTTGTAGGAAAAACAGGATTGATGTAGTAATTTAAACAATAATAAAGAATTAAAGGAGGTGAGAAAATGCGTAAAACTATAGGAATTAGTATTATACTATTTTTTATTATATTTACAACAGTAACTTCCACCTATACTCAGGCATTAAGTGTACATCGTGTAAAACCAGGTGAAGACTTATATCAAATAGCCCATTACTATGGAATAACAGAAAATGAAATAGCATCATTAAACAAACTGAAAAATCCAGATACCATTTTTAATGGACAGGTTTTAATTATACCAAATATTTATCAGGCAGGTACTTACCGTGTAAAAACAGGTGATACTTTATTTAAAATTTCACAGAAAATTCATATACCAATTAATATCTTATCACGGACTAATCATATAAATAATGAGACATTATATCCCCATCAATTACTATATATACCTGTCAGATATAGATATCCACTTTATTACCAAGTGAAAGCTGGAGATACAATTTATAAACTTGCCAGAGAATATGGTATTGAAACAACAGAGATAACTGTATTTAATCAACTTAAAAGTACAGAACTACAGCTTGGACAAACCCTTAAAATTCCGGTAATTATCCCTGGCGATTCATATAATTATAATGGGCCAAATTATATAAGGGATTTTCCAGATACATTCTACCGCTACGGCAATACCAATCAATACAAAATAGCAATAACCTTTGATGATGGGCCGGATGGAACTTATACTCCATGGATTTTAGATATACTAAAAAAATATAATGTTCCAGCAACTTTCTTTTTAATGGGCAAAAGAATAAACAACTATCCTGAAGTAGTAAAAAGAATAATAGCTGAAGGACACATTGTCGCCAGTCACTCCTGGTCACATCCTGATCTAACTAAATTATCACCAGCAGAATTATCTCTTGAAATTGATAAAACGGAAAAAACTCTAGCGGGCATTACTGGTTTAAAAACAAAGTTAGTACGCCCCCCATATGGTGCAGTATCATCCACCCTACTGGAACGTATGAAGGAATTTGATTATAAGGTAATTAACTGGACAGTTGATTCAAGGGATTGGTTAGATAGAGATGTTGATCAAATCCTTATTAACACACTTCCAAACATAGATAAAGATACAATAATATTGTTCCATTCAGCAGGTGGAGAAAACCATGACCTAAGTGCCACAGCTGAGATGTTACCAGAATTTATCCAAACACTACAAATGCTGGGCTACCAGTTTGTAAATCTTGATGAGTTATTAGGAATAAACGTCTATGAATAATTCCTTACTATCAGACAAAACTAAATTCTCTGCATCAAAAAACAGGATGGTTTTGGACAAACCACCCTGTTTTTACCCTAAGAATATTATTTTCCACAATGGACAAGATATTAAAAAACAGAGGTGAAAATTCAAATGACAGTACAGGTGTATCTAAATAAAATTGGTTTTCCTAAAATAGCAGAACTACAAAACACCGATAATCTCCCAGGGATTGGAGAGAAAATATCTCTGAATATTGATAACAATCAAGAAAGAAATGAGTTTGAAGTAACAGATGTGAAAAAAGATGCTGACAAAACATATATTTATGTCAATCCAGTATAATAAAATAAAAAACTCTAAAAAATCTTTTTTCCCAAGTTTGTCTATCTGAAATTTCAGGTTTAATAGTTGAAATTGTTGATTCAGCTAAATTTAATTTTTGCGCCAGATCTTTATTACATATATCACTGTATTCCTTTGAAAGCAATATAAATGCTTTCCTTGCATTGACTATCTTTTGTTTTCTCGTTTTTTTAGATAATTCATTGGGTTCAATCTCATAGTGCTCACAAGTCCTTTTTATTATATAATTATGCTCAAACTTCTTAGTCTCTTGATGTTTATGACTAACCAAGTTACCGACAAAATAACAGGGTTCACTCCAAAATGCCTCCATGGCTACCCATTACTGATAATTGGGAAAGGGACAAGGTACCTGTCCCCTTATCCCTGCTATTGATTAGTGTTTCCTGCTTGCATTTAGGGCAATATAGCGGAAAGTTTTCAAGTACAGTATCCTGCCGTATCTTTAACCGTGTTTTGCTTTTACATATAGGGCATAGAATCCATTTCTCATCTTTCAATTTATCCATTTTGCACCTGCATTTTAAGTTTATCGGTAGCAAAATACATTTATCTCTCGATTCACATACCCTGTTGAAACCTCACATTCAAATTCCTGTCGGAGAGAGTCAGCTAATTCATCTCGGGCTTTTAATACCTGCTCCTGATTTAAATTCTCAAACCCATCAATAGGGAACAATACATAGCTGGTTTCTTCTGTGATCTTTCCGTCGTCGCTTTGGCGCCATATCCACCGTCTGGTCTTAACAGTATGGCCGCTGATGTAAACCAATTCTCCCTCTGGCATAACTTCGGTTCGACTTTCTCCCATCCCAAGAAAATGATCCTGCTGGGTTGAAAAACGAATTTGTATGTCTAACTCCATTTTATCAATATCATGTGCACCCATCGGCAAATGATATTTCAAAGAAAAAGCATTCCCAATATCGACGATGGAGTTAATATGCGGAAGTTGTGCGCTTTTTTGCACCCTTTTTGCCAAAGCCTCAATGGAACACATATATTTGTTAGGATTCATACCTAACGCAGAAAAAGCATCACGATACGCTTTGATATTGGGAAGTTCTCGGACATTGACTGATTGATACGCATTAGCAAATTTTTCGATTTGTTCGTCAAGCATCTGCTCAATCCGGACATTAGAAACATGGTTATCAATACCTTTGGCAACAACAACGCCAAGACAGTATTTAGGTAGCTTTTCAAACACTTTTTTATCAACAATAAATCTTTTCATTGTATGATTTCCTTTCTGTTAAATAGGTTGAATAGGTATTTGGATTTCCGTCACAAATTTTCCGGTATCATCGGTTATCCCGTAATCTATCATCGTGATTTCTTTGGAAAATCCCGTAATACGCAGTTTGTGGTCTGATATAAAATTAGCCAGTTTTTTGTATTGTGCAGCAGCCTCATTATGGCTACCGCAAAACCGCAGTGTCACGCAAGTTTCTTCCGGCAATTCCTCTACCGTTCCTTCGTAGGTATCCTCCTGATCCAAAAGAAGAAAAACCATATCATATTGATCATATTGCGCTTCCAATAGTCTTTCTTTGGCGATCCCTACGCCGACTTTTCCAAGAAAGACAACAGCATCCTTCTGATATTGTTCCAGTTGCCGGATAGAAGTTTCCAAATCAAGATAAGATTTAATTGAAAGCGTATTCCGTATCCATGAAATACGGCGGGGACCCACTTGGGTGATGCGAATAGAGTCAAGTTCAGAAGAAAGCGCATCTTGAATCTGTTTCAGGCGATGTTCTATTTTCTTCTCAATTACTTTTAATTCGTTTTGTTTGCGAACAACGGCCTCTTTTTGCTGCCATAACATTTCTTGTATTCTGTCAATATCCCGATTTTTTAGGAAATTCGCAATCTGCTTTAATGACATATCCAGCATGCGCAGGTATCTAATTGTGTTAAGACATTCAAATTGGCGTGTGCTGTAATAGCGATAGCCTGTTTCACAGTCAATATATTCCGGCTGCAATAGCCCTTTTTTCTCGTAGTGCCGCAAAGAACCCACACTTAAATGAAACATCTTTGCTACATCACCGATTCGGAATAATTCATTATTATCCATTTGGTTCATCCTCCAAAACTATATAAACAGGTATTCTTTATCTAATTTAGTCAGTCTGTATATTTTTCAGCCACGGAAAGTGACCTTTTTCTACGCCTGTTCATCCAGATATAAACTCCAACGCAGATAACGACCGATAGTGCAGAGCCCGCAGAGGATGCAATTCCCATTGGGAAAAGGGTGTCTGCAAAATGCTTTGATGCCAGATATGCAAGCGGAATACGCATACAAATAATTGAAAGTGAATTGTGGATAAACGAAATACCAGATAAACCATAAGCGCTAAAATAGCCGCTAAAACTAAAATGAACACCCGCAAGAATACAGTCCCAGACATATCCACGCATATACTGACTACCGAGTAAGATCACCTCGACATCATCCGCAAACAATCCTACAACGGGTTCTGCTATAAACTGCATAACTATTGCTGAAATTGTACCAAATATAACCGCTATTAAAGTTGCATATCGCAGCGTCAAGCGGACGCGGTCATGTTTACCAGCTCCGATATTTTGTGCGGAAAGTACCGATACTGTGGAAAGCATTGACGACGGAATGAGAAACAAGATACCGATGATTTTTTCAACAATACCTACGGCTGCTGCATCATTCAGCCCTCGTTTGTTTGCAATTACAATAATTACAATAAATGCAATTTGGATAAAACCATCCTGCAAAGCAATCGGAACACCGACTTTCAGCAAGTTGCCCATCGTTTTTCGCTGTGGCTTAAAGTCTTTCCTAGTAAGTTTCATCTCTGTTTTTCGTTTTACAATTATTGCCAAAGACACGATCACGCTGATCGTCTGCGACAGTGTGGTTCCCAATGCTGCACCTGCTACGCCAAGATGGAAGCCCCCAATAAACAAATAGTCCAGTGCAATATTCGCAGCACAGGCAATGGCAATAAAATACATCGAGCTTTGGGAATCTCCCATACCGCGAAAGATAGAACTGATAATGTTATATGCTGTGATAAACGGTATACCGATAAAGCAAATTGTGAGATATGTAATCGTACCGGATACTGCTTCGTCGGGCGTGGACATGACGGCGACGATCGATTTTACCGCAATGAGCAGAAGAACCGTAAATGCGACTGAAAGAGCCATGAATAAAGTAATTGTATTTCCAATGGCAGTAGATGCCTCATTATGATTTTTTGCACCAATCGCACGACCAATCATTACTGTTGATCCCATTGCTAAGCCCACAATAATGACAGTCAACATACGCATAACTTGACTGCCAATAGAAACCGCTGTTGTACTGGCAACTCCGTTAAATTGTCCGATGATAAATAAATCAGCCATACCGTACAATGTCTGTAAAAAGTAAGACAGAAGATACGGCAAAGAAAAATACACAATGGTTTTGAATACGCTGCCTGTGGTTAAATTTTTTTCCATAAATACATTCGAGTCCTTTAACTTTAACTTTATTTTTATTTATGTATATTATAATGTCTACAACGTTTGTAGAGTCAATACATAAAATTCAAATTTTTATATTGAGATTGATTCCGTGGTTTTTTCTTTCATATTGATTTTAAGCAGTTGCGTTCTCAACAAATTCTATTATCCTGATATTTCGATTTCAACGAGGGAAAATGTATTAGTACGAACGTACTAATTATCAATAGGCTTCAAAGAAGAGCTATTAATTTAACCTGTAATTGATCTTACCATCAAATATTTTTTCTATAGCTACTCCACTTGTATTCACCAAGAAACTTTATCTTTCACTTTCAAGGAATTTAATGGAACAGTTCTTTTCAAAGCATTGGAAGGTACTTTTTGCTTTTCCTAATTCAACTATTATATTATAAGCAAGAAGCAAAAGGAACCGGCAGAATGTGCGGTTATTCAGTAATATTACTTCTTATGTTTACCTGCCTTTCTTTATATTTTTGCAAATAAAAAACACGATTAAACTGTAATTTTCAATCGTGTTAATTTTATAATGAGTTTTATTTTCAAACTCCTTTTAGCAAATTCTCAAGTTCTACCATTCTATAGGTTGGCTTTGAGCTACCCTGAGCAAGGTATTGAATAGATATTGCCATTTTATTGCAAATTGCAGTTTAAATAATCGCAATTACATTATCAACCAATGAATTACTGTACAATATACCTCTGTTGTACTTTACTTATAGGTTCCTCATACTCAGTGAATGCTCCAAACTCTTCTGCAGCTATTTCTCCGGTACTACGATAATAAACAATACTGTTATCTTTCTCAATCTGCTTTGGAACACACACGACAGAAAGTAGTGTTAAAGCATCGACCATCAATCGGCTTATAAAATATAAGCTGCATATTTCCACAGGATCGCTGGTACAGATCCACATTCGTATATGTTCCAGCGTTGTTCTCGCTTCCTGAATCCGTGTTAGAGCATGCTGATTGGTTTTCCATATTTCATCAGACACCCCTGGAAAATCTGCAAACAGACCATCAAACAGCTTTTTGCGTTTGTTTATGCCGATATCCATATCCGAAATATCACCAATATCCAATGCGAGTGTTAACGCCTCTACATCCTTTGAAGTGCCTTCCATAGTCATACCAGGCCAGTTACGAGGCTTCTTTGCTTCACGTTGTTCTTTTTTAGTGCCGCCAATTAGTGTTGGGGTCAGGCTTTTATAATTTTATAACTTCAATTAACTTCTTATTATTTTCATCAGATAATATATTTGAAATTGTTGATTCAGCTAAATTTAACTCCTGCGCCAAAGTTTTATTGCTTATATCACTGTGCTCCTTTAAAAGCAATATAACTGCTTTTCTTGCATTGACTATTTTTTGTTTTCGCGTTTTTTTAGATAATTTATTCGGCTCAATTTCATAGTAATCACAAATTTTTCGTTTTATATAGTTATGTTCAAACTTCTTAGTCTCTTGATGTATATGTTCTCTTGCATGTTTCATTCCTTTATCTAATTCCTGCTTTTTTATCTCCTTTATATCTATTTCTTCTTCCATCAGCTCAGCATAACTTTTAATGGCTTTGTTTGCATCTTTTGAAAGAAAACTTAGTATATATTTATAATCTACTAAACCAGTTTCCTTCATTTCAATATAATTCCGATGACTACTCCATTTTATAATTAAGCTTTTCTTCTATTCCAGCCCTAACAGGATTTTGATGTATATATCTGAGTAAATTAAAAAGATATTTATCTTTATTGCATAGCATAGCTTTATATCTTTGTTCAAAAACATGACCTGTTCTATTATATTTTTTATTGTATTTCATTGTAAAAACTTGCTGTATACCTTGCATCATCTTTGATAATGGTGTTTTATTTATTTCAACCAAAAAATGCGCATGGTTATCTATTAGGCAATATACATATAATTTGAAATTATACTTGTTCTTTGTATCTAATTACCGTTTGCAAATATATCTCCTTATCCTCGTCTTTGTCAAATATGTATTCTCTATTATTTCCTCTAACTATAACATGATATAATGCCTCTTCATAATGTATACGCGGTTTTCTTGCCATTTCTATCCCTCATTTATTTTTTCATAATGTAATTATATCATGTATTGTTAAATAATGCAAAATTATAAAAGCCTGACCCCATAATATATATTTTTAAATATCGATATTTCATTGTCCAGGCATTACTTTGCTGGGCGCACTAAAAAAAGCCGCCCAAAGGCGACTCTACACTGATTTCTTAACTAACAATTAATTTGTTATGACTATCAGAGAGTATTCATAAAACTACTTAAATAAAACAACAAGCTACAAAAAATAATAAATTATCTTGCTACTTTAAGCAAATAATCTTCAATACCGTCAGGCGAATGTAATTTTAAAACACGCTTACTTACTTCAGCTGCTTCCTCAACTGTCCATTTACTTAATAATTCCTTAATCCTTAAAATAGAGACAGCACCCATACTAAATTCATCAAGACCTACTCCCAATAAAAATGGCAGTAATAATTCATCAGCAGCTGCTTCACCACACATCCCTACCCAGATACCCGCTTGATGGGCTGAGTCAATAGTCTTCTTTATCAATTTTAACACTGCCGGGTGATAAGGGGTATACATTTGAGCTACTTTTTCATTAACCCTATCCACTGCTATTGTATACTGAATCAAATCATTAGTCCCGATACTAAAAAAATCTACCTCCTGAGCAATAATATCTGCCTCCATTACTGCAGCAGGCACCTCTACCATAATACCTACCTCTAAATCCTGACTATACCCCTTACCCTCTTTTGCTAGTTCTTTTTTACATTCCCAAAGAATTCTATTAGCCGACTTTACTTCATCTACAGATGAAACCATGGGATACATTATTTTAATATTACCATAGTTACTGGCCGCCAAAATTGCTTTTAATTGAGTTTTAAAAATATCAGGCTGATCAAGACATATTCTGATGGCCCTGTATCCTAAAAATGGATTCATCTCCTTAGGTAAATCTAAACAAGGTAGTTCTTTGTCTCCACCAATATCTAAAGTGCGAATAACTACAGGTTTACCGTCCATTTTTTCAGCTACCTGTCGGTAGACTTTAAATTGTTCTTTTTCACTTGGCAAAGTATCCCGATCCATATAAAGAAATTCTGTCCGAAAAAGCCCTATTCCTTGACCACCATGTTCTAAAATAGACTCTATATCTCTTATATTACCTATATTACCACAGACTTCTACCTTTTTGCCGTCTTTACTAAGCGCTTCCTTGTTCTTATATTTTTTTAACCTTTCCTGTTCCTGTTGATATTTCTCTCTCTTTTGTTGATATTCATGTTCTGTTTCAAAATCAGGATTTATAAATACCTGTCCACCATTTCCATCCACTATAATAGTCTGTCCAGAAACAAGCCGCCCCTGCTTGATACTGACAGAAAGTTCTTTACCAACCCCAACTACTGCTGGAATACCCAGGGAACGTGCCATTATAGCTGTATGCGAAGTTCTTGAGCCTTCTTGAGTTACAAAGCCAAGTACCTTCGCAGTATCAAGTTGGGCAGTATCAGAAGGGCTCAAATCAATGGCTACAACTACTGTATTTTCCTCTAGTTCTGTAGTTGATTTACCCTGTCCACTTAATATTCTGATTAACCTTTTACCAACATCTTTAATATCTGCCTCTCGGGCCTTAATATATTCATCATCAAGCTCAGCAAACATCTGGGAAAAAAAGTTAATTGTCTGTGCTATTGCTGCTTCTGCATTGATTTTTTCATCTTTAATCTTCTCTTTAATAGGTTCTATAAGTTCAGGGTCATCTATCAACATCAGATGGGACTCAAAGATTTCTGCTTCTTCATGACCTAGTTTCTGCCCAATATTCACTATCAATTCCTTTAATTCACTTTCTGCCTGTTTTAAGGCAACTGCCAGTCTTGCCAGTTCCTTTTCCGCACTGGTTACTGTCTTTTCCGCAAAGTCTAAATTCTGCTCAGTTTTAAGAAAAACTCTACCAATCGCTATTCCAGGAGAAACAGCTATCCCTCGCATCATCTCACTACCCTTCCTTATCCTGCTATTCTTCTTCCTTAGGTAATTCCATTTCTAGATAATTAACCAGTTCTTTGATCGCCTCTGCTTCATCAGCACCTTCTGCCTTTAAGGTTATTTCCTTCCCTTGCCCTGCCCCTAAACTTAAAATTCCTAAAATGCTTTTAGCATTGGCCTCTTTATCATTTAAAGCAACTGTAATCTCAGAACTATATTTTTTGCTTTTTTCTACAAATTTTGCTGCTGGTCTGGCATGGAGCCCTGTTTCATTGGATATCTTTACTTTTTGTTCTACTGACATTTTGATCATTCCCCACATTTAAATATTATTCTCTTTAATAATTTTCAATTATACATCTTATAATCTTTATTACATCATTTTTATCACCTGCTGATAATATTCTTTTAATTAAATCATCAGTATCAATTAATTTCAGCAAATCTTCAAGAACTAATAAATGAGATAAACGGTCTTTGGGTACAAGCATAAATATTAAGTGAACAGGATCAAACCTATGATTAAATTTAACACCGTTCTTCACTATTAATAATCCAATACTCTTTTTTATAACCCCATCTTCCGGACGAGCATGAACTAAAGCTATATGGGGAGCAATTACAACATAGGGCCCCTTTTGTTTAATTATCTCTATACTTCTTTGAACATAAGTTTCTTCTATAAACCTATCTTTTTTTAGTAATTCACCTATTAGAGCTATGCCTTCTTCCCAATCAGATAATTTATCAACTAATTTTATCAAATCGTGGTCCAGTAAATTGAGGAGTGAATCATGATACTCTTTTTTACTTTGATTAAAAGCAAGTCCGTCCAATACTTTTATTCCTTTAGATTTAAAAAAATCTTTTAAAGAATTTTTTAAATTATTTTCTTTTAAAATAATAACATCTTCTTTTATAACATTTATCAACTCTTCAAGCTGGAAGGCATACTCTTCTTTTATACTATAATCATTATCTTCTCCTCTAATATCTTCTAAGTTTTTTTGAATAATCTCTTTTATTTTTAATTTATCTTTATTATCCAGAAGTGGATTAACATGTAAAACAGGAAAAGACTCTATATTTAAAGGAATTGTAGTAATTACTAAATCAACTTTCTCTAAATCACAGCGATTTTCTTCTAAATGAGCAACTGACAACACCTTGGAAATCTCAATCTCTGGAAATTGCTGCTTTAATCTTGAAGACAGCAAATTGCTTGTTCCCATACCACTATAACAGACCAAAGCAACCTTGAATTTATAATTAAAGTTAATAAGTCTCTTTTTTTCTAAAGCAGCACCAAAATGTATAGCAATATAGCCTACTTCATCCTGACTAATATCTTTACATAATTCACTTTGCAATATCTTGGCAGACCGTTCAGCTGCAATAAAGAGTTTTTTATATTTTTTCTTTATCTCTGCTAAGAAAGGGTTCTTTAATGATAAATCATAGTTTATTCTATTAATCGTCGGCTTCAAATGTAAAGCTAAAGCAATTAAGAGCTGCTGGTCTCCCATTAAATTTACTTTTAAATAATCCTCAGCAACCTTAATCATCTCTTTAGTTAAAATAAGCAAATCAGGATCTAAGTCATTTTCTGATGTACTTTTATACTCTTTTTTATCAATATTCTGCCAAAGTTTAGCCCCCATTAAATGCAAAGTAATAACAGCTATTTCTGAAGATGTAATTTTAATTTTAAAAACTTCTCCCATTATCCTGGCAGATTTTTCAGCAATCTTATATTCAGAATTTTTTTCAATCATAGTCAATTTATCATTAGAAAGACAAATATCTTTACCTTCTAATATTCTACTTACTACTAAAGCTAAATAAACAAGCAAATCAAGATAAGCTTCATCGGCCAGTTGAAAACCAAGTTTTTCTTCAACAAAAGAAACTATCTCTTCTATACTAGTGAGATCTACTTTAGTAATTAATTTGTTTAATTCTGATAAAAAGCCTGCTTCTAAATGTTTATCTTTAATATCCTTTTTCTTAATCTGACTAAGAAATTGCCCTAATTCTCTTTCATCGACTGACTCTTTAAAAACCTCCATCATAGCATGTCTAATATCCAACTCTTTTCCTTCTACCTTTAGCCCATAATTAGTCCTTCTAATCAATTTCAAATTATGAATATTAAGCCAGTCCTCTACTTCATCTAAATCCTTAATTATTGTTGATTTACTGACCTTTAATATCAATTCTAATTCTTTAGTAATAATAGGTTCTTCAGCTTGAAATAATCTATATAAAATCAAGTAAATCCTCTCTTCAGAAGATAAAATTCTCTGATAACCACGTACATCTAATAATTTTTTCTTTAGCTTCTTTAATAAACAGTTATCACCTTTTAAAGAAATTCCTACTCCTGGTTTTTTAATTAGCTCAACATTATACTGTCCAATACTATATTCAATATCATCTAAATCATAGCTAATAGTTCTAGGACTAACCTCAAATTCGGTGGCTAAACTTTTAATAGAGACTGGCTCTTTTTGATTAATTAAATACTTTAATATCTGGCAGCTTCTAGACTTCAAGCTCAACTTTTAACCTCCCTTACTTTTCTATTCATCAAAAAGCCAATAACTTAGTCTAGTTAGTGGTTAATAGACAGCAGTAAGCAGTAAAATTATTACAGACCATTTGTCATAAATAACTGCCACTATTATTAAGCATTATTTGAATGTTAAGTCCTCAACTTCCCCAGAAATATTTACCGTATAAAGCCTGATTAACCCTAGCTTTATTTATTCAATAACTCTTCAATACCTGATGCAATATCTAAATAGCTTAGTTGATAAACTTTTTTCAAATAATCTTGTGTACCTACTTGACCAAACCTATCTTTGACACCAATTCTTTTTAATTTAACTGGATAGCTTTCTGATAAAACCTCAGCTACTGCTGAACCTAAACCATTAATTATATTATGATTTTCTGCTGTTAAAACCACACCTGTCTTTTTAGCATATTTTATAATCAATTCCTTATCAATAGGTTTAATAGTAAACATATCAACTACTGCCACGTTAATATCCTTTTCTCTTAAAAATTCTGCAGCCTTTAAACTCTCATAAACCATAATACCACTGGCAATAATAGTTGCATCATGGCCATCTAATAATAAATTACCTTTGCCAATTCTAAACTCTGATCTTTCATCATATATTTTATAAGCATTCTTTCTTATTAGTCTAATATAATGAACACCCTTTTGCTCTTTTACTACTTTTAATACTGATCTTAACATAGTAGAATCACTAACTTCTATAACTTTAACCCCTGGAATAGACCTCATAATTCCTAAATCTTCAAAAGGCATATGGGTACCACCATTATGTTGAGAACTTATGCCAGCATCAGAGCCAATTATTTTTAGATTATTATCTGAATAAGCAGCAGCTAAAAATATCTGATCACAAGCCCTCCTGGTAGCAAAAGAAGCAAAAGTGTGTACAAAAGGAATTCTGCCAGTTATAGACAAGCCTGCTGCCACTCCTATCATATTTGCTTCCATAATACCACAATTAATTAGATGTTCAGGAAATTTTTTTTGGAAATCATTTGTTTTTATAGCTCCCATCAAGTCAGCCTCTAAGGCTATAACTCTCTTATCCTTTTCAGTCATTTCAGCTAAAGTATTGCTATAAACCTGACGCATCTCTATATCTTCTTTTAGATTATCTTTAGCTAATTTAAGCAAAATTCCACACTCCTTATTATTAATATAATTCAACTTTAAATTAATTGTCAATCAATTTTTACCGTCAAATTGACATACAAATTTATCAATCTCCTTAATATCTTGATCATTAAACCTAAGATGATGATTTGTCTCCATTTTTTCAAAATAAGGAATCCCCTGTCCTTTTATGGTATCTAGAACAATAGCCACTGGGGCATCCTGTAATTTTGCCCAATTAACTGCCTCATAAATTTCGCTGACTAAATCACCCTGCACTCTTTTTGCTCTAAAGCCAAAACTTTCTAATTTTTTAACAAAATCAAAGCTTTTACATATCTCTTCTGTCTTACCATCAAGCTGTTTTTTATTCTCATCTATAAATAGAATAAAATTATCTAAATTATGATGAGCTGCAAACATAATAGCTTCCCAGCACTGTCCTTCATTTAATTCACCATCACCAACTATACAGTAAGTATAATTGTTTAATGATTTTAACATATTCCCTAAAGCAATACCTACCGCCTCAGAAATGCCCTGTCCTAAAGAACCAGTAGTAGCATCAACTCCAGCAGTTAACAATCTATCAGGATGGCTCGGCAACTTTGTCCCATTTTGGTTAAGGGTTTTTAACATGTCTAGCGGAAAATATCCTTTTAATGCTAAAGTTGCATATAAAGCAGGTCCGGCATGTCCTTTTGATAATACAAAGTAATCCCTTTCCTCTAAATCTGGATTTTTAGGATCAATTCTCATTATTTCACCATATAATACTGCTAAAGTCTCTATAATCGACATGCTCCCGCCTAGATGACCAAAACCTAGTTCTTTTAATTCTTTTAAAGTTTCTACTCTAATCTGATCTGAAAATTTTTCTAATTTTTCAATGATTTCATCATTCATTGATATCCCCCTAAATCTCGTTTGCGATTTCTTTTTGATTGTTTTTGAATCTAATAGAAATCAGAGCAATAATAATTATCACTGCAACAATTATAGTTGTAATCAAGCCTTTACTCAAAGAATCTGCCATCTTACCTAATATAATTCCTACCACTCCAAAATCTGCATCAGAGAAAGTAGTATTAGCAAAACCCAGGTTTCCTAACACAGGCATCAACATTACCGGTAAAGCAGTAATTAATAGCCCATGAGCAAAAGCACCTAAAATTGCGCCCTTTCTACCACCAGTCGCATTACCAAAGACTCCGGCTGTAGCTCCACAGAAAAAATGAGGTACTACCCCTGGTAAGATTAAGATTAATTTCAATTGACCTAATATAAATAATCCTAAAATTCCTGCTACAAAACTAGCTAAAAAACCGATTAATACAGCATTTGGAGCATAAGGAAATACTACTGGACAATCTAGAGCAGGTTTAGCATCAGGCACCAATTTCTCGGAAATACCTTTAAAGGCAGGAACAATCTCCGCTAAAATAAGTCTTACCCCTTGTAGAATAATAAAAACTCCTGCTGCAAAGGTAATTGCCTGAATAATTGCATAGACAATAAAGTTCTGCCCATTACTTAAATTGCCTTCAACATAAGCTGGTCCACTAGCAATCGCTACTATAATATATAACATTGCCATTGTTAAGGAAATAGAAATAGAGCTATCCCGTAAAAAACCCAAATTCTTTGGCAACTTCATCTCTTCAGTAGATTTTGAATTTTTTCCAAACAATTTACCAACCCAGGCAGATAAGATATATCCAGTTGTACCAAAATGTCCAAAGGCGACATTATTATTACCAGTTATTTTTTTCATAGTTGGTTGGGCTAAAGCTGGAAAAACCGCCATAACCAGTCCCAAAATTAGAGAACCCACTAAAATCAAATTAGCCCCTGTAAAACCAGCTACTACTAAAATAACTGCAATCATACAGGCCATATAAAAGGTATGATGACCAGTTAAAAAAATATATTTCAACTTTGTAAAGCGCGCAATTAAAATATTAACTAACATCCCAAAGACCATTATTAAAGCAGTAGCAGTACCATATTTTTCTAAAGCTAAAGCAACAATAGCCTCATTATTGGGGACAACTCCCTGGACATTAAAACCGGCCTGGAATAATTCTCCAAAAGGATTAAGAGCTCCTGTAATAATCCCAGCACCCCCACTCAGTACAATAAAGCCTAAAATAGTTTTGATTGTTCCTTTCATAACATCCGAAATAGATTTCCTCTGTAAAAGCAAACCTATTAAAGCAATTAAACCTACTAAAATAGCTGGCACACTTAAAATATCAACCAATAAATCTAACATTAGATATCCCCCTCTTTTGTTTTAGTCTACTAAAATCTCCTGTAATTTTCCTTTTAACTCTACCTTATCAATAACACTGTTTAAAGAAATAACATTTTTAAGATGGGTCGCACTACTGGCAATATCTTTAGCCATTACAAACCAATCTGCTGCATCTTGAGTAGCCGATGCTAGGTCTGAATGTTCTACTTCAGCTTCTATTCCTAATTCTTTTAAGATATCCCTAATATTCATCTCCAGCATAAAACTACTTCCTAAGCCTGACCCACAAACTGCTAGTATTTTCACAAAAACTCCTCCTTTTATTATTTTTTATCAATTGATTCTCTTATATAATTAAATACCTCTAATGAAGTATTCTTATCAAATATCTCATCAACAACATTATCCTTCATTAGTACTGGCGTTAACTCTGATAAAGCCTGTAAATGTTTATTTTTATCCACTGTACAAAAAGCAAATGCAATTTTTACGGGATCATTATCTTCACTCCCAAATTCTACTGGAGAATCAAGGGTGACTAAACTCATCCCTATATCTTTTACCCCATCTTCTGGCCTTGCATGCAAAATTGCTAAACCTTTAGCCACAACTACATAAGGACCATTAACTTCTATTGATTCAATCATAGCATCTATATATCTATCTTCAATTAAATTATCTCTTAAGAGCAGTTCTCCAGTCTTTCTAATTACATCACACCAATCTTTGGCTTTCACATTAGTAGCTATACGATTTTGAGAAAGAATATCTAGTAGCATCATTACCTCCTCTTTACAAAATATTTTTTAAAGTCATAATTATAATTTCTTTCTTCTTTACTCTCATTTTACGACCAAAGCAAAAGATTATCAATTCTTAATTACTCCTTTTCCTTTCTAAAGGAATTGTTGCAAAAGTATAATAATGAACCAAAAGACAATTTCTTGACAGTAAACGAAGACACGACCCCGAAGCTTACAACAAGGGAAACAAATATATTTGTCGATCTTCAAAGTTATCCAAACCTGCTTAACACATAATTCCTTAACAATAAAAAAAGCTGTAAAAAAGAGAATTCTCTTTTTTACAGCTACACATTGTTCACTGTCAACTCCTTTAAATTTTTGCTTGCACTACAAATATGTCGGGCTAAAGCACGACATATCTCCAAATTTAAACTATAACTAAGTTTTAAATAATAAATTATCTTGCTACTTTAAGCAAAAATTTTTTAATTTTTTCTGCAGATTGTAATTTTAAAACACGCTTACTTATTTCAGCTGCTTCCTCAACTGTCCATTTACTTAATAATTCCTTAATCCTTAAAATAGAGACAGCACCCATACTAAATTCATCAAGACCTACTCCCAATAAAAATGGCAGTAATAATTCATCAGCAGCTGCTTCACCACACATCCCTACCCAGATACCCGCTTGATGGGCTGAGTCAATAGTCTTCTTTATCAATTTTAACACTGCCGGGTGATAAGGGGTATACATTTGAGCTACTTTTTCATTAACCCTATCCACTGCTATTGTATACTGAATCAAATCATTAGTCCCGATACTAAAAAAATCTACCTCCTGAGCAATAATATCTGCCTCCATTACTGCAGCAGGCACCTCTACCATAATACCTACTTCTAAATCCTGACTATACCCCTTACCCTCTTTAGCTAGTTCTTTTTTACATTCCCAAAGAATTCTATTAGCCGACTTTACTTCATCTACAGATGAAACCATAGGATACATTATTTTTATATTACCATAGTTACTGGCCGCCAGAATTGCTTTTAATTGAGTTTTAAAAATATCAGGCTGATCAAGACATATTCTGATGGCCCTGTATCCTAAAAATGGATTCATCTCCTTAGGTAAATTTAAACAAGGTAGTTCTTTGTCTCCACCAATATCTAAAGTACGAATAACTACAGGTTTACCATCCATTTTTTCAGCTACCTGTCGGTAGACTTTAAATTGTTCTTTTTCACTTGGCAAAGTATCCCGATCCATATAAAGAAATTCTGTCCGAAAAAGCCCTATTCCTTGACCACCATGTTCTAAAACAGACTCTATATCTCTTATATTACCTATATTACCACAGACTTCTACCTTTTTGCCGTCTTTACTAAGCGCTTCCTTGTTCTTATGTTTTTTTAACCTTTCCTGTTCCTGTTGATATTTCTCTCTCTTTTGTTGATATTCATGTTCTGTTTCAAAATCAGGATTTATAAATACCTGTCCACCATTTCCATCCACTATAATAGTCTGTCCAGAAACAAGCCGCCCCTGCTTGATACTGACAGAAAGTTCTTTACCAACCCCAACTACTGCTGGAATACCCAGGGAACGTGCCATTATAGCTGTATGCGAAGTTCTTGAGCCTTCTTGAGTTACAAAGCCAAGTACCTTCGCAGTATCAAGTTGGGCAGTATCAGAAGGGCTCAAATCAATGGCTACAACTACTGTATTTTCCTCTAGTTCTGTAGTTGATTTACCCTGTCCACTTAATATTCTGATTAACCTTTTCCCAACATCTTTAATATCTGCCTCTCGAGCCTTAATATATTCATCATCAAGCTCAGCAAACATCTGGGAAAAAAAGTTAATTGTCTCTGCTATTGCTGCTTCTGCATTGATTTTTTCATCTTTAATCTTCTCTTTAATAGGTTCTATAAGTTCAGGGTCATCTACTAACATAAGATGGGACTCAAATACCTCGGCTTCCTTTTGACCAAGTTTCTCACTGGTTTCTTCCATTAATTTCTTTAATTCAATTTTTGCATTTTCTAAAGCAATGCTTAATCTTTTTAACTCTTTTTCAATATTGTCTATTGTCTTCTCCTTAAATTCTATATTATCTTCTGCTTTAAGAAACACTCTACCAATTGCTATTCCTGGTGAGGCAGCTATCCCTTGCATAATATCACTGTCCTTCCCTATCTCATTATTCTTCTTTAGGCAATTCTACTTCTAGATAATTAACTAATTCCTTGATTGCCATTTCTTCATCAGTTCCTTCTGCCTTTAGAATTATTTCCTTCCCCTGGCTTGCCCCTAAACTTAAAATTCCTAAGATACTTTTAGCATTAACCTCTCTATCATTTAAAATTGCTATAATCTCAGAATTAAACCCTCCAGCTTTTTGTACAAATTTTGATGCAGGACGGGCATGTAATCCTGTTTCGTTAGTTATTTTTACTTTTTTTTCTACAGACATTTTAAACCCCTTTTCTTTAAACTTTTTTATTTTTGAAAAAAAATTAGGGCTGTCTCAAAGTGAGATAGCCCTCTGGACTGCTCATAACAGTTTCTAAAAATATTTTGAGACAACTTCAGAATATCTGAATTAAGATACAATATAATTTTTTAAAATACCTGATTATTTTCTTTTCTTCAGTATTTTAAATATTTCTTTTTATAATAGATTTTCTTCCAAAAGCTTAGCTAAATTATTAGAACTATCACTTTGTAATATTTCTTTAACAATTTTTTCGCTTTGCATCATGTCTATCAGACTTTGCAAAACCCCTATTTGTCTAGAAGGATCATTAATAGCAAGTAATATTACAAGACTCACTTCGATTTCTTTTTCATAATCATTCATATTAAAAAAGTTTACTTTATTCTTTAATAATCCAACTGCTATTGCCGCTTTATTTACATACTTTGCCTCTGTATGAGGAATAGCAAAATTAATGTATGCTCCCTGGAGACCTGTTGGAACTTCCTTTTCTCTTTTTAAAACAGCTTCTTTATACCCTTCTTTTACAAATCCTTTTTTCAACATACAATCGCTTAATCTTAAAATCACCTCCTCTTTGTTATTAAGATCTAAATTTATTTCTACCAAATCACTATCAATATAGATTTTATTCATTAAGAAAACCTCCTTCATTATAGTAATACTTTAGTTAATATAATTGCAAATCTCATGCCAAATTTACGGAATAAAATGTTATAAAAATTTATACCTAAAAATACTGTTATATTAGAACATTTTAATTTTTAACTGTAATCATCTGGAATATTATGTTATTGAACAATAATTGCCACATTTATTTTTATTAATTCCCATTACTCATAAAAGTTTTTATTTCTAACTTTCCCTTCCGCTTTCATTTAAACAAATTAAAAAAATATAAAAAATACACAGTGTGGTGTTGCTTCTAGCACTCTTATTTCAGTTTGTTTCTTAGTTAAAATTAATTCTCTAGAATATTAAAAATATCTTTTACTATTCTATATGGTTTTGAAAATATCCTTTTTGGAAAAGAATATAAAAATGTTGAGCCTTCTTCTTTTATTTTTTTATTTAATTTAAATGGTTCAGTTAAAATATGTTTTACAGTATCAATTGTATAAAGTTCCAACAATTCATTTTTATCTATTCCTGATATTCTATGACATTTCTTACATTCAATACTTTTTATCTCATCATCTAAATACAAAATAATATGTTCTGTTTCTTCATTACAATTTATACAAAACAAATTTGTATTTATTTTTTTTAACATTATCTTATTCTCCTTTTAAAGTTTTATGTACCTTAAGTACTTACCCAGGTAAGTATTAAAGCAACGCGAACGGTAACCAACTCACCCTTATTTAGAATTCGTGATGCCTTTTTCTAATTTATTTTTTGTGCACATTACTTGACGCTAGTTTAAAATTCTCTTAATCGTCTTTCAGACATTCTATAATTTCAAATTAATAATTTTAATATAAAGGACTAGTATATAATCATAGTATCCGAAAAATAAACCCCAGACACTATGATTATATATTTTTCAAGATATATACTGTTGCTTTAAATATATACTATCTCTTATTTACTAATAAATCAGGAACACCTTCCTTCCCTTGACCATAATAATCAAATACTCTAACAGCCTGGTCAATCTGGGTCTCAGTCATCATAGCAACATTATCACTCATAGACTTAGCTATGCAATAAGTTTTTGCAGCTTCTTCCAAGTAAATACAAGAATACAAAGCCTCTTTTAATGAGTTGCCGACCGCAATTACACCATGATGCTTTAAAATTACAGCAAGCTTCCCTTTTAAATTTTCGACTGCTTCTATGCCCATCTGCTCACTTGCAGCTGACGAAAAAGGACACACATTAACTGAGCCTTTTGTTGCATTTGCAAGAGTAGTTAAGTTGCATTTAAATTCATTTTGAACTAAGCCTAATGCAGTTGCATACGGTTGATGAGTATGAATAACAGCATTAACCTCTGGCATATTATTGAAAATATACAGAAGTGCTTTTGAATCCACTGATGCCTTTCTATTTCCTTCTATACTTTTTCCAGATAAGTCCATTAAAATAATATCATCTGCTACTAAATCTTCATATATCATTCCAGAAGGAGTCACTAAAACTCTATCTTCATCAACCTGATAACTTATATTTCCTCCCGAAAGGGCAATTAATCCATATCTGTCAAGTCTAATACCCGCTTTTATTACTTCTTCTTTTTCCTTTTCATACATCTTCTTTTTTCCTTTCTTCATATATTGCATTATTCTTTTTTATTTTTTCTTTTAGAGAATTAGGATGAATATTTTCTTCTATTTTTAAAAGATCATTCTCCAAATCTTCATAATCATTATATGTTTTTAAATCTATCCAATATCTCCCCTTGAATAGTGAAGGTTTATTGACTCTTATATACATCTTTTTTACTAGATGCCTTTCTTTAATCTTAAAACCTTCCAATTCTTTTCTAGAGTAAACATGAGATTTGCTGAAAGCAGAAAAACTTATTGTATTATTGTCTATTACTATCTTTCTCGGGTAACTGATCGAGATAAAATTAGTAAATATTGTATATACACACAAAAAACATACAAACATCCAGAGATACTTTATAGAAGAACCTCTGCTGACGTGGAAAATCCCTAATAAACATACAATTGCCGCTAAAAATCCCGCATAAACCACCCTAATTAAAAACTTCTTTTGCTCAAATATATATTCTTTACTCATGTTTCCTCCTTCCCTTTATACGTTTAACACTAAAATAGTCATATTATTGAACATTCTTTAGTTCTTTGGCTTCCCTTAATATTCTTTTTCTATTAACTAATGCTAATATCATTGCAATACATCCTACTATACCGATTCCAATCCATCCAAAGTCATTTAGACGTACAATTGCCCAGGTTAATGGATTTGCACCATCACAAATACTAGAAATCATTGTAGCATTCGAAGGTAATGCATAATCAGCATTAATAGCTGCCTTAGTTATTAATGGAGCTAAATTAGTAGAAATCAATAAACCAAATGCTAATACTACAATACCATTAACTAATGCTCTAAATCCATTACCATTAACTACAGGAGTAATCAAAACAAACATCCATGGTATAACTGCTAAGTCTGCAAATGGTAGAACTTTGTTTCCAGGAAGTATAACAGCAATTGCTAATGTCAAAGGTACTAATATAAGTGATACTGAAAGTGTTAAAGGATGTCCTACACCAACTGCTGAATCAAGACCTATATACAACTTTCCTCTGTTGGAGAATCTCTTATTTATAAATTCAGATGCAGCGTCAGATATTGGAAGTAAACCTTCCATTAACAATGAAGCCATTTTAGGAATAAGAACTAATACAGCTCCCATAGTTATTCCCAGCTGAAGCACTTTTGAAATATCATAACCTGCTACAACACCGATAATAATTCCTAGTACAGAACCTATAATTATTGGTTCTCCAAATACACCAAATTTTTCTTGTGCCTTTTCCATGTTAATGTCTATATCTCTAACACCAGGAATTAAATCAATAATTTTGTTAATTATTATTGCAACTGGTGCATATGCTCCAGAAAACCCATGAGGAAGTGATACACCTGGTAATCCTAATGTTTTTTCAACTCCTGAAGCTGTATAATCGGCAATTACCATAATTATTATCATGTTTAAAACTGCTGCCAGTAAACCTATAGTCTGACTTCCAGTTACTATAGCAACAAGCGCTCCAGTGAATGCAAAGTGCCAGTAATCCCAAATATCAACATCTACTGTTTGTGTTGTATTAGTTAATAACATTATAATATTTACAAGTAAACAAACTGGTATTATTACCATACCTACAGTTGAAGCAAACGCAATAGCTGCTGCTGCAGGCCAGCCAACATCAATAACAGATAATGATAATCCAAAACGATCAACCATAAGCTGTACTGCAGGCCCTAAGTTAGATGACATAGCACCAATTACAAGATTCAAACCAATAAATCCAATTCCAACTGTTAATCCAGCTCTTAAAGATTTGCCTTTTTCTGTTCCTAATATTATTCCAAAAATGCAAATTATTATAGGCATCATTACCGTTGCACCTAAATTTTGTATAAAATTAAAGAAACTCAATATATATGACATAAATTTCACCTCTTTTTTTTATTTGGTATTGTAAAAAATACTATTTTTTACAATACCATTTTATTTTAATAAATTTTATTAAAATAATTTACTCACTTAATTTTTTAAATAGATTGTTCTTGTTTATTTTATTAACTCCAATATTTCTTTAGTTGTCTTATCAATTCCAACTCCTGTTAAAAAGCTTACTCCACTTACAAATGGACATTTAACTCCACTTGGTTTCATAGTTGTTGCAATTACAAAATCAAAATCGGCTGATTTTGATGGTACCTCAGCTATCTTGCACTGTTCTATCTTATACTGTCCTGAATAACCATTTTCATTTAATATTTTTTCAACTTTGGTCCTTGCCGCTGTAGAAGTACAAACTCCTGCTCCACATGCCATTAGTATTCTTTTCATTTTGCCACTTTCCTTTCCAATTATTATTATTATTTAGCTGACAGATTTTACTTTTAATTAAGAATCAATTAAAGTATAAACCTGCATTCATTCCTGTTGTGTTATATATTTTCCTGCTAATTTTTTATTATAATCACTTATAAAGTTATTTAATAATTAACAGATATAATACCCATTATCACAGTTTGAAATTAATTACCTAAAACAATTTTATATTTTACTTTATTTATAATTCAAATAATCCGCGGATTAAAATTATTTAAAAAACTTTTTTTAATTTATTCACCTAAGACAATAATTTTACATTTACGGTCACGGGGTCTTGTCCGATCAAAGTCTACAAAATAAATATAACCTGTTGTTCCAACTCCTAATTTTCCCTCATCAACCTCAAATATTTCACTAGAACCAAGTAAAGTTGATTTTAAGTGAGCATCACAGTTTAAGAGAGCTGAACGATCACCATTTGGAAGATAAGATTCTGCATTTGGCCATGAAGCAACAGCTTCGTAATGTTTCTCACCAGGATAATTATATTGTCCTTCAGCAATATTATCCGGAATAATTTTTTGCAAAACGTTATTTAAATCAGTTTGAAGAAATTCATTTCCATTTTCATTATAATCATGAACGAATTCTTCAAAGAAAACAGAACACGTAGTATGAGAAGAAATAACAACACAAATACCACCCTGAATTTTACTTTTCTGTATCACCTCTTTGACAGAATCAGTAATATTAAAAAAAGTGGGGGTTTTACCATGAGATTTTAGATTAATTTGTTCTTTATAAATGGTCATACTATAACCTCCGTTATTCGTTTATTCTATTATATTATTTTTAATAATTATTAATTGTTTTAACTTAAAGTACAGTTATAGTTTCTACAAATTATTTTTACTTTTGTCATTTTTACTTTTGTCATTTTTAGCTTTGACAATTGCCTGAATCATTTCTTCTAATCTTTTCGCTTGGTTAGAAGCTTTAACTATGCCACTTGTTGCTCCTGTTCCATCAGCACCATGAATTATTGTATTATAAACATCCTCACCAGTACTGATTCCAGAAGCCTGCATAACTAAAATACTTTCATCAATTTCTTTTATCTTAGTTGTTGTTTCAATTATATAATCAAAACTGCTTGTCTTTCCGGTTCCAATCAAATCAGTAGGCTCACATAATAGTATATCTGGTCCTAATTTAGCAATAGCTACTGCTTCATCCAGGCAATCTGCACAAACAATTGTTATAATTTCAAGTTCCTTAGCTCTTTTTATAGTCTTAACCAGAGTAGTTAAGGTAAGAGAATGTTCCGCGTGATTTAAAAAAACTGCTTCAACACCTGCTGCTTTTAGTGATTCAGGTAACACATGTCCCATTCCCCGTCCTGGAAACAACGAATCCATATGTTGAGCTGTAACTATGACATTCTTTGTCTGGTCTTTAATATTTGCCAGATCAGCAAAAGGGGCTGTAAAAAATATCTCTACACCATATTCCTCTGCAAACTTATCAGCAGCAAGTGCCAGCTTCAAACTCTCTTCTCCATATAGATATGACTTTGGATTACATATAAAAAATGGTGTTCCAATCTTTCTCATTTTGTATCCCTCTCTCTAAATTAAAATTATCTCTTTCCTTTATTTAAATTGTTTTGTATGAAATACACCGTAATAATGCTCCAGGCACTCTTTCAATCCGTTAATTTGTGCATTCTTTAATTCATAATAATCATTAGACTTAATACTTTGGGATTTATTAAAGGCAGCAGTTATTAAATCGGTATATATATTTATCTTGCTTATTCCTCCTACAGCACATCTTTTAAGATTCTCATTCCCTGATGAGGAACCCCCATGAAGCACTAGAGGAATTTCTACAGCATCTCTAATTTTCTTCAATCTAGTAAAATCTATAACAGGCTTTCCTTTATAAGCACCATGAGCAGTACCAATAGATATTGCTAGAGAATCTACATTTGTCAATTCAATAAATTTCTTTGCTTCTTCTACAGTAGTATAAATACTGTCACTATCATCCTTGCTTTTATAGTCCTCACCACCACCTACATGTCCTATTTCAGCTTCGACAACTACTCCTTTTAGGTGAGCATACTCAACAATTTCACTTGTCCTTTTAACATTATCATCAAAGCAGTCCATAGAAGCATCTATCATTACTGATTTAAAACCCCCATCTATAGCTTTGATTATTAATCCTTTAGTAGTACCATGATCTAAATGTAGTACTGCTGGAATCCTTGCTTTCTCGCCATAATACTTACCTAATAATAATGCTTCATCAAAGGATAAAAACTCCTTATGTACTTCTGCATAAGCCAAAATAATTGGTAAATTTAATTTTTCCGCAACTTCTATATAAGCTTTTATAGAAGTTTGATCAACAAAATTTGGTGCTGGTATAGCAAAATTATTTTTTCTTGCCGCTTTAAATAATTCTTTTGATGAAACTAGCAAAAAAATCATCTCCCTTTCTATATTAGCCTTTTTAATCATATCTTTAAACTCATTAACATCTTTATAGTCTTATAACTATATCTAATAATGTTTTATTCTGAAATACTTCAACAGTTTCTGGATTATTTCAGAAATGCTGCTTTGATTTTAATAATCTGAGTATGAAAATGGCACTTGTTTTTATCTCATTAAAACTTATGGACTTCTTTAAAGAAATAGATTTTATTAATTAAGCAAAGCCTCCTTTATTAAGTTAATATCTTTAGTAAATTTAATTATCTCTATATTTTCTTTTAGAATTTTATAAAACTCTTTAAAATACTCAACCCCCAGATCTTTAATAGCAAACATACAAATAACTTCTACTTTATACCCAGACCAATCAAGTGAATTTTCCATAATGGCCAAAGCAGCCTGCGAATAATTAACATATTGGGAATCAGCATGGGGTATAGCTATACCAGAACCAATATAAGTTACCCCCCATTCTTCCCTTTTTTTAACTGCATCCAGAAAACCATCTTTTACCACTCCCTTTTCTTTTAATTTTTCAGCTAGTAATGTAATTACTTCATCCTTCGAATTTACTTTTAATGAGGGGAAAATAATATTTTTATCAATTAATTTATCTGTTTTTATATCCTCTTGTTTAAACTCTTGTACACCTACCCTTTCTTTGAAACGCTCTAGGCCTTCTTCGGAAAATATCTCATCTACGCTAAAAAAGATATTAGAATTAAATGACTGGGGTCTTAAATTTCCAATTAAGCCAACAAGTTGTTTTTCAGCTTCAATATCTGCTATAAATTCCTCAAGGTCTTTGTTATAAATACCCGTTGTAATTATTTCATATTCTCTTTCTAAATTAAATAATCTGTGTAATAAATAATCTTTAACCTTTAAGGCAACACCCTCACCTGTCATACAATAAATTAATAATACTTTATGCTTTTTCTTATTATATAAATTTGTTGAATTTGATTGATTAATTCTGTCCACTAATTCATTTAAACTTATATCCTTTAGTTTAGACCAGCGAATAGCCTCCATTAACATAACAGTATCTACTCTAGCCACAGCCCTTGTTTTAATTCCTGTTTTTTCTTCAATTACCTCAGCGAAACCAGTTAATGAACCCATATCAACTAATAATAAGATCCCTTTACTATGCTCAATTTTTTTAACCAAAGCAATTAACTTTTTTAAAACCTTATTTGGTGCTTCATTAAAACTCATATTAACTGCTTTCACCTTTGAACCGCCCAACAAATAATTGGCAACCTTAAGCATGTTAGAAGCAACCATACCATGAGAAACAATAATAATAGCAATCTCAGATTGAGCATTTTCTTTCTCATCTGGGCCAGTTACAGTATTTAAATACATAGTAATATACCCTATTTCATCTCTTGGTATAGTAATATCACACCTTTTGTTAATAAAATTGATTACTTTCTCTGCTACAGCATAGTTCTGTGGATGTTTTTTTTTGATGTTTTCTAAATCTGGATACTTAATTAATTTACCACTCTTAATCCTCTGCCAAACAGCATCAAGATGAATTGCCAAGGCATACTGTAATTGACTATTCAAAACAAGTTCTGGCAATTCTTCCTGGAGCATAACCATTACTTCATTTATTAGATTATAAATTTTTTCACCAATAACTCCCTTCAACATGTTTTTGTTCTTGTAAAAATCTTCCTTAGTCATGTCAAATAAGCGACTTATCTTCTCTTCTATTCTAAATGTTAATTCTGTATTAATCTTTTCCTGTGTAATTCCAATTCCACTTAATTCCTGATTCTTTTCCTCAATATACTTATATATATCTTCAGTTACATTATAGATGTTTTTTTCTTGAGAGGTAATCAAATTTCTATCCAGGGCAGGTTCAACCTTAATATCATCTCTTAATAAATTCCTGATTTCCTCTCTATCTACAGATTCATTAAGAAAACTCCTTCTAATTTCTGAAGGTAATATATCTAGCGAAATTTCCACCTGACTTTTAACCTCAGTAACAAAAAACAGATAGGCTTTAGCACAAATAACTTTTAGATTACTCTCTAATTGTCCTATATTATTAACTGGAGTATAAGCTAATAATGCCCTGACAGCTTCATATTTTAAAATAATTTTCCTCTTTATTTGTTTACTTTCACGGGCAATAAATAACTTAATAAAATCAAGCTTTTCCTGCAATTCTCTTTTCTTTAATGATGGTAATTCAATTATTAGGGGTATTCTACGCCTAAAAGTAGCTAACAAACTAGACTCGATATCTTCTGTTGTAGCTGCAATAATCATAAGATTTACTTTGTGCTCAGTTTCAGTTTCACCTAACCTCCGATATTTGCCGTTATCAATTACATTAAATAACATCTCTTGGCCTTCTGGTGATAAACGATGGACTTCATCTAAAAATAAAATACTATTATTAGCTTTACTTAAAAGACCATCCTTATCGTTTGAAGCACCTGTAAAAGCCCCTTTGACATGACCAAATAAATGTGAATATAATAATTGAGGATTATCTGCATAATCTGCACAATTAAAAACTACAAATTTGTTTTCAGAAATTTTTCTATTTTGAGCAGCAAATTCAAACATCTTTCTTGCTAAATAACTTTTACCAACTCCGGACTCACCAGTAATTAAAGTATGTAATCCATATGGTGGATAAAGTACTGCCGCCTTAGCTTGTTGAATCTGAGGTTTCAAAGTTCCATTATAACCAATCACTGTTTGGAAAGGGTCTTCAATATTAGAACCATTTTTTTTATTTTTTATTTCTTTATTTTCTATTTCCTTTTCCTTTTTATAAAATGGACTTTTTATTTTCTTTATTTCTTGGTCAATGAGATAACGTGAGGCATTATATCCCTTTTGTTGAATAACCTTAGTTAGTTCACGAATAGAAATATTAGATTGTTTTTTTATAATGGAACGTATTTCTTCAACTAAAAAAGGTTTCAATCGTTCTTTAGACGATTTAATATTTAATTTTTGTCTAGTTACTGTTACTTTCTCACGACTAACATTTAATTTTAAGGCTAATTGTTGATCAGTTAAAGGATTTTTTTTATCCTCATTACTAAGCAGTTTTTTAATCTTTTTGTTAATTTCCATTTCAAATCCCCTTTGCTTTATTATAGTTGCAAGTCTTATACCAGGTTTCGGAATAAAATGTTATAGAAAATATTTTATATTTAAAACTGTTGTTATATCAGAAATACTGAAAAAAAATAATTTTCAAAATTCAATTTTAAAAACATTTTCTCCCGTTTTACTAACCTGGTATTTTATGTTTTTCAACAATAAATGCCATAATCCTCCCCCAAAATTTTGCTTTTTTATTAAACTATTTAATTCAATAGAGTTTAGCAAATAACTTTCTATTTTGATTTACAGTTTTTTCTTCATTAATTATAGAAACACAATTTTTATACTAAAAAAAGTGTGCAAAAAAATGCACACATTCTTAGTAAATATTTTATTTTGAGAATTTAATAAAAAAATAAATTATATTATAAATCAATCCTCCGCACCACAGTCAAGTGCCCGGTCAATCCTTTCACCTATCGGAGGATGTGAGGCCTTAAAAATAAGTTTATATTTATTATATTCTAAAGCTGACAAACTTGTATCAGCCAATTTAGCCATGGCTGAAGCAAAATATCGGGGATTGGGTATTTTTTTTAAAGCAAAACCATCAGCTGCCCTTTCAAATTTCCTGCTGAAATAGAGTGAAATAGGTGAAAAAAGCCAGGACAATAATAAGAACACTATTAAAATTAAAGGCAGGGTATATACAGCATACATATTTTTATAGCCAACCCAGGTAAATACTAAAGGCCATAGATTATACATAATGTAAGATAATAATAGGATAAATAATGTTTGTATCAAGATATTTTTAAAAATATCTTGATGCACGTGATGCCCCAATTCATGTGCTAAAATGGCTTCAATTTCATCACTACTATAATTATCAAGAAGATTATCACCCAGAATTATCTTCCTGGTACTTCCCAAACCTATCACCGCTGCATTGGCATAATTAAGCTTACTACTGAGATTGATTTGGTATATCTCATCTATTTCTAACCCAATATCTTCTATAAAATCCTTTATTCTCTCTTTTAACTCCCCTGCTGGATATGGTTCCAGTTTGAAAAACAGAGGGAGTAAAACAATAGGAAATAAAAAAGTTACAATCAAGAGAAACATAATACACCCCAGAGCAAAGAAAATCCACCACTTCTCTGGATAATTAGCTGTTAAATAGAGAAAAAAACCTCCCCCCACCGAAACAACAATAATATTCAAAATTAAACCCTTTAAGTCATCAATAATCCATCCCTTTACTGATTGCTTAATAAGTCTATATCCCTTATTTAAACAATAGGACAAATAATAAGCTATTAACAGTGAGTACAATTCATAAAAAAACAAAATAATGCCTAAATATACAACTAAATTTATAACAATACTATCAGTAAAAACAGAAACAAAATTATAAATCTTTATCTCCAGTGAAAAAACAAAAAATAATATCCAGAACAAAAGATTTCCCACCAGGAGTAATACATCATTCCTATCTTTTTTCCTGTTATATTCTTCAGCAAGCTTCCTTCTTTTTGAATCATAAATATCCTTTAATTTAGTCATCTTTAATACCACCTAATAAAAAAATATATTCTTCTATAATTATATACCTAGGCAATTAATTTTGGCAAGAAATCAGAAAAATTATTCACTACTTGAGGATTAATATCATACATTATATTAACAAAAAAAAGGAGGTCAGCAAAGTCAATGAGTGTTTGTTACAATGATTGTGCTTTCATTCTCTTTCTAATCTTAATCCTGCTGCTTTTAGGTAATACTGATTAATAAAACTTATAATCTAACAAATGCATATTGATAAAAGGAGGTGTACATATGGGCGACTTTAAAGACAACAACTGCTTATGCTTAATTCTTATTATTCTTGTAATCTGCTGCTGCTGCGGTGCTTTTTAGAAAATTAAAGTAAAAAAAATACAATTTCAAGCAATTAAAAAAACAATAGACCAGTTATAATTTACTGGTCTATTTTTATATTTTGATATACAGTTAATTTATATTTAAAATATCCTTAATTTCTTTCCTAATTTTAGAAGTATTACAGTTCCTATGATGTTTAATCTCCTGTTTATCTAAATCCTTTAAAGCACGGTGTATATCCTGCCCACTAATTTTGTTTAAAGTATCCAGTATGGCAAATTCATTCACAGCATTAATACCTGTTTCCAGTGAATCCAGAACAGCCATACTAAACTTATAGGGATTAGCAGTTGAATCAATAATTACTGGGATATCCTCAGCTAAATTTTGTCTATACTTTTGATAGACTCTGATCCCAACTGCTGTATGTGTATCTACAAGGTAATTATAATCCCTAAATACCTTTTTAATAGTATTTTTTGTTTCAGTTTCACTGGCATATTCTCCTACAAAAATCCCTGCTATCTTTTTTCTCGTAGGATCATCTATCTTAAAACAACCCTTATTCTTTAAATCATCATACCATTTATTTATTTTATCTGAATTATGTCTAGTTATTTCAAAAAGAAAACGTTCGAGGTTTGATGAAATCAATATATCCATCGAAGGACTGATTGTTTTTATGAAATCACGTTCAAGATTATACTCACCTGTTCTTAAAAAATCAGTGAGTATTTTATTATCATTTGAAGCACAGACAAATTTATGGACAGGCAGACCCATCCTATAGGCATAATATGCAGCCAGGATATTACCAAAATTACCAGTAGGTACTGTTATATCTATCTTTTGACCCTTACTTATTACATCATCTCTTAATAAAGAGGCATATGCAGCAAAATAATATATTATCTGCGGCACAAGCCGTCCCCAGTTTATAGAGTTTGCCGAAGAAAATTGATAACCCTGCCTACTTATTAAGGAATTAAAATCCCTATCAGCAAATATCTCTTTAACACTATTCTGGCACTCATCAAAATTACCTTCAACAGCAACAACATAGGTATTACTACCGGTAGTTGTCGTCATCTGAGCCTCCTGTATTTTACTAACCCCTTTTGCTGGATAAAATACAATAATTCTGATACCGGGAATATCTTTAAAACCCTCCAGGGCTGCTTTCCCTGTATCACCAGAAGTGGCAACCAGAATAACTACTTCTTTACTGAATTCTGCTTTCTGGAGGGCTTTAAGTAGAAGATGAGGCATTAACTGTAAAGCCATGTCTTTAAAAGCAGCTGTTGGTCCATGCCACAATTCCATAATATATATATTATCATCCAAATTAAGCACCGGAGCCATACCATCAGAGGTGAAATTTTTTTCATTATATGCTTTTCTAATACAATCCTCTAATTCAGATTCCTGATAATCACTTAGAAACTCCTCTAAGACCATTAAGGCTATCTCCTGATAAGTATTATCCTTCATATTATAGATAGTATCCTGGCTAAAAATAGGAACCTTTTCTGGTACAAACAACCCACCAGCAGGTACCATGCCCAGTCTAATGGCCTGGGCAGCCTCTACTGGCTGGTAATTCCCCCTAGTACTAATATATTTCATAACCATAACATCCCCTCTACTCATTTGCTCATTTTGCTTAATTATATCAAACTTAACTATACTTTTAAACAACAAAATTTCTCGTTTAATATAAAAATTTTTAAATTCTTGATAAAAAATATATATTGGTAAAAGATAATATTATGATAACACGTTTCTTAATTTACGGTTTTAGCGGCTGGTGTATCGAAATATTCTGGACAGGTCTGGGGTCATTATTAAGGGGGGATATCAAACTTAGGGGCTGGACATATCTCTGGATGTTTCCAATATATGGACTTGCTATAAGCCTGGAACCAGTCCATAATTATATAAGGGATTGGCCGATCATATTAAGAGGGGGGATCTATACTTTAATTATCTTTATTATCGAATACATCACAGGATGGGCCATTAAAGAAACCACTGGTTTATGTCCCTGGGACTATAGTAATACTCCATTTTCCCTGAATGGTTTTATTCGTCTTGATTATACTCCTGCCTGGTTTATAACAGGTCTTCTCTTTGAACAATTACATGATAGCATCACAAATATAAATATATAGATAGTCAGCTCCCTTTGATTTAACAAAGGGAGCTCTTCAACAATCATTAACTTTGCTTAACATCGTTTAACAAATTAACTGCTTCCCTTGCTATATTATCAGCAGATATACCATAATACTCAAACAACTCTAACTGTTGACCGGCTATTGCTGGCTCATCAGGGATAGCAATCATCTTCATAGGGACAGGACAATTTTGAATAACAGTCTGTGCTATAACTGCCCCCAGTCCACCATAAATACTATGCTCTTCTACTGTCAAGATACAAGCTGTTTCTTGAGCAGCCTTAATTACTGCCTTTTCATCAAGGGGTTTTAAGGTATGCATATTTAAAACCCTGGCTTTAATCCCTTTTTCTTTAAGTAATTTACTACTATCCACTGCTGACTTTACTGTTTCACCAGTTGCTATAATTGTTAAGTCATCACCTTCAGTTAGTGTTAATGCTTTACCTATTTCATAATCAAAATTAGCCGATTGATGTATATTAGGGACAGAATTTCTCCCAACCCTGATATAAACAGGACCACAATATTTTAACAGTTCATCTGTCATTTTTTCGGTTTCATAACGGTCTGCAGGAAGAATAACAGTCATATTAGGTATTGCCATCATAACAGCTATATCCTGTAGAGCATGATGTGACATACCTAATGGTCCATAACTTAAACCACCACTTATCCCAACCACTTTGACATTAGTATTGGAATAGGCTAAATCAACTTTTATCTGTTCAATACTCCTCATTGATAAAAATGCAGCATATGAAGCAATAAAAGGGAGCTTGCCAGAAGATGCCAGTCCAGCTGCTATTCCTACTATATTTTGTTCAGCTATACCTACTTCTATTAACTGTTCAGGCAATTGTTCCCCAAACTTTGCCATTGAAGCAGAACCCCTGGAATCACTGGTTAAAACAAGTATATCTCTATTCTCTTTCCCTCTTTTAATTAAGGTATCACAAATTATTTGTTTATTTGCTATTTTATTCACCTAAATCACCTTCCTGAGAAGACAATTCTAACAAGGCCTTTTCCAGCTGTATTTTATCTGGAACTTTATGATGCCAGGCAGCTTTATTTTCCATAAAGGAAACACCTTTCCCTTTTACGGTGTTGGCGATTATAATTGTAGGTTTATCTTTCTTTTTAGGTGTTGAATTAAATGCCTTTAGTAATTCATCTATATCATGGCCGTTTACTTCAATTACTTTCCAACCAAAACTCTGCCATTTTTCTTTAAAAGGCTCCAGAGACATGATATCTTCTGTGTTACCTGTTATTTGTAATCTATTACGGTCAATTATCCCTATTAAATTATCCAGTTTATAATGAGAAGCAGCCATTGCTCCTTCCCAGATAGAACCCTCAGCCTGTTCACCATCTCCCATTACTACAAATACCCTATAACCCTTTTTATCAAGTTTAGCAGCCAGTGCCATACCAACAGCAATTGATAGTCCATGCCCTAAAGCACCTGTATTCACCTCAACACCAGGCACTTTATTATTGGGGTGCCCTATAAGCCTGGTTTTAAACTGACAAAAAGTATCCAATTCTTTTTCTGGAAAATAACCTAAGTCAGCCAGTATACAATAATATGATTCTACTCCATGTCCTTTGCTTAAAATAAATCTATCTCTTTCTTCCCAGGTAGGGTCTTTTACTTTATAATTCATAACCTGATAGAATAATGTTACTAATATATCAACATTTGACAGGGATGATCCAGTATGCCCCATATTTGCATTATAAATTGTCTTTAATAAACTCCTTCTTATCTCTATTGATTTTAATAATAGACTATTTTCCATTAGAATCTTCCCCTTTTAATTATTAAGATCTGTTACGCTTTCTTACTAAATCAATGATAACCGCTACTAATACTACCAGACCTATTATGACTCTCTCCAGATAAGAAGATACGTTTAACAATACAATACCATTTGATAAAACACCCATTAAAATTGCTCCAATTAAAGTGCCTAAAATTGTACCTTCCCCACCACTTAATGAAGTACCACCAATAATAGCAGCAGTAACTGACGGCATTAACCAGCTTGCACCAATTGTAGCCTGGCCTGCATTTGCTCTGCTGACAAATATTATTCCTGCCAGGGCAGCCAGAGCACCTGCTATCGCGTAAACACTAATTTTAATTTTGTCAACCTTAATACCAACTAATTTAGAAGCAGATTCATTTCCACCAATAGAATAAATATAACGCCCAAAAGGTGTATTCTTCAAAATATATATTAAAATTAATGATATAATTAATAAGATTACTACTGGTACAGGAACAGGACCAATCATTCCCTGTCCAAGGTATTTAAAAGAAGTTGGTATCCCTAAGACAGGATACCCCTTGGTAATAACTAAGATAAGACCTGCAAAGGCTTCACCGGTTGCCAGGGTTACTATAAAAGGATTTAGTCCTATTTTAGCTATAAAAACCCCATTTATTATACCAAAAAACATACCACATAACACAGCAAGCAGTGTGCATAAATACGGATTTAATGGAGTACTAGTCATTAATATAGCACCAAGAATACTTGACAAACCAGCAATAGAACCAACAGATAAATCTATACCACCAGTGATTAAAACAAGTGTCTGCCCCAGGGCTACAAGTGCAACAAATGATGCCTGTCTAACAACTATACCAAGGTTATACTGATTTAAAAAATTAGGTGTAGTAATACTTAAGAGTGCACTCATAATAATAAGGGCTAACAATATACCACTTTCTTTAAAGTGCAGCAATTCTTTTATTTTTGTTAAATTACTATGTCTTTTTAATTCCATCTTCAAATAACCCTCCTTAGCTTAAAGCAATACTCATTATTTCTTCTTGGGAGGTTTTATTGCTTTCAACCTCTCCTTTTACTAATCCTTCATGCATAATTAATACTCTATCAGCAACATCAATTACTTCCTGTATCTCAGAAGAAATAAAAATAATAGATATCCCTTCTTCAGTTAACCTGTGTAATAATTGATATATTTCACCCTTGGCATTAACATCTATACCCCTTGTTGGTTCGTCTAAAATTAATATTTTAGACTCAGCCATCATCCAGCGAGACAAAATAACTTTTTGCTGATTACCACCACTTAAATTTCTAATCAACTGTTTATAAGACGGTGTTTTAATCCTCATTTTATTTATATAATCTTCAACTACACTTATTTCTTTTACTTTATTTATAATACCTTTATTAGTAAAATTATTAATAACCGGCATAGTCATATTCTCAGCAATATTTAATATTGGGAATAATGCAAGTTCCCTTCTTTCTTCAGGAACATAACCAATACCATTTTTTATACCTTCCCAGGTATGATTATGATCAACCCTTTTTCCATTTATCCTTACTTCTCCATCTTGAGGTTTGGTAACACCAAATATACAGCTTACTAATTCTGTACGCCCTGCCCCTACTAAACCGGCAATACCAAGTATCTCACCTTTATAAAGCTTAAAACTTACATTATTAAACTCATTTTTACGAGTAAGATTATCAACTTCAAGAACTATCTCTTTATTATCATAGCCAAAATATTTTTCGGTTTTTGTTGTTTTAACCTCCCGCCCGACCATATACTTTACCATCTCATCCTTAGTTGTATTGTGAGGGTTCAACTCCTTAATTTTATTTCCATCCCTTAAAACAGTTATTCTATCAGCAATTTCAAGAATTTCTTCTAATCTATGTGATATATAAAATATAGACCCACCATTAGATGTGAAATTATCAATTATATTAAAGAGCATCTCTGTTTCTTTAATTGTCAAACTGGCAGTTGGTTCATCCAGAATTAATATTTTAGCATCAAAAGCAAGTGCCCTTGCTATCTGTACTATTTGCTGCTGGGCTACAGACAAATCTTTAACCGGTATATTAAGTTCTATCTCCTCACCTATTTTATCAAGTATATCCTCTGCTCTCCCCCTCATTTTCTTCCAGTCCAGGATATACCCTTCAATCTTACAGGGTTCCATACCAAGAAGAATATTCTCAGTTGTTGAAAGGAAGGGAACCAGATTTAATTCCTGTGGTACTATTCCTATTCCTAAAGTTTGAGCTGTTAACGGATTATCTATCTTAACTTCTTTATTACTCAAGTATATTTTACCATCTTCGGGAGGAAACATGCCAAATATTATATTCATTAAAGTGCTTTTACCAGCTCCATTTTCACCAATTAAAGCATGTATCTCCCCTTTTTTAAGGGTCATACTTACATTGTTTAGAGCCTTAACTCCTGGAAAAAATTTAGATATATTTTTGATTTCCATTACTACATTATTAATTGAAATCACTTCCTTTCCCTTTATAATAATCTCATACCGATCATATATGACCGGTATGAGATAAAAGTAAAATTAGTTTAAATCACTACCAGTAATTACTTTTGAACCAGTAGGGTGTTCCTCTGGTATAGTATGGTTTTGATTCATTGCCACCAAATATTTTACAGTCCAGTAACCAATTTCCCATTGACGTTGAATTTTAACAGCATCAATAACACCTTTTTGGACATATTGAATTGTTTCATCCAGATCATCCATACCAACAATGTGGACTTTCCCTACTAAACCTGCATTTTCTACAGCACGTGCTGCCCCTATAGGATTTGTAGCATTACAACCAAAGAAACCATCTATATTAGGGAAGGCTTGAATTATATTTTCAGTTAATTCCATAGCCTTTTGTAGTGAATCATTATCAGGTCTTTCAGTTACAATTTTTATATATGGATACTGTTCAATTGCAGCTTTAAAACCATTTACACGCCCCACATGATTTGGTGCACTTAATGTACCACTCAGGATAGCTACTTCACCCTCATAATTTATTTTTTTGGCCAAAAATTCTCCAAGTACATAGCCATCTTCAAAATTTTTGTCATGTCCAATATAACAAGCCCTTAGACTATCAGGTGCATCTGTATCAAAAGTAACCACATTTAATCCTGCATTTACTGCATCATTAATAACCTGAGTATTAGTGGCAGGGTCTAAGACTGCTATTGCCATTCCATCTGGACGGGCACTAATATTTGCTTCTATTTTTTTCATATGAGCAGTTATTTCTGCAGTTGGTGGTGCATCCCATTTCAGATCAATTTTAATCCCCTGGTCTGCAAACTCTTCGATGGCTTTTTCAGCACCAGCTCTAACAACATCATACCAGGGATGAACAACTTTAGGGATAAAGACAAATTTAAGGGTCTTATCTACTGGTTCTAATAAATCTTCCTGATTAAACCCAGCTGCCAAAATTGAAGTGGAAATAAATATCGTAGTTAAAATAACTCCTAAGATAATAATAAACCGTTTGCTTTTTAACAAAAAAATCACTCCTTTTAAAATTTGAGTTTTAACCGCTTATTACTTTTCCAGTAAAATATCAAAGAACCTATAGGGCTTCCCCTATAACTTTTTCCATATCACCTCCAATTTTTTAAAGTTTCCCCCTTTATATTCTTATATCAATTATAGGCAAATTTTTTGGTAAAATTTGTTATAAATTAAAAATGGACACCCAGTATTCATTAAAATAGAATACAAGGCGTCCATGACCTTTTAATTATACCTATGCCGTTCATGAGCATAGAAAAATATTAAATTTTATAAAATTATTATATCGTAAAATAATCAATATATCAAACAACAGTATCTCTATTATCAAGCAATAAAATTGATTATATCCTATTTGCAGATAAATACGAGTTTTTATTCATCAATTTGCAATAATTTATCAGCTTTTATAATTTCTTTTGCAGTTACAACTAGCTTTTTATTATTATTTCTGCTTTTTTTCTGTAAGGTTTTCATTGCCTGACTTTCCTTTATATTATATTTATCCATCAAAATGCCCTTCGCCTTTTCAATATATTTTCTAGCTTCAAAGGCTGCCTGTGTTTCCTGTAATTCTTTTCTCAATGTTAGAAATTCTTCAAACCTGGCACTAGCCATTTCAATAGCAGGTTGTAAGTCTTTTTCGTCTATTGGTTTTACAAGATAACTAAAAGCCCCGGCTTTTTTAGCTCTATCTATTAATTCCTTATTATAATACCCGGTTACTACAATACTGGGCATGGGATAAAGCTCATTTATCTTTTTTATTGCATCTATACCATCTAAAACAGGCATATTAATATCTATAATTAATAAATCCGGTTTTTCCTTTAATGTTATTTCAACTGCTTTTTTCCCATTAGTAGCCTCACCAATAATTTCATGTCCTAATTCCTGTACCATTTCTTTAATACCCATCAAAACCATATATTCATCTTCTGCTACTACTACTTTCAAATGATTATCTTTGTTCATAAAATGTCCCCCCTAATATGATCGTAATGTCAAAAATATTTTAAAATATATTGTCAAAACCCTATTATAGTAGGGATTTGATCTTAAATACTTGTCACCCCCCCTCTTTTTGAGGTATATTTAGGTTGCTTATTTACCTTTTTAAACCACAAATAGAAAAGGCGGTGACAAACTTTGAAACAAATTATTAATGTCTTACTTACTTATATTCAAATTCAATATCATATTATTTGCTATCTCTTGACTTTACTTGTTAGTAAAGACTTCATGCCCAAAGATGAGATTCCCATCAGCAAGAAATATCATCATCTTCAAGTTGATGATTTACCCATTATTGAAGTCCTGGAAAAGCTTGATTACCAAAAACTAATAATTGCTTACGAACAGGAACATGGTAAACCTCTTAAACCTGTCAGACGCCGTAACGCCAAATACAAAGTTCCTGAGTCTATGACCTGCCCAAGATGTGGTGCCCCACATATTTATCTTTATGATAATACTGGTGGTCGTGGTCAATATCTCTGTAAAATTTGTAAGACTAATTTTAATGATAAAAATCGCTTTTCTAAAACTGTTATCTTTAGGTGTCCCCATTGCTCTCGTACTCTAGAACAAATTAAAGAGCGTAAGAATTTCTATATCTACAAATGCAAGAATGATGACTGCTCTTTTTATCTTAAAAACCTTAGATCCATGAGTAAAGAAGAGAAAAAACACTTTAAAAAATATCCCCATAAGTTTAAAGTTAGATACATTTACAGAGAATTTGACTTTGACTTTCAACCATTGAGCAAGGAGTCTCCAGATTTACCTAAAGTTGATATCTCAGGAATACATTCTTCACCACATACTCTGGGGTTAATCCTTACTTACTATGTTAATTATGGTCTTTCTTCTCGCAACGTAGCTGCTATCATGGAAGATGTTCATAATGTTAATATCTCTCATCAAACTGTAATTAACTATGCTGATTCAGTTGGTTATCTAGTTAAACCCTATTTAGATAATTATCCTTATGAGCTTTCTGACTCTTTCTGTGGTGATGAAACCTACATTAAGGTTTATGGCAAGTGGCAGTATATTTTCTTCTTCTTTGATGCTGTGAAAAAGATTATTCTATCTTACCATGTCTCACCTAATAGAGATACACCTTCTGCAATTAAAGCTATTAATGATGTCCTTACTAAGATGGATACTATCCCTGATAACCTCAACTTCGTAGTTGACGGTAATCCTATCTATCTTCTGGCTAAACATTATTTCTATCAACAGGGTATTAATTTTGATATCACCCAGGTTCTCGGCCTTACTAATGACGACCCTGTCTCAAAGGAAAATCGACCTCTAAAACAAATTATTGAAAGACTCAATAGAACTTTTAAAAAAAGCTACAGATCAAGATGTGGTTTTAAGTCTTCTAAAGGATCAGTATCATACGTGAACCTTTTTGCAGCATACTTCAATTTCTTAAGACCACATTCAGCTCTAGAGAAAAAAGTACCTGTAACTGTACCTCAGCTTATTAATCTGCCTAACATGCCTGCAAGATGGGGCAAGCTGATTGAACTAGCTCAAGAGCATATACTCTACGAGCAACAGCATTCTGCTTAATCTTTATATCTATTTAGCAGAACCCGAGGCAGCTAAAAGCTTTATCTAAGCATTGGCGAAGCGAACCCTTTACAAACCGAACCAGACAAATGCTAAAATTGAAGTACGAGGGTTGGCTAATTTACCATGCTCTTTATATCCATCCCCTTCAACCTCGGCTACTTACCAGCAGCATTTGGATGGTGTTTGTCAAGGGTTATGCAACGATCCAACCAGTAAAAATTACTTAAAAGACTAAAATCTGTCTCCAACATCACTTTTTCATAGATTTTTTGACACTACCAATATGATATCATTCCCATTTAGTAAGTGCCAGCTTATCCTCCGGTAGTATAATCTCAACTACAGTACCCTTATTATTATTATTTTTGAACTCAATCTGACCCTCAAATTCATTCAGAATAATTGACTGGACAATTGAAATTCCAAGACTATTTAAATTATCTATATCAAACGATTCTGGTAATCCATGCCCATTATCACTAACAAGCAGAACAATATTATTGTTTTGATTTTTACAGCTTACCCTTACAATCCCTTTATTTTGGTTTTTAAAGGCATGTTTATAACAGTTATTAATTAATTCATTTATTATTAATGCTATAGCTGTAGCCTTATTATAGGGGATAAAAATATCATCTAATATTAATTTAATATTAACTTTTTCGTTATTATTATAAAATTTAGTGATTATCTTTATTATCTCTTTGAAGTTTATAATACTTCTTCCCTGCTTTTCTCTAGAAAGGAGGTCATGTACTGCAGCAATACTCTTTATCCTGGAAATAATATCATTTATTATATCATCTATTGTTTTTGAGGAATCTTTTTTTGTAAATTTTTTCTGTAACTTTATAAGACTTATAATAGTCTGTAAATTATTTTTTATACGATGATGACTTTCCTGCAGAAGGGCTGAATTACCCATCAATCTGGTATCTTCGATAGCAATAGCAACCTGTCTGGCAAAGGTCGATAGATACATTATCTCTTTTTCTGAATGGGCATAGTAGTCCCGGTAAGAAATTTGTATTAACCCCGTTATATGCGACCTTATTAAGACAGGAACACAAATAATTGTCTTTATATTTTTGAGGTTGGTAAAATAGGCCTTAAATTCCCTATCATTATCAGTAGTATAGTATGACTCATTTTCTTTAATTATATCAATAACAACATTTCTTTTTAGTTTGGCATCAATATCCTTAGATTTGTTATAATCAACATAATCTATTACAGAATCTGTTTCTTCATCTATTAAATATATTATACAATTATCAGAGTTCATAACCTTAGTAATATGATTGACTAAAAATTTAAGTACATCCTCTAACTCATAATTTGAAGTAAGAAATTCTGCTGCTTTAAATACAACGTTTAATACCTCTAAACTATAATGATCAACGTCTTCATTTTTACTCTCCATTCTATTCCAGCCGGAGATTAAGTTTAGTAGTTTTCGGGGATTGGCTTTAGCTTCACTACTTTCCATTGTCCCAACAATAACCCCTCTAGATAGGACCGATATTCGATCAGCAATTTTCAAGGCCTCTTCCCATTCATTGGTTACATAAATAATACTGGCTCCTCTTTTTTTCATTTTATTAATTATTTTATATAATAAGATAATTGATTTAGCCCCTAAGTTATCTGTAGGTTCATGCATTATGATAACTTCAGGTTTGATTAGATATAACTTAGCAATAGCCACTATTTTCTGTTCTTCATTAGATAATTCATAAACCTTTTTATTATAGTCTATTTCCACATTAAGTTCGTCAAATAGCTGCTTAGCCATTCTATTGATTTTTTTCCAATCGATTGAAGGAGAATACTTTTTTGAAGGGTAGTTTAACAAAAATAAATTTTCTGCTACAGTAAAATTATCAATTAATCCTACATCATCACTTAAATAAGATATCTTATTATTCTTCACTTCATTTAAATGTAAGGTAATATTTTTATTTTTAATATAAATCTGACCCTGCTCATAATCACCGGAGCCCAACAAAAGTTCATAAAAGGCTTTTTTACCCATACCTTTTTCTCCAACTAAAGCATGTACTTCCCCTTTCACTAAGTCAAAATCTATTTTTTTTAGTGAGTAACCATCCTGATTTGTTCCTGATAAACCCTTTATCTCAAATATAACTTCATTCATAAACTCACTCCTATTTGTACTACAAATAAGAAAATTTAAACAAAAGAATTAATAAAAATGAAGGTATTTACACATTTCTACATAAAAATATAAAATATGATATATTACTTTAAAAAATTATAATACCATATAATCAACTAAATTACTAGCCTAAAGAGTATCAAATAGAGTAATATTAATAGAGTAATTCAAAAAAGTCCCCCGGCATTTTTAACCCGGAGGATTTTAAACTTAGCCCTGAATAATTTCAATATCATAACCATCTGGGTCAGTTATAAAGTAATAAGCATTTGAACCCTCACTAAGACTTGTAATTTCCCCTACTTTATAACCCATATCCTGATGCTTCTTATATGATTTCTGTAAATCATCAACTGTTAAAGCTATATGACTATACCCATTACCTATTATATAGGGTTCTTTCTGGTCATGATTATAGGTAAGCTCTAATTCAAAGTCACCTTCATCTGCCTTAAGATAAACCAGGGTAAAATCACTAAACTCTTTTCTCCTGGATTCCTTTAACCCCAAGGCATTTTGATAAAACTCAATAGACGCTTCTAAATCCATCACCCTGATACATGAATGAACAAACTTATAACCCATTACTTAATTCCCCCTTATAAAGATTAGATGGAACTATATTAAATCTATATAATACATTTTCTAAATATATTTCCATATTCCTGCTTTTTAGAGGCATTTTTCAAATTAATATCTCACTAGCCAATAAAACTATTCTTCAATAAAACTATTCTTCAATAAAACCTGCTATTTTTTCCGGGGCAATAAGCCGGTCATCAAATAAAACAATCATTGTTTCCTGTGTTAATTCCACATCTTCAACCCCGGAAATATCCAGTAGTGTTTCTTTTTTCTCTGTATAATCAGATTCCTTATCAAGGTTAAAATATACCTTTGTTAAGATTTCCTTTGCCTGACATGAGGCATTACAATTTAAACAATCACCCATTTTATAAATCACCTGTTTCTTTATTTTTTTTGTTTCTTTTTTATCCTCTGTAAAGATTCCCTTCTATCTTTAAACCAGCTGCGATGAATATCCTCTTCAACCAGATTATTTGTTAAAATATCCAGCAGATCACAATGCAGTACAGAATCAGGTTCTATTTTTTTTATTAGATTCTTATAATCATAGATGGCCATAGTTTCAATTACATAATTATAATAAAAAAAGTTTACCGTACCAAAGAGTGGTGTAAGCTTGCCAGGTAGTAATCCTGTTATATATGAGAGCAGACTATCAATTTTTAAGGGTTTACTCCCTAATCTGATTATAATATCTTTAAACATCCGGGCATGGTTCAACTCTATTTCTGCTATTTTTAAGAGGACATGTTTAATATAATCATCATTACTTTGTTTGGCTTGATTAACATACAGGTCAATTTGTCCCATCTCTAAAGTATAGAACCAGTTTAACCATCTAAGTAAAACTTTATCATTCAAGATTATAGACCCCTTCTGGTTTATAAATACATGCAAACTATATTGCTTGAATTATTAATACTATATATTATACCCAAATAATAAAAATAATCCTCTCAAAAACCAGGTCATTTACCTTTTTTAGGTCTGATTAAAGCCTTTTGGTGATACCCAATTAAATCCTGCCGGCCTGTTAATTTTAAAGCCTTATATCCAAATTCGACAGTCCATAGGTAAAATAAGGCTTAAGAAATGCCATTCTCAAACATTTATATCTCTTTAATCCCTGTTGAATTTTGATTTCATTATTATATTTCATTTTAAATTATTTAGTATGCCTGTATTCTTCCTATCCCCCTAAAAATTTAATCTAGTCAATATAATAATAGCTAAAGTTTACTCCCGTTTTACTTCTACCAAATATTATAAATTATTTTAAATTTCAGCAATACCCTTATTATATAATATTATAGATTATCATTAAAAACCCTTTTACAAAATGATTTATACGAACTATAATTGGGTATTGTTTTCTGGACATCAAAAAAATTCTGTACCAACTGTACAGAAATTCTTGCATATAATATAAATTCAATATTCAAAACATAACACATCATGTTGAAGTGGGGGGGCTTACGGAGGGTTATACCGGGATAAAAACTACTAAAATAATATATTCAGAAAGTTTAATTATTTAATGTAAGGGTAAGTGGGGATAAAGAAAACCCCATACTGATTGAAGTTTCACTTTATCAATGGCGGGAATGTGTGGGAATCGAACCCACCAGAGACCGGTTCACCGTCCTCCCACCGGATTTGAAGTCCGGGGCATCCACCATGGATACAGCCACTCCCTCAATTTCTTATCTTATCATAATACATTTCATTAAAGATGTAAACCTTTTAAAATTTCCAGTTTTATTTAACAACTATTTTTTACTGAAAGTTTAACCAGGGGCTAGCTTTCTTCCAGCCCCCGGTTAATTAATATTATACAGCTAACAGGTTCCACCAGACCCTGTTTTAGAAATATAATTACCAACTCTTAAAATCTCTCTTGCCCTGTCAACATCTTCTTCAGCAACTAAAATAACTGGACCTGTACACCCCATACCAGTTTCAGCATATATATCTTCCTGCCAGAGACTGTTTTTAGCTTCGTCCATATTTAAAATATCAATTCCAGGTATTTCCTCGGTAACTGTTTTTACTGGAGGGGCTATAATATTATCTTTTGTATCTTTATTTTTCTTTTTATCTTCCAGTTCATTCAGGATTTTATCTAAACCAGCTTTCCGAGCTTTCTTTAATTCTTGAGCAATTTTTCCTTTTAAATCCCCTCTGGCTGCATCAGCAGCAAACTTCATTGCATTAGCAATTACAGGAGCACCTGAAGCACGGGAGATAATACATATTAATTTATCAAAGTTTTCGCCAACTCCCGGACCATAACCATAACCACTGGCTTCATATCCTCCACCAGTAGTAAAAGCAGAAAACATCTTCATTAACATATTACCTGTAAGTGTATCAGTAACCATAATATCAGGTGTCCCCAGTAAAAGGTCATTCCCCCGCATTACTGCTCCACCATCTTTACGGGCTGATTCTGCAAAATTAATACTATAACCATTTTCATCAAGCTGAAGCAACTTTTGTTCTACCAGTCTTGCTCCTTCTATATTTAAAATTCCCAGTGATGGTTTTTTTTCACCCAGTGCTCTGGCAACAGCCAGCCCATAAGCAGCATTTTTTACCATTGACGCAACACGTTTAGTGGCCGATGTCCCAGTAGTTGTAGATAAAAGCATTTCTTTCCCTACCGCAGGTGTAATAACTTTACCTACAGTAGAAACACCTATAGGAAAGCTATAGTGAAGTGTGACTGCCCCAGCGACATCTCCATTTGTGAGCATTTCATCCATACGATCATGAGCCTCTGCAAGTGTTTTACAATCTATCAATTCTAAATCTGTTTCTACACCAGACCCCAGAAGTACTACATCAATATTAGGATATTTTTCTACTGCTATCTCTGCACCTTTAACTAACTCCTGTGAACCATGTTCACTACCAGGAAGAGTTAAAGCAATTCGCGGTTTATCTCCAAACTGTCCAGTTTCAATGGCATCAGCAAGTTCAGTAAAAATATTAGCTATCCTTTTCTTTGTTTCATTTGCCATATGTCATCACCTCACTTTACTCGGTAATCATATTTTCTGCTATATCTCGCATTGCTTCTGCAATCATATTCTTTATTTCTTTATCATTAATATTTTCATTTTCATTAATCTTACCAGAATTCTTTTCGATAACAAAAGAAACACCATCAAAAAGATTTGTCATTCTACCCAAGAAGAGACTGCCTTTACCAATAATCATTGCTCTGTTTAATTTCCCTTCACTCATCAATTGGCGCGCATGACCTATAAAAGGCACTCCTGAAGGAATATGACCCTGTGTCGGTGCAAAACCCGGCATACCATGACTATTGACAAAATCCATTAACTCTTTTCTCTCCAGTTCTCCTTTTTTAACTCCTAAGGCAGCAATCATTTTATAATTAGCTTCCGGTACATTTCCCGCACCCGCTGGTTTGGTAATCTCTGGATTCTGCATTTCAACAGAATATTTATCAATATCTTTAATGCTAATACCGTTTTTTTCCAGAGGATCTGTTACCAGGGAACTAATTACAGCCTGTGGTGATGAACCTGTACCAACACTATGTCTTCCAACTATATCAGTCCTTATTACAGGATTTACACCATCATTTTTAGAAACTAAAATAGCAAAACCACCAAGTCCATCTTCTAAAATTGGTATATTGTTTTTTACATGATCCTTACCATTCATTCCTAGTTTTGCGACAGATCCTCCTGCAACTACTACTACATTTTCACAAATCTCTGATTTAACCAGTGCAGCTGCATTTACCATTGCATGTGCAGGCCCGGCACAAAAGCTTCTAACATCAGATCCGGTAGCATTTGTACATCCAGCCATTTCGCCGATTGACTTGGCAAAGTTGCCACCACCTCTCTGATTAATATCACCACATGCCTCTTCAGAACACTCCAGTATATAATCTACTTCAGTTAAGTCAATATCATTTTTATAGGCAAGGTTTTTCAAAGCCAGTACAGCTGATGCTTTACTAACTAAATTTTCTAGTATTACATGAGAACTCAAATTAATATCTGATTTATGGGCCTGCTTAATACATCCAGCCAGTTTATCTCCTAAATAAAGAGGTTCTGCATGCTCTTCAATATATTTATTAATATTTTCAATCGGTTCACCGCTACCTAATTCAATATCCATTTCACTTAATATAGGATGGTCTTCTATTAATCCTTTTGCATTTTTGCTAAATTCTTCACTTAAAATGACCAGATCAAATACATCAACATACTTCAACAAAATAAAAAACTCATCTTCCGGCATTATTTCTCCCAGTTCACCATATCTATTAGTGGCAAGTAAATTTTCTTTACTATACCAGGGTGTATCAATTTCCTCCAGTTTATCAGGAGTAATATTCCCAATATATACTTGATTCGGAGCATATGCAACGAAATCATCAAATTTACGTAAATTATTATCAATTTGAGTTAAATACTCATCATCTGGGTTTTTAGCCCTTGTTGTTGTCTGGGTAGAACCACCCTGTTTTAAAATATTGGGAGTATGAACAAGAATATAACTGGAACCTTTAATTACTGGATAATTCATAATATCAACCTCCAATTCTTTCACTGAGATGAGCAAAGAGCTTTATATATTTAAAGTACTTTTTTAAGTTCTGCTTCAATAGCTTCAACTTCCAAATCTTCACCGCTCAAATGGACTTTTTTCTCTCCATCTACATATATTAATATTGAAGGCAAGCCCATAACTTTCTGTCCCATTGCTAATCTTCTATTCCCTTTAATATTTAGCTTTGTAAATTTGACATTATCACTATATTTTTCAGCTAATTTTTCTACACCAGGCATTATTTCCAGACACAGATCACAACTCTCACTCCAGAAATCAACCAGTACAATCCCCTCCGAATTTAAAACCTCTTCTTCAAAATTTTCTTTTGTTAGTTTAACCATTAATTTTCACCTCTTTTATTATTTTAAATTTAAATTGATTTTTCAATTTTTTCTGTTGATGGATTAACCAGTCTCTCTTCAACCTTACCATTAACCAGTTTTATAACAGCCGGTATCTCTTTAATATTATAACGACTGGATATTAATCTATTTTTATAGGTATCTATCTTTACAAAACGGTAATCTTTATCTTCTAAATTCATTTCTTCTAATTTACTAATTGTATCCATACTATTTTTGTCCGTTACACTCCAGAAAGCAACAATTACAGGATTATCAGATTTCAAAACATTATTTTGCCAATAATCTTCTTCTTCAATATATCCCTGAGCCAGTACAGCCGCTGTAGCTCCATCCCCGGCAGCTGTAATTACCTGGCGTATTACCTTGTCTCTTACATCTCCGGCAGCAAAAACACCGGGAACATTAGTTTCAACTTCATTGTTTGTTTTTATATACCCATTCTCAGTCAACTCTACTGTGTCTTCCAGAAAATCAGTACTGGGAACCCTCCCCACAAAAAAGAAAACCCCATTACAGTCAATTTCACTTAATTCATTGGTTTTAATATTTTTTACGACTGCCTTTTCAACTAAACCTTCACCCTTAATTTCTTCTACCACAGAATTCCAGACGAAATTAATTTTTTCATTATTCATAGCTTTTTCCTGCAGTATTTTTTCAGCATCCATGACACCTTCATCATGAATAACAATCATGGTTAGTTTATTAACAAATTTTGTTAGATAAATTGATTCCTCAACTGCTGAATTACCATTACCAACAACAACTATATCCAGGTCTTCAAAAATATCAGCATCACAGGTTGCACAATATGAGACTCCTTTACCTTTAAACTCTTCTTCACCTTTAATACCTAATCTTCTGGGTTTAGCACCTGTAGCTATAATTATACTTTTGGCTGTATATTCCTGTCCTTCTTTAGTTTTAATAATTTTTTCTAATCCATCAACAGCTACATTAACAACTTCTCCCCGTTTGAATTCAGTCCCAAATTTTTCAGCATGTGTACGGAAATTATCCATTAGTTCTGAAGCAGTTGTCTCCGGCACACCTGGATAATTTTCCATATCATGATAGGTAGACGGCTGGCCACCTGTTTTTCTTTTGGCCTCCAGAACCATAGTATTAAGTCTTGAACGGGAACCATAAAGTGCTGCCGCCATTCCGGCTGGTCCTCCCCCTATAATTACTAGATCATATTTATCCATTTATCAGTTCCTCCTTTTCCAAAAACTTTTCCTTACTATGATGAAATTTTTATGATACCACCTTTTAAATACTAAAAATCCTTGAAATTAACTAAAATATATTATATTCTTAATTCAAACTAACTATAATTTGAAAAAGGTGGTTACTAATGATTGATATTGACAGCAATAATACAAAGAAAAAACGAATCTTAAACTACTTTATCCAGGGAGCCCGAGATATTATAGAAGAAAAAGGCATAGAAAATGTTACTATACGCAATGTTGCAAAAAAAGCCGGTTATCATAATGCAACAATATATAATTATTTCGATAACCTTAAACAATTAATCTTTTTTGCATCTCTGGATTTTTTAAGTGAATATACCCAGGCTATGCCAGAATATATTTCTAAAGCCAAAGATGAAGTGGAACATTTCATCCTCATGTGGGAATGTTTTTGCTATTATACTTTTGAAAATCCTGGAATTTATTATGCTATTTTTGCTGATAAAGTTGGCGATGATCTGGAAAAATTAATGAAAAAGTATTTTGAAATATTTCCAGAAAAACTGGGTTCACCACCTGAGTACCTTGTTACAATGTTGCTAGACCCTGACCTTTCACGTAGAGCCTCCCTTGCTTCTGCCCCTTTAATTGAGAAAAACTTAATATCAAAAGAAAAGGCAGAAGAAGTTAATAGCATGATTACATATATATACTACGGTATGTTGACTTTAACGATCAATAAACGTGTTAATTACGATAAAGAAGATGCTGTTGCAAAAATAACCGACCTTATAAGAACAATCATAAGCAATGCAATCAACAAATAATCAAATTATTATATATTTTCCATTCGCAAAGCCTTAACCAGTGATACCATGCCAAATAACATTACAAAGGCAAAAGGAAATGCTGCTACAATAGATGCAGTTTGCAACATGCTTAAACCTCCAGAAAGCATTAAAGCAACAGCCAGTCCTGATTGTATTAAACCCCAGATTACTTTCCTTCTAGCTGTAGGTTCCAAATTACCATTAGAAGACAGTATCCCTAATACAAAAGTTGCTGAATTAGCAGATGTTACAAAAAAGGTTGCTAGTAATACAACTGCGATTAAAGAAATTATACTACCAATGGGATATTGCTCCATTATTACAAAAAAGGCAGTAGATGTTTTTTGAATTGCAGTTTCTGCTATAGCAAATTCTGTTTCTATACCCAGAGTACCAAAGATTGAAAACCAGATAAAAGAAGCCAGAGTTGGAGCAGCTAGAACACCACCAATAAACTCCTTTATAGTCCTACCTCTGGATATCCGGGCAATAAAAGTACCTACAAAAGGTGCCCAGGCAATCCACCAGGCCCAGTAAAATATTGTCCACCCTCCATACCAGGGATCATCTGTTATTCTAAAACTATCTGCAACTAAACTACTCATATATTGACCAAATCCGTTGCTCAAATTATTAATTATTAAAACAGTAGGCCCTATAATTAAAGCCAAAAACATTAAAACTGATGCCAGGGCAATATTAGCATTTGAAAGAAACTTGATCCCTTTATCTAAACCAGTTACTGTACAAACTAAAAACAAAATAGTTATTACCCCAATTATAATTAGCCTTACTGTATTAGTTTCCGGGGTTCCAAATAAATAATTAAAACCACTGGTCATTTGTAATGTTGCCATTCCCAGTGAAGCAGCAACTCCGGCAACTGTAGCAAAAATCCCTAAAATATCAACAAACTTCCCTATAGGACCTCTCACTTTTTCTTCTCCAATTAAGGGAATAAATATACTGCTTATTAACCCGGGCTTATCTTTTCTAAATTGCATATATGCTAAAGCAAGAGCAAAAACAGCATAATTGGCCCAGGGGTGTAAACCCCAATGAAAAAATGATTTTTGAATAGCAAACTCAGCTGCAGCCTGTGTACCCCCTTGTATACCAAGAGGATTTACAAAGTGATTCAGTGGTTCGGCAACACCCCAGAATACCAGTCCTACTCCCATACCTGCACTAAACAACATCGCAAACCAGGATATTGTGCTATATTCAGGCTCTTCATCAGGTTTACCCAGTTTTATCTTCCCATATTTACTGAAGGCAATCCAGATGGAAAAAATCACAAACGAACTCATGGATATAAGATAAAACCAGCCAAAGTTACCCACTAAATAGTTATAGATATTACTAGCAATATTACTGAAGTTTCCCGGCATAAATAGGCCCCAGATAACAATTGCAAAAACAAATACAAGAGAAATATAAAATACACTATTTTTACTCATTATGCACCCCACGAATTGAATGTATTTTTGATTTCTTTAGAATTGTTGGTAATTTTAAATTTAATCAATACCCCCATCTTTTTTTGAAATGCCTGTTCGAACAACCTCTTGAAGATGAGGGTATTTTATTTATATCTCTACATCAAAAACTGTCTGTTCCTCAATATCTGTTGTTAATGCATCTAAAGCTACACCAACCCTGTGGTATCTTAACTTCCACTGTTCCTCTTCACTTGTTGAAGGATCACCAAGTGGATAGGGTATAGATATAGTAGGAACTATTCTATTTGACCCAACAGTTTTTGCTACTGGTATTAAGTTGGCCATCTGTACTACTGGGAAACCTGCTCTTTCTATTTCTTTCACCATTGTTGCACCGCAACGTGTACAGGTTCCTCAGGTAGAGGTAAGAACAACCGCCTGAATATTAGCCTCCTTTAATTCCTGAGCAATTTCTTTACCCATTCTGGCTGCTTCTCCCTGGGTCGTCCCGGTACCTACTGTAGCATAAAAATAGTCATGTAATTTACCTATTTTCCCTTCTTTTTCATAGGCACGCATTGCATCCACAGGTACAACCCGGTTTGGATCTGTATCAGCTGCCTTCGGGTCATATCCAGCATGAATGGTTTTAAAAGCTCCCTCAGCTCTATTCAAAAGCTTCTCCATCTTACTAATATCATATTTACCCCACCTGGTAGCAGACGCAGATTGGATCCTATCGGGATTATCTACAGGTACAATACCACCAGAAGTCACTAAAGCCACTTTTGCTTTACTTAAATCCTCAATAGGTGGAGCTATTTCTACCCTATCCAATTCTGGAATTGGTAATTCACTTGTATATTCTTCACCATTAATCTTTTTTAATAACATTTCAACTGCTCTATCAAAAGCAGGTTTCTCATCAGGACGGAAGTACTGAAATCTGATACCTCTTATGAAATAACCTTCTTCTTCAGCAGGAAGAAGTTCTTCATTATTTAAAATCTTATTAGCAAAATTAACTATTTTTGTTACATCATCTCTCATTTTAGCGGCACTTTTTCCACCTGGAAAAATGTAGATATCTTTTTTAAACATCTCTACTCCCGGATTCTCAATGTTCATAGAAGATATCACCGGAACATTAAACTCTTCTTTTACCGCTTTTCCGATAGCACCACAGGCATTACCATAGCGCCCTGCCTGAAAAGCCGGTCCAGCAAAGAAAATATCAAATTCTTTATCTTTTAAGAACTTAAGAATTCTATCCACTGCCTCTTCCTGATTGGAACCCATAAAATTATCTCCACATATTATAGTATGAGTTACTTCACCATCTAATAATTGATCATAAAGCATTGCAGCTCCAACTTTTTCCTCTCTAATTTCAGGTTCATGGTCTGCAACATCTTCACCACCAATCTGGCCAAAAAATTGATTTAAATATACAATTGCTTTTTTCATTTACTTCACCTCCCTGCTTTAATATTCTTTCATTGTTTTGGTAGACCAGCCAGCAATCTGATCACCGCAAAACATAGCATTATTCTCCATAATTATTGAGCCATCTTCTTTAACAGAAGAACCTAATATTTCATCATCTTCCCAACCACCTGATAGACCATCTCTTGCCAAGGATTCTAATTCTCCAATTACTGTTTCCATTGGAGGTAATTCAATTAATTCAGAAACATTACCTGTAGAAACCAGGGCATCAGCTTTAGGATCCAGAGTAACTAAGGGTTGAGAACCTCCATCTCTACCTGTTGCCTCATTACTGACACCAACAGTTTTTACTCCTGCATCTTCTAAAGCAACTAAACAGCCTATATAGTCTGCATCTGGATTACCATAACCCTCCTCAGTAACTACAGCTGCATCAGCACCGATTGCTTTAGCTATCTGAGCAACAAATAATGCTGACCTTTCCTTTTGATCTAAAGCTACATTCAAGTTGGACATTATTACACCCAGGAAGTTAATAGTTTTTCCATGTTCCTGATACAATCTTTTTATTAACGGAAAATTTTGCATATCATAGGTGGACCATTTAGAAGAACAGGGCATAAAACTACCGGATATCATAGCACCATCCAATACTTCATTGGGATGCATGAATGTAGGTAACATGCGGTTTGTGTCCCAACCATAATTAAGATCATTATAACCGAGTTCTTCCATTTGCGATTGAGGCTGCATTACTAGCACCACAGATGGTAATGAATTTATTTCTTCTGATCTCTTTGTAATTGGAGTAAGACTATATGTTTCAATTTCTTCCGGTTCTTGATCTTTAACAACTTCACCTAAATATTCAGATAAACGCATTCCTGCCCATCTTAAAGCATGGTTCTTCTTCTGTTGTTCTCTTTGTTCAAATTCTTCATCTGTATCAGCAACTAGAACAACATTTTTTAGTTTTGAAAAGTATGTGTACTTTGCTCCTTCTCCACCCATATCTATTAATCCATCCTGAAAACCACCCCAGTGTTTACCCACAACCAGAACACTCATATCTTTTAAGGCAAGTGTCCTACCATTACCAGCCTGAATGAGTTTTCCGGTAACACCTGGAAAAACTGGGCCGCCATCAACACGGTAGCGTGGCTCTATAGCTTCTTTTACAGGTACCAGACGAACCATATCACCTGGTTTAACTATCTTTAAATCTGCTTCTGTTATATGTTCATCTTTATAAACTACTTCCAGTGCTTCTTCTTTATTAATAGTTAAAATTCCATCTCCATAAGTGGTCTTTTGACCAAATTTAATATCCTTCACATAAAAATTACCTAATTCAAGTTTCATCTATAGTTCACCTCCATTAAATAGAAATAAGATGTAAGAAGTCAGAGGTAATATACTATTAACCTTATATAATCTTCTATATATTCTAAAATATCTTGCTTCTGACCTCCTACCTCAATTTTCTTATAGTCAACCTGGTTTTACGCTTGTTATTCATGAACAAAAGTTGAATTGTAAATATAAAATGACTTATGAATGTTTAGAATATTTTTCACGATAAGTTTTCACTTCCTCAACAATGGCATCTACATCCAGTACCATTTCCATCATGCTTATCTGTTCATCATATACATCTGAATCTACTTCAGCCTTAATTTCAGGTTCAACAATATGATAACACGCGAGCCCTAACTGGACTCCAGCTAATGGACCTGCAAAGGTGGGGTCTCCATTGGTAACAGTTTCACAGGCCAAACCAGAAGCTTCTGCTTCCGCTCCACCCAGAATAACTATCAGATTTTCCTCACCATGTTTTTCAGCTAAATCTTTTATTCTTTGCTGATTTTCAAGATCCATAGCACCTGCGCTTGTTCAGACAAAACATTCTGTAGTTGCAAATACAACATCAGCACCAGTAGTTTTAATGCACTCTTCAATCGCCATACCAGGTATACCATCTCTGTCACCTAAAATTGCAACTTTTTTTCCTGCAAGCATTTTATTTCACCTCCCATATATTATTTTAGTATAATACCATGTTACCATAATCATGATTATGTTGCAAGCATGATTGTGAATTTTTTCGCTATATAACGAAACTTTATTCCACTTATAAATTTTTTATATATTCTGTTTTTTGCATATTTGGTTTTTATATATATTGTTTTGTATAATTAAAAAAATCCACACCCAGAGGAGTGGATTTTTTCTCAAGTATAAATTTATTTCAAACACCTGTCCAATCCCTTGATCAATAGATCATCTTCTCTTGCTTTATGATAGGTAAGATAAAAATTTCGACTGATAGAAAAATCCTCCACTTTAATCTGTTTTACTTTTTTACAGTCAACCGCTTTGCGGGCAGCGAGGCTGGATATAAAAGATATACCCAGACCGGCTTCCACTGCAGCTATAACCGCTTCTGTACTACCAAGACAGGCCTTTATATTTAATCCGGAAATATTGATCCCTACTTGATCCAATCCTCTCATAAAAGCTTTTCTGGTTCCGGATCCCTTTTCTCGTATTAATATATTCTCATCTATCAGGTCATTTAAAGATATACTATCTTTTTCAGTCAGAGGATTAGCAGAAGGAACAATTAATACCAGTAAATCTTCAGCGATCACTTTCACTTTAAACTTCGCTGCTACAAGTTTAAAACCAATTACACCTGCATCAACTTCTCCTTTTTCAAGTTTTTCTATTATATCTCGGCTGTCACCGGTCTCCATAATTATTTTTACCTGCGGAAATTCCCGGGAAAAATTCGCTAATTTTTCTGGCAAAAGGTAAACAGAAGGAATAGTACTGGCCCCAATCTTAAGGTCATCAAAAACGGTTCCCGCATAGTGGTTAACTTTATTTTCTGCAATTTCCCAGTTTTCCAAAATTTTTTTTGCTCTATTGTAAATAACCCTGCCAGAAGGAGTAAGATTTATTTTACCCTTATCCTTTATAACCAGTTTTGTTGCAAAATGTTCCTCCAGTGCTTTGATCTGCATTGTAACTGCAGGCTGAGTTAAATCCAACTTATCAGCAACATGGGAATAACTACCAAGATCCACCAGTTCAATAAACATCTGCAGTGTTTCTATTCTCATAAATATAACTCCCTTTTATCACCTTTACGAACTGTTACTCCCTCTCTATCAAAAAATTCCAGCAAAGGCAAAGCATATTTACGGCTGCTGCCAAGCATATCTCTAAACTGGCCCAGCTCTATTGTCTCATTTTTTGTTAGAAAATCTTTCAGCATTTTTTCTGCTTCCTCCAGGACATCTATATGAATAAATATCCCCTCGCTAATCTGTAAAAGTATATCCTCATTAATAAGTGAAGCATATATTTCTTCCACAATATCTTTATTTTCAAATTTATTCATAATTGTATTTCTATCAGGTGGATTGAATTTATTTTCAGTATATAATTTAAGCATCTTATCTCTAATTTCTTTTTCCTCAGGCTTATATTTAACAATAAATCCCGGCAAACTTAGTGTTGATCCCTTAACTATTATTTCTCCTTCATCCACAATTTTTTTTATCAGCACATTATATTCAGTGTTATCCAGTTTCATAGATAACTTTACTTTTATTTCATTTTTTGGTACACCAGGCCGCAAATGATATTTTCTATGATATTCCTTTATATAATTAATAATTTCAACCTTAACTATCTGATAATTATCAAAATGGATCCAGCTAGAATCAGTTCCGGTATTTAATGATACTATACGATTTTTTTGCTCAAGTTCTTTTAATTTTTCCTGTAGATATTTTTTACTCAACCCACTTTTTTTTATAAGAGCATTTAGAGTCACTGATTCTTTATCTGCCAGCTGTAGAATTGTTGCAACTATATCCAGATCATTTCCTTCTGAAAATGTCTCCAATATTTCCAGAACTCTACCCTTAGATTTTTTATAATAAGTAGGTTTAGTATCAAGTATAATTCCACCACCAATAGTTGTCATTGGAGAATAGCGCCTAATAACATAATGTTCTCTAAAATTTGCCACAATCTCTTCTTCTAATCTAAATTGAACAAAAGCTTTTTCTCCAGGAAATAACTCTTTTTTATTAAAAATATAAACCCTACCCATAACTTCCCTTGCCCCCAGGTGAAACCTTATTCTATCACCATGTTTTAAAACAAAATCCAAAGAGGGTATTATCTGTAGACTGACAGCAAGAATCCTGGTTTTCTGCAAACTTTGTGGTGAAGCCAGAACATCTCCTCTTTTCACTTCCGACTTATCAGTTCCGGTCAGATTAATACCTACCCTCTGACCGGGCAGAGCCTCTTCAACCTGTTCATTATGAACCTGAATACTCCTGACTCTGGTATTTATTTCAGTAGGGTATAACATTAATTTATCCTCTTTTTTTATTACCCCATCCATTAATGTACCGGTTACCACTGTTCCATAACCCTGAACGGTAAATACCCTGTCAACAGGCATATACACATTCCTCTCAGTGCTTTTCGGGGGAATAACTTCAATTTTTTTTCTGATCTCTTTTTTTAATTCTTCAAGACCTCTATTTTCTACGGAAGAAACCTTTACCACAGGAACACCTGCCAGAAAGGTATCACTTACTTTTTCCTTTACATCCTCAATTACCAGTTCCAACCACTCCTCATCGACCAGGTCAATTTTAGATATAACTATAATTCCTTCTTTTACATTTAACATATTAAGGATATCCATATGTTCCTGAGTCTGGGCCATAAAACCTTCATCAGCAGCAATAACAAGTAAGGCAAGATCCACTCCAGCTGCTCCGGCCAACATATTTTTGATAAATTTTTCATGGCCTGGAACATCGATAATTCCAACCTTCAAATCATTATTAAGCTTTAAATAACCAAAACCTAATTCAATTGATATACCTCTTTTCTTCTCCTCTGCTAATCTATCGGTATCCTGGCCAGTTAAAGCTTTTATTAAAGTAGTCTTACCATGATCAATATGTCCAGCCGTTCCGATGATTAAATCTTTACTCATTTTCCCACCTCAATTACCTCTAAATTCCACATCTTTTAACTATTTTCTAACTTTCTGACAATCATTATAACACACTCCAGATAAAGCTATCAAATTTTTTAAACATTTAAGTTCTACCCTGAAAATAGATAAAATAAGATAGCTTATATTGTCAAGTAATTTATATTTATTCCGCTTGCCGTTGCTCCGACGGCCTCGATGGCCAAGTGTCTAAACTATCTTAGCGTAACTTAAAAGAGAGTTTAGACCGCGTCCTGCTCTGTTCACTCTTGCGACTTTTGATTACTAAAGGTTAGAAGTTGGAGACTGGACTATTTTCATCCTTCTGATGGTGCTACAACAGTAACATGGATGTCTTGTCAGCTTTTGTAGGGGGTTTTTCTTCATAAAAAAAACCTCCATTTATCTTTAGAAAAAATAAATGGAGGTTTTTCAATAATTCGAAACAGTATATACCAACGTTAAAAGGTCTTAAAGAAAAAAATATAATTGAAGTTGACTTTATAAAATGTAAGCAAGATGGGAGCTTAAACCCCTAATAAACAAATATATAAAAGAAAATACCAAATTAATTGCCGTTACTTATGCTTCAAATATAATGTTTTAAAAATATTGAATAAATTATAAACACAAACAAACCCCTTGGCAATCAACTAGGGGTCTTTAAATATAATAGTATTTATCGATAATAATTAAGACAGTTTAACAAATTTTTTGATTATATGATTTTTCTTTAGTGCTCTCTAGTATTGAAAATATTCTCACTTAAGCGTCTTGCATAATTGATTGTTGCCATCCAAAAACTCCGCAACGAATTTAGTATCAGCTAATTACGGGCTGTTTTAAACTCCCTACGGTCAAACAAAAAAACAGCCTCTTTCGTAATTAGCTTTACTAAATTCTGCAACCTTAAACTGTCCTCGTATGATTTGTTTGAATAGGTAGTGCCCTAGGTGCTCCGTTTTAATTAGCTGGTCAACAATTCAATTATGCAAAAGATCTATTATAAAGCACTTGACTTAGATAACTTCCTAGTTTCCACAAATTTTACAAATATTTTTATATTCAATTTTATTTTAACTTCTCCTATCTCCTTAAAGTAGCAATTAATCTTTTTGGATATAAAAGTAAGTTTAAACCATCTATAATATCATTTATAACTAAATTTGAATTTATGAGGCTTTCTGTGGCAGAACCTTCAACCCCTATAACTAATATTCCTAATTCAGCATTTTTTAACATCTCTACATCATTTGCTCCATTACCAAAAGCTATTGTTTTTTCTTGACCAATTTTCTCTATAAACTCTTTCTTAAACTCAATTCCTGTACTATTATCATCAATAATTACAATATTTACAGGACTATCAATAAATTCATCTCTAACTGTACCAAATGTATCAGCAGTTAATATGTATATATCTAAGTTTTTACTCAAATGAGCAAGTTTTTCTTTTACTTGTTTTAGTACTTTTCCATCACAGGCAATTGTCCCATTATAATCTAGAACAAGATTGGATATAGCATATTTTTTTCTACCTGGTATATCAAATTGAAGCAAATATATCACCCCTGTCGTGTTATACTGTTATTAAGAATTTCTCCTTAGTAATCTTGCCATAGCCTGTCACAACTATTTTAGCAATTTCAGGCTCAATAATCATATTTTTGGGGAGCAGTTTTCTAAAACTTCTCTACCTATCTGCTTAAGACTCCAACCAGTTGGCAGAATAATTTTATCTACAATCTCTCCATTAAATAAAACTGCCTTGGTAACTACAGAACCAATGGACAAATTCCTAGTGAATACATTTTAACTATCTCCCTTTAATTCTTTTCAGTAAACTTTATTTTTTAATTATTATATACCGTTCTTTCCCGGCTTTGACAAAATTGATATTTTTGTATTTTAGCATCTTTAAAACCACTTAATAATACTGGTGGCTCTACTCCTTTTTTAGTTGGCACTCTTGGACAATAATCTCTTAAAATAATAAAGCATCCTCTTTAGCAAAAATAAAACTATCTAATCCTCAAGTCCAATTTTTTTAGCCTGTAAAATACCCTTTTCTAAAATCAATATTACTACAAGAAGAATAATCAGCAGTATGTACGTGAATATCAATTATCATTTACTTATCAACTCTTTCACTAATTCTATCCCATCCTATAATAGCCGCACCTAAAGCCCCTGCCAACTGAGAATATTCAGACCTATAAATATCTTTACCTAAACATACACTCAACTCTTTACTTATTCTTTTACTATTGGCCAATCCACCAGTAAATAAAATTTTATCATTAATCTCTATCTTTCCTAATAGGGAAGTTATCCTGGTTGCAATAGAATGTATAATTCCCAAAGCAATTGACTCCTTTGCAGCTCCTTTAGCTAATAAACTAACCACCTCAGATTCAGCAAAAACAGTACACATACTATTAATTTTTTCTGCTTTAGCACCTTTAGTAATCTTATCTATATCACCAATATCTGCTCCTAAAGAATTAATCGTTACTTCTAAAAATTTTCCGGTTCCTGCTGCACATTTATCATTCATTATGAAATCTACTACATTCCCACTACTATCTAGACTTACCGCCTTACTATCTTGACCACCAATGTCAATAATAGTCCTTACCTCATTATTTAAAAAATAAGCTCCTTTAGCATGACAGGTTATCTCAGTAACTACCTTATCCGCAAAATCTATAGATATTCTACCATAACCTGTAACTACTGCCTGTTTAACATCTTCTCTTTTAAGATTATTATTAACCAATAACTGTTCAAAAGCTTGCTTGCCTGCCAGCTTAGGACTCCAACCTGTAGACATTATAACCCTATCTACTACTTCTCCATTAAATAAAATGGCTTTTGTTCCTACAGAACCTATATCAATTCCTATAGAATACATTTGCCAATTCCTCCTACTTTTTTAATCAATATTTAACTCTCATATTATCTTTACGTTAAAAAATCTATTATATCATTTCTATAATACTCTTAAACGTGTTGCTAATTACCATATATTGCTCTGCGAATAATCAGTACTCCTAACTAAATATCAAAATTAAATTCAGAACTAGTCTTATACAAAAAGGATAGGATACTACAGCATAATTTAACCGTATAACCCAGCTATATACTCTTTGGTTCTTATATCTTGAGGAGCTGTGAAAATTTTATCTGTTTCTGCAAATTCTACTAATTCCCCATTTAATATAAAAGCAGTATAATTTGCTATTCTTTGAGCTTGAGCTAAATTATGGGTTGCTATTAAAATAGTATACTCATTAGAAATCTCCAATAGCATCCTTTCTATATTTTCTATATTTTTCACATCAAGAGATGAACATGGCTCATCAAGCAATAATATTTCTGGCTCTACAGTTAAAGCCCTAGCTATACAAAGACGTTGTTGTTGCCCCCCTGAAAGTTTAGTGGCTACCATATTTAAATTATCTTTAATTTCATTATATATCCCAGCCATCCTAAGTTTATCCTCTACTATTTTATCTAGGTCATTTTTATCTTTAACTCCATAATAAATAGGAGCATATATCAAATTCTTATAAACAGAAAATGGAAATGCAGTAGGATGTTGAAATACCATTCCTATCTTCTCCCTAATTTCTTCTCGTCCCATTGTGTTTATATTTTTATCTTTAAATAGTATTTCTCCTGTTCCTCTAAAACTATTTTCTTCATTAACTAATAGATTTAATGACTTAAGAAAAGTTGACTTTCCACATCCAGATGGACCAATGATAGCAGTTATTTTATTTCTTTCTATTTTCATATTAATATTTTTAAGCACCTGCTTATCACCAAAATAAACATCTAAATCTTTAATAGTAAGTATAGATTTCAATCTTATTCCACCCTTCTAAAGACATCTATAAAAATTACAATAATATTTAGTAAAATCAATAAAAAAAGCAAGACACAAGCTGTCTCATAGGCTTTATCAATTGAAATACCTTCCCCAATTAAAATATAAAGATGATAGGGCAATGCCATAGCAGGAGATAAGATATCCTTGGGAACAGGGGCATTTACTACCCCACCTGTAAATATTATAGGGGCTGCTGCTCCCATAGCCAATCCTGCTGCTAAAGCTATTGTTCCTAGCATATCACTTAAACAGATTGGAAGAATTAATTTTAAAAAAGTATATGATTTTGACATCCCCAAAGCATAAGAACTATTAATTATTCCTTCATCAACTTCATCAATGATTTTTTCTATTCTAACTTCAATAAAAGGAAAAATCATTATTCCTAAAGTCAATCCTCCAGCCAATAAAGAAATCCCTAACTTCAAATAAACTACTAAAAAAGTATAGCCAAAAAGACCTAAAATAATTGATGGAATTCCTGCAATAGATTGAACAACAACGTGTACTAAAGTAGAAATCTTTTCATTGTTACAGTAAAATTTAATATAAACTGCTACAGCAATTGCGATAAATGAAGCAAAACAAGATGCAATTAAAGTAAAATAAAAACTACCAACTATGGCAGGAAATACCCCTCCTTTCATTCCTAACGGCATTCCTTTAGGTCTATCAAAAATAAAATTAAAACTTATTGAAGACAATCCTTTTGAAAAAATAAAAGATATTATAAATAATACTAAACCAATTACAATCAATCCACTCAATATAATCCATAACTTTATTCCTAAATGCTTATTATTTTTCACAACTAAATCCTCTTTCTAATCCAATAAAAGATGAGATTTATAATAAACAATACTATCATAAGTAAGAAACCGGCTCCAAAAAGAGCATGATAATGCAAACTATCAACTTGAGCCCCACCCATTTCTAATGCAATAAGGGAAGGAATAGTTTGAGCCCTACTAAACAGTTTAGGCAAAATCGGGCTATTACCAGTAACCATCATTACAGCCATAGTTTCTCCCATTGCCCGTCCTAAAGCTAATATTAGTCCCGCTATAATACTCTCTTTTGCAGTAGGTAAAATAAGATACCGAATCATATACCATTTAGAAACTCCTAATGCTTGAGATGATTGCTTATATTTCTTTTGAATTTTAAGCATAGATTCTGTACAAATAGAAATTATATAAGGTAAAATCATTATTGAAAGCAAAATTCCTCCTGCTAAAATAGATTCACCTGATGGAAGTGAAAAACAAGACTCAAAAAATCTTACTAAAACTACAAAACCAATCAATCCATAAATCACAGATGGAATACCTGCTAAAATATCAATTAAAGGATTTATAATTTTTCTATACTCTCTGTTTATTACACTAGATAAGAAAAAAGCAGCCCCTACCCCAATTGGTAAAGCAATTATTATTGCAATTATAGAGACATATATAGTTGCTAACAACATAGGTAAGATAGCTATCTCAGGATGACTCCCAATAGGATTCCAGTTTGTACCTAATACAAATTTAAAAAATGAAACTTCTTTAAATATAACAATACTTTCTTTAGTTATAAATAAAATTATAAAAAATAGCATCATTATCGAAAAAAAAGTAATTGCTTTTATGATAAAAGAAAATATCCCCTCTAAATTCATTAAAATTCACTTCCTGAAACTAAAATATTATAAGAAGAGAGGGCATTTAATCCCTCTACATTCTATTTTGCAGGTATAAAGCCCATCTTTTCAATTATATTAGCACTTTCACTAGAAAGTAATACCTCTAAAAATGCCTGTTCTGCAGAAGGAATTTCTCCACCTTTTATAACTAATAGTGGCCTAGAAATTTTATAATCTCCACTTATTATATTTTCTTTAGTTGGAGCTACTCCATCAATACTTAAAGGAATAATTTTACCTTCATTACGATTTACGACTCCAACAGATGCATAACCTATAGCATATTCATTTTCCATAATCTTATTAACTAAAGCTCCCATTGATGGTGCTTGAATAGCAGAACTTTTCACTTGTAAATCTCCCATAACCTTCTTTTGAAATACTTTATGAGCTCCACCACCTAAATCTCTAGTAACTACGATTATCTCTTTATGTGGAAGATTATCATTAATTTGATTCCAATATTTATACTGACCAGCAAAAATCTTTCTTATCTCTTCTGTTGTTAAATTATGTTTAACTCTATTTTTAGGATTTATTGCTACAGTAAGTGCATCTACACCTAATTTAAATTCCTTGTAACCATCTATATTATTCTGCTCACTAGAAGATGTATTTCTAGAAACCATTCCAAAATTAGTTGTACCATCTGTAACTGCTTTTATCCCCGCTCCTGAACCTCCTGCTGCCACAAATATTTGGATTTCTTTTTTAGGAAACTGTTTATCAACTTTATCCCAAGTTTGATTTTCTTCCATAAATGAACTTGATATTTTAGATATTACTGGAGCTAATGTGGAAGAGCCCTTAAAATTAATCTCTGATTTAAATTCATTATCTCCTTTAGAAAACCAATCAAAAAATCCTGCCATTTTTACTGTACTTACTACCAATACCATAACTAAAACTACTAGTACTACTATTAAATTCTTTCTTTTCATTATAAATACCTCCATATACTATCACCTTACTATCCTGTCCTCCAATATCAATAATAGTCCCTTGGTACTTACAGATTCTATATTAATCCCTATAGAATACATCTTATTCTTCCATTTAACTAAATCAACTCTAAACTTCAAATAATATTTCTTTTATTTATAAAATATTAATAATTTTTTCTTTAGATTTTTTAAGATTATCTTCATCAATTGCGGTTAAGGAAATTTCAATTTGCGATTCCTTTAAACTTAAGATTATCTCTTCAATAAATACTCCTCTCGCTTGTATCATTTCCCAAGTAGTTATTTTTTCTTTATTTACAGAAGCTTCCAAAAGTTCTCCTCCCCAGTTACCAGAGCAAGTTTTATTGACTCCACAACTAGGACTTCCATCTATCCCAATCAAACCTAAAATTTGATAATTAGAAGCTAAATAACCCTTTATCTGTTGTAAATAAGGTTCAAATATTTGTCGACAATGTTTTCTAAAATAAGGGGTATCAAATTGTTCTCTAACATGTCCCCACCTCTTAATACCATACATTGTTAATTCAGGACAGGGGAGTTGAATAATTCCTATACCTCGTTCCACTAATAAATTAACAATTTCTGATAAGGCTCCTCTATATTGAGATAGTCCCTCTACTTTAGAATTACAATTTAATATACAATGTGCTACTAATACTATCTTTTTATTTCTCTTCATTATTAAATCCCTTTCTTCACTGTAGAAAACCTATCTGTAATTTGATTGGACAATCTATGTAATAAAAATGTTACAAACATACAACTAGCAATTTTATCAATAAAATTACTTGTTATTCTAGAAATAAAGCAGCCTGGAAAATATTTTGACCAGATTTTAACAGCCATGCATAAAGAAAATCAATTCCACCTCCAGTTAAACCCCCAAATACCCAAACTGCAATTGGAGTTCCTATCAAAGGAGCTACTACAGACAAAATCAAGCCGGTTATTAGAGCTGTTAGATAACTAAAATTATATTTCCGCGAAATCAAGCCAACAATAATACCAATTGCAATATTAACAATTGCAAACGGAATGGTTTTTGGATTAGTAATCATTCCCTGAATAGTATTAGTTAAACCACCAGTCATTGCTCCATACACCGGTCCTAAAACAACAGCTACAAAAATAGTCCCTATCGTATCTAAAAATAAAAATGGGATTTTAAAAGTAGATACAGCCGTCCCAAAAACAATATTAATCACAATTCCCAAAGAAGCAAAAATTATTGCGAATGTTTTCCTATTCATTGAAAACTCCTCCTATTATATTAAACATTATCAAACTAATTTTTCCTTAATAGCTTTTTTATCAAAAATTCTCTATATTCAATTTAAATTTTTAGTTAATCCTCCATTAACTTCTTTTTCTTTAAGCCAATTACAGTGAAAAAAGCCTACATATTTAATAAGCACAAATACAACTAAAATAATTGCTAAGACTTCTACTATCTGAGCGGGATATTGAAGTAAAGAACTATTAATCTTTTCATTCCAAAATTTTGTAATCAATTTCAATCCTATAGCAGTTATTACAAAAGGAAAGGTAAAAGCGGAAAAACTAGGATAAAATCCCACTTTAATCATTTTTGGAAGGTAAATTATAACCCCTGTTACCATTATAAAAGTTAATAATGTGAGACAGTTAAGCAATAATAAATTTTTCTCTGGAAAAACACTTAAATATCCAGCCAAACAGAGGCCTGCTGGAGCTGCAAAGATTGAAATAGTAGGTAAGGCCGAATTTTCGATCTCTTTAATCCAGAAAACTCGATAAATAACCACTGGAAGTAGCATCATATAAGCAATAAATCCAACCCAAAAAATTACCTGACCCAACAGAAGATGATTAAAAGCAGGAGCAGTAACACTGGCAACTACTATACCTACATAAACTATAAAATAGCTGGCGAACACTCTTCTAATATTAAAATTCAAAATAAATCGGATAGAAAATAAAACAGCCCATAGTCCATGTAGAATAATTCCACAGTACCAGCTATATAAAGCCATTGGGTAAGAAAACCCAATAATGTAACTAGCTAAAATCATAATCCCCATAAAAAAAGTGGGAGCTACACTTGCGGCTATAGGATTTTCCAGTTCCTTAATAATAGTTTTACCGTCAACAAAAAGCCTTCCAACTAATAGCAAGGCTATTAACATAGATAAGATTCCAGCCAAATAACGATATTGACTACCGTAAGAACCAATTAAATTACCTAAACCAGCCAATCCCAGCATCAAACCAGCTATTGGAATAGGAACCTGTTCCATGATTTTCCGCATTTTAACCATCTCCTATATCATTTTTAGTCTACTTTATTTCTCCATCATCAATGAATCTCTTCATAACCCAGGCTGCTACCTTACCAGTTATTTCTATACAATGACTGGCTCGTTCCGGACTACTAAAATCAGCAAAATCTTTAGTAAGTACCCGGCAACAGGTAGACCCATACTCCTCTTTTATATAACCATGTAAATCAGCACTAGCTGGAAAACAATTTTCTGGCATAGGAGCCCCTGGTTTAGTTCGACCGTATTTAAGTCCTAAAGCCATAACTCCACCACTAACCGCTCCACATAAACACTTAGATTTTCCGATTCCAATTGGAAAACCAGAAGCTAATTTAACTATTTCAGGTGAAACCTCTTCTCCTAATAATTCATTAACTGTAGTTAATACCGATTCTGAACAGAAAAAATTTCCCTTTCTAAAATAATCTTCCGCCTTTTTTCTTGCTTCTTTAATTAATTTCTCTTGTTTTAAATTCATTATTATTCCCCTCCTAAATATAATAAATTTTAATACAGATAATAAATTTTACTTATATTTATCCCATAAAAATACTTAATACCCTTAAATCATTTCTAAAAAAGCTTGAATTCGTGTATTTAACTGGCCTGTATCACTATCGCTAAAATCACTTTCAATCTGTATAACTGGAATATTCTCTCCTTTTAATGCTTTAGAAATCTTCTTATATTCCAGATTATAAGTCTGACAGAACTGTAAATTATAATAAATAACCCCATCAACATTGTACTCTTTAGCCAATCTCAATATATCATCTACCCTTGCTTCATTAGGAGTAAAGCAAGCACAGTTAATATTCATACCCCGTTCAGCTAAATTATCTATCTGTTCTTCTAAAGTCTTTCCTCCCTCAGGTACTTTAGCTTCAAAATAACGGGTTCCAGTACATGTCTCTTCACAAACAACAACTCCACCATTTTGCTCAATTAAACCATGGATCTTCCAACTAGGTAAAGGCATTGGAGTTCCAGCAATTAAAATTCTAGCTGCTCCTTTTTCAGATATCCCTTCTCCTGCTTCAACCCTTATTTCTAGCTCTTCACAAAGAGCACTTGTTTTCTCAATGAATCTAGCTGGGTCATCAAAAAAGGCCAGTTGAGTAATTAATAAAGCGTCCCTTCCACTAATTGGAGCCGGATCTGCTTTCCTAGTATTATATAACCTTTGTAAAACATCACGCTTTTTATTAATTAGCTTAATAGCCTTTGCTAATTTTTCTGCTTTAATCTCTCTACCACTGTTTTCTTCGATATACTCTTTAAGCCGATTAATTTCCGATTCCCATAATTGGCGAGCAGTTTTCAATTTTGTTTGGGGTAATTCCATCACATAAGTAGGTATATATTTATCCAAAATTTCCCAAACCTTTTTCTTACCATCACAAGTTGTTTCTCCTACTACAAAATCTGATACTTCAAAATAAGGACAAATTTTATCCATTTTAAAGCCAAGAGAAGACTTAATTAAAGGACATAAATCACTACCCGGCAGTTCCCTTTCTGCTGTTGGTACCGGAAATTGGGACCCTGCACAGAGCCCTATACTGGCTCCTCCTGCAGCAGCAACTAATTCTTCAGGGACAAAAACGCAAAATGATGAAATAACTGGATTTCCTTTTTTCTTTTCTTCTACTAGTTCTTTAACTCTAATTCCATGAATATCCCCTACAACAAAATCATAGTACTCCATAGCCACTGGTCGGTTCTCCTGACTAACAAACAAATCTTCATATAAACCTGGTAAAGGCTCCAAAAACTGATCATGTTTCTCTAAATTTAAACCTAACTTTTCCCACATTTGATAATGTTTTTTCATCAGTACTCCTCCTCAATAATATATTAAACAATTTAATTCCCGTAAGTAATATTCTTTAGTGCCGCTACTAACTCAGGTAATTCATTATCTTGAATGGTTCTAAGATCAAAAAGAAGGGCATTACTATATATTCGTGTAAAGATAGGCGGGGTATTAAGCCTTAACTTCTCTGCTATCTTTTCAGCTCCTGTATTATTATGAGAAAGCTCTACAACATAAGTGGGTAATTTTTCCAGCGGAAAAGCACCGCCACCTATCTGGGAACTATCTTTACGAATAGCAAGATTAAAGTCTGAAGAAATAACTTCTCTAATATTTTGCATTAAGGTAGCCGCTTTCTCCTTTAATTCATCTTCAGGAATATTTAACATTCTTAAAGTTGGAATTTCCTGATAAGCCCTTTTTGAATTTCTATACTCTTTAAGAGTAGCTTCTAAAGCTGCTAAAGTAAATTTATCAACACGTACAACCCGATTAAGAGGATGTCTTTTCATTTTATCAAGATATTTTTTATTGCCAACTATAATTCCAGCTTGAGGACCACCTAACATCTTATCACCACTAAAGGTAACTACATCTGCACCCTGCCCAATACTATCTTGAACAGTTGGTTCATAACTTAATCCCCATAAAGTAGAATCAACTAAAATTCCACTACCTAAATCCTCAACTACTGGTAGTTCATATTTGGCTCCCAGTTTACTTAAATCTTCCAGTTCTACTTCTTTAGTAAAACCCATTACCCGATAATTACTGGTATGGACTTTCAAAAGCAAACCCGTCTCTTCAGTAATTGCTCTTTCATAATCCTTTAAATAGACTTTATTAGTACTTCCTACCTCAACTAATTTAGCTCCACTTTGTTCCATAACTTCAGGAATCCTAAAAGAACCCCCTATTTCCACCAATTGACCTCGGGCAATAACAACCTCTTTATCAGCAGCTAGAGCACTTAAAGCTAATAGGACTGCTGCAGCATTATTGTTAACTACTAAAGCATCCTCTGCACCGGTTAATTCGGTCAATATATCTCTTACATGGCTATAGCGAGAACCCCGTTTACCGCTCTCTCTATCAATCTCTAAAGTAGAATAATGGCTGCTAATCCTTTGGACTGCTTTTTGAGCTGATTTAGATAGCAATGATCGTCCTAAATTAGTATGAATTATAACACCAGTCGCATTAATTACAGGCATCAAACTTGAACTGCTTTTATTAATCAAGAATTGCTTAACCTGTTTTAGTAACTGTTCAATCTCAATTTCTATTTCTTCATTTTGTAATTTTTCTAAATCTGCCTCTAAGATTCTCTCTCGTAAATTATCTATCACTTCTCGAATTCCAGCTACCACTAATTCATGGGAATACCTATCAACTAATTCATTTACTAACTCAGTAGCCAGTAAGTCATTAACTGCTGGAATCTTTCTTAAATACTCTTGCTTTTCCTTCATTCTTAATTACACCTTCTTTAAGCTCTAATCTTATTATCCTCTTCTCTAAATCCTTTTTAATCACTTGATAATAACCTGCTAACTCAATATTAGCTTTATCAAGTAATAATTTAAAATCTAAAATATCTTCTTTAAATCTAATGGCTATTCCACAGTCAGCACTAATCTCAGGGGGAACGGGTACCATCATAATCCTGTACCCCTCCCCTTTTAAAACATCCTCAGCCTGTAAAGCATGGTGAGTAGAATCAAAAACTAATAATTTATATTCATCAATAACTTCCATTTATTTGCCGCTCCCCATTAAGAAATCACTCTAATCCCGGAACCTGTTTCTGTTACCTCTCCAACTACAGCAGCTTCACTAACCCCCAGAGAATATAGTTCAATTAGTAAATCGGCTGCTTTATCTTCAGCAACTGAAATTAATAATCCTCCTGAAGTCTGAGGATCAAAAAGTACATCACTTAAGGCAGCTGGTATATCTGATGCTAATACAACATTATCTGCTAAAAATTGCTGATTAGTATAAGCTCCTGCAGGAACTAAACCCATCTCAGCATATTCTAATACTTCAGGGAAAATAGGTACTTCATCAGCAAAGATTCTTATTTTGACATTGCTCCCCTGGGCCATCTCCCAGGCATGTCCTAAAAAACCGAATCCAGTAATATCTGTACAGGAGTTTACACCAATTTTCTGCATTGCTGGAACAGGTTTATTATTCAAAGTAGCCATGGCCTTAACCGCTACATTACCCTTACCACCACTGATCAACCGACCCTTGATGGCAGTAGACATAATCCCCATTCCCAGTGGTTTAGTTAAAATCAACTTATCCCCAACCTTAGCTTGAGAATTAGTTAATAAATGTTCAGGTTTAACAACCCCTGTTACAGATAAACCATACTTAGGTTCATCATCCTGAACTGTATGACCTCCTGCTATAATTGCTCCTGCCTCTGTTACCTTATCAGCTCCCCCCTGCAAAATCTCACTTAAAATAGTACTATCTAAACAGGAAGGAAAACCTACAATATTCATTGCCAAAATAGGCGTTCCGCCCATAGCATAGATATCACTTAAAGAATTGGTAGCAGCAATCTGCCCAAAAAGATAAGGATCATCAACTATTGGTGTGAAGAAATCTACCGACTGTACTATTACCTTATCTTCGCTAAATTGATAAGCAATTGCATCATCTCCCTTATCTAAACCAACCAATAGCTTATCATCATTAGCCTTAAAATTTACTTTTCGCAAAACTTGCGATAAGTCCTGAGGACCCATTTTGGCTGCTCAGCCAGAAGTTTTACTGTATTGAGTCAATTTAATCTTATCAGTCATTTACTTCACCTCCTAAACACTGACCACATCTCCCTGATTTAGACTTTCTAGAATCTCATACATATTACTAATACTACCGACTTCTAACTTATCTTCAAGGCCATAATAATTCAAACAGGTTCCACAGGACAAAATCGTAACACCTGCTTCTTCTAAACTCTGCAAATGTTCCCTGGCCTCCTCATTCACTGTTGGAACTTTAACCCCAGAATTAATAAAGATAATTTTATCTGGCAAAGGATCCATTTCAATTAAGGTACTGATAAAACCTTTTATTAATAGTTCACCAAGTTCATCTTTACCTTTGCCTAATTTGTCTGAACTAATAAAATAGACCTTACCATTTCCTTCCCCTTCCTCTTTTACATTAGCAGCCGTCTTTTCGATAGTAAGTCTATATTCATTACCTTCTTCAAGCAGATTAACTTTACAATTTAATTTCTGCGCTAGCTTTATAACATTATTTTTTACAACTTCACTATCAATTAAAACCAATAATTTATCATCTTCTTTTAAAGCCTTCTTGGTTTCAATTACAGGTTTAGGACATGCTAATCCTCGCACATCAATCTCTTTCATTCTTTAACACTCCTTCTTTGAATATTTTATCTGCTAAACCTCTTCTATAATTTCTTTTAAACTATTTAAAATAATATCTACCTCTTCCATGGTATTAAAACAAGAAAAACTAACCCTAACCATTCCCTGTTTATCAGTTCCCAGGGCTTGATGTAATAAAGGAGCACAATGTAATCCGGCCCGAACTAAAATATTAAACCTGTTCTCTAATATATAAGCCAGTTCTGCTGAAGCCATACCTTGAATATTAAATCCTACAACTGGTGCTCTCGATTCAATATCCAATTTACCATATATTATAATCCTATCTAAAGCTTTTAACCCATCTAACAACCTTTCAGTCAACTTTAGTTCATCTTCTTTGATTCTCTCACAACCAGTATCAGCAATATAATCTACCCCTGCTCCTAAACCTACAATCCCTGCAATATTGGGAGTACCAGCTTCATATTTATCAGGCAAAACATCCGGCTGATAAGTAGCTAATGAATTGGTACCAGTTCCCCCTTCTTTAATAGTATTAAGTTCAACACCTTCCCCAATATATAAAACCCCTATCCCAGCAGGGCCATACAAAGATTTGTGGCCAGCTAAAGCGAGTAAATCTATCCCCATCTCTTTTATATCAAGCTCAAATAGACCTGCCGTTTGAGCTGCATCAACTAAATAAGTAATCCCTCTTTTTTTGGCCAGTTGGCCGATCTCTTTAATATCAAGCACTGTTCCTATAACATTAGAAGCATGAGTGGTCACTATTAAACGAGTATTATCCTTGATTCTACTCTCCAACTCATTGATATCTATTTTACCCTCTTTATTAATCTTGAGCAAGCTTAGCTCAATTCCTTCATCTCTTTCCAGTTTCTTCAGGGGACGCAAAACAGAATTATGTTCAAGCGCTGTAGTAATCACATGATCCCCTCGCTCTAACAAACCCTTTATCCCCATATTTAAAGATTCTGTCGAGCCAGATGTGAAGATAACCCTGGAATAATCAGAAGTATTAATTAAATCTCCAACCTTTTTTCTAACTTCAAAGATCTTTCTCTCCACAGCAGAAACTCCTAAACTACCTGCTCTTCCAGGGTTTAATCCAGATTTTCTTGAAAAATCATCCATCTGATGATAAACCCTTTCTGGTTTAGGCCAGGTTGTAGCAGCATTATTAACATATATCATAATTTCTTACCCCTTTTTATTGGTGTGAAAATAAACTCTTCATTCTCACTACATTATTCCTCCCATAAGTAAGTATTTATTTCACGAACTCATATTAGCTATTATAACACATTTCAAAAAAGATATAAAGCAATTTTATAAATCATATTAATTTTTCTAATATTTACTCTAGTACAAAGTGACCTAACAGCCCTCTAAACTTAATCAACAATAATTTTTACCCATCTAAGTAAAACTTTATTATTCAAGATTATAGACCCTTTCTGGTTTATAATTACATGCAATTATATTCCTTGGATTATTAATACTATATATTTTATACCCAAATACAAAAAATAATCCTCTCAAAAACCAGGTCATTTGCTTTTTTTAGGCCTGATTAAAGCCTTTTGATGGTAGCCAATTAAATCCTGTCGGCCTGTTAATTCTAAAGCCTTATAAACCAACTGATAATTCCGGGGATAATGATACTGAAGTAATGCCCGCTGCATCTTTCTCTCCTCCCTGGATCTGGGAACATAAACACTTTTCATTGTTCTGGGGTCATATCCAGTATAAAACATAGTTGTAGAGAGTGTGCCAGGGGTTGGGTAGAAATCCTGTACCTGTTCAGGATGATGGTTAATATCTCTTAAGTATTCTGCCAGTTCAACAGCAGATTCCAGGGTACTGCCAGGATGGCTTGATATAAGATATGGAATTAGATACTGTTCTTTACCAATCTCCTTATTAATCCTATAAAACTTTTTACGAAAACCCTCAAAAACTGCATTAGCTGGTTTTCCCATCAATTCTAGAACATCACTGGCAATATGCTCAGGTGCTACCTTCAGCAGACCACTAATATGGTGTTGGCATAATTCCTTGAAAAAACTATCATCACCATCAGCCATAATATAATCAAACCTTAGGCCAGACCTGATGAAAACTTTCTTTACCCCTTCTAAACTCCGTAGAGTACGCAAGATATCAAGATATTCACTATGGTCTATCTCCATATTCTGACACGGCGAAGGAAATAAACACTGACGATTTATACAAGAACCCTTAGTCAATTGACGGCTGCAGGCCGGGTTTCTAAAATTTGCAGTTGGGCCACCGACATCATGAATATATCCCTTAAAATTGCTATCAGCTATAATTTTCCGGGCTTCATTAATGATGGACTCCTTACTCCGACTAACTACTGCCCTACCCTGATGAAAGGACAGGGCACAGAAGGAACAGGAACCAAAACATCCCCTTGAGTTCGTAATACTATACTTTACCTCGTTAATAGCTGGCACCCCACCCTGTTTTTCATAAATCGGGTGATAATTACGCTGATAAGGCAAGGAATAAATCAGGTCCATCATCTCCCTGTCCAGGGGCTTAACCGGGGGATTTTGCACCAGATATCGAGTATCATAACTCTGTACCAGAATATTCCCCCTGATAGGATCCTGCTCATCATACTGTTTCTTAAAAGAACGGGCATATTTTTCTTTACTATTCACAACCTCCTGAAAGGAATCTATCTCCTGATAACCGTATAATTCATCAAGATCATCTATAATATAGGCTGTACCTGGTATATGCCTGATATAGTTTATATCCAGACCACTGTCTAAATTCTCAGCTATCTCCAGAACCTGTCTTTCCCCCATACCATAAACTAATAAATCAGCCCTGCTGTCAAATAAGATAGAGCGCCTCACCTTATTATCCCAGTAATCATAATGGGCAAACCGGCGCAGACTGGCCTCAATCCCTCCAATTATAAGCGGGGTCTCTTTAAAAACCTCTTTTAGCCTATTACAATAGACTATTGTTGCCCTATCAGGCCGCCTCCCACTCCTGCCTCCCGGAGAATAGGCATCATCCCTTCTTCTTTTTTTATTTACTGTATAATGATTAACCATTGAATCCATATTACCAGCTGTTACCAGAAAAGCCAGACGGGGAGTACCAAGTTTCTTAAAATCATTAGTACTCCTCCAGTCCGGCTGTGGAATAATCCCCACTTTAAAACCAGCATCTTCCAGCAAACGGGCAATAATCGCTGTACCAAAAGAAGGGTGATCTATATAAGCATCACCAGAAATAATAATAAAATCAAGCCCCTCCCAGCCCCTCTGTTCCATATCCTTTTTATCTATTACCATAAAATGCTCTCTATTCAAATCCATCACCTGTTGTTTATTTTATATTGTTTATTATAACAATATTAGCTAATTATTACATCTAAAATTTTAAAAAGTCTTCTTTACTTTACTCAAAGTTAACTATTTATTATAAACAGGACAAAAACATTTCTATAACCTACAAAATTATTTCAAGTTGCTAAAAAAAGACAAAGCCTAATTCTAGACTATGTCTTAAAATAATATTTACTCAATACATTTTATATTATTTCTTAAATAATGGTAGGTCCTGTAGATAGATTACCTCACCATCATAATTATCCCCTTCCTTTAGCACTGCTGCCCTGCCGACAACCTCCGCCTCGGCCATGTCCATTAATTTTTCCAGAGACTTAAAAGTACCCCCAGTTGATACTACATCATCAAGTAGTACAACCTTCTTCCCCCTGATTTTTTCTGCATCCAGACCATTTAATACCAACTGCTGTTTCTCCCTTGTTGTTATTGAAGCAACATCCAGTACTACCGGATTTTCAGCATAGGCCTTAACCTGTTTCCGACAGATTATATAACTATTATGCCCCAGAAAAGTCCCCATGGCATGAAGTAGTGGTATTACTTTAGCCTCAGGCCCTACCAGGTAATCAAACTTAAGTCCAGCTAACTTTGTCGCCAGGGCACCAGCACAAAAGTTAACCAGTGTAACATCACCCAGCATAACAAAAGAAGCAATCCAGAGCTCATCATTAAGCTGTACTATCGGTAATTTGCGGTGAAAACCACTTATCTCCAGGTCATAATATTTCTGACCTTCATACTTTAACTCCATTTACATCACACCTGTTAATTGAAATAAAAATCTTAATACTACACCAGACATCATACCAACAAAGGGATCAAAACGCGCAGTTGAAACTATAACAACCCCTAATACAGCTGCCATAGATGAATTTAAAGCAACATTTTGAAAAGCCAGCTGAGCATTAGTTGGCAGGGTTACTATCGCACCAAGAACCAATAAGAAACCAGCTATCGAAGAACTGGGAACATAGCGCCCAATTTTAGGTAAAAGTTTTGCAAATAGTATCACCGCAAAGATACCCATCATTAAAATCCCTGCCAGAACTGGATGTGGGGCATCAGCTGTAGCAGAGATAATACTCTCAACTGGTGAACCACCAAATAATGAGGAAGCCATATCAGAGACTGATGAATAAATTGCTAAATGATCAATATTCACACTTCTTCCGGCTATCTGACCTGTTAATTTACCAAAAGAAATATTTGCACCAATATTCAAAGTAATTAAGGCCAGAGCACCCCTGACAACCCTGGGATTAGTCCAGAATTTCCAGACAAGGGGTTGAATCTTAAGCCTTTCGTTTTTTTCATTATGTTCTACAGGTTCAAAACTGGTGAATTGCGCAACAATACAACTGATTAAAACTGACCAGACAATGGTATGTACCAAACTGGCAGATATAATCCAGACAATCAATGCCACAACTACTGAAGTAGCACCAATTGTTTTCTCCTTAAGCCCCATATCAATAGCTACATAAGCCAACATAATTCCTACCCCTGCCATCATGGCATTGGTAATCTCTGGACCTACTAAAGCCACTATTTTTTCCAACAAACCAAAAATACCTATCAAAGCCATACCCAGTCCACCAAAGAAAATAGCTGATAAGACCTCTCTTTTCTTTTTACTCAATCTACCTGCAAGTGTTATTGTTTCTGCCTGAAAGGATATTACTGCAACACTCTGAAAAAAACCTGCCCCAATCATCCCAACAACAAAAGCAAGTGCAGTTGGTAAAGCCGCAAACCCAAAACTCAAAGCCAGTAAACCCTGGGGAATCCCATTTAAGACAACCCCTAAAGCCGCCAACAAATCCTGAAATGACATATTAACTACCTCTCCTTTGCTCACTTTGTGTCGTAATTTGTTATATTTTATATATTAATTTCTTCTACATATACTATATATTCCCTTCAAGAAGAATAAAAATAACAATATTCAGTATATAATTTATTTCCCATCTTTCACAGCTGGTAACATCAACCTGGCCTTTGTCATATTATAAAAAGATAAAGGGGGAAAACTTAATGGGAAACTATCCAAAAGAAAATAATTTTAAAACAAATCAGAGGGATAGAGATAGAGATCGTTATCGAGACCCTGGATGTCCACGGTATCCTGATTATCCTGGATACCCTGATGATCCTAATCCAGGTCAGGGGCGACATATCCATTCATATAGAGGTAGAACTTCTTATGACGAAAATCACAGCCATAATTACCGGGGAACAAGTAGTCAAGCTATTTATAATGGTAATGGAACCCATTATCATGAATATCAAACTATCACAACAACTAATAGAGGGCATTCCCATCAAATTACTGGTAGAACCGGTCCGGCAATCAGGACACGTTCCGGGCATATTCATGAAATGGGCGGAGAAACAAGTATTAATGTAGGACATCAACATCAATATAGTACTGAAACCTCCCGCCCCATCCCTGATTAGTAAACTTGTTAAAACACCCCTATCAAATTGATAGGGGTGTTCACAAGGAATTTACTTAATCCACTTTTTCTTAATATTCTTGATGCTAATAGCAAATAAAACTACAGCAAAAATAAGTATTAATAAAAAGTTTAATCCTGGATTCATGATATTATCGCCATTAATAGCATATTTTAAAATATCAGCCCCATATGTCAAAGGCAGACAATATGATAAAGGCCTGATTAATTTGGGCAAATTTGGCAGGGGTATAAATAAACCACATAAAAAAATCATGGGAAATCTAAAAAAATTAGAAAAGGTCTGGGCCTCAAAAACCTCTTTAACTGAAACAGCAATAAATAAACCTAAAAAAGTAGAGGTAATAGAAATTAAAAAAATACTAACTATAGCAGGTAGCCAGCTGATTTCTGAGAGGTCCGTTAAAAGTACTGCAAAAAACAGGGGTACAAGGGCATTAAAGACACCAAAGATTATGGCACCACTGGTTTTAGCAAACATCAAAGTATTTAAATCTATAGGAGCCAGTAAGAGTCGGTTAAAGGAGGCCTGTTTTTTTTCAAAGGTTATAGTAACAGCAAGCATTGAGGTTGTTCCAAAAAGAATTGACAAAGATATCAAACCTGGTAAAAAACCCGGAATATCAACTGGAGCCTCTGTTCTCAAGAAAAACATTAAAGTCCAGGAAATAGGAAAAAGCAGCCCCCAGCTGATATTAGGTGGTTTTAAATAATATGTTTTGATATCCTTAAGTAATATACTTTTAAAAGCAATCCAGGTTGTCATTTTATCTGCCTCCCTTTGCTTTATCTTTTTCCATTTCATCTACTTCAATACCTGTAATCTTGACAAAAACATCCTCCAGTGACGGCCTCAGCAGCCTGGCTTCATAAATATTACAGTTAATCTCATTAAAAATATTAATAAATTTATCTATCGTAGTTTTTCTATCAATATGAATCCTGATTTTTTCTCCAAACAGTTCTACCTGATAAGCTGATAGTTTCTTAAGAATAGTTTCTTTATCCTGAAGAGATTTTTTATCACTTAAAAATTCTATGATATTATCCTGCCGGACATTATTAAGTAAGTTTTCCGTTGTATCCAGATGCTTAATTCTCCCCTGAACAATAAAGGCTACCCTATCACAAAGACGCTCGGCTTCTTCAATATAATGGGTAGTTAAAAAGATAGTAGTCCCTGCTCTATTTAAATCAATAATTAATCTTCGGATCTGACGTGCACTGGCTACATCAATCCCCGTAGTCGGTTCATCCAGAAAAAGAATTTCAGGTTTATGTATAATACCAGCTGCTATAGTCAATTTTCTCTTCATGCCTTTGGAATAAGCCCCAAACGTCCTGCCGCCTACCTCAGCCAGATTGAATTTTTCTAATAGATACCTTGCCTCTCTTTCCCGCACCCCTTTTTTTAAACCATAGAGTGAAGCACAAAAACAGAGATTTTCAAAGCCATCAAGCTCTGGATACAAGTTGCTTTCACTGGGGACAATCCCGATAGCCTCCTGTACCTTTTTAATCTCTGTTTGACCATTAATTTTGACCTGTCCTGAACTTATTCTATTTAGGCCTGTCAGCATATTGATTGTTGTTGTTTTACCCGCCCCATTTGGCCCCAGAAAGCCGAAAATCTCTCCCCTTTTCACAGTAAAAGATATCTTATCTACAGCCTGTACTTCCCCATATCGTTTACTTAAATTTTCTACTTCAATTGCAGCCTTAATCTCTTGAGAATTGTTCATCTTATAAAAGCACTCCTTTACCATCTTTAAGAATAGTTTCAGGGGTGTTTAAACACCCCTGATAAAGTCCTATTTATCTCTTGCACAGGAATGTTCTTTTTCATCTCCATGACATTCCTTAATCTGTTCAGGACTACATTCTCCAGGTTTCTTACCATTTAATCTATCGGGATGTTCACATCTCTTTTCAGCCATAAATCATTCCCTCCTTTCTCTAGAACACCAATCTAATTAAGTAATTGTTTAATTAAATTATAACATACTAATTTATATTGTCAACACTTTTTAAGTAAAAAAACCAGTAGAGCTTAACTAATTCAGACAGGGATTTATAATTCTTATCTACACTAAAAAGAGGAATCTATTCATTTAAAAAGAATTAGTTATTATAAATCCTTATTTATTTAAGACGCTTATTTGAAAGGAGATTCTAAGTTAAGACCATTAACATTACAATAGGGGAGTGAAATTCAACAATGAAACGATGGTTTATACTCACAGCATCAATCATTTTACAGATTATCTTAGGTGGGATATACGCCTGGAGTGTTTTTGGCCCTTCATTAAAGAAGACTTATCATATTAGTATTAGTCAGAGCAGCTTTATTTTTGGTGTTACAATACTGGCATTCACACTCAACATGATATATGCAGGGAGAGTATTATCAATAAAAGGACCGCGTTTCACCGCTTTTATAGGTGGACTGTTATATACCTTGGGTTACTTAATTGCTTCATTTTCAAAGGGAGCATATCCTATTATATTGCTTGCTATTGGCTTAATTACAGGAGCAGGGATAGGTTTTGGTTATGTATGTCCATTAACCACCTGTATTAAGTGGTTTCCTGAAAGAAAGGGATTAATAACCGGATTAGCTGTTGCTGGTTTTGGTGGTGGAGCCATTATCTTAACTAGATTTGTTTCTATCTTACAGAACAATGGCCTAGATACTTTATTAATTTTTAGAAATATTGCTATTTATACAGGATTACCTGCTATTATAGCAGCCCTATTTCTTAGTAACCCCCCAGAAAATGATAGAGAGAAAAATAATAAACAAAAAATGACAGTATTATTGAGGAACAAAATAACCATTGCCATGATAATAGGGATGTTTAGCGGGACTTTTGGTGGTTTAATGGTTGTTAGCAATATTAAACAAATAGGTCTTTCTAACCATCTTATTGAACAGTATGCCGTATTAGCTATCAGTTTATTTGCCGTCGGAAATGCCCTGGGCCGTATATTATGGGGTGCTATTTTCGATAGAGTTGGCAAAATATCAATTCCCATATCCCTGGTTCTATTAGGATGCTCTGCCCTGTTAATGTTATCAAATTCAGCAATTATTTTTAATCTAGCAGCCATTATGACCGGAATTGCTTTTGGAGGTTGTTTTGTCCTATACTTTCTTAGAATTGTTGAACACTTTGGAGACCTGGCAGGCAAATTATACCCTTTTGTCTTTCTAGCCTATGGAATATCAGCTATACTTGGCCCTGCCCTTGGTGGGTGGATTTATGAGCAGACAGGGACTTATAAAATGGCAATTTACACTTTATTATTTATTACCATACTGGGTGCAATCAGTTTATATCAACTTGAAAAAACTAAATAAACAAAAGCAGCTAGTTAAAATACTTATAGATAATCCTGGCAACCCCATCATTATCATTGCTGCTGGTAATTTCATCAGCCTGTTCTTTTACAGCTTCAGGGGCATTTCCCATAGCTACCCCCAGGCCTGCATATTCAATCATATTAAGGTCATTATAATTATCACCTATAGCAATTATTTCATTTCTTTCCACACCATAACTAGCTGCCAGTTTTTCAATAGCTGCTGCTTTAGAAACCGCCTTATCCATAATCTCTAAATAGCTGGGTTTTGAACGGTAAAAAGCAATACTAGCTGTCACCCTTTCTGTCATCTTTTGTAGTTGATGATATAAAACAGTGATATCTTCTTTTTCTCCCATACATAATAATTTATTTGCCCCTCCTGAGTTTCTATACCAGCTGTCAATTAATTTTGTATAATTAACTTCCAAGGGCGTAAGTCCAGTAATTTCTTTCTCCTGCCTGGCCCAGCAATCTTTATTCTCTATATACCAATCATTATTACAATAGATACTAAGATGAACCTGTCCCATAAAATTATCATAAATTAATTCTACTACCGAGCTTGAAATAGTTTTATTTAAAAGAACATTTCTTTGCTCATCCAGAATCAAAGCACCACTATACGAAATCACCGCTTTATTAAGCCCTAATTCCTTTTGATATGGAAAAATCCCGGCAGGCATACGGGCTGATACAAGTATTACTGGTATTCTGCCAGAAACAAGCCGTACTGCTTCTCTAGTTTTAGAAGATATCTTATGATTTGAGTTTAGTAGAGTACCGTCAATATCCAGACAAAGCATTTTATAACTCATAAATCACACTCCCTATTATACCTTGAATTTCTGAAAAATGTCATTCATTATTTACTTTAATACCTATTATGATAATATATTATAGCTATTTTATCAAAATAATTTAACCAATCGTTTATCTTAAAAGCTCTAAAGCAGCCTTAGCCGCCCTGATATGTCTTTCTTCTGGTTCCTTTGTTACTAGCCGTTGAAAGAGATAAGGCAGAAAAAGAAGCTGCTCAGGGGTATACCTGATTAATTCATAGGCTATCCCCAAAAACAATAATTCTAAAAGTAAGGGGTTTAACGGGATATAGACAAATAAACCTACTGTACATGTTATTAATAGATAATAAAATACTATATTACTACCACACCTTTTATGAAGCCGGGAATATGACTGAATATCCCCCTGACAATCATTTTCATAATAATGAACCACCTTATGCTCAGCACCGTGATATTTTAAAACTTCAGAAATAGTTTTCCTGAATAATAATAGTAATAGAACAGGGAAACCAAAATATATCAAATTTAAAATATTGTTAGTCACCTGACTTTCTGATCCTGGTATAAAGATATATAGCAAATCCAACAGTAATATTAATAAAATAGCCCAGTATTTTTTAGGATTATTAATACCCTCTTTTAAAAACATCCAGATAGCCATTAAGAGACTTACTATCCCTCTTAATATGGGAATTTTTTTGATCAACTTATAGTATTTAAACCTTTTTACACTACTAAGCTTTACCTGTAATTTACCATTTTCATCATAATATGCTTTAACAGAAAAGCTACTATTCATCAATCTTACACCATTTTTATAGGCCCTGCCACCTATTTTTTCTTTTTGACTCATTTATCTCATCCCTTCTTCTCCACAAACTTCTATTTATATTGTGGATACACTATTTAATTATAGCATATTAATTTAAATAATTGCTAAATGATCTTTAATTACATTGCCATTTTCCCCACGATATATTAAAATAGAAGAAAAGAAACCAGGAGGTAGTCAATATGAATGTATATCAAGGAGCTACAGAGGAAGAATTACGTAGATTCCAGCAGAAAGCAAACGAAAAATATGAAAAATATCAGGCTGAAAACCTTAATTTAAATATGGCCCGGGGAAAACCATGTCCAGAACAACTTGATTTATCAAATGGCCTATATAATGACATTAAAACCCTAATTGATGAAAATGGTACTGATTGTCGAAACTACGGTGGTGTTGAAGGACTCCCTGAAACAAGAAAATTATTTGCTGACCTACTTAATGTTAAGGTTGAAGAATTAATTATCGGAGGAAATTCCAGCCTGAATATTATGTATGATAACCTAGCCAGGGCTTTTAATCACGGTGTAGATGAAAAAAGCACTCCCTGGAGTAAATTAGAAAAAGTCAAATTCCTCTGTCCCAGCCCAGGTTATGATCGCCACTTTGCCATTTGCGAACTATTTGGTATTGAAATGATTAATATACCCATGCAGAATAATGGACCAGATATGGATAGGATTGAGGAACTGGTCAAAGAAGATGAATCTATTAAAGGTATCTGGTGTGTACCCAAATATAGTAATCCTACAGGGGTTGTCTATGCTGATGAAGTAGTCAATAGATTGGCTGCTATGGAAACAAAGGCTAGTGATTTCCGTATCTTCTGGGATAATGCCTATATTGTACACCACCTGACAGATAATCCACCCCGGTTGAAAAATATCTTACATGCCTGCCGGGAATATAAAAACCCAGACAGGGTCTATATCTATGTTTCTACATCCAAGATCACTTTTGCAGGGGCAGGTTTAGGTGTTTTTGCCTCCAGCAAAAAAAATATCAATTATATAGTCAGCTTAATCTCTAAACAAACTATCGGTCCCAATAAGATAAATCAATTACTCCATACCAGATTTTTTAAGACAGTTGATGGTATCCTGGAACACATGAAAAAACATGCAGCTATTATCAAGCCTAAATTTGATTTAGTCCTGGAAATAATGGAAAAGGAACTGGCAGACAAAAATATTGCCCGTTGGAGTAATCCAGAGGGAGGCTATTTCATTAATCTCGATGTTATGGAGGGGTGTGCAGGTAGAGTAATTCAACTGGCAAAAGAAGCTGGTGTTACCCTTACCAAAGCAGGGGCTACTTACCCCTACGGCAAAGACCCTGCAGACACTAATATCCGTATTGCACCTACCTTTCCCCCTATCAAAGAACTTGAAAAAGCCATTAATATTGTGGCTGTCTGTATAGAAAAAGCAACACTGGACAAACTCCTCAAATAATTCTCTAAAAAACAGCCTTTGTTTCTGGGGCTGTTTTTTTAATAAGAAAAACCCTATCTCCAGGGTTAAATCTCTCTTAAGATAGGGGATTACATAGTAAAATTATAAAACTAGCTTACCTTGGTTCCACAATTATTTTAATCGCTGTTCTCTCTTCACCTTCAATTTCAAGGTCAGTAAAAGCCGGTATACAAATCAGGTCAATCCCACTGGGAGCCACAAATCCCCTGGCAATGGCTATTGCTTTGATAGTCTGATTTACAGCACCAGCACCAATGGCCTGCATCTCAGCCCTTCCCCTTTCCCTTAAAACACCGGCAAGTGCACCTGCCACTTTGTTTGGATTTGATTGTGTTGCTACCTTCAATACTTCCATTTTGACAAAACCCCCTTAATCTATAATACTATATATATATTATATTAAAGATAAATTCATGAATACCTTTATTTTACAAGGGTTTTTTATCCTATCATGGCTTTATTTGCCCATTTTTTACTATTCCATCTGTGGAGCATAGAAACACCCCTGAACCATTCATCCAGTAAGATCCCCAGCCAGATACCAGGCAGGCCATAGCCAAGAACAACCCCAAAGATATAAGCAGACAGAACACCAATACCCCACATACTAATAACTGCCATTACAACAGGAAAGATTACATCACCAGCACCCCTTAAACCGTAAATCAGGATAATATTGAAGGTTCTGCCGGGCTCCAGAAAGGCATCTACTGCCAGGGTAGCCGCCCCCAGGAGTATAATCTCCTGATTATCTGTATAAAAACCCATAAATATCCTACCAAAGAGAAATAATACTACACCACCCAGCATAGAAAAAAACATAGCTATTTTGAAGTTTTTAAGTCCAGTATGATAGGCCTCATCTATTTGACCAGCACCTATCAAATGCCCAATCATAATCTGGTTAGCCTGCCCGATAGAAATAGAAAATATCATTACAAACCAGGTTAATGTCCAGACATATGTCCTGGTAATATAGGCCATTTCCCCCAGATTAATCAAGATAATACTCATCAGCACTGTCTGAGCTAAGTTATAGGACATATTCTCCATAGCCGAAGGAAAACCAATCTTAATCAATTTTTTAAGGGCCAGCATTGGCTTGTTTTTAAGGTAAGTAAACATCTCAATGGGAAGCACTACTCTGAACAGGAATATCAAGGCCACAATAGTCGCCAGTACTCTACTAAAAGTAGTCGCTATTGCCACACCACTGGCACCCAGGACTGGCAAACCAAAAAGACCAAAGATAAAAGCAGCATCACCAATTACATTTAAAATATTCATACCAACAGTTATCAACATACTCTCTTTAGTATAACCATGACTCCTGATAATTGCAGTAACAGTATTTAAAACAGCCTGAACAAATAAAGCACCACCTACTATCTTTATATATGCTGAGGCATACTTCATTAAGTCGGGGGTAACCCCCACCTTAAGCAAGATTATCCTCCCCATAAAAATCATAATAACACTTACCAATAGACCGATTGCTAAATTCATAACCAGTGAAACCGAACTAACCCTTTCGACATCCTCTCTCCTTTTTGCCCCTACATTCTGGGCTACCAGCACTGCTGTTCCCGCTGAGATTATGACAAATATTAGATTAAGGATATTAATAACCTGATTAGCCGCTCCAATAGCTCCAGCAGCCTTATCATCAAATTGGCTGAGCATAAAAATATCTGCCACTCCAAGTAACATAAATAATAATGTCTCAATAAAAATTGGTATCGCCAATTGATGTAGTTTTTTCCTTTCTTCCATAAATATTCACCTACTTTCAACAACTCTTTATACCTATAAAATTTACCAATATATTAAATACTTCATTCATTCTAGCAGTATCTGCTTACTAAGTCAACAACAAATTAATTAAAAATATAATTTATTCTCTTATTATATTATCCAGAAAACAAATTAGACTTTGCTACTTATCTTTTATTAAATACATTAACTTTTGATTAATTTCAGCACTAATATATAATTAAACTCATAAAAAATATTACAAATTCAATTAATTTTTGCTTTTCCTGTTTACATAAAGAGACAATTATTATATAATAACCACAATAACTTTTTCACTTAAAAAACCACCTTTGGTACCCCCCAAAGAGTGGTTTTTTCCTTGTAGTCTACTTTTAAATATGCTAAGATATATTTAGAAAAATGAAAAAGGTAGGTTTTCCAAATGAAAATCAAAATTAAAGAAAATAAGCAGGAACCCTCACTTGACTCAGCACAATATACCCTGACCTTTCAGGGTAAAGACAGAGGTCTTAACTATAAGATACTTAATACCTTGATTGGAGATAAGGATATGGTTATTGAAATTAACAGCTCTCGTTTCTCCAATACAGTAAACAATCCTACAGAATATACCAAAAAAATACTAAATTTTCTGAGGGAAAATGAGCTGGCCTACAATTATCAAAAAGTACCCGATAACAGCAGCCAGTCAATCTTTACCAGTCTCTTTAAAAAAGATAGAACTGCCCATGAAGTTTTATTTTATCTACCAAATAAAATATGGCAGTCTGCCAGTTTTAAATCCTTAATGCCCATACCCGGTGCCCGTTATTATATAAGAAAGAAAAGTAAAGATGAAAAAGATACTTTAAAAAATATGCAGCAGTTGATGGATGACGAACTCCTGGATTATTTCAGCCTTATTATCTTTGACCCGGGTGTTACCCAGCTGAAACAGATGGGGATAAATTCCAGACAGCTAACAGCTGATAATTTAAGAGAACTCTTTAAATAAGCAGAAATTCTGTCTTAATAACATAACTCTCCTCAGTTTTACTGGCGACCAGTTCCTTATATTTATCTAACTGTGATTGTTCCCTGCTGATACCGCTCTTATAATCCAGTATCATTATTTCCCCTGCTTTTTCATCTAGTAAAAGCCTATCAATACGGTATGTCCTCTCTCCATCACTTAATTCATATTCTGTAAAAACTGTCCAGTGTTCAGCAAAATAGAGGGGGTTATTCTCAATAAACTCCTCTATTCTTCTTATAAGACCTTCTATCCTCTTAAAACCCATAATATTACCATATCTGGCTTTTGTTATTTTAGCGGCATAATCCTTTTCAACACTATTTGCATAAGTAATATGTTCCAGGTAGTAATGAACAGCCAGCCCCTCAATCCGATCAATCTCTTTTGCCAGGGTCATCTTATAATCCTTTTGTTCAGCCGTTTCCTCTACTATCTCCCCTGTCAACTTCAGTGGCCTAAAATATTGACTCAAATCAGGGATTTTATTATCTACAAGATCTCTTAGGTCCTCACTTACTATTAATTTACCAAACTGCTTTCTCTCTGCCAGTTCACAGAGTGAAGGGAGTTTAACAGCTGCCAGTAAGGCCTCTTCATAGAATTCATAACTACTATTTCCCCAGCACCTGCCCTGAGCATCTACTGTAAGTTTGCGGGGACCTTCAATATAGAAAAAGAGATTCCTTTCTGGCCTGCTGAGAGCAACATATAGATTGTTAATCTCCTCCATAAGTTCACGTTCAGCGTATTCTTCAGCAAAATTAATCCCCAGATAAGCAAAGATCTTCTCATACCTGGTATCTGTTAGGAGATAATTCTCTATTTCTTCAAAATCCTGATCAAAACTTATATAAAACTCCAGACTGCTGGAACTGCCACCTCGGTTCCCCCCGGGAGACCAGTAGAAAAATTCTGTCTCAAAGGATAATCCTTTAGCTTTATGGATAGTCATCAGACTGACAACATTTTCACCCTTCACCCCTAACTGTTTTAATTCATCACTATCTTTATTTTCTTCTAAATAAGTTATAAAATCCACTAAAGAATTAAAACCTCGCATTAATTCAAAGAAATAGTAAATATTTCGCAGGGCAGCACTATTATCACTATAGTACTTAATAACACCCGTCTTCTCTATAATCATATTTGTAAGCACCTGATAGGGAAGGGTTTTCATCACCCTGATTTCTTTAAGCAGCTCTCCCAGGTCTTCATACTCCAGAACAATATCATCACCATTCATGAAAGATTCAATTTTATCCCTATTTTGTAATAAATACTTTAAAATCCTATTATTTATACCAGCCAGATCACTACGTAAAAACCTAAGTAATTGAAAATAATCATTATAGAGCAGGTGGTTCAAAAGAAAATAAAGCGGTTTAACTGCCACGTGTTCAATAATACTATCCTTACTCTCCAGTACATAGGGGATACCTGCCCTATCCAGTTCAGCAGCAATATCAACCAGGTCAGTATTCGAGCGGCATAAGATACCAACTTTACTGTATGAAGGCAGCTCTGCAATCCTCTCTGCTATCTCCCTTTTCAAATCGACCCTGATTAGCTGGTTAAGTTCCCGAGCTGCAGCCTGTTTTTCCTGGCTAAATTTCTGAAAAGCCTTTGTCTCCGTATTTATTAAGGTATTCTCACCCCCAATTAGCACCTCAAGAAAACCGCCGTTTTTAAAAGGTAGATAATCTACCCCCTGATAATCCCAGTCAACAGGTAGATTAAGGAAAAAACGGTTAATAAAGTCGACTATCTCTCTTTCACTGCGGTAGCAGGTTTTCAGGGACTCACTCTCACTATCAAGTATCCTATCCAGACGAGAAAACAACTCTTTTTCTCCGCCACGCCAGCCGTAAATAGACTGTTTTTCATCTCCAACTGTAATAACTTTATCAGCCCTATCTAAGAGGGGTTTAATTATCTTCCACTGCAGAATACTGGTATCCTGAAATTCATCGATAAAAAGACTCTTCACTTTCATACCTGAAACCTCATAGAAATAATCACTAATTTCACCATTAGCAATTAGCCCCAACTCCTCCTGCCCGAAATATTTGTAGGTATAATTACTAATATCTGCATGGGTAAAAGCACCCTCTTTAAATTTAAGCTGGTCATAGATCTTAAAGATACGTCGGGAAAAACTAAAAACCTCTTCTTCATAAGGTAGCATCTCTTTATTATAGATATAAGCTGCCAGCTGCTGACGGAATTGCTCATAGCCTAGTTCAAGGGACTCTCTCAAATCAGCAACCTTTTTGCCGCGGACCTTACTACCATTCCAGAAACTTTTATTAAAAAATAAGTTCTGGTTTTTAATTATCAACTCCTTTTTAACAGCCAGTTCCTCCCTGCCGTAGTCTTCCATTAGATTTTTAAAATCCTTTACATAAAAATCCTCTGAAAGCTCTTTACCCTTTTCCCGGGCTATATTATTTAAAATATCCAGACAGTCATCCAGACTATCGGTCAGACTACCTAAGCTTTTATTGCCCCGGCTTTGATAATTAATTAACAAAAACTTCCATCTATTATTTAGAATCTCCGTAATTAAAGAGAGATATGGTTCAATAAACCTTTCTGTGTTAGCAGATAAAAATTTCTCCATCACCGCAAAATCTTCAGGATTATCAAGTATTTGCTTAAAAACACCTTCAATAAACTCCTGATTCTGCTGGTTATCAATAATCTGATAATCATACACACCCAGATAAGGGGCAACAGTCTCCCTGAAAATTTTATTGATAAAGCTGTCGATTGTAAAAATATTAATCTCATCTTTATTGACCAGCATTTCCCGGTAGATTTCCTGAAGACCCTCTATATCCAGGGAAATCTGAGGGTATATTCCTTTTAGATTGAGAAAAACATCACTATTATCACCCTTAGCAAGAATATCCTCGATCTGCTCAATAATCCTTTCTCTAATCTCAGCAGTGGCCTTCCTGGTAAAGGTCATCACTACAATTTCTTTAAAATACTCCCCCTCCAGTAGGGCAGCAATATATTCTAATGATAGCCGATAGGTCTTCCCTGTCCCAGCACTGGCCTTAAGAATTTTATTCATCTGATCACCACCCTACAGATATCCAGATAGATACAGTCCTTACATCTCGCTTTATAACTGGCTTTATATTCCTCACTGGCAGTCAAATTTTTAGCATTATTGGTAATTTCATCTGCCAGTTCCATTTCACCACCAGGATAACCCCGCAGGTATCTTTCATCCATAAGTGAATAAATCCCTTTTTCTACTTGAACCTGAGACCCTGATTGCTCATCTAGCAGTAGTGAATAGAAATCAAGCTGATCTAAACTACTACCACCGGTTTTAAAATCAATAATCTGTTTTCTGTCATCAAACTCAAGTAGAAGATCTATTCTCCCTCTGAGATAAAGGCTAAAACTATCACCCTTGAAAAAAGGGGTGTTCTCAGAACCGCCAATCTGCCATTCTGTTTTTATATTCCTGATATTACTATTAACCCTTCTTCCCATAACCTTAAAAAAATAAATGATAGAGTCCTGAATTTTTCCTACCAGTATTTTTTCATAGTATTTTTTATAGTAATCATTAATCTTTAGATCATATATGGCCATTTTCTCTTCAATAATTCCTCTAATCTCTTCAATGGCTGGTGGATTAGCTAAACTGCTGGCAGTAATCAGCTTGTCAAATACCTCATGTACAATTATACCCAGTAACCTGGGACTCAGTTCTTTCTTGAATACAAACTGTTCATCCTCCAGTTGAGCAATACAGCTGAGATAGAATTTATAAAAACAATCCTTTAAAACCTGATATTTATAATAACTTAGATAATAACTATCATCTGGAAAGTCCACCTCTTCTATCAATAATTTATCCCTTTCCCTGTTCCTGGCTGACAGCTTTTTAAGCAAAACATCATCTTCATTAATAAAAATACTCCTGATAAGAGTGGGATAATCCCAGGCTGTAATAGGTAAATTATTGATTTCCAGACCATAAGCCAGCCTTATCTCTTCAATAAAAGAGCTGGTCGTTAGATTAGTGTCCTGATTCTGCAGACTATAAATCACAGCCCTTTGACTGCTAAAAAGATGGCGGAAGAAATAATATTTATCCCTTAAAGCCCTTTCTTCATTAGTCGGCAGACCGAGTTCTGCCCGCTGTTTCTCAGTAAGAAGAAACCCGCCCCCTGTCCGGGAAGGAATAATTCCTCGGGAGGCATTAGTAATAATTAGTTCTTCCCTCCTGCTGTGTGAAGCTGACAGCAGGTCTTCAATCTCCAGCAAGGGTTTTTCTTTATTATCCAGCAATATTACTTTCTTAAACTTCAGGTAATTTATAGTCAGAAGAAAAAGGCCCTGGGGAATACTATTAAAGTAATTTACCCAGGAATCAACTAGCCCAATTTCTTCAATAGAACTAAGTTCTAAAAGCCCATCAAAATATTGAGTAATATTATCAGTGAATAATTCATCATCTAATATGCTGAAATCTATCTCCTCCAGGATGCTGCATAACTCCCTAAGGCCTTTTGCTGTAAAAATTTTCCTCATTTCGGCAAAGATAAGTTTAAAGACAGCCAGGTCTTCATGATAGTTGCTTTCGATTAAATCCTCTGTCAGATAAACATAATCCTCAGCAGCAAGCCCCTTTAAAGCAGCAAGAGAGTTACTATCAATTCGATAGTGAGCACAAAACTCCGGAAAATAACAGGCCTCCAATAATTCCTTTATCTCTAATTTTAAGAAACCATGACTGAGATCAGCTGTTGACAGGATACTATAAAGTGATTCCAGAAATTTATAGATCTTGGTTTCAATAAAACTAATTTCTCTCTTTACCTTAACCCTATTTGAAGATAGTAAACGCTGGTAATCACTGTCATTATAAGCAGCATCCAGCACAGTTAAGGACTGATTCCCGTGATAAGCTAACTCTCTATAGCATAAAAGGTTGGCCACTTGTAGTAAGTCTTCCTCACTATGGTAAAGTTTTACTTCTGTCTCTATTTCTTCAGGAAGGCTTAGTTTATTGAGCTGTAAATTCTCTTCATTATAATCCTCCCACTTGATCTGTAAATACAGGTGAACAGACTTACCAGCAGCTTCCAGTTCTGCTAGTAGCCTTTTTTCTCCAGGAGTAAAATTAATAATATTGACCAAGATAAACTCCCTGTAAGCAGTAAAATAGGCTGGATCAAAATTTTGAAAGTCAAAAACAAGTGTCTGGTCAGTATAATTAGAGTCTTCCATTTTAGATAAATAACGTTCCCGCAATTGCCGCAGGATTCTATATTTTTCTAACTGCCAATCCTGTAGTTTGATTTTTTCTTCTATTTCCGATATGCTATATTCATTGAATTCATCATATAGTTTAAAGAAATCAGCTGCCAGGTCAATCACATCAAAGTAATTATCTATTCTTAGTCTTTCTTTTTCTTCAGCAGTAAGTAAATTATAAAAGAAAATACTGCGTTTTTCCTCTTTCAAAATAAGCCTATCTGTCGGAAATAATTTCTCTTTCAAGTCATCCATAGTCAAAAAAATGCTCTCTTCCTGCAGAAAAGGCCGCTGATAATACCTCCGGGCAGTTAATAGATTATTAAAGTTATCAAAGACATAAACCCGGGGACTCTCACTACTGACAGCCCTGGCAAGAAGGTCTTCCTGATAATCCAGATAGCTAAATTTCATAAGTCTTTAACCTCACTTCCTGGCATATAATTCTTTCCTTTATGCAGTAAACTCAATCACCCTGCCGCCCAGACTATCTGCTGTGTCCGGATTGCAGGTAGTGAAAATAACCTGGTATTTTTCCGCAAATTTATTTATCAAAGTAACAGCCTCTTTTTTTCTTGCCGGGTCAAGGTTAACCAGACAGTCGTCCAGGATAATAAACCCTTCTCTATCTTTAAATAACTGTTCTAACAGAGCTAATCTGAAAGCCAGCGCTACCCCATCATAGGTACCAAAGGAAAGTAGATTTATATCTACAGGCAGCGAACTATTTTTTTCATTTACTATTTTTAACTGAAAATTATTATTAACATCCCCAATCTGATAATTACCGGCTGTTAAAATAGATAAATACCGGCTGAACAAATCAACCAGTGGGTTAAAACTATTATTATCCATTTCAGCCAGTTTTCTATGCAAAACAGCCCTTATCTTAATCAAATCCCTGGCCTTCTTCTGTAATCTATCAAAACGCTTCCGATAGTCCTGCCGGGATACCAGCAGTTCTTCATAGGACTCTTCAGGCATAGCAGCCATTATATCCCGTAATTCCTCTCTCTTACTAGTAAACCTGTCGTCTAACTCTTCTTTCTTTTTCCTCAACCTCGTCAGAGAACTATTAAACCCCTCTGCTGTATCATATTGATCTGGCAGTTCTGCCAGCCCTGCCAGCTGTCCTTTGATAGCTTTAAGTTCAGTCCCTATACTAACCATTAATTCAAAGAGTTTATCTACATCACCATACTCTTCCTGCCAGCTATTAATCCTATCCTCCAGGGACTTTATCTCTGCAAGGAGTTTACTCCTTACTTTATTTACCCTATCCAGTTCTTTTTCAACAGTCCCTTCATCCCTGACAGATTCCATTTCATTAAGTTTGCCTGCCTCTTCCTGCAGGTCTTCATATTTACGGCCATCCAATAGCCCTTTAATCTGCTGATTAAGATTATTTAATTCACTGGTTAATCTATTATAATCCTCTCTTTTACGCCTGGCCTCATTAATACTCTCAACACCAAAATTACTTAATAGTTTATCAAGTTTACTCTGGGCCAACTGATATTCCCGGCGGAGGCTGTCAAAATCTATCTCACCTGATTTTATTTCTACATCTACTATTCCCTCAATTACCAGATGTAGATAACCATCTGCCTTAAACTCTACTCCTGCCTCTATTTCTTCCTGCTCTGCCAGGCCTCTGGTAAGTATCACCTGATCACAGGCACTGTTTATCACACCCAGCAAGGTACCAGCCTCCATAGCTGCCTTATTTCTTTTAATAATATCCTGATATGATTCCATTTCTTTAATGTCTTCTATCGTAATCTGCTTTATTTCCTGCCTTTCCTCATACTTTTCCTGCATCTCTTTTTTAAGCCTGTTAATCTTTTCTAAGATAGACCTACTTTCATTAAGTCTGGCCTTTTCTCTAGCCCTACTCTTTTCCCTGCTCAACTCTTTTAGACTCTTATCCAAGTTGTTTAATTCCTCTTTTTTCCTGACTAACTCATCTGCTCTGACCGGCCATTCCCTGTTTAACCTTTTTAAGGTACCGGTTTTTTCCTTTAGACGCTTAATTTCAGGCTCCAGACTGGCCCTTTTAACAACATCATTCTCTATCTCGGCCATCTGCTCAATCTCTGTTTTAAGACCCTGCCGCTCTTCTTCCAGAGCCTGTAATTCCCTGCTCAGACCGGCCAGCTGTTCCTCCATTTCGAGAGCCTTTTTCATTTTACGTTCAATACTTACTTTATTAATATAGGCCTCATAAATCTTACCATATCCCACTTTATAGGGGTTATTTATATCCCTGTTGGGATTATCCGGCCTATCATTATTTAAATCCCATCTTTTAACAAGATTATCTATTTCCTCTCCAAGCCTGCTGCGCAAATGTTCAACTGATATACCATCCAGTTCCATTACTGCCTTCCGTAGAAAAGAACTAACCGTATGGACAATGTCATCATTACCTATTATCCTTTCAACCGCCTGTTTAACATCACGCTGCCGGGCAAAGACAATATTGCCATAGCTGGCCCGGCCAAAAACAAATAAATCCTTAAGTTTTCTTTTTATACGGTCACTGTTCTTGAGAATCTGTCCATCAGGCAGTTCCAGGACAGTAGAGTGTTCCTTACCCCATTCTTTTTTCAGCTTATATTTCTCTCCATCTATAATAAACTCCAGTATACCATTGATATACTCCCCAGCTGGATAGGGCATAAAACGGGCCTTAAAGTCCTTATCTACCCCTAAATTCATCCGCAGTCTGGCCTCCTGGAAGATAGTGGCATAGATAGCCTCAATAAGGGTACTTTTCCCGGCTTCATTGGGACCAATAATCACATTTAAGCCCTTATCAAATTTTACCTGCCGCTTACTTATCCCTGCAAAAACATCAGTCTTGAAACTGCTTAATCTCATTCTCTCACCTCTTTTATTAATTCATAGGCAAGTTGTAAGGCATCCTCATCTTCTTTACTTGCTGCCAATTCTTTTAAAACCAGATAAGGAAAAGAACTCCTGGAAAACTCCCTATCAATTACTTCCTCTGTAATCCTAAGCTTAAGACTACTATCGTCTATCTCAAGATAGGCCAGTCTGTCCCTGAGTTCCTGATAAACAGCCTCCTTGTTATTATAAAGATCCTCATCTACCCTTCCACTAAGTTTCAGCCTGAGCAAACTCTGTTCTGGATTATCACTTAACAGTTCCTCTTTTATTCTAAGCAGGTCTGCCCTTACCTCAATAGTATATGACAGGTCTTTAAAACGATAAAACCCGGTCTCCAGCAGAGTAGCTGAAACCTCAGTACTGCCCTCTTGCTCTCTAGATATCTCTATTAACCAGGCAGTACCATTATGACTGCAGTCAAGGCCGTCTGGTTCAGCTGTACCTGCATTGAAAATCCTTCTATTATTAAGCTCCCTATTGGTTGGATAAGGGATATGGGTATGACCCAGAAGCCACAAATCTACAGGCAATTCCAGTAGTTCTTCTTCACTCATATTAAAATACCTGTCCGACATATCAGGTGAAAGACCATTAAGGGCACCATGGGCAATACCCAGCTGATAGGTTCCAGGCCATTTACCCCCATCATCTAAACCTTGATAATAATCCTTAATCCAGTCCAGTTTATTGGCAGCAGAGTGTTTTCTGTCACAATAGGCAGGATAAACAGTAAGATCCAGGTCAAAATGAGTCAACTTATACGGTTTTGCTTTATTTAATAATATCAGTCTATCTGAAATATTATCCTGAAAGCACTGCCACAGTTCAACCATTCCATTGTCATAATCGTGATTACCAGGCATAACAAGTACACAATCCCCGGCAAAGTTATTTAGTATCCCTATTACCCGCTTAATATCCCTTAAGGGTATATTAATCTTATCAAAAAGGTCCCCAGCTATTACAAACAAATTGCATTCTTCCTGATTGGCAGTAGAAACCAGATTTTCCAGGGTATTAAACCTGGCCTCAATTAAATCCTCCCTAATATATGCTGGATAATTACTAAACTTCATCCCCAGATGCAGGTCAGCAGTATGTAATATCTTTAATCCCAATTCACTCACCCCTAATAAAGATTATCAGGATATTATATCATAACCCCTTATCCATATCTTCTCGATTTATTATCTTTTTCCTGTCTGAAAATAAAAAATTCCGTCTTAAAAAGAAAGACAATAAATTTTTTATTAAGATAAAAATTATAAAAGGTTTTTTACAATATACGTCGAAATATTCTATATAACTACTAAAATCGACAAAAATTAACACAGGGGGCTTAGCTATGGCAGAAAAAAAAATAAGTATACAAAATACCAATTTAGAAAACATTAACTTGAAAGACATAATTGATGTAGAATTTTTACAAAAATTTCAGGATGATTTTGCTATGGGGATGGGATTAGCAAGTGTCACAGTTGATACTGAAGGAAACCCAATTACTAAACCAAGTAATTATACCAGATTTTGTAGTAAGTTTACACATTCAACTCAAATCGGAGACCAAAGATGTGCAGAATCACATAAAAAGGGTGGAGAAAAAGCTGCCCGTACAGGAAAACCAGTAGTGTATGAATGTCATGCAGGTTTAATAGATTTTGCAGCCCCAATTATGTTAGAAGGACGATTAATAGGAACAATATTAGGTGGGCAGGTTTTGACTTCTGCTCCAGAAGAAGAAAAATATAGAAAAATAGCCAAAGAAATTGGGGTAGATACTGATGGATATGTTGAATCTACTAAGGAAGTAACTCAATTATCAAAAAAACGAATTGAAGCCGCTGCAAATGTCTTATATATTGTAGCCAATAATATATCAAAAACATGGTATCATCAATACAAACTAATAGATAGTTCTCAAATGTTAAAAGATAGCTTAAATCAAATTTCAGCTACTATGGAAGAAATGGCAGCTTCAGCAGTTGAAGTAAGAGATTATCAAGATAAATTAAACCGTGAAATAGAAAATGTAGAAAATATTTCTCAAAAAATCACTGAAATAACTAATTTAATACAAACAATAAGCAATCAAACAAAATTACTTGGCTTAAATGCCTCAATTGAGGCTGCCAGGGCAGGTGAAGCTGGCAGAGGCTTTAGTATTGTTGCTAAAGAAATAGAAAAATTATCAAACGAATCTAAAGAAAGTGTCTCTCAAATAAATACTTCTATTAATAATATTCAAAAATCAGTAGAAAACACTGTCGAAATGAGCAATTCAACAATGTCAGCTACCGAACAACAAGCAGCCGCATCACAAGAAGTGACAGCCAGCATCGAAGAAATTACCAGTCTAGCAGAACAGTTAAATGAACTTGCCTTAGAAGATTAAAATTTGTTGTCATACATTAAGGTTGTACTGACTGACCCAGCACTCCCGCCCGGTATGGGAGTGTCTGTGGTCTTTAGTTTTTTCTGTGGAGTACAAAACTTAAATTTTTAACCTTCAGTTTTTTTACAATATCCATTACCTTTACTACCTCTTGAAAAGCAACTTTTTTATCAGCATAAATAGAAATATTAGCATTGTTATTCTTTAATCTCATCTTTAAAAAGCCCTCTAATTTATTTACTGGAACCTCTTTTTCATCAATATACATCTTGCCTTTTTCGGTGATAGCAATAACTATTTCTGCATTTCTCTGTTCATTATCAACACCTGTTTCAGCAAGATTTATATTTGTTTCAACTTCTTTTACATTAAGACTAGAAGCCACTATAAAAAAAATTAATAATAAGAAGACTACATCTATCATTGGAGCCAAATTTAGGTCTAATGAGGGTTTATCAAGCCTGTACTTCACTTCTTTCCCTCCCTACAGAGTATATCTCAGTATCATTTACTATCCTATGCTCAGAAATAAAATTAAGAAGCTCTATCTCCCTTTTCTCAGTATGATTTATCATCTGTTTGATCTTATTAATAAAATAGTAATAAGCAGCCAGAGTAGGAATAGATATTATCAAACCTACGGCAGTAGTAATTAAAGCTTCAGAAATGCCAGCTGCTAACTCCTGAGGCTCGCCATTTAGAGATAGGGCCTGAAATGTCTTGATCATCCCTGTTACTGTACCCAGTAGACCCAGTGATGGGCTTATCTTACCAACAAAATTCAACCCCTCTAAGTGTTTTTCCAGGCGCGGAAACTCATCCCATTTAAGCTCTTCCATTAATTTCTCAATATCTTCTGGGTCTTTATGGGCATTAATAATACCTCGCTTCAGAATCCTGGCAGTCGGCCCCTTACCCTCACACAAACTAGCTGCCTCCTTATATTTCTTTAAAGCAATGTTTTCTTTTATCACTTCCATCAGCTTGTCAGGTAACTGTCTGGGAATCCTGATAAACTGATAAAATCTTTCAATAATAATTGTCAGCGCTACTAGAGAAGATATTAACAAAGGGTAGATGATAATACCACCTCTGCTGAGTAAATACTCCACATTATCACCCCATTAATTTAATCTAAATTCAACTGGTACTAATACCCGGCAGGCCAGATTTTCCCCCCCTCTGCCAGCCGGCGTAAACAACCATTCCTTGACAACATCTTTAGCTGATTCATCAAAATTCTTATATCCCGAAGAATCCTTCACTTCTACTTTTACTACCTTTCCTTGATTACTAATCACCATTTCCAGAATTACCCTACCTTCAATCCCTCTTTTTCTCATATCTTCCGGGTAAACCGGTTTTTTATAATTGCTGAGCTTAGGTAGGACAACCCCCTCAGCTGTCTTGCCAGATGTTAAATCAATTATTTTACCATCACCAGTTTCTTCAACATCTTTCTGCTTAACTTTAATTTTATCACCTTCAATGCCAGCTCCAGCTTCCTGCTTATAAGAAAAACTCTTATTTTTAGTCAGGTCATCATCACCCTGCTCTGCTGCCGCATTACTAGTGCTATCTATCTCCTCATCAGTTAAAATGAATTCCTGATTTTCTGCTGGCCTATCACTGGACTTAATTTCATCCTTCTGGACATTTCTCTCTTCAGGTTGTTTTTCTTTTCTACTGACTTCTATTTCCTGATTACTTTCATCCCAGGGTCTCCCAATCCCAGGTGGAAATTCATCTATTGAATTATTGGTGTTCTCTACTTCTAGGCTCTGCTCATCCCTCTCTTTTGCTATACTATCAGCATTACTGAACTTTTCTTTACTATCATCCCTACTATCTTTATTATCATTTTTAACATTATCTTTAAGAAAATCTTCTTTCCCTTGCTCAATACCTTTTTCAAGTTCATCTTCAGGTTCATTTTCAATCTCCTGAACAATATTTTCTACCTCAGTTTCCCTGTCAACTTCCTCTACAGATGGTTTTTGATTATTCCCTACTCCTTCAATACCTTGCTGGGTGCTTACAGTCTTCCTTTCCTCTACCACCTCACTATTGGCAACAAGCTGTTCAACAGGGGGTAGTTCACCTGTTTTTTCTGCTTGTTTCTCTTCAGAGGGTGTTTGAACCACTCTAAAGTTCAGTTTAACTGGTGATAATGTTTCCTCCTCCGGAAAATCATTAAAAGCAAATAATCCACTTATAGAGCTCAGTAAAAGGAGATGCAATATAACTGCCAGTACAAAAGAGACCCTTACAGGGGTGAATGCCCTGCTAATAAACCTATTTAAATTTTCTTTGAAACTCACAATTATCACCCCTGATTCAGGTCTTGAACTTTTACCCTTTTTCAAGCACAGCCTAAAATTTTGTACTAAGTCCCAGAGTATAATTGCGTTCTGGCATAGGATACCCCTCACGGACTTCATAATCCTTATTATTTAATAAATTATTTACCTTAAAATACAGCTCACTTTCCCCTTCATCAAAGAAAAAAACCTTGGCTAACTTTACATCAACTACTGTATAATCATCCAGTTCATCAGGTCTGTTCTTTACACTATGGCAGATCAGACTGCTACTTATATCCCCCTTTTTATAGCTTAAATCCAGGTTAGCATTATGAATGGGGGCTAATCTATCATCTGTCTCCTTATCCCGGGAATCTAGATAAGTATAATTAAAACCAACAGTCACTCCCATATTATATCGTTTGCTAAATATTAATTCAGTACCTTTAGTACGAGCTTCATCAACATTGTAAGGTCTGAAAATATAATCAGTTCCTGCAGCCCAGTTAATCAGATCCTCAACATCTCTAGTAAAATAATTCAACTCAAGTTTCATATCTTGTTTAAAATACCTGATTCCTGTTTCATAGGCTAGAGCAGTTTCTGGTTCAAGGTCAGGATTGCCCTCTGTATAGGCATCTGCCGGCCAGTAGAGATCATTAAATGTAGGAGTGCGATAAGCTTTAGCAGCTGAAGCAAATACATTGAGATCATCATTAATTGAATATACAGCCCCAAGTCTTGGGCTAAATTCAGACCCAAATACTTCATGGTCATCAAAACGGGTACCAATACTAATCTCCAGTGGTTCTATTATCTGCCACTTGTCCTGGATAAATAAGGCCTGATTTAGATTATCATGCTGACCATTTTCATTACTATCTATTTTGTTCCTTTTAAATTCTATACCATATGTTAGATTATGTAATTTAAAGTAATCAGTTCTGTTGAATTCTATTCCAGTTCTAGCTGTATTATGTTTACTTGCCTCTGTATAACCCCATTCATCTGGATTATCATAGACCTGTTCATGTTTATTATGATAAATTAATAGATTTGTATCATAGGCTTCCTTATTCTGTCTCCATTTAAGATTTATGTTGGTATCCTGATCATCCTGTTCAGCATTTGGACTCGGAGATGTTTGGGGACCAGGAACACCCTTGTCACTATCATTATATTGAAATGAGATAATAATATCATTATATTGATCCATCTCAATATCAAACCTTGAAAAAAACATCATCTGCTCTAAGCTGCTGTTCTCCCTATCACCATCTGAATCTTTTTCAACTGCTGTTATATTATAGCCAACTCTACCTGTATTACCACGGTGGCTGAAAGCCGTCTGCTGGGTTTCAAATGACCCATATCTTACCTTAAATTCAGTGATGGGCTTTCTACTACCTCCCTTAGTAATAATATTAACTACCCCTCCCAGGGCATTAGCCCCATATAAAGCAGAGGCAGGACCTTTTAAAACCTCAATCCTTTCAATTTGCTCAACTGGTAGTTGGCTTAAATCTATCTCTCCATTCTGACTGCTATTTATTGCTTGGCCATCTAATAATACTAAGACTTGATTAGTTTCTGAACCCCTGATTCTAATTGTTTTTAATCCTGCGGGTCCTCCATGGTCAGATATATATATTCCTGTAAGACCCCTTAATAACTCGGCTACATTCTGAGCATTTTTTTCTTGAATATCTTCCTGAGTGAGAATATCCATACTTACAGTCGTATCTGACAGCTTTTCAGAATATTTTGAAGCAGTTACCACGATATCATCTAAAACAAATAATTCATCCTGTCCTTCATCTGCCATCAGGGGCTGACCTGTGATAAGTAAAAAAATTACTAAAAAAATAAGTGCTAAATTTATCCGTTTATTCATATCAAAAATCTCCTTTCATTTCAAACGGCTTATACACAATTACATATTTTATTAATACTTATACTGATATCACAAATTAACCCCCTTTCCAGACCGAAAAAGGGGGTTAATTACTCATATTCAATACATATAGAATTATACTAAAACTCTATATAAAGAAATAAATCTACCTCCCCTCCGGAGGAAATTACTCCTTTAACAGGCAGGTCTCCTGGCTCATGGTCATCTTTTCGACCGCCTTCCCGTTGCCAGTGGCAAATTAGTCGAAAATCCCAAATACAGTAGCGGGGGCTGCAGCGGAATCTAACCGCTTTCCCTTTTCATCCAGTATTTACTGGACACCTGATCAAGTCTATATTCTATTCTCATTTATATTATTTCATATTACTATTAAAAATTCAATAATAATATACAAGAATTATAATAAATCTTTTCGCAGTTGTACTGCTGGTTTGCTAGATAAATAGGCTAAAGGTTCAATTGGATTTTCAAAAGATAACCAATCATTTATTACTTCATAACTATCTACAGCTCCAACACCTACCGCAGATAACTAAGCATCTCCATATGCTGCTTCTCCACCACCTGTAACACAAGTAATAGGAAATTTATTATATTATCGCTTTTTTTAATTATTTCTATCTCTATACTCTGTAGGGCTTATTCCTACCATTTTTTTAAATTGTAGTGTAAAATATTTGTAATCATTATAACCTACCATATTAGCAGCTTCATATATTTTTAAATCCAATCTCCCTTTTAATAATTCCTTAGCTTTTTTTATCCGTATTTTCTTTAAATAATCTATATATTTTTCTCCAGTTACATTTTTAAATAAAAAGCTTAAATATGTCGGGGAAAGATAAACATGGTCACTAATCTCCTGTAAAGTTAATTTTTTAGAATAATTCTGGCTAATATATTTTTTTACTTTATTAATTATTTTCTTCTGATGGGAATATTCTTCTGACTCTTTATAAGCTGATATCTGCTGGGCAGTCTTTAAAAATAAATCCAAAATATATTGTTTTAAACTTTCCATAGAAACCGTTTTTTTTATATCATTCTCAAAGTCCTTTTTGTCAATCTTTATTGTGTTCACTGCTGGTCTAAAATCTGCTAGACTAGCTGCTAATAAAAAACATAATACATAGCAATAATTTTTTATTAAACTTGAACTTACTTCACGTTTTAAAAAACGATCAAAAATACAATTAATTAATTCACGAGATTTTGCAACATGTCCCAAAATTGTCTCCGAAATAATATGATTAACTTCCTTAGGATAGTCTTTTATCCATTGCTTCTCAAGCTCAGATTCACTTCCCTCTTCAAAAACAAACAATTTTTTATTACTATTAAAAAATCTTTTTTCCAGTGCCTTCTTAGATTGTAGATATGACTTATGGAGGTGCATAATATTGGGATATACCATCCCCATACTGGCTAATATTTTAATATTAGTATTACTAAAAATCAACTCTTCAAAATTTTTTATTATATTGGAAAGAGCCTTTTTTAATAATTTAATCTGTTTATCCTGATTTTTAAATGATACAACTATAATGATTTCTTTTATATTTTTGACAATTACTATGCTATCTCCAACTTCTTTTAGCAATTCAATAGAAATATTTGAATAAACATAAGAAAGTAATTTTTTATCATTTTCCCATTTTTTGAGAATGTTTTGGTCATCTCCATCTATATAAATAGCTGCTACTACACAATTATCACCTGTTAAATTCAACTCCAAATAACTCATTCTTTCTTCAACAGTATAAATAGAAGTTACTTCACCGTTTAAAAGCTCTTTAATAAATTCTTCTCTAAGTTTAACTAATCCCTCATTCAACTTAATATCAATAACATGTGCTGTCTTTTTTTCCTGCTGCTTTTTATCAAGTTCTAATTTTAATTTTTTAAAGGTCTCAATGAATTTATTTTTGTTAGTAGGTTTAAGGAGATATTCAAATACACTAAAGTGTATTGCTGTTTTGGCATATTCAAAATCAGCAAAACCACTTAAGATTATTATTTGTATCTCTGGATATCTATTTTTTATTATTTTTGCCAGATCTAAACCATCCATCACAGGCATTCTAATATCTGTTACAACTACATCCGGTCTATCCAAATCCATTTTCTTTAATGCTTCTTTTCCATTTGCTGCTTCTGCAACAACCTCAAAACCAAGTTCATGCCAGTTAACACTTTTAACAATTCCTTTTCTGATAAGCTCTTCATCTTCAACAATCATTATTTTATACATCTTTACATCTCCTCATTATCTTTTTGAAAATGAATATCTTGTTCATTTTTAAAGGCAGGTAAGATTATATATATTTTAGTACCTTGACCTTCTTTACTAAATATCTTAAGTCCATAATTGTCACCAAAATATAGTTTTATTCTTTGATTTACATTCTTAAGACCTACACTTTTGTTTGCATTTTTATCAGGACTATCGATATATGTTTGTATCCTTTGAACCTTATCAGCTTTTATTCCCATACCATTATCTTTAATTTGAAAAAAGATTCTATCCTGATCTTTATAACATTTTATCAAAATCATCCCATTTTTTTTCATATTTTTGAGGCCGTGGTTGATAGCATTCTCAATCACCGGTTGCAGAATAAGTTTAATTGTTTTAAAATTTTTTACTTCTTTTTGAATATCCCATTCTACTGAAAAAAAGTTACTCAGCCTAACTTTCTGTATATAAATATAGTTTTTTACATTTTCCATTTCATCTGCAATAGTAATATACTCTGGTCCTTTATTGATACTTGTCCTAAAAAAATTCCCCAATGCTGTAACCATCTCTCCAATTTCATCATGACCATTTAATTGTGCTGTCCAAAATATTGCTTCTAATGTATTATAAAGAAAATGTGGATTGATTTGCTGCTGTAGTGAGTTCAATTCAGCTTCTTTTTTTAGAAATTCCAATTTTTCTTCTTTTATTTTTGAATAGTAAACATCATTTATTAATGTTTTTAATTCACAAGTCATATTGTTAAAACCCTGAGCAAGAATAACGTGTTCATCTTTAATATTTATATCTTCCTCAATAATCTCAATATTTACATCCCCTTTTCCTACTCTCTCCATCTTTGAAACAAGATTTACGATAGGTAAAGTAATACTTTTTGTAACAATCATTAGAAAAATAAATGAAATTAATATAGCTATTAAGGCAATTAAAAAAAGAAAATGACCATTTTCTATTGTACTTTTCATCAAAGAAGACTTAGAATAAACATTAATAATCCTCCAGTTATTTCTTCTCAAGAAATCATATGATATCAATAAATCTTCATCATTGATTTCAATTTCAAAAACATTATTAATGTCAACACCTGTTCTTCTTTGTTCTTCATAAAAATCTATTCTATTGATTATTTCTTTATCATACTGCTTTAATATTTTACTTCTATCAGGATGTGAAATAATCAGGCCATCCTGGTCAGTAATAATTATAGAATGGTGTTTACCAGATATATTATTCTTACATACATCATCAATATAATCTCGACTAATAGACAAAAGAACAAAACCTGTATCATCTTCTCCATATCTAAGGTTTACTTTCTTAGAAAGTAATATGTAATTCCCCTCTCCTGTATTATCAGTTAAAACATCCCATAGAATTTCAGCACCCTGATACCGTTCTTCCCGCTCATTAAAAAAAGTATCTTCCTCTATCACCGACAAACCGTAATTAAATCTATATCCCTGACTAGAATAAACTGCAACAGAATTAATGCCTTCCCTCTTTCCTACAATAGAAGCCAGCGCCAGTTCTATTCTATTTTTAACTTCCATATTCCTATAGCTAGCATCCTGTATATAACTAAATACATCAGCAAGAATAATACTATTATAAGATACTCTATCAAATTTGTTAACATATTTATCAAATAAGTAATTTATATTGTTAGATACTTGATATGAAATATTAGCGACAAATTCTTCATTTTTATATATTGCATCTTTATAAGTATTATTAAATGAAAACATACTAATAAAGATAATAGGTATAAAAGAAAGTAATAAAAATGAAAAAATAAGTCTCCTTTTAATACTCATCTTTCTTAAAAAACTTTGAATATTTAAATTTATAATAATATACTCTATTATTTTTTTTATATAGATTTTTATAATATACAACATATATACACCTTTCTAGCCTAATATAAACATAATAGACGGAATTTAAAGACTTGAAACATATAAAACATTAGCTACTCTAGTAGTGTTTTATCATTAAGTACAGGTAAAATAATATCTACTGCTAAAATCTGATTTGCTTTTTTAATAATCTTTACACCATATTTATCATCAAAATATAATTTAATCCTCTGATTAACATTATCTATACGCTTTAGACTCTTATTTATAAAAATACTACTATCAAAAAAATCATTATAATTATCAAATTGTTCTAAATCTTTTTGAAATATATCCAGACCATCACCTGTCACTTCAAATAAAATCTGTCCATTCGGTTTGCAAACCTGGATATTAATAACACCTCTATCCTCAAGGCACTCTATGCCCTCTATTATTATTGTCTCAATAATTGGTTGTAAAATTAGTTTAATTGTTTTTAGTTCTAATATTTCCTTTTCAACATCCCAATTAACATTTACCCTTTCATTAAACCTTATTTTTTGTAAAAATATATAATTATTGACATTCTCGATCTCCTGTTCAATAGTGATATATTCTACCCCCTTATTAATATTAGCCCTAAAATAATTCCCCAAAGCAGTAACTATTTCACCAATTTCATCATCACCTTCTAACTGTGCACTCCAATATATAGATTCAAGAGTGTTGTATAAGAAATGTGGGTTAATCTGCTGTTGAAGTCCATTTAGTTCTGCTTCTTTTTTATAAGATTCAAGTTTCTTTTTTTTCAACTCATACATATAAACATCATTAATCAGCTTTTTTAGTTGTGATACCATCTTATTAAAACCCCTAGCCAGTATTACATATTCATCTTTAGCATTCTTAGTCTCAGCAGTTATTTTCACATTCAAATCTCCCTTTGCAACTTTCTGCATCATTAAAAGAATACTATTAAGCGGAGCATTAATACTCCTTGTTACAATATATGAAAAAATAATAGAAAACAATATAATGAAAAAAGCAACGCCAAGTATCATTTTCACTTGGCTTATTGTACTATTCATTAAATAATTATAAGGAACTACATTAATAACTCGCCACTGATTCCAGGGTAATATATCATAAGAGACTAAAAATAGATCATTGTCTATTTTGATTTTGAAATATTTCTCGACTGAACTCCCATCTTTTCTCTTTTTCTCCAGGATATTAATTCTATTCAGAACCTCACTTTCATAAGACTCCATAATTTTATCCTGGTCAGGATGAGAAATAATCATACCATTTTTATCTGTTAGAACAACATATGAATTAGTCCTCTCTACACTCTCCTGACAGACAGCATCAAGATACTCTCTATTAATTGACATTAAAGTAGCCCCTGCTGACTCTCCATTAGATTTCTTCATAGCTTTAGTAAGAATAATATATATGTTGTGGTCACTGGCAATTTCTTTTCTTGAAACCTTCCATACAATTTCATCATATTCCATTGTTTCCCTAATTAAACTACTCTCACTTATACCTCCTGAAGATATAGGTGAAAAAAAATAAAACTTTTCTCCTTGTTTTGACCAAATTTCCACAGTGTCAATGCCTTCATCAAACCCAACAACTGAGCTGACAGTTAACCACATCCTATTTTCAATCTTTACTTTTTCCGAATATTTAACTTGATTATAGTTTGCTATATCATCTGCAATTATATTACTCAAAGCAATCTGTTCAAATTTATTAATGTAATTATCCAAAAAATATGTTATATTATTGAAAATTTGCATAGTAATATTTAGTGAATATTTTCTTGTCCTTTCTTCCATATTTCTTAAAGCATGTACTGAAGAATAGATACCTATAATAGCAACTGGTACTAAAGATATCAATAAAAATGAAATTATCAATCTATCCCTAATTTTAAAATATCTTAAAAAATTTTGTAAATTAAATTTATTGCTGAAACCAGTAATAATCCTATCAAGTAATTTCCCCTTATGGCTATTCCCCATAAAAACTTCTCTCCCTTATAATTCCGTTATTAGAATAATTATTATATATCTATCTATATTCAAATCCCCATTCTTTTTCTGCTATGTTCGCCCAGTGACGTGGATCTGAATAATTACTTTTATCCATCACATAGGGAGGAATAACAACATGTAAACCTGAAGCACTATTTTTAATAATTGCTTCTTCCCAATAATACTTATCATTTTTATAAGAACTAAGGGTTATACTCTCTGCTGATAAAATATAATTATCTAATAGTTCTCCTACAATTTCGCCATAACTAACGGCATCTTGAACAATACTAGCATCATAATATCCCTTACTTATATATTTAAGTGCTGCAGGATCACCATCAATTGTAACGAAAATTATATGTTCAGACTCATTAATTTTTTTCCACCTATCTATTTGCTTTAGTGCTTCAACAATACCACGGGCAGGTGTATCTGAAGGACAGTGTACAGCATCAATTTCTTTATACTCCTCCAGTGCCTTAACGAAAACATCATGTGTCTTTGCTAAATCTCCCTCTCCCGGCATTGATATATATCTTATATTAGGATATTGTTTTATAACAGACTCAAATCCTTTTTTACGAAGTCTATAAGCCATACTATTAAGATAACCATAGGCATTAAATACTGTTCCCCTTGCCTTACCATATTTTTCTTTAAGTCGCAATATAATTTCTTCAGCTGCCATTTTTCCTGCCAAGAAATTATCAAAGGAAACTGTTACTGTTACATTTCCGCCTGTTGTTGGTGTATCAACAATACATACTGGAATCTCATTATCAGCAGCTTTATTAATAACATCAACCAAAGCATCACTATCAATGGGGTTACTGATAATAGCATCAGGTTTCATAGGAATAAAATTGATAAATTGATTGATTTGTCTATCAGAATCAAAATCCGCAACTACAGACTGAAATTTCCATCCCCGGGCCTCAACTGCCCTTTTTACAGATTCGTGGACAATTATATGAAAATAATAATTAATACTCTTATGTGGAAATACAACAAATTTTTCTTTTTCATCCATATTTCCTTTAGAGTCATCTATAAACCTGTCTTTATTTTGTTGTAATCCCTTTTGAGTATAAACAGCATATAAAGCCAAATTAATGACTACTAATATAAGTATTATTAATAATATTACTGTTTTTTTAGTCTTTTTTTCAGTAAATATTATACCAAACATATAACTTCCTCCAGGATAACTATTTTATTAAACTAAACCATTATAAAAATTTGTATTTAAAATATATTAATAAATCAATTTGCAATCATCAGATAATTTTTGTGATCATTAAGACTTAATAAATAATTAATTAACATTATATCTTTTTTTCTTACTCTTTTCAATTAACCTGTTTGACATGTTATAACAAATTTCTATAGCAAAATTTAATTAATATAATATCAACTAAAAACACCCCTTGGAAAGTTTTTATAAATTTGCCCCGGATTCATGAAATATTTATCCATGAATACAGGGCAAATAATATAACAATATCTACTAGCACATTAATGTATTTCTAAGTTATTATTAATTGAATAGGGTGATATATTAAATAGTTGTATATCCACCGTCCACTGTCATAATTGAACCAGTCGTAAATGATGATGCATCAGATGCTAGATAAACTGCTATTCCACCTAATTCTTCCGGCTTACCCGCCCTTTTCATAGGAGTTGCATCTTGCCAGATCTTCCCCCATTCTGTAGACAGTTGAGCTCGTGTTAAATCAGTACCAATATAACCTGGGGCAATAGCATTTACCCTAATATTATATTTAACCCATTCATAGGCTAGACTCCTAGTCAAATGACTTACTCCAGCTTTAGATGCATTATAAGAACACTGGGGCTGTGGATAATTTACTATGTTTGCAGACATTGAAGATATATTAATAATAGAACCACTCTTATTCCTAATCATCTCACGACCTGCCGCCTGTGACATCAAGAATACTCCATTTAAATTAACATTAATTACATCATACCAATCTTTCCAGGTCATTTCTTCAGCCTTAACATTTTTACATATCCCTGCATTATTTACTAAAATATCAATTTTACCAAAATCTTTTATAAGTTCTGATACAACCTGATTACAATTTTCTGCCATAGTAACATCTCCAGCATAAAAAACACTTTTAACCCCTAAGGCCTTTATATCGTCAATAGTCTTACCAGCATCATCAGAATTCAAATCCATTATTGCTATATTAGCTCCTGCCTGGGCCATTGCCAATCCGATACTTCGGCCAATACCTCTATTACCACCTGTTATTAAAGCATTTTTCCCTTTCAAACTTAATTGTTTCATGATATCTGTCATTATACTAACCCCCATTTATTTATTTTATATTTGCATTTTATTATCCCTGAATTCTTACTCTAATTGCGTCTATCAACACAGCAATAAAAATCATTAAACCGCCAGCCATTTGCACATAATATGAAGATATTCCCAAAACCTGTAATCCAACCTGAATTACAGTAAGTAATAATACACCTCCTAAAATTCCAGGTATTGAACCTCTACCACCACTAAGACTTACACCACCAATAACAGAAGCCGCTATACTATTCATTGTATATTCTGTACCAAATGTACTTGTCACAGCACCCATATACCCTGACAGTAAATAGCCTGATAGCCCTGCCAACATACCAGATACTGTAAAAGCAGCTATTCTTATATTATCAACCTTAATACCTGATACATAGGCACTTTTTTCATTCCCGCCAACTGCATATAGACTTCTTCCCAAAGCAGTTCTGGTCCACACTATATAAAGGATAATATAGACAACTATAAATATAATTGGCAAAAAAGGCACTCCAAAAATTCTACCTTGTCCTGCCCACTTATAGCTGTCTGATAAACCAACAATAGATCTGCCTTTGGTAACTGCTATTACTCCACCTGTTAGTATCATGTTCATTGCCAATGTCTCAATTAATGCAACTGCCTTCAGTTTTGCAATTAGCCATCCATTAATAAATCCAAAAATTAAGCCTATTAAAATAATCATTACAACTGCCAAACCCCAGGGCAGTCCTGCTTTCATAGCTAAGGTGCCAAGAGCAGCAGAAAAAGCCATATTCCCAACTACAGAAAGATCAATATCACCAAGTAAAATTGTAAAGGATAGTCCAGCTGTTAGAATTCCTAAGACTGTTGCCTGTACAAGTATATTACTCAAAATTACTGAACTAAAAAATATTGGTTGAAATAGGCCCATAATTACAATTGAAAGTACTAACAATAGCCATACTATATTGTTTAAAATTAAACTGCTTGCATTCAAACTATTATCCCTTATTTGCTGTTGTTTTTCTGCAGCAATTTTTTTCAGTAAACTCATAATTTTACCATCCTCTTTCTTCATTTTGATCAATACCAGATATAATTTACTTTAATTAAAATTTTAAATTTCTACACTATCAACTGAATCACGAATTTTTATAATATCTTCCTGCTCTAATTCTTTATTTTCAATAATTTCAACTACCTGACCTTCTCTAAAGAATATCAACCTATCTACTACCCTTAGTAATTCATCAAAATCATTTGTAAGATAAATTACACTAAGACCTTTTTGTGTCATTTTATTAACAATACTTATTATTTCCTCTCTACTCTTTATATCAATTCCTACAGTTGGTTCATCCAATATTAGAATATCTGGCTTAGAACTTAATACTTTTCCTACAACTACTTTTTGCTGATTTCCTCCACTCAAACTATCAACCTTATCTTCTATAGAATTAGCCTTCACTTTTAATAAATTAATATATGATCGTGCAATCTTTTTTTCTTTTCTTATATTCATCAAATTACATTTTCCTTTAAGTTCTGTTTTCATAATCGGTAAACTAATATTCTCCCTGATTGACAGTAATGGAACTATACCTTCTGAGTGTTTATCATATGAAATATATGCTATATCATTCTCGATAGCTTGTTTCGGTTCCTGAATATTAACCTTTTTATTATTAATAACAAACTCCCCTTTTTCAGCTGGCATAAGACCATAAAGTGTCCGACAGATCTCACGTGCACCTGAACCAGGAAAACCTACTACACCTAAAATCTCACCTCTATATAATCTAAATGATACATCTTTCATATTTTCCCCATAAATATTTCTACATTCTAAGACAACTTCTTTATCAGGAAAAGTTGTTTTTTTATTACGTTTAGTAAGCTCAACACTTTCTCCTGCTACTAAATTAGCTAATCTTTCTTCACTTGCGGTAGCTTTTGTATTATACGCCTTTCCATCCCTGAGAACTGTAATATCATCTGATAACTTAATAGCTTCATTTAAATAATGTGTTATAAATATAAAAGATGTACCTTTTTCCTTTAGCTGTAATACAAATTCAAATAAATTACTTCTTTCTTTAGAAGATAAAGCAGTTGTAGGTTCATCTAATATAATCAATTTAGCTCCACCAAACATTGCTCTTACAATATTTACTTTTCTCTGTTCAACAGGACTAAGATTCATAACCTTCTCTCTAGAATCTACATTCAATCCATATTCTTCAAGCTCTTTTTCAGCAATATTATGCAGCTTAGCCCAGTCTACCAATCCACTATTATTTTTAGGCCAGAGACCCATAAAGATATTCTCTCCTACACTTAAATAAGGAATAACACTTGTATGCTGTGTGACAAGCCGTATTCCTGTTTGCTGTCTGTCAAATACGGTTAATTTTGAAATTTCTTTTCCATCTAGAAATACTTGACCATTATCCTGCGGGTATAGGCCAGCTATGATATTAACAAGTGTAGATTTGCCGGCACCATTTCTACCAAGCAAAGAATGGACAGTCCCTTTATTTATTTTTAAACTGACATCACACAAAGCCTGTGTGGCACCAAAGCGTTTTGCAACATTTTTTATCTCTAGTAAAACCTCACTCATTACCTACACTCCTTTTTTATTTAAGACAAGGAGAATGATCAATACCTCTTAATCAGTTCTCCTTGCCCATAGATGCTGCATATAAGTTTTCATATAAACCACTATTTCAAGATTTTAAAATTTATCTCTATGCTTATTTATATGTGAGTCCCCATTCTTCTACAGCTATAGTTCCCCAATGTCTTGGATCATCAATATTACTACTATCCATTACATATGGAGGTATAATAAGATATGCACCGGTTTCCCTTTCTTCAAAATAAGCTGTATTCCAATAGTATTTGTCATTTGTATATCTTCCAGTAGTAGGAACTTCCTTACCATTAAGAACATACTTTTCAATTACCTCTAAAGCTACTGGACCATATGCTAAAGCATCCTGAACAATGCTGGCATCAAAATAACCCTCTTTAACATTCTCCACTGCAACTGGTTCACCATCAATTGTTACAAAGATAACATGTCCTTCTTCACCAACCTTTTTCCACTGACCTGACTGTTTTAAAGCCTCTATAAGCCCACGTCCTGGAGAATCTGATGGACAATGTACCGCATCAATCTTAGGATATCTTGCCATAGCGTTAATCAAGGCATTTTGTGTTGTAGCCATATTCCCCTCCCCAGGAACTGCTACATATTCTATGTCAGGATACTTATTCATAACTTCTTCAAAACCTTCTTTACGTAAACGCCATGCCTGACTACTCATTGCCCCATAAGCATTTACCACAACACCTTTTGCTTTACTATATTTTTCCTCAAGCCTCTTAACTATTTCTTCAGCAGCCATCACCCCTGCACCATAGTTATCAAAAGTAACTGTTACAGCTATATTGCCACCTGTTATGTGATTATCAACAACACCTACAGGAATATCATTTGCTTCAGCTATACCCACTGCATCAATTAAACTTTCACTATCTACCGGATTAGCAATAATTGCTACTGGGTTTTTGGCAACAAAGTTTAGAAATTGATTTGTTTGTCTAGCAGAATCGAAATCACATACTGAAACTTCAAATCTATATCCTTTCTCTTCAACCGCTCTTTTTACGCTTTCCTGTAAAGCAACATGGAAATAGTGATCAAGTGTTTTTTGTGAATAAACAATGAGTTCCTTTTCTGCTGCCCCAACAAAAAGGGGGAAACTAAACGCAGCTATCAACACCAATACTAATAATTTTACCAATATTTTACTTTTTACCATAATTATACCCTCCTGTAATTTTAGTGATATTCATTCAGTGTATTGCATATTTTCATTTAAATCACTTTAATATGAATTTCTAACAATTTAAATATGAGCAAATTATTAGAAAACATAATATTTTTTTGTTTATATGTGATTATTGGAATTTTATAATATGCAATACTTCCTGTACACTACGTTTTCATTATATCTTAGCTATATAGTTATTTATATATAACAATTTTAGTATTTTATCTTTATTTTTATTATATTTAACCATATCTGATAATAAAATATAGCTACACAATACATATCCATTTTGCTCATAACCTTAAAACAATCTAAATCTGTTATCTCCTCGTAGAAAATTCCCCCGAACATTAATAAAATCTTCTTCATTCTTTAAAAAAATTACACTAAAGTATTACAAATATAAAAAGACCAGTGTATAATACTGGTCTTTTAATAAATAATATATGTTTTAACAACTTTATTACCTAACTCTATCCATAGTAGGGGCATCTTTACCGTATTTACGGAAAAAGTGTTTATCCATCAATAATTTGGCCAGACCATCATTGGATGGATTAAGTATTACTGTATTTAAAGCCATTTCAGCCACTTCTTCTAAACCAACACTATTATGAACGGCCTCTGCCGGGTCTTCTCCCCAGATAAAAGGTCCATGACCGGCTACTAGAACTGCAGGTGTATAGAAATAGTTTTTATTCCACATTTAAAAAAATAATTTATGTAATATATTAAAAACCCCGTTATCATTATTTGAATCAGTAATCAAATCTGCCATTTTCTTTATTTCAAAAGGAGAATTCCCCATAGCTACGGCTGTACCAGCCTCTTCAAACATTGATAGATCATTATGATTATTACCAATAGCTATAACTTCTTCTCTCTTAAAATTATACCTTTCCATAATTTTCTTTAGAGCAATCCCTTTGGAAACAGAACTGTTCATAAACTCCAAATATATTTTATCTGATTGGGTAATATATAAATCTTTTTTAAATAATAACTTTACTTTTGAATATACTTGATTTATTTTTTCTTCATTACCACAATAAACAATTTTAAGTGGGACTTTGATCTTATCATATTCTTTAATAACTTCCACTTCTATTTTCTCTAATTGCCATTGTTTTTTGGCCGTACTTTTATTAAATGTCTCAAATTTATCTTTATAATAAAGAATAACACCAAGTTTATTTTTTAATCCAAAATCAACTAATTTATTAACATAGTCTTTAGCAACAAGTACTTCATAAATTGTATCACCAGTCAGATATTTAACCAAAGCACCATTCGTTGTAATTAATGGCAGCTCGATCTTTAACTGTTTAGCATATGGTTCAACTGATTGATAGGGTCTACCACTGGCTATAGTAAACAATATTCCTCTCTTCTTAAGTTCTTTGATAATCGTTTCATTTTTTTTAGTAATAATATTATGATTACTTAATAATGTTCCATCCAGGTCTATTGCCACCATTTTATATGACATTTATAATACCACCTTAAAATAATGATTATATGTCTTTCCCTCAATTTAATAAAAAAAAGACATATCTATGATTCCAACAAAACCATATATGATTATACTGCGAAAACTATCAAATTACAAGCATTATAACTTAAGATTGCTAATATAATAGTAATCCTAAATTTATATTTAAAAACTTTTCACAGTATAATCATAGATTACTTTTAATTAATTGTATTAATTGCTTTGTATTATTCCTGACATAGTAAAAGCCCCAGCACTAATAGTAGCTACCAGGGCATCTACACCATCGTTCAAAACTTAAAAAGCTAAACTATGGTTTTAATAATACTTTAATTGAGTCTTTTTCCTGTGCTTTAGCCAGGGCTTCTGCAAAATCCTCAACAGGATAGGTAGTTGTGACAATACCCTCAGCAGAAAGAAGACCTCTTTCAAATAAATCAATAACTACTGGATAAGTGTATGGACCCAAATGAGAACCTCTAATATCAAGTTCTTTCCTATCACCAATCACACTCCAGTCAGTGGTAGTTTCCTTGCCAAAAACACTAAATTGAACAAAACGACCTAATTTTCTAATCATCTCTAAGCCCTGTGTTACACCAACAGGTGAACCTGTAGCTTCAATATAAACATCACAACCATAACCATCAGTCATCTCTTTAATCTTTTTAATAGCATCTTCTTCAACAGGGTTTATACAAAGATCAGCCCCAAACTTTTTAGCTAGTTCCAATCTCTTGTTATTTATATCAAGAACAACTAATTTTTTAGGAGTCTTTAACTTTATAAGCTGAACCATACCTAAACCAAGGGTTCCAGCTCCTGCCAACACTACAAAATCTTCATATTCTATGCTACCCCGTTGAACTGCATGTACAGCACAGGCTAATGGTTCAAGAACACTGGACTCTTCAAAAGATAATGAATCAGGTATTTTATAGATGGTAGACTTAGGGCTAAATCTCATATATTCTGCCCAACCACCTTCAGCAATATCTTTTTGGAAACCATACATATTGTGGACTTCACACATCCAATATTTTCCACTTTTGCAAAAACGGCATTCACCACAGGGTAGAATCTGATCTGTAGTAACTCTATCGCCTATCTTTAAACCATGTAGTTCTGCAGCACCTTCACCAAGTTCAACTACAGTACCAAAGAATTCATGACCAGGAGTAACAGGTGCTTTCATCCAGGGGTCGTCACCACCCCAATACATCGGTGAGCCGTGATAGGCCTTAAGATCACTACCACAGATTCCACAGGCACCAACCTTTATTATTACTTCACCTCTTCTTGCCACCGGCCTATCAACCTCTTCCACCTGATAGTTTTCTGGTCCATAGGCAATTACTGCTTTCATTTTTTTTGGTAATTTTTCCATAAATATAACCCCCTCTAATTTATTTTTCTTTTTTTGAACTAAAGTAAATAGCTAAGATAATAATTAACCCTTTAAATACCCTTTGGACATAAGGAGAAACACCTAATAAATTCAAACCATTACTCAATACTCCCATTATTAAAGCACCAACAATTGTACCAACAATACTACCACGACCACCATTAATATCAGTTCCACCAAGTACTACAGCAGCAATGGCATCTAGTTCAAAACCAACACCAGCATTAGGCTGTCCTGACATCAAGCGTGAGGTTAAAATAATACCACTAGCAGCTGCTGTAATTCCACTTACTACATAAGCAATTATCTTATATCTGCTTACTTTAATACCAGATAATCTGGCTGCCTCTTCATTGCCACCAATAGCATAGATATATCGACCAAAAGGAAGGTGATTTAATAGCAAATAAGCAATAGCATAAATAATAATCATAATTAAAACCGGTATGGGAATAATATTAAAAATATAACCCCTACCAAGTACTGAAAAACTATCAGGCAGACCGGATAATGGATACCCACCAGTATATAATAAAGCTAAACCACGTGGTATCTCCATCATCGCTAAAGTTACAATTATCGAAGGCATCTTAGCATAAGAGATTAAAGTGCCACTAATCAAGCCAAAGGCTGCACCAATAACTAAAGCCATCAAAATAGCAACAAGTGGATTTAAACCCCAATCTACCATAGCAGCAGCCATTATTGTACTAGCAATAGCCATAACTGAACCTACAGATAAATCAATACCAGAAGTCAGAATAACAAAAGTCATACCAACCGCAATAATGGCATTAATGGATATCTGTCTAGCAACATTTATTAAATTTCTAACATCCAGAAATCTATCTGTAAACAATGTTAATAACAGGCAAAGAACCAGAAAACCTATAAAAGTTAGTACTTCCGGTATTTTAAACCAGTCTTTGATGTTGATGTTTTTTATTTTTTGTTCTTTAGCTAGTTCTGTCATAATTAATACCCCCTGTAGCATAATACATAATTTCTTCCTGACTAACATTATCATTTATTAAATTAGCCACAATATTCCCCTTATGCATGACTAGTATTCTATCACTTACCCCTAAAATTTCAGGCAACTCGGAAGAAATCATAATAATTGATATACCCGCATCAACCAGATCATTCATTAATTTATATATTTCTACTTTAGCACCAACATCAATACCACGAGTAGGTTCATCAAATATTAGTATCTTGCAATCAGTTCCTAACCATTTTGCCAGTACCACCTTTTGTTGATTACCTCCACTAAGATTATTAACCTGTTGTTTCATATGGGGTGTTTTAATTTTTAAATTATCAATAAGTTCAACAACTTTCTTTTTTTCTTTTGATTTATCTAAAAATATCTTTTTATTCAATATTTTATCTAAACTTGTAATTGAAATATTATTCTTAATACTCAAACCAAGTATAAGCCCCTGGGATTTTCTATTCTCTGGAATCAAGCCAATACCAGCTTTAAGTGCTGAAGCAGGAGAATTAATCACAGTTTTATGTTGATCAACAATAATCTCTTTACTCTCAGTCTTATCAGCCCCAATTATAGCCCTAGCTAATTCTGTCCGTCCTGAACCAACCAGACCAGCAATCCCCAATATTTCACCCTTTTTTAACCCAAAATTTATAAAATTATCAGAATCACACCTCTTTAAATTTTTAACTTCCAAGGCATTTTCCTGACTAATTGATTTATTCTTTCTAACTGGATAAGCATTCTTAATATTTCTGCCTACCATCATTTTGATAATATGATTTTGAGTCAAATCTTCTATCTTTTCGGTGCCAACCCATTCACCATCTCTTAAACAGGTAAGACGATCACCTATTTGAAAGACTTCTTCTAAATGGTGAGAAATATAAATCATAGTAACTCCATTTTTTTTGAGATTTTTTATTAATTTAAATAAAACTTCAATTTCTTTATTAGTCAGAGTAGCAGTTGGTTCATCTAAAATCAAAATATCATCATTAATTGATATTGCCTTAGCAATCTCAATAAATTGTTGTTCTGCTACACTTAATTCATTAACTGGAATATCAAGTTTTATCTTAACATCAAGGCGATCAAGTAAATTTTGGGCTTCTTTTTTCATCCTTTTTTTATCAAGTAAGCCATTATTCCTTAATTCCCGCCCTAAAAATATATTCTCAACAGCATTTAAATAGGGAATCAAACTAAATTCTTGATAAATAATACTTATACCAGCTTGTTGAGCTTCCTTGGGGTTATTAAATTGTATTTCTCGTCCATTTAAAATAATCTGGCCTTGATCATGTTTATAAACTCCTGATAATATTTTCATTAAAGTAGATTTACCAGCACCATTTTCCCCCAGCAAGGCATGTACTTCTCCTCTTCTTATATCAAAACTTACATTATTCAAAGCTAAAACACCTGGAAATTCTTTTGTAATGTTCTTTATTTGTAAAATATTATCCACCAAATCTCACCTCTAATTTTAGTAGAGGCCCAAATAATTGAGCCCCACTACATTATTCAATTAAAAGAAGTATTAATTACCAGCTAAATCCACTAGCATTTTCTTTAGTTAATAATTTTACTTCTACGGGAACTGTTGCTGGAACTTTTTCAGAACCCCAATATTTTGCAAGTGCAACACCTAATCCTATTCTAACCTGATCTCTTGGAAACTGTGCACTGGTAGCTTTAAAAATATTCCCATTAAGAATAGCATCTACTGCTTCTGGATGCCCATCAACACTATAGATGGTTACATCTTGGTCAAAACTTTGAATAGCAGCAAGTGCACCAAGTGAGCCAATATCATTAACACTGAAAATAGAATCTAAATCCGGATGAGCCTGCAACATATTTTCTACTACAGACATTGCCTTATCTCTTTCCTGCCTACCATTTTGAATATCGACAATCTTTATACCAGGGTTTTCCTTTATAGCATCTTTAAATCCTCTAACTCTTTCCAGAATAGGCACAACTGGAATACCATCCAGAATAGCTACTTTTCCATTACCGCCTATATCTTTAGCCATCTGAAGACCAGCCTTATAACCAGCATCATAATTCTTGGAACCTACAAAAGAATCTAATGGCCCCTTAGCCTGAGCATCAATTGCTACAACAATAACTCCAGCTTCTTCAGCCTCAATAACTGCTGCTTCAATACCAACCGAATCAGCAGGATTTAATAATAGGATATCAATACCTTTTTGTATCATATCTTCAATATCACTAATCTGCTTATTAACATCATGACGTGCGTCAGTATAATAAACCTGTGCACCTATTGATTCTGCTGCTTCAAGAAGGGCTTCTTTCATTACAATAAAGTATTGATTATTCATTTCCTGAAAAGCCATACCAATAACCGGGGGCTTTATTTTATCAGCACCCAGAACTCCACCCGTTAAGCCCAAAATCAGTACTAAAACCATTAATATAGCTATCTTTTTCAATATTTTTACCCCCTAAGTTTGTTTTTGAAATTAATAATTACTCTCTTTCTTATATTAATTATAAGCTTATTTATTAAGTCTATAATAAACAAAAGTAATGCGATTCACCTCCTAATTTATAAATTAGTAATTACATTATTAATTTATAATACTTTTATAATTACCTAAAAATATAAAAAATTTATTTAAATACAAAAAAAGCCCTATTTTATACTACACATAGCCTAATAACTATGTAAATATAAAACAGGGCTTCATCACCATGTTTTCTTAATAGTTTTATACCACCATCAGTACAAAACTATTATAGATAGTATTTAATTTTTTGTATATATTAAGTATACTAAAAAGCCTGAATATTTTCAAGTAAATAAACGCATTATTTTCGAGATTATAACAAATTATATTAATAATTCTTTACTTTGCTTCATCTCAGATAGCTATTCTACTAAATTATTAATTTTAATAATCTCTTTGGCAATATCAACAATCCTAATATTTTTATCTTGACTCTTTCTTTGCAATTTTTTCATAGCTTCTTCTTCACTTATATCCAGGGTATCCATCAAAATACCTTTAGCCTTTTCGATATACTTACGGATCTCCAGAGCCTTCTTAGTATTATCTAATTCATCATTTGCTTTTTTTAAATCTTCAAACCTATTCATAACAACATTTATAGTCGCCCGCAGTTCTTTTCTCTCTACTGGTTTAACTAAATAAGCAAAAACACCTACCTTGGAAGCACGTTCTACTAATTCTTTATCAGAATAGCCGGTTATAATAATACTGGGAATAATTAAGTTTTTATTAATCATTTTTAAGGCTTCAATACCATCCATATTAGGCATATTTATATCTATTATGATCAAATCTGGTTTAACCTCTAAAGCATTCTTTACTGCCGATTCACCATCAGTTGCTTCTACGACAATTTCATGTCCCAGTTCTTCTAGATCAGCTTTTAATCCCATTAAAACTAAATATTCATCCTCAGCAATTAAAATTCTTAACTTCTTTTTCATTACTCTCCTCCCCCTTATTAAAGAGGTAATGTTATTCTAACCTCTGTCCCCAACTCTCTGCTATTCAACTGAAAACTACCATGAAATTCATTAAAAATAATTGATTGAACAATACTTAAACCAAGACTCTTAGTATTTTTGATATCAAAATTATCAGGCAAACCAATCCCATCATCCCTGACTATTAACCATATTCCGTCTTCTTTTTTTTGACAATCTATTTCAATAACCCCCATGTTCCTCCCTTGAAAAGCATGTTCATAACAATTTGTTAAAAGCTCGTTAACTATTAGCATTATTGTAGTCGCTTTATTATACGGTATAAAAATATCCTCTAAATTTAGGTTAATAGTAATTTCCTTATTATAATTAGGATAAGCAGCAAATTCAAGTACTTTTTTTACAATCTGCTTTAAATTAATTATACTCCTACCTAATTCATCTTTTGATAACAAATCATGGACAGCAGCAATACTTTTTATCCTGGATATAATATCATCAAGTATATTTAAAAAGAAGTCTATTGTTATATTTTTGTTTTTTCTTAAAAATTTCCTTTGAATAGATATCAAACTAATAATAGATTGTAAATTGTTTTTTATCCTATGATGACTTTCCTTTAAAAGAGCTGAACGTCCCATCAATCTTGTATCCTCTACAGCAATTCCTGCTTGCCGTGCCAGAGTAGATAAGTATTTCCATTCTTTTTCAGAATATACAAAAATATTCTCATAATAAAGTTCTATTATTCCAGCCAGTTGAGAACGCATCAATACCGGTGCACAAATTAAGGTTTTGGTTTCTACTGGATCATCTTCAAAAAAAGACTTAAATTCTTTATCCCGTTCAGTCAAATAAAACAATTTGTTATTTTTTATAATTTCAATCTTTTTATCTAATTTTAACTCTGGTAAATTATTATGATTATACAACACTCTATTAATAACTGTTTTCGCCTTTTCATCGATCAAATCTATAATACAACTATTTGCCCCCATAATTCCACTAACACGCTCAGCAAAAAAATTCAAAATATCTTTCAATTCATATTCTGACGCTAAAAATTCAGCAGCTTTAAAAATGGAATCAATTACACCCATATCATCTTTTTCAGTTTCTTGATTGCTGGAATTACCAAGATACAAATTAATCAACTTCTGCGGATTTTTTTTAGCATCATCGACATTTAAAACCCCAGCAATCTTTCCTTTAGTTAATACAGCTATATTATCGGCAACTTTTAGAGCTTCTTCCCATTGCCTGGTCACATAAATTACTGTTCCACCTTTTTCCGTATAATAATTTATTATATCATATAAGATATTAATTGTATCAACATTTAAATTATTAGTAGGTTCATGTAAAACTAAAATCTCCGGTTCTGCCAAAACTAGCTTAATTATTTCTACCAGCTTTTGTTTCTCAGGCATAAGATCGCCAATTGTTTTATGGTGTTCAATTTCTAAACCGAATTTATCAAAGGCCTTAGCGGCTTGTTTATTAACCTTTTTCCAACTTATTAATGGAGAAATACCCCTTCTAGGATATTTAATTAAAGCTAGATTTTCTGCTACACTTAACTCCTTTATTAATGATGAATTCTCAAATAAAAATCCAAATTCCCTTTTTCTTACCTCATCAACAAGCAAATAATCTTTATAGAGAAGTCTACCTTCATAATCATTAATTATCCCTGCCAGTATATTGACTAGGGTTGTTTTTCCAGACCCAGTTTCTCCTATTAATGCAAATATCTCTCCTTTACATATTTTAAGTAAAACATCTTCAAGATTAGTCCAATCATTGTTATAAAAAGACAAAGAATTTATTTCTAGAATTATATTTTTCTCCATAACAAATCATCTCCAAAAAACAAGTCCTTTGTGTTGTTTTTTCCGTTTTAAAAAAATTGAACTGCCTCAGTTTTTTAATTCTAAGACAGCCCTTAGTTATCAACAATTAAGAGTTAACACGATACATTATATTATTAATTAAACACCAATACCCATGGCAAAAACTTATTTACCGCTGACTCTGACAATCTTATTTCAGATTATCCACTGCAGCTCTTTCAATAGCAAGTCCTTGATTATAACGTTTCATGAATTCGTTAAAACCTGCAACATCTGATGGATTAGGAGTAATAGATTCTCCCATCTTCCCGGAAAAAACCTTTTCTTTAAGGAAATCAACCAATGATTCGTTTTCTTCTCGATTAATCATATAAGAACCAAGCAAAGCAATACCCCAGGCTCCACCCTCTCCAGCAGTTTCCATAACAGCTACAGGGACATTAAGGGCAGCAGCCATTATCTTCTGGCCTACTCCCTTTGTTTTAAACAAACCGCCATGACCCAGGATTTGATCTACCCGAACTGATTCCTTCTTAAAAAGAATATTAAAGCCAGTTTTCAAAGCACCTAAGGCGGTAAATAAATGTACTCTCATAAAATTAGCCAAGTTAAAATTACTATTAGATGAACGTACAAACAAAGGACGTCCTTCTTCAAAGTGAGTCATATGTTCACCTGAAATATAGCCATAAGATAATAAACCACCACAGTCTGGATCACCCTCTAATGCCATATTATAGAAAGTTTCATAAAGCTTCGACTTGTCACAGTTAAGACCCAGTGCCTGAGCAGCCTCGTCAAAGAGACCTATCCATGCATCCAGGTCAGATGTACAATTATTGGAATGAGACATGGCCACTAGTTTACCATCAGGTGTTGTCACCAGGTCAATCTCTGAATATACCTTCGATAATTCTCTTTCCAGTACAATCATTCCAAATACAGATGTTCCAGCAGATACATTACCAGTACGAACAGATACACTATTTGTAGCCACCATACCCGTACCAGCATCACCTTCAGGTGGACATAGGGGAATACCCGGCTGCAACTCACCAGTAATATCTAGAAGCCGTGCTCCTTCTACTGTCAATTTTCCAGCTTTGGTGCCAGCCACTAAAACATTTGGCAGAATGTCCTCCAATTGCCATGAGAGATTTAAGGGACTGATGAGTTGATTGAACTGTCCAATCATTTTTGAATTAAAATCCTTCGTTTCTAAATCAATAGGAAAATATCCTGAAGCTTCACCTATTCCCAAAACTTTCTGTCCGGTTAATTTCCAATGTATATAACCAGCCAGTGTTGTTAGATAGCTAATATCTGAGACATGTTCTTCCTTATTTAAGATAGCTTGATAAAGATGAGCGATAGTCCACCTTTGTGGGATAGGATAATTAAACAACTTGGTCAATTCCTCAGAAGCCTGGCCAGTTATATTGTTTCGCCAGGTACGAAAAGGTGTTAAAAGATTATCGTTTTGATCAAAAACCATATAACCATGCATCATGCCACTAAAACCAATTGCCCCTGTGGTTTGGATGGACACTCCAAATTGATCCTTAACATTGCTGACCATATCTTGATAACTATTCTGTACACCCTCCCAGATATCCTCTAAGCTGTATGTCCAAACATTATTGACATAATTATTTTCCCAATCATGACTGCCAGAAGCAAGCGGTGTATTGTCTGGACCAATCAGAACAGTTTTAATACGAGTCGAACCCAATTCAATCCCAATTGCTGTTTGGCCATTATTAATGGCATTTCTAATTTCATTCAATTCAAGACTCATAATTTACCCTCCTAGTCATTAATATAATAAGTAAAATTTTCTGTATATTATTATTCATAAATATTTTTGCAATTTTAATATAACTATATAGTAAGTGTCACTAATTTTCAAGTCCCTATTTAGTAGAATTTTAAGTTTAGCCTATTTAATCATAGAGGAAATAGCCTCCTCTTGAGTTGTTAAACAAATTTATACCAAAAGCAGGAGGCCATTTCACTTTTTAGAGCAATATCCATAATTTTAGCTATTAATTTTATATTTTAGTTAAAAAATGGGGAAACTCTATATAAGCGAGGAGTTAGTAAAGTTTCCCTCTCATTCTATTAATTATACCAGACAATAACATAACTAAAATCATCCAGTATATTTCTAATAATCATAACTTTAAATTCATCTTATTTTATAGTAAATATCGTTCCATTTGATCTCTTTCTTGAAATCCCTTATTTTGGTAGCTGAGTCAATCACTAAAAATTCTATATCCGCTATTTCAGCATAATCTTCCAACATCTCGGCCGTTACCACCTTACTAAAACCAGAATGATGAGCCCCCCCTGCTAAAATCCAGGCAGCTGCTGCAGTCCTCAAATTAGGTAGCGGTTTCCAGACGGCTCTGGCTACTGGCAACTTCGGTAGATCATGTTCTGGTGAAATTACTTCTACTTCATTCACCAGAAGGCGGAACCTATTACCCATATCTATAAGTGAAGCATTTAAACCTTTTCCTGGACCAACATTAAAAACTAACCTTACCGGATCGGACTTATCACCAATAGATAAAGGATGTATTTCTACGGTAGGTTTAGCAGCAGCAATAGAAGGACAAACCTCTAGCATATGAGCTCCCAGTTCTTGCATATTGCCAGGTTCCAGATTATAAGTATAATTTTCCATAAAAGCAGTTTCTTTCCCTAAAGCCATTACCTTCATCGCCCGCAGTAAGGCCGCAGTCTTCCAGTCACCCTCAGCTCCAAAGCCATAACCATCAGCCATCAATCGCTGCACAGCTAGACCCGGTAATTGTTTTAAACCATAGAGGTTTTCAAAATTAGTGGTAAACCCCTTAAAATCACCATCTTCTAGAAAAGCCCTCATACCTACTTCAATCCGGGCAGCTTCCCTCAAAGAATCATAATACTGGCCATTTTCCAGTAATTCTTCAACAATGTTATACTCTTCCTTATATACTTCAATCAAATCATTAATCTCCTGCTCCTGTACCTGATTCACATATGCAACAAGATCACCAAGGGCATAACCATTAACATTATAACCTAATTTTATCTCAGCTTCAACTTTATCACCTTCTGTAACAGCTACCTGCCGCATATTATCACCAAAACGTGCTATCTTGGCACCTTGACTATCCTGCCAGGCAGCAGCAACCAAACTCCAATCAGACAGTTGTTTGATTACAGTGTCATCCTGCCAGTAACCGACAACTACCTTCCGATTTTTACGTAATCTTGAAGCCATAAAACCAAATTCCCGACCACCATGGGCAGATTGATTAAGATTCATAAAGTCCATATCAATCTCTGACCAGGGTATATCCCTATTAAACTGGGTATGAAGATGAACAAAAGGTTTCTGCAGCAGGGTTAAACCCGGTATCCATATTCTTGCTGGAGAAAAGGTATGCATCCAGGTAATTAAACCTATACAAGATTTTTTGGCATTTGCTTCTAATACAAGGTCCCTGATTGCTTCTGCATTTGTCATTACTGGTTTATAAATAACTTTTACTGGAATTCTATCCCCTTCATCAAAAAACTCCACTATCTTTTTACTATGTTCTGCAACCTGATGCAAAGTCTCTTCACCATATAAGTGTTGGCTACCTGTTACAAACCAAACTTCATAATTATCTACACTAACCATATCTATCTTCCCCCTTAATTGTTTATTAATAATTTGTCAAACTCATTAATCTTTATAACTATAGGATTCATATTAATATTCAAAATTTTAACTATTATTGTCCATAATAAGCATTTTTCCCATGTTTTCGATAAAAATGTTTATTCATTACATAATCAGGCACACCTTTGCTAGTTTTATTTAAGAGAAAAGTATTAAGCGCCATTTTAGCTACCTCTTCCAGTACTACACTATTATGAACAGCATTATCCGGATCAATTCCCCAGGTAAAAGGCCCATGGCCAGCCACCAGAACACCCGGTGTATAATTATAATCTTTATCTCTAAACCTTTCTACTATAACCTTACCAGTGTACACTTCATAGGCACTATCCACTTCCTCGACAGTCATAATTCTTGTACAGGGGATTTCCTGATAAAAATAATCGGCATGGGTTGTTCCATAACAGGGTATATCGCGACCCGACTGCGCCCAACTTGTTGCCATTGGAGAATGGGTATGTACAACACCGCCAATTTCTTTGAAATTTTTATAAAGAACAAGATGAGTAGCAGTATCAGAAGATGGTTTTAGATCGCCTTCTACTATATTTCCCTCCAGGTCAACCACTACCATCTTATCGACAGTTAATTGATCATAAGCAACTCCGCTGGGTTTAATTACAATCAAACCATCTTCACGACTAATTCCACTTACATTTCCCCAGGTATAAATAACAAGGTTTTTACGTTTTAATTCTAAATTTGCCTCTAATACTATTTCTTTTAATTCTTCTAACACTTTAATAAACACCTCCATTAATTACATTGTTTATTAATTTTTAACTGATATATCATCTAAACTAAGTATTATAAAAGTATCTACAAAACATTACTTAATAAAAGTTTACCACCAATAAGAGTATACTCCTATTGGTGGTAAACTTATTCCTATCATATTTTATTTACCATAGAAGTATTCAACATTATCTTTTGTTACAATGCTAACACCAGTATCTACATAAGCAGGTAGTGGGGCAACCTTGGCGGTCTTCCAATCACCATCAATTGGAGTTAGAAGGCCATTTGCCAGGTGGAAAAGGAACATTTCCCCCCAATACCCCATTGTCCAGGTACCCTGAGCAATTGTTGCATCGATTACACCAGATTTTACAAAATCCAGAGTACCCTTATCAACATCAAAACTAATAATGTTAACATCTCCAACCTTGTCAGCCTCTTTTACAGCAGTTGCCGCACCAACACCAGTAGAGGCCTCAGTAGTAAAGACACCTACTAAATTAGGATGGGCCTGCAGCATAGCTCCCATAGCTGCAGCAGAAGCAGCCTGGTCTGATTTGCCATCCTGTACAGAGGCTACTTCCATATTAGGATATTCATTGGCAATAGTTTCTTTAAATCCAGCAGCCCTTTCTTCATGATTTAACTGACCAGGAATTGTTATCAGTCCTACTTCTCCCTTTTCATTATTTAATTCGGCCAGATATCTAGCAGCTTTTACACCAGCAGAATAGTTTGAAGTAGCCAGGAATGAATAACGATCCGATTTTGGTGAATCTGCATCAAAGGTCACCACAGGAATCCCTTGCTCAATAGCCCCATTAATTGGTCTTTTAAGGGCATCTGGATTAATACATGTCAAAAGTATACCAGCCGGTTTTTTGGCAATAACTTGTTCTAATACTGTTACTTGCTGATTAATATCATAATCATTGGCACCAGTATATTTTACAGTAACACCAAGGTTTTTAGCTGCTGCTTCCATACCTTTAAAAGCTGGTTTCCAGTATTCAATACCAGAGACAAAGGTAACCATATAATAGACATCATCTTCACTTCCCTGCAACGGACTTGCCGCAACAACCCCACTAAAGCCAACACTTAATACTGCTACAGTCAATAATAAAAATAGATACTTTTTCATACTATCCCTCCATTTTTTATTTATTAAAATGATGTTACACATCACCTTAACCTAATTTTTCTTGTTATGAACCCTCATATCTACGATAACTGCTGTTAGTAATACCAGGCCAGTAACAAGACTCTGCCAGTAAACTGATACATTTAATAAAACCAGGGCATTATTTACCAAGGCCACCAGTATTATTCCCAGTAATGCCCCCAGAACAGTACCTTCTCCACCATTCAGGCTTGCACCACCAATAACTGCACCCGCAATTGCACGAAGTTCAGCCCCAACACCTGCAGTTGGAGTAGCAACACCAAAACGTGCCAGAGTAATAACCCCTGCTAAACCAGATAAAAAGGAACACAATATATAAACCATCAATTTTCTTTTATTAACATTAATCCCTGAAAATGCAGCAGCCTGTTCATTTGAACCTATATAATAAATTTCCCGAAATGTCTTAGACTTCCTCATTAGAAAATCCATTACAATAACAATCAGCAAAAGAATTATACCTGGGTTAGGTATGCCTAGTATTTTCCCCCTACCAATCCAATCAAAAACCACGGAAATTTCACCCAAACTAACAGGTGACCCTTCAGTAAAGATATAGGCTATACCCCGGGCAATTGACATCATACTTAAAGTCGTGATAAAGGGATTTAGTTTTATTTTGGTTATCAGCTTTCCAATTGTTAAACCCGCTAGAATGGATATAAACATCGCTATTAAAACAGAAAGCCAGATATTTAAACCATAGTGCATAGCAACAATACCAGCTGTAACATTAGATAGAGCCATAACAGAACCAACAGATAAATCAATCCCCCCTAAAACCAAAACCAGAACCATACCAACAGCCATGATACCATCCATTGATAAACCAATTAATGTAGTATTAATATTATATTTAGTTAAAAAACCCGGGGTAACAAATGTTAAGATAAGCATAAGACATAAAATAATTAAAGTTAATGAAGTTTCTCTAAAAGATATAATTTTTTTAAATAGACTCTGATTCGCCTTCTCCATTTTAATACCTCCCAATTATTATTCTAGTTTTTTTCTCTCTTTCTACCAGAAGCATACATCATGATTTTCTCCTCTGTGGCCTCTTCTGCAGAGAGTTCACCCACAATTTCTCCTTGATGCATTATTAAAATGCGATCACTAATACCTAATATTTCAGGTAATTCAGAGGAAATAACAACTATGCCATGCCCCTTCTCTGATAGTTCTCTGAGTTTAGAGTGTATCTCAAATTTTGCTCCAACATCTATACCCCGGGTAGGCTCATCCAGAATAATCACTCTAGGGTTAACAGCTAACCATTTTCCCAGTAATACCTTTTGTTGATTACCACCACTTAAGCTCTTAACGGGTTGCTTTAATGAACTATAACGAGTATTCATCTCTTCCACATATTTATTACTTAAACTTTTTTCTAATTTATTATCCAGAAGATTACCTTTACTAACCTGTTCAAGGTCAGCTGCAATTATATTAGCCTGTATATCCATATTTAAAAATAAACCCTGGGTCTTTCTATCTTCAGTAATATAAACTAGCCCTTCAGCAATTTTTTCATTTACATCACTGGAAGTGATATCTTGATCAAAGAGTACTAATTCACCTTCATCTATAGGAGCAATTCCAAAAATTGCTCTAGCCACCTCACTTCGGCCTGCCCCAACCAATCCGAATATTCCCAAAATTTCTTTTTCTTTTACAGAAAAACTTATATTGGAGAACAAGTCCTCGCAAGAGATATTTTTAACCTCCAAAACAGTCTTTCCCACAGTAGTACCCTTGTCTGGATAGGCATTACTTAATTCTCTCCCTACCATTAAGCGTACAATATCATCAGGACTAACATCCTTTATAGAACCACTTTCTATTAATTCCCCATCCCTTAAAACAGTATAGGTATCACAGATCTCAAAAATTTCATTTAAGCGGTGGCTGATAAAGAATATCGCAATACCATCTTCTTTTAAACGTCTTAGGTTTTTAAATAGTGTCTGGGCTTCTGTATCTGTTAAAGAAGAAGTAGGTTCATCCAGAATTAGTATCTTAGTATTAATCGATAATGCCTTAGCTATCTCAACCATCTGCTGCTGAGATAGACTCAAATCCCTGACAGCTGTTGCCGGGTCAATCTCAGTAGCCAATCTTTCTAAAATACCAGCAGAATCCTGACGCATTTTCTTAAAATCAACAATTTCATTTTTTTTAGTAGGAACCCGTCCCATAAAGATATTCTCAGCAACACTCATATGCTGACACAGACTTAACTCCTGATGAACAATACTAATTCCCTTTTCCTGAGATAACCTAGGAGACAAATCTACCAGCTTTTCTCCTTCAAAATACATTTCACCAGAATCTGCCTGTATAATCCCTGTCATAACGTTCATCAAAGTAGATTTTCCGGCACCATTTTCACCACATATTGCATGAATCTCACCAGAACTAATCTCCAGGCTTACATCTTTTAAGGCCTGTGTCCCATAAAAAGATTTACTAATGCCATCAATTTTTAAAAGTGGATTTCCTTTTTCCATGAAATAAATTACCCCCCTTTTTTGTCTTTAACTTTAACTCAGGAAACCATATACAACATCTTAACTACAAATATAGTTATTTGTTCGTACAACCATCAACAAAAATATACTTTAAATCTCTCTACACGATGAACGAACAATTAACTCCGGTTCATAAATAAAAGAAGGTTGTTCAACATCCATTTCAATCATATTAAACAATAATCTGGCTGCCTTCTTACCCATTTTTACCTTCGGGTGTTTAATACTGGTCAATCTTATACCACCAGTAGTAGCCAACACTGAATCATCATAACCAACTACTGAAATATCTTCTGGTATACTCAATCCATTGTCATTAATAGCATCTATTACTTTTACCGCAATTTCATCATTATAACATACTATTGCAGTCGGACGTTTATCACTATTAATAATCTTATCTGCGTAATAATATGAATATGAAGAAGCCTCATTAGTCAAATATCCACCAATATCAATCTCATCAGGATTAATTCCATATTCCTCCAGGGCATTCACAAAACCCTTTTTACGATAGACGCCCTGTAGGTCATCCTTTTTGAAAATACCCGCTATCTTCCTGTGTCCTAACTGTAAGACATATTTTGTGGCCATATAACCACCCTGCAAATCATCCAAAATCACATAGGCTGTATTTAATTCCTTATACATAGCATTAATCATTATAAAGGGTATTTCGGCCTTAAAGATTTCCTGATATAAATCCTTATTTTTATTTTCAACACTTTTAGTAGGCTCGATAATCAAACCATCAACACCAGCGTCAATAATCTTACGTAGATGTTCTCTTTCCAGAGCAGGGTCATTATTTGTATTGGCCAGAGTAAGGGTATAATGTTTGGCACTTACTACCTCTTCAATCCCGGATATAATTGATGGAAAGATATAGTTCCTTACATAAGTAGTTAAAATAGCAACTCTTTTTTCTTCAAAACGTTTTTTCGGCCTGGTATAGAAAGTACCCCTGCCTCTCTCTCTATTAATATACCCCTCTTTTTCCAGTTCATTAAGAGCCCTTCTGACAGTATCCCTGCTAAATTCTAATTTTTTTGATACCTCCAACTCTGACGGAAGTAATTCACCACCAGTTAAGTCCTTTTTATTTATATAATCTAAATAAAAGTTCTTAGCAATAATATACTTAGATAGGCTTTTGGCATTCTCCAATTTAAAGCTCCTCCTCAAACAACTTGTACGTACTATTATACTATATTTGTTTGAAATAATCAAATCCTTTTTATTTATTATTTCAATATTATTTCAATAATCCAACAAAAATTATATCATTTACCCTCTTTTAAAACAAGTATGAAAAATCTTTGAATAAAGTAGCCCCCTCTCTATATTTTTTTCTCTTTTCTCTTCTAAAAGATATTTTTCTGTTAATTATATCTCTAAAAAGGAGATAATAGAAGAAATATTGAATTTAAGCGTTATCAGCAAAAAAATTGTAGATTTAGATAAGGCAATTTAAAAGATTACACAAATGCGCAAGAATGATGAAAACATGAAGTGTTTGAATTTGTTATACTAATATGCCGGGGAGGTGAATTGCGAATTGAGCAGGGTTGACAGTGTAATTGAGGTCATTAAATTTATTGAAGAACATCTTACAGAAAAATTGGATTTAGATATAATTGCAAACGTTGTTAATTATTCAAAATTTCATCTGCATCGCATGTTTACAGATACAGTTGGCTTGACAATACACGATTATGTGCAACGACGGCAAATTACTGAAGCAGCAAAACTCTTGGTGTTTTCTAAAAAACCAATAATAGATATTGCTTTAAAAGCAGGATATGAAAGCCAACAGGCTTTTACCACTATTTTTAAAGCAATGTACAAAGAATCTCCACTTCAATTTAGAAAAAATAAGGTGTTTTATCCATTACAGCTTGAATATAAATTTAACAATCACCTTGATTTGCTAAAAGAAAAACCAAACGCAAAACGTGAAATCCTGCTTGCTACCAAGGCAGATATTCCACTTTGGATGGACTTAGTACGCCTTGTTATTGACGGGTTTCCCAAACTTAAAGAAGATAAGCATGTCAAGGTGCTAAAACATTACATCAAGGAAAATAGTGCGTTTATTATGAAAGAAGGCCCTATAGCCATCGGAATTATGATGATTTCCTTTAAAACAGGAAGTATTGATTTTTTAGGAGTTCACCCACTTTATCGAAACCAGGGACTTACCCAATTGTTTTTAGATAAGGTGATTTGTGAACTTTTGACAAATAAGCAAATCAGTATAACCACATTCCGTAAAGGGGACAAAGCGGATACGGGGTATAGAAAAATCCTAAAGGATTTTGGTTTTGCCGAGGCAGAATTGTTGACCGAATTTGGTTACCCAACACAAAAAATGATATTGCCAAAAGAATTGGAGGGGTGTATAGATAATGAATAAATCAAGACAAAAAGGCAGGAAGACAGATAATACATCTGACCGTCATGATCATACAGTGGAAAATGACGATGATGTGCTTTCAAAATTTCCTGATGAAATTGAGAACCTTGAAAAGATTAAAATAAGGCTAAAGAATGCTTTAGAACAGGCGGAAGAAAGGGTAAATCAATATGACAGAGAGTATATGGAATCCAAAGTCTATCTTGCTGACTACCGTCATGAGATAGACCCGCGGGAAATTTGTCAAAATGAACTTCTTATGAAACAAATTGAAAATTCGGGAATATATGCAGTACAATTGCGGGAAAAGCTTGCAAAGCTAGTCGATTCCCCTTATTTTGCACGCATTGATTTTACTTATGATGGTGATGACAATGCTAATGTTTTTTATATTGGTCGGTTTTCTTTTTCAGATAAATCGGAAATCCTTATTTATGATTGGCGTGCACCTATTTCCAGCATGTTTTACGATTATGAGCTGGGACGTGCAGGATATGAAGCGCCGATGGGGAGGATTGAAGGTGAGCTCACTCGTAAACGGCAGTTTAAAATATCAAATGGTTTGATGGAATATGTTTTGGAAAGTGCTATAAACATCCGTGATGATGTATTACAGCGAGAGTTAAGTCATACATCAGATAAAAAGATGAAAACAATTATTGCCACAATTCAACGGGAACAAAACCAGATTATCAGAAACGAAAAGGCTGGAACCATGGTTATTCAAGGTGTTGCAGGATCGGGAAAAACTTCTATTGCCTTACACCGGGTGGCATATTTACTGTATCGGTACAAAGACAACTTATCGGCAAATAATGTGGTTATACTTTCTCCCAATAAGGTGTTTGTAGATTATATTTCCAATGTTTTACCCGAACTGGGTGAAGAACCAATTGGGGAAATGAGCTTTGCTGACATTGCGGATATTCAACTGGATAAAGTTATAGATTATGAACCAGATTGTGACCCCATTGAAATAAATGACTCGGCATGGAACGAAAGGGCAAAGTTTAAATCTACACTCGATTTTGTTATGATGATGGACAATTATTTGGAATATGCCGCAAAGGAGTATTTTGTTCCCAGTGATTATGAATTTGGTCGTTTCAAAGCAACGCGGGATTGGATATTGACACGATATAACGCTTATCAAAGACATCCCATAAAAAAACGGTTGCATAGGGTATCAGAAGATATTCTTGAACAATTTAAAATTGCTAACATCCGTGGTGAAGAGTTACCTAAGCAGAAGGCGATTTATAGAAAGCTGGTTTCCATGCTTAAGTTTAGTAACACTTTAGCCCTCTATAAAGACTTTTTTAAGGTTATGAATATGCCGGAAAAGCTGGTGTTGCATAAAAAAGGAGTATTAGAATGGCCAGATGTTTATCCCTTCATGTATTTTCATGCTGCATTAGAAGGATTGAAAGAAAACCGGCTCATCCGGCATCTTATTATCGATGAAATGCAGGATTATACTCCGGTACAATACGCCGTGATAAATAAACTCTTTCCATGTAATAAAACAATACTCGGTGATTTTGGGCAAAGTATAAACCCAAACAATATACATGCGCTCAACGACTTGCGAACAATCTATCCAGATGCCGAATTTATGGAATTGAATAAAAGCTACCGCTCTACCTTTGAAATCATTACTTTTACAAAAAGGATTCAGAATGTATCGGATCTTAAAGCAATTGAAAGACATGGTGATGTCCCCAAAATAATCGCTTGCTGTGATTTGGAAGATGAACTTACCAAAATTAAAGAGGAGATAATTCGTTTCTTCAAAAACAAGTTTGTGACATTAGGTATTATTTTAAAAACAAATCAAGAGGCACAATCCCTTTTTGATGTTTTAAGCAAGGAATATGATATCCAACTACTTACCTTAGACAGTGATAAATTCACAAATGGTATAACTCTTACTTCTGTTCGAATGTCAAAAGGATTGGAATTTGACGAGGTGTTGATTCCTGGAGCCAATACAAAGAATTATCATACGGATTTTGACCGTAGCCTACTATATATTGCCTGTACTCGAGCAATGCACCGCTTAACACTTACATATACCGGGGATTTGACCAACTTGATTGAGAAAAACAATGACTGACACACAGCAAGCAAACGAACAATCAATGACTATTGTACTGGCACGAAACTTTATTCTTGGGATCCATTATCCATGGCCTTGGCGTAAACAATTTACTAATTTTAGCTAAAATATATTAAATCACGGCCATTCCACAAATAAACGTAGGTTAAGCGGCAACTTGCATATAAGTTGCCACTTTTGTCTGTAATAACTTTTTTATAAATTCTATTATGATTTTTGTACAATATTAAGGAATCGAGCTAAAATCCCTGCATTATATATTGATAAAAAAGACCTGGACTTTGTTAAAATCCAGGTCTTTTTTATCAAACTATTTAGCAATATAAACCTATATACTTAAATATAAATAAAAACTAGTCTACAACAGCCGGGTCATATTCAACAATTAAATTGCCCTTTGTAAATTCCTTTACTGCTTCCTCAATATCGCTACCATTAAAATAATAGACCTTAATTCCACCAGCCTTTAAACCATTTAAGGCCTTGGGACCAATTTTACCAGATATTACCCCATCTGCATGTTCATCAACAAGCAGTTGAGCTGCACTAACCCCTGCTCCGGCAGCATTACTGGCTGAATTATTAATAAATTCCAGTTCGCCTGTTTCTGTATATACTACAGCAAAATAATTGGCACGGCCAAACCTGGCATCAAATTTACTTTTAAATTGATTATTATTATCTTCACAAGTGATTAAAAGCTTCATTAATTCACTCCTTGATTATTATTTTTTTCTTCCCTTAATTCTTTCTGACAGTCCTGACAATAGCCATAAACTTTAGTACTGTGTGCTATATAATGGAACTTTTCCTGTTCAAAAATAGTTTCCTTGAAATTATCTGGTAATAAGTCAGGTATTTCAATTACCTTTCCGCATTTTTTGCAAATTAAATGATTATGTTCTGACTGATTAATAATAAATTCGTAACTGCTGGTTTCACTATCAAAATTTCTTCTTACCACTACACCTTTATTCTCCAGTAGGTTTAATGTTCTGTATATTGTAGCCAGACCTAATGATCTATTCTTTACTTTCAAGAGATCATATATATCAGCTGCTGTCAGGTGCTGATCCTTATTCTCAATAAAAACATTAATAACTGCCCTACGCTGGGGTGTCAATCTAACCCCTTTTCCTTCTATACAATTTATTATTTTCTCATACTCATTAGACATTTTTCCCCCCTCTTCACTATTTGTACAGGGTATGTATGAGTTATTTGATTCTTGAAAAAACTATTCTACCCTCATCATCAATTAGTTCTTCATCTGCATGAATATATACTACTTTTCCTACAAACATCTCATGGGAGCCTGTTTTTATAGAATCAACCACTTCACATTCAATATTTACTGGAAAATCCAGCAATACTGGTGCTGCAACCTTAACCCCTTCTTTATAATTCAACGACAATTTTTCTAATTTATTTTCATCCCTACCGCTATGACTCCCTAAATAGTCAAAAGCCTCTTTATTTTTCTCTGCCACCAAATTAACTACAAAAACACCCGTCTCTTTTACCATATGATACGAATACCTACTAGGTACTATACCTACCATAACCATTGGGGGATCATAACTGCAATTGCAGGCATATGCTACTACAAGTGCATTGTCTTCTCCGTTTGCCCCCCGACAGGAAACAACAACATCAGGTGACGGTTTTAAACATGATTTAAATTCCTTTACATCTCTTTTCATAATAATTATTACCTCCAGTTTTTATTTTAAAGACATTTCCCTTCAGATTATTATAAAAACCTGAAGGGAAATACCTTTAACCAGGTCTAAATATAAAGCACAACTTAATTACTTTTTGATTTCGACCACTGCCTCTTTTTCTACCATTTCTATTTCCTCTACGGTAAGCCATATATCTACGAGGCCCCGCTGCTGTTTTAATTCTATCTTCATTAGCTGCTTCAGTACAAGTGCCCAGTCCCCTACCAGTCATTGGACCAGTTCCTTGAGGTCCTGTTCCATTTCCAGCTGGCATTCAAAATCACCCCTTTCTTTTTTGAACATATGCCCATTAATAGTATACCACTATTATATCTAATAATCAATAATTATATTAGTATAGCCTACAAACAGAACATTTTTATTATTGACATACTTAAGTAAATGATATAAACTTATTATGAGGTTGTTCTTTACTTCACAAAACGTTTCAGTCTTTTTGAGGGATGTTCCCTTAAATTGACTGAAATATAATCTATCTAAGACCTGACAGGAAAGATAGCTGTATCTAACCTGAAAGGAACTGGAATAAATATATTCCACTCCCCTTTCATTGGGGATTTTTTCTTTTTTAGCCAGAAATACGAAGGAGGGTTAAGAATATGGAGGAAAAAATAGCAGTTGTCGCAGCAGTTCTAGATAATCCAGCCAAATCTCAGCACAAATTTAATAGTACTATTGCGGAATTTAAAGATTTAATCAGGGGACGGCTGGGATTACCCCTTTCTGATAAAGGGGTTGCTGCTATATCTATAATCGTCATCGGCAGTATTGATAATATTAATAGCCTAACAGGTAAACTTGGTAATATTGAGGGTGTAAATGTGAAAACATCTATTTCTAAAAAGGAAATATAATATGGACAGCAGATTAAGGGATTTATTAAGACAGTTATATCTAGAAAACCAACTGGCATCTAAAGACATCCTCTACATCTTAAATAAGGTTGACGACAGCAATAAAGAGATCCTTTTTAATTATGCAGAAAAGACTGTTTTAAAAACATATCAGAAAAAAGTTTATCTGCGAGCATTACTGGAATTCTCAAACTACTGTAGAAACAATTGCTATTACTGCGGAATCAGAAATAATAATAGGGAGATAAAGCGCTATCGGCTTTCAGTAAAAAAAATAATTGAATGTTGCCTGCTGGCCTATCAGCACGGTTACAGAACATTTGTCCTGCAAAGTGGTGAGGATGATTTTTTCAAAGAAAATATACTAATCAAACTACTGCAAAAGCTAAAATCAAACCACCCTGAGGCAGCAATAACTCTCTCGATAGGTGAATACCCCTATAAAAGCTACCAGAGATTTTACCAGGCAGGGGCAGATAGATTTCTTTTAAGACATGAAAGTATTTCAAAAGAGCTATATAAGAAATATCATCCAGATATGAGTTATAGCAGAAGGCTACAATGTCTTAAAAACTTAAAAGAAATTGGCTATCAGGTTGGAGCAGGGTTTATAGTAGGTCTACCTGGCCAGACAAATAAAATACTGACTGAAGAATTACTATTTTTAAAGAAACTAAATCCAGACATGGTCGGTATAGGACCTTTGATACCACATCCGAAAACCCCTTTAGCTGGAAGCCAAACTGGTTCTATTGATAAAACTCTTCTGCTCTTATCACTTATACGTCTTTTATTACCAGAAACACTACTGCCGGTAACTACCGCTGTCAATACCCTTGATAAAAAAGGCTGGGAAAAAGGATTAAAAGCCGGTGCCAATGTTATTATGCCTGTAATCTCACCTGCTATAAGCAGGGGTAAATATGAAATCTATCAAAATAAAGGTAATACAGATGTCTCTAACTTAAGTGAAATAAAAAAAAGGGTTGAAAGGTCAGGTTTTAAGATAGATATGTCCAGAGGAGATAGTCTTAAGTGTTTAAAAACAAATATTACTGCTAAATAATTATTAATAGGAGGGTTTTAATATTATGAAGGATTTTATTAACGACAGAGAGATTCATAATTTACTGGAAAGTTCGAAAGAACCTGATCCCCTTGAAATAAGAGAGATTATGGCTAAATCTAAAGAAAAAAACAGGCTTAACCCAGAAGAAACAGCCAAATTACTACAGGTCAATGACACAGATTTGCTAGAAGAAATTTATCAACTGGCTGGTCAGGTAAAGCAATCTGTATATGGCAATAGAATTGTTTTTTTTGCACCACTATATATTGGAAACAGATGTATAAATAATTGTTTATACTGTGCCTTCAGGCGAGACAATGAAGCTGTCGAAAGAAAAACCCTGACCATGGATGAATTAGAAGAAGAGGTCTTAATCCTGGAAAACAAGGGTCAGAAAAGGCTTATCCTTGTTTATGGAGAACACCCTGATTATAATGCAGATTTTATCTGTAAAACAATAAGAAAGGCCTATGACACTAAAACAGAACAGGGGGAAATACGCCGGGTTAATATTAATGCTGCCCCACTGGAAGTTGATGAATACAGGAAACTACATGATACAGGGATTGGTACCTTCCAGATATTTCAAGAAACATATCACCACCATACATATTCACTAATTCACCCCAAAGGTGATCAAAAAAGTGACTATCAGTGGAGGCTCTATGGTCTTGATAGAGCTATGGAGGCAGGTATCGATGACCTGGGTATTGGGGCCCTTTTCGGTCTATATGACTGGAAATTTGAAGTGATGGGATTGCTTTACCACACCATTCATCTGGAGGAAAAGTTTGGTGTTGGACCACATACTATCTCAATGCCAAGGATTGAACCAGCAATCAATACCCCATTTTATAATAATAATAAATACCATGTTTCAAATGAAGATTTCAAAAAAATTATTGCCATTATCCGCCTATCAGTCCCTTATACTGGCTTAATCTTAACTGCCCGGGAAAGTGCTAAAATTAGAAAAGAAATGATACCTCTGGGGGTAACCCAGATTGATGCTGGTTCCAGAATAGGGATTGGTGGGTATAAACAGAGCGAAGAAGGCTATATCCCTGAAAAAGAACAATTCCATCTAGGAGATATCCGTTCCCTTGATGAGGTTATAGCTGAAGCATGTGAACTGGGTTTTGTACCCTCATTTTGTACAGCAGGATACAGATGCGGCAGGACAGGCGAACACTTCATGTCCTTTGCTAAACCTGGTTTAGTACATAAATTTTGTATGCCAAATGCTATCCTTACTTTTAAGGAATACCTACTTGATTACGCCTCCCCTGAAACAATTAAAGCAGGTGAAAAATTAATTGCAGAAAATCTAAAGGAAATGGCTGTAAAAGATCAGGCAAGGAAGGAAATGATTGTAGAAAAACTCGCTTTAATTGAAGAAGGTAAACGTGATGTCTTCGTATAATAAAAATAAATTGAAAGAATTTTTTACTGATGTCCAGAAGAAAATCGCCGAAGAAAACCAGCAGACATTAAAACAAATCTTTAAAACCCTCTGTAAAAAATATGTAGATTACTTTCCCAAAAGGAAAATATATATAGCCGAGATGCTAGGCAAACGAATCTCATATCTGACCGGAGCCGGTAAAGAGCTTTATGTAAAAGCAGTTAAAATACCACTGACAGATAATTACTTACTGTTCATTGAGAGCCACCAGGAACTACCTTCATCTGAGATAAAAAGCCTGGAGGAATTCATGTTGTCAATTTTGGAAATTAAATGAATTAACCAGGAAGTACTCATTTTGAGTACTTCCTCTTATATTATTAGGCTGTAGTAGTATCCAGAAGATCCTCACTGCTCTTAAGTGAATTTGACCATTTACCACACCTATCCCCTGTCATAGCAATAGTTGTCCCATTTGCCTGGATTTTAATAACTTCACACATATTCGGACAACCACTACAGGTAAAGGTACTTGTATTAAAACTATCCCTGGTCACTGCAAAACCTTTAAAATTTGTATCTGTCTCATTTTTAAGGATGTAATTACGGGCAATTATTGCTATACCAATTGCCCCCATAACATTAAAATGCTCCGGTATAATAACCTCACTGCCGATCTCTTTCTCAAAGGCAGCTTTGATACCAACATTAGCAGCTACCCCACCTTGGAAGACATATACTGGTTTAATCTTTTTACCCCTGACTATATTATTAATGTAGTTCCTGACCAGGGCCTCTGATAAACCCTTAATTATTTCCGCCTTTGTAAAACCATACTGCTGTTTAGAGATCATATCTGACTCAGCAAAAACAGTACACCTACCAGCTATTCTGACATCCCTCTCAGCTGTCAGGGCCAGTTCTCCAAACTCCTCGATCTTTACCCCTAGACGCTGGGCCTGATGGTCAAGAAAAGAACCTGTCCCAGCAGCACAGACCGTATTCATAGCAAAATCAGTTACTATCCTATCCCTGACTATTATGAGTTTTGAATCCTGCCCACCTATTTCAAAAATAGTACTGACATCAGGGTGATAATGAATTGTAGCTGTTGCATGGGCAGTAATTTCATTTTTAACAACATCTGCCCCCAGTATGTAGCCAATTAACTGCCTGCCGCTTCCGGTCACTCCTACTCCTTTAACATTGTATCTGTTTTTAACCTTTTCCTGAAGGTCTGTTAAGACCTCTTTTACTATTTCCACAGGCTCACCTGAATTACGGCAGTAAGACTTAAAAAGAATCTCATTTTCTGAATCTATTGCTATAACATTGATACTTACAGAACCTATGTCAATACCCAAATACATGTCTTTCATGGTCACTACTCCTTTTGTATTTTTTTTGTTTAATCATATCTATAAAGGCCTCAATCCTTGTCATAACATTAGCAGTTGCCATCTGCTCGTCTATAGAAAGGGATAAAATAGGTAAATCCAGGTCATCAGAGATTTTATCTAAGATACTCTGGGTAACCAGTTCCGGTAGACAGCCAAATGGTTTCAAATGAACTATACCATCAAATCCCCGTTCTTTATAATCAACAATATGACCAACATTCTGTTTGGCATGTCCGCCAATAATTGTTTCAATATAGTCTTCAGCTTTTTTCATAATCTCTTTTTCATGGGAAACAAAGGGAATTAAATTCTCCTGTATCCATTCTGAAATATAATGGGACATCTCTACTTCAACCCCAAAATCGTTTAACAACTCAGCCAGGTTAAAATTGATACCTGCTTCCATAACAACATAAATCTCTCCCACTATACCTATCTTTAATTTCTCAGCTCCTGTTTTTTCCTCAATATCGAGACCTTTCAGTATCTTAAAGGCATATTCTTCAACCCTGACTATATCTTGCTCTGTCTTTATTTCCCTGTATTGATCCTCAATAGCAAGTTTAACCTTGTTTAATTTCTTTTTATCACTTATATAAGGCCGTTTGTGTTCAATAAACTTTTTTACCTTATCAGTTGAGACAGCCATTTTATACGCAGTCTTTACAATTTTATATAAGTCAAACCAGGAATGTTGACCCTTTAACTTCTTTAATTTATTAATAAATCCTTTATAATCCCTCTTTAGTTCATCAAAAATGATAAAATCAATATCTAAACCCATATTCCTTATTAATCTTTGATGTACTTCTCCATAGTAACCGGCCCTGCAGGGGCCATTCCCACCACTGGAAACAATAGTATCTGCACCCATCTCAATTGCTTCCAGATAGGTACCGAGTAATACCTTTAAAGGGAAACAAGCAAATTCAGGGCTGTATTTCACCCCCAAATTGATAGTTTTTTGGGTAGGCTTGGGAGGAACAATAACCTCATGACCAAGTAATTCAAATAATTTAGTATAAATTAACGGTGACCCCATATGTGGAAAAGTTATTTTCACCTGAAACTCCCCCCTTCCCCTTCTTCTTTTTTTGCCCTAATCATATCTGTAAAGGCCTCTATTCTGGTAATCAAATGACTTTCACCTGTTTGCTCATCGATCCGCAGTCTCATTAAAGGTTTATTAAAGGCTTCGGCTTCTGTATCCAGAAATGGTCCTAAAATAGAATCTGGCCCACAACCAAAGGCAGTTATATGAATAATACCATCTACTTGAGGGGAATGGATAAAGTGATAACCCGCACCAAGTAATTTATTGGTAAACTCCCAGAACATCTTTTTAGCAAATTTACCCACTTGCTCTTCAATCTTTTTAGTCTCAAGCATTTCAAAAGTCAAAACATTTACTTTCATCTCTCTTAGTCGATCTATAAAATCCATACTAATAAACTGGTCATAGACATTATAGACATAACCTACAACACCTATTGTAATCTCATTATTACTTGCCCCAGTAATTATTCTATCATTTAAAATCTGGTCTATAAATAAACCCTGCCTGCTTTTCTCACGAAAATTCAGCCAGACCTTACGGGCTTTTTTAGCAGCATTTTTCAGTGTCGAACGGGATACCCCTAACTTATCCATAAAACCAAGATAATTTTTATAATTAGAAATATCATCACTCCTGGCTTCAATATAATTACTTAAAATCTTTCCCTCTACTCCTTGGAGTGAATTTCTAATCATATCAGGCAGACCTAAAAACTTTGGACAGAAGGTTATGTTTTTCTTAATACTGATAAACCTCGGAACATAAATATAATCCACACCTTTATCAAGTAAATTAAAGACATGGCCAATATATACCTTAATAGGCACGCATATTTCAGAAACAGAGTTCTTTATCCCTCTATTAATCAACATTTCTGACGTCTTATCAGAAACTACTAGCTCACAGCCAAGATTATTAAAAAAAGATTCCCAGAAGGGAAAATAATAATAATATAGCAAGGCCCGTGGTATTCCTATCTTCATATATATTACTCCTCTCTAACAATAATACCTTCAATAATTATTTCTATAATCATTTCTAAAACCTGGTCAAAAGAATATGGAAGACCCATTAGTTCAGGTGGTGTAATATTGCGGATTAAATTCATAGTCACCAGTACTATTAATTCAAGTGGAATACCCTCCTTAATAACCCCTTCCTTAATCCCTTTTTGAAATATTTCTTTTAAACGGGTCTGTAAAAATGATTCCCGATATTTTTTAATCATTTTCCAGGAATCAGGACTGTTTTTTTTAATATCATCAAGTGCTCTAATATTAATTAATGATGTCTTTTGATTAATAATTAATAATAATCTTTTCAGCATCTCCTGAAATGACATCTCTCTTTTTAACTGTGTTTCTATTTCCTCCTTGATATCCTTAAAATGATTTTTTATTACCTCATCTAATAAGTCCCTTTTACTGGCAAAAATATTATAAATGGTTTTTTTACTCATCTTTAGCTCAGCAGCTAATTCATCCATCGTTATCTTTGAATAACCATAAGAGAAAAATAAATCCCTGGCTTTTGCTAAAATTCGCTCTCTTTCTCTATTGGTCTTGCCGCCCATGGTTATTTTTCCCTCCTCAGCAAAAACAGCAGAACAGAAGTTCATCTTCATTAAGGAAACCAATTTAGTATTTTCAGTTTTTATTTTACAAAAAAAAGATTATTATGTCAATAGAAAAAGAAAAATGACCCTATAATTTTTTTGATTTATAATTAGATTAAAAAAATATTTATTAATTCTATTATTAAAAAATCCCCGACTGCTTGTTCATTTCGGGGAATAATAAAATATATATTTTTAAAAACCTATTTCTTCACCTACAAGTATTACCTTTATACGGCCGTCATGTTTTGATTTTCTAGTTACTAGCATTTGACAGCAAATACAATCCTCTGTTAAACACTCATGACAGTGACCAGTTTGAGTACAAGGTGTATTCTGTTCCAGCCTGATGGCATTTATCGGTGAAGCACAATTTCTTATACGCTTCATTGCACTCTCTTCATCTTTAGTAACTTTATTCATACCTGCTATGACAATAACATTTTTGGGTCCATATATAAGGGCAGCTATCCTATTACCATTCCCATCAATATTTACTAATTTGCCATCCTGAGTAATTGCATTTGAACTCATTAAGAAATAATCACAATTAAAGGTTCTATAATATATCTCTGCCTTTTCCTCAGCATTTTTAGCAGTATTCCTATCCAACAATTTTAGATTAGATTCCTTTAATTTCTCCAATAAACCAATTTGCTCTAAAGTCATTGAACCACCCCAGGATACTGTAGAACCCCCTTTTATTAATTCCAGAGCCTTTTTGACGGCTTCTTCTCCTGTAGAACAATAGTAGCCCTCTATATTCCTCTTCTTAAAATTCTTAATCAGCTCATTCCCCTTAATCCGGTAATATTCTTTTTTGGACTTTAACACAATTAATTACCTCCTCTATATTTTATAAGTGTCTTAATATGTATTTATTATTTATCTGATATAAGTAACTTTAGAATGAACAAAATAGCTTCATCACCCAGACTTAATTAATAATCAACCTATTTTGACAGCTGTGCCATAGGCCAGTATTTCAGCTGCACCACCCATAACTTGTGAAGTAGTAAAACGAATATTAATAACAGCATCTGCCTCTAATTTCTCAGCTTCAGATACCATCCTTTTCAGGGCTTCTTCCCTGGCCTCACTAATCATCTGGGTATATTCTTTTACTTCACCACCTACAATATTTCTTAGACCTGCCATAATATCCTGCCCAACATGACGTGCCCTAATAGTATTACCTCTGACCAGACCAAGGACTTCACTTATTTCTTTACCAGCAATCTGACTAGTATTCACTATTATCATCTTTAAGATCCTCCATCCTTTCTTTTATTAGACTATAAAGAAGAATAATCAACCCCAGTATTACACCTATTATTCCAACCCTGATCACTACCGACATTGAGGAGTCCTGAAGAATACTACTTAAGAAATAATACAGTCCAGTGCCAATCAATAAAAAGATACTCAATCCCAGTATTACCTGACCTATCTTTTTGATATAACTCCCTCCTCTATAAATTCCAGAATACATTGCAATTTAACTTAAACCCATATATTACCTTCAACTTTTATAAAAAAAATCCTGCATAAATTAATAAAAAAATCAAATCAATTGCCTGGTTTATAGTATATTCCGCTTGCTTAATTCTTTATCTAGATAATCTAATAGTTCATCAGCCTTCTCCTCTGGTGGAATTGTCAGCAAACTTACAATTATAAAAGTCAGTGAACTAATTACTAAAGTCCAGACACCTGCTGGATAACCCCAGGGACTCCATCCTGTAAACTGTAGATAAACGGCAGTTAAACAACCACTTAAAAGACTGGTAATAGAACCTGCTGCAGTAGATTTACGCCAGAAAAAAGCACCAAATATAGTCGGAACTACTATCAGTAAACCTACTGAAGAAGCCACTGACAGGGCTGCTATCAAATCAAACTGCTGACTGGCAAACAAAAACCCTAGAAATGCTATCAGAATAATGATCACCCTGGCAGTCACTAAATCCAGGTTGTTTTTTTGATCCCTATTCTTTTTTGGATATAAGTCTTGTAATACCAGGGAAGACAGGGTTAACATAATAGAATCAATCGTAGAAATAGCCGCTGCAGTAATACCAACCATAGCGAGCAAGCCGAGCGTTACTGGTACATAAGTGGAACCCAGTAAAACAGGGGTAGCCATATCTACACTCTCTAGACCTGGCAGTAATATCAAAGCAGTAAACCCCCAGAAAACTGAAACCAGGGTATAAATAAAGCCAAAAATCAGAAAACCTTTAATCATAGTCTTCATTGATTTCAAGGAATCGGGAATAAATAAGCGTTGACTAACCTGGGGATTAGAAATTGAAAAGAAAAACCAGGGTAGAGTAAGTCCAAGGAATGTCTTGAAATTAAAAAAACCAGGACCAGGAACAGATAAATACTCTGGAAAATCCTTTTCAAGTATAGCAAAAAAATTAAGAAAACCACCTAATCTACTGTAAACAATAAACAATAAGACTAAAACACTAACTATAATCATAATTAGAGATTGTAATGAGTCTGTCCAGGTTACTGAACGCAGACCAGCAACAAGGGCCCAGGCAATTGCCAGAAGGGTTGCTATCACTACTCCAACCATAAAGGGAATTTCTCCATCAGACAGACCGTTCACTAAGTAACCAACCCCCATTAGCTGTACTGAAAGATAAGGAATTAAAAAAATACAGGCAGTGAAAGAAGATATAATAGAAATCCATTTATTATTATACCGGTCAGCTAACATTTCATACGGTGAAATATAACCATATTTTTCCCCCAACAGCCAGAATCTAGGCCCAAAAAAGGCTACTAATGATAAGCCAGCCAGATAAATAAGCTCAAACCCCAGGGCTCCAACACCACCTGAATATGTAAAACCCACCAGTCCAACCATCATAAAAGCACTATAAGTAGTTGCACTGTATGATAGTGCAGCAACAATCCCCCGGTAGATCTCCCCCCTAGAAAATAATCCATAATATCTTTTTTCATATCGACACGGGCAGCATATGCAAGCCAGCAGCCAATTACAATATAAATAAACATAGCCAGATAGACATATCTTGCTGACATTTTAATCCCTCCAATTTTTTATTATTCTAATAGTAAAAAAGATTGCCAGTACAGCAAACAAAGTCCAGTACAAAAATGAAGCAGTAATCCTGGCAATATCCCCCAGGAAAACATAAGGAACAATATAAGCAGATAAAATTAATAAACTTAAACAAATAAACCAGAACCATCTTTTACGTGATAAACGACTTTTCCTCTTTGACCTGGATAACCCCCTGGTATTATTAGTTTCACCTGACATGAAACCACCTCCCATATTAAAAATAATTATATTTAATTTTATATGTAATGTCAAATGTCTTTACACATGACAATAAAAAAACACCTTAATAAATATCAAATAATTTTACAGTCCAACACCAGTTTAATCCTGTTCTAAGAGATAACCCTTTGCCCTGAGTTCATTCTTAAGTCGTTTTATGACACTCTCATTTATCGCTTCTATTGTATGTAAATGTACTCCATCAGTCAAAGAGGCCAGTAAAGTCGCCTTATTCTCCCTGTATTTTAGCATAAATTTTTCTACATCAAAGGGAGATTGAATCATCAAAACCCCTCTTATCTCTCCATAAATAGGGTGTTCAACTATTACATCATTGACCTTGGCCCCATGACTTACAATGGTCATTAACTCATCTTCTACCTCTTCATTATTATGTCTACAGGCAATAGTCCTTTTTATAGTATTTAACTGATTACCGGGAATAAGATAACCCTGGGATGTAGCCAGAATTTTTTCTCCCTCTGCCCTGAGAAGGGCAATATCCTGCACAATTACCTGTCTACTAACAGCAAACTTTTCGGCCAGGTCTGAGCCTATAATAGGCTCACTACTATTTTTTAGCATTGAAATCAATTTTTTACGCCGTTCCCCTGCTTTCATTTTAATCATCTCCTTTTCCAAATAAAACTATAGACCACCAGTCTGTTCTAATTCTTCTTTCCTTACTATATATTCTTAGTTTAGATTATTTCTCCTGCTTTAAGTAATTATAATCCATCTTAATGTTATATTTTAAAGGATTGAGTTAATCTTAACTGTCTAGCACCTACCTATTTATTTACTTCTTTCGTATCTATTAATAACATAAAAATCTCTCCTTTTTTAGTCATATTCACACCAGGTTATACTGGTTGGCTAGAATATTGACCAGAAAGCAGAGATATAATAAACCATTTGCCGTTTGTTAAAATATGGTAATATATATTTATAGTACTCTAACCAACCTAAGTAGATAGTTTTAAGTTACTAATGGTTAAAGTACTGATAATCATAATTTTAAATGAAATTCACCCTTTTTCTAATTTTTTATTTAAGTTTAACATATATTTATTATTTTAACAAGAACAAATTATCTATTACCCTCTACCTTTTCCAGATTAGGAGCCAGGAAGCAAAGCAGTATAACTTGACAATAATTATATATAAAGTATATAATGTTGTTATACGATATCGATTTTAGATAATAACAATTCCACTTGGAGGTATTAAACCAAATGAAGAACAGAATATTAAGAAAGATATTTTTAGCCTTTATGGATCCATATCCTACATCATGCCTATAACTACTATATCTTTGAAATATACCAGCAAATAAAATCCAGGGAAAGATAATTTTATATAAAGAAGGGATTTTCTATGTTCACATTTACATCTGTCAAATATAAAGATGTATTAGATATTAATAAACTGAAAATCGAGGAAAACAAAATAAGCTGTATTGTAGGGAAAAGTGGTAGTGGTAAAACCACTTTGTTAAAGCTGTTAAATAATATGATTTCTATTGATAGCGGTTCCCTAAAATATAAAGGAAAGAAAATTAATAAGTACAATCCGATTGAATTGAGAAGGGAAGTCTTAATGCTGCCACAAAACCCTATTATGTTTCCAGATACTATTCGAGATAACTTCACCAAAACACTGGAATATTCTGAATATAACTTTAGGGATGAAAATATTTATAAGGATTTACTTAATAAAGTTGACCTAAATCTCTCCCTTGATACAGATACACAGAAACTATCAGGTGGAGAAAAACAAAGGGTGGCTTTAGCCAGGGTTTTACTTCTCCAGCCTACTATACTACTGCTTGATGAACCATCATCAGCCCTGGATGAAAATACTGAAGAATTTATTGTCCAGATGGTAGTTAACTATATAAAGAAAAGAAATGGCAGCCTAATTATGGTAACACATTCAAAAAATATTGCTGATAAATATGGTGAAACTATCATCTCCTTAAATAATGGGCAGATCGAAAATGTAGAAAACAGGAGGTCATAAAATTATGGAGGATATTCTGGATATTTCACTTGTTCAACTTATAGCCGCATATATTTTTGTCATTATTCTCTTATTTATTGTCAAACATGAGCAAATCGGTAATGAATGGCAGATTATCCTTGCTAATTTCCGAATGACAGTTCAACTGGTATTAGTTGGTTATCTGCTCACCTATATCTTTGCCAATCCCAACCTATTTTCCAGTATCATAATTCTACTATTAATGCAAGGGTTTGCTGTACAAAACATCTATGGTAGAGTCAGTGATATTTCAATAGATTTAAAGAAGATAATTGCAATTGCCATGTTTACAGGTACAGTGATTACAATATTTTATTTTATATTAATAGTTATTAATCTAAACCCATGGTACCAACCACAATATTTTATTCCTTTGGCTGGAATGTTAATCGGTAATTCCATGACAGGAATATCACTAGGTGTCGAAGGTATAATTAGTGGGTTAAAGAATAATCAAACGATGATTGAAAATGCCCTAATGTTAGGTGGTAAACCAGAATTAATTACAAAAAATATCACATCAAGGGCTTTCTATCAGGCCATTTTACCAACTATAAATTCAATGATGGGGATGGGTATTGTCTTTTTACCAGGTATGATGACTGGACAAATATTGGCAGGTGCCACACCTCTAACAGCTATTAAATACCAGATTGCTATTATGCTTGGTATAATGGGTAGTGTCACCCTTACAGTTTATATAATGATAAAATGGGGTTCTAGAACATTTTTTAATGATAGACTTCAATTAAAAACTGAGTTATAACTATAAAGCATTGTTTCCAGGTTCTAATACTATCATCTGTACAAATCCCTGGGGTCTGTGTAATAGAAATTTTTTAAAAAACAGTAGGTATCAGTTACCTACTGTTTTTGGCTTTCTATATATTACCTTCTCTGGCCTTTTCAATTAGTTCCTTTACTTTCCCCTCTATAACATCCCGGGTTTCCCTGAAAATATTCATTGGTTTACTAACTGGGTCATCGAGTCCCCAATCTTCTCTCACTACCTCTTCCATAGCTTTAACAGCATTTGGTTTTACCTGATCTGCTGGATTAGTTCCTGCACTGTAAACCTCCAGCAATCACTTCCATATTCTCTGGCAAATCCTTCAGCAATTTGACTACGACAGAAATTTCCTATACAAACAAAAGCAACTTTATATTTCATTGGTTATACCTCCCCTTTTATTTAATATTAATATAAACATAATTTGCCCACAAAAAGATCTACTGTTTTTAGAAAGTTCAATTAAATAATGTATTTTCACTCAATTGTTCACAGGATAAGCCACTGGCTTGGTATTTTTTTAGTCTTTGATTATCTCCCTGGCAAATATCCAGGGAATCTAACTCATCAAGAATGTTCTTTAAAAAAATATGTTCAGAAAATAAATCTTCATTAATGCTATAATAAACCCATTGCGCCCTTTGCTTACTATTTATAAGTCTCTCATGTTTTAATTTGCTCAAATGCCTTGAAGCATTGGATTGGTTAACATCCAGTATACTTTCTAATTCACAGACACATAACTCCTGCTGCTTCAACAAATTCAATATCCTTATTCTGTTTTCATGTGAAAGAGCCTTTACTATTTCGACTAAATCCATAAGACTATCACTATTCCTTTCCCATTCATATATCCGTTTATACTCATATATCATATTCTAATATTATATTTATGTCAAGTAATTTATATATTTTACTATTTAGTTACATTTTGGGGTTTGCCATAGTATCATAGCTTAACTTCACCCTATACTATAAATTAAGCTTACTGCTGCTAACAGTTAGTAAAGTTTTACTTTTCTAAGTAATTTAAAGTACATAAAGATAAGCAAATAAGGAATTAGGTAAGAAAAAAAAGTATGGTAAATACTCCAGCCATTATGATAAGTAACTCTACCTATTTTGAACCAGAAAAATTCTAAAATAGTTGTTATTACAGTAAAAATCAGCACAAATATATAACCATTCATTTGTTCATAGCGATAAATAAAAAATATCATATAACTAGGCAGAATAGCGTATAACCCGATATCAAACATTAAATAGTCTATAGATAAATATTTATCTGGTAAGAGATGCCACATTTTATGTTCATCAGCAAAGGCATTGATTATATGTGATAAGACAGTACCTAACGAAAAAATGCTAAGCAATATTTTAGGAGCCATTTTATAGAGATAAATTCCAAAAATCCACGGAATTACAAAACCAATTACAATATTTAAGAACATTTTATACACCCCTAAATTCTATACCCAGATTTGTTATTTCTCCTATTTCTTCTTTAGTCTTCCTTCTTTTCATAATTTATATGCTAAATATTCCATTAATTCTCTATTTCAATAATATTTTTGCTAGGAACATAAATTCTTAAGACCATTTGCCTCCATATGAGATTTAAAACTTGAGCAAAACTTCTTCAATAACTAGATGTTATTCTTGATACTGTCATAAATTAGTAATCATCACTAAGTACTAATTTAATAGCCAACCCTATAAAAACTAAACCAAATAATTGCTGTATTCTAAGAGTTAGTTTAGGGGAAGTAACAATCAAACTCTTAAAATAATTTGCAAGTATCCCATATAGAATAAATACAATAAGAGTTAATCCCATAAAAACTATACTCAATATGATCATTTGATATATATAACCATGTTCCATATTCAAAATGAATTGAGGGAGAAATGAAAAGAAGAATAATGTAAGTTTTGGATTTAATAAATTAATTAAAATTGCTTTAACAATAATTTTTAAAGTGCTTTTTTCTTTAGAGTCCTCATTGATTACCAAACCATCTTTATTTTTAATCATACCCCATCCAAGATAAAGTAAATAAACAACACCAACAATTTTTATTGTTTGAAAAACAAGTGCACTCATGTGAAAAATTGCTGATAAACCAATAATACTTGCTATCAAGTGTGGGACAATTCCCACAGTACAACCAATTGCAGCTGCAATACTATCTCTTTTACTACCCATTATCCCTATAGAAACAGTATAAATAACTCCTGTTCCTGGAATTAAAATTACTATTAAAGATGTTAATATAAATCCATAGCTTATCATGATTTCCTCCTTTTTAAACTCTAATATTACATAACATTAAAATAGTCATTACAAAACTATACTTTAGCTGAATTTCAGATAATGTTCAGGTATTACCGAAGTTCAGGGGCCTTAGATAGCTCAAAATATCGTCAAATATTTTTTTCACTTAAACTATTGTTTTAACAATTGTATTTCCCGTCCAATCTAAAAACTTTTCAAAATCATTATATTTTAATGTCAATGTAGACGTATTAACATTAGGATGAAATGAGACAAAATTAGAATCTTCTAATTCATTATCAACTATAACTATAACTTCATTATCTATATCTTTAATTAATCCAAAAGGAGTTACTTCCCCTGGTTTTAAACCTAATAAATCAGCTAATTCTTCTTCATTAGCAAAAGATAATCTAGATATTTTTAATTGTTTTGATATACCTTTTAAATCTGCTCTTTTAGAATCTTCAATTATGGTCAAATAATAATTTTTATTGGTTTTTAAAAATAAATTTTTGCAACCTGTTCCTTCAATTTCACATCTCTTTTTTGCTTCCAAAACTGTAAAAACTGGCGGATGTTCTACTCTTTTATACTCAATCTCAAGATTCTCAAGTAGATCTATTACTTCCTTTTCTTCATTAGTCATTTTTTACCTCCTAAGAATTCTTTCTTTTGTTTTTAACAACTTAAGTCAGTCGCACCGTATAACGTACCAGGAACGTACCAGGCATTTGCGAAATTCACGAAGCTTAGCCAGACTTGACTTGCTGAGTGAATTTGAGTGGCTTAGATGTTTTTTCCTATTTATATATTCTACAATCCTATGCACTAATCCTGCTAAAATAACATTTTTTTCTAGTCTTAAGTCTACTCCCTCCCCTGTTTGTATTATAGCAACATAATTAAAGGAGCTGGTGGTAAACTATATTAAGAATAGTAAAAAAAATAATAATTTGGAGTTGAATTTTCTTGAAAAACAAGGAAAATACTGGGGACAGGTGTTTAATAAAAAACTCAAGTAAGGAAAACAAAGAGAAAATAGTATTGGATATCTTTAACTCAGCAGTACATAAATATGACTTGATGAATACTCTAATGACTATGGGGTTAGATAGATACTGGCGGAAGTTAGTGGTTAACTATAGTGGAATTAGAAGTGGTGATAAGGGATTAGACCTTTGTTGTGGAACAGGTATGTTAACAATAGAGCTGGCTCATGCTGTAGGTTCAAGTGGCACAATAATTGGGATTGATTTTGCTGCTAACATGTTAGCTTTAGCCAGAAAAAGAACACATAGTAATAATCTAGAACAGATAATCAAGCTAATAAATGGAAATGTCTTAAATATACCATTTCAAGAAAACACTTTTGACTGTGCTACAGTTGCCTGGGGTCTACGTAATGTTTCCGATCTTCAACTTGCCGTCCAAGAAATGAGACGGGTTGTTAAACCAGGGGCAAAAGTCATCTCTCTGGATATGGCACACCCCGAAATACCTATTTTCAAAGACCTTTACTGGTACCTTTTTAAAATAATAATACCACCCATTGCTAAAATATTTTCTTCTTATAAAAAGGCCTACCAGTATCTTTATGAATCAGCTAGGGCCTTTATCACCCAAAAGCAATTAGCTGAACTGTTTCGTAGTTCAGGCTTAATTAATGTTAAATACCATAATCTCTGCGGTGGAATAGTATCCATAGTAGAAGGAACAAAATCGTTGCCCCATTTCCCTTACTAAAGAAATGGAACAACGATTAATATATATTTAACTATGATAACAAATTTACTATGCCTCCCAACTCTGGACATCAGCCTTAATTGTTTCATATTTCTCTGCTTCTGTAACAATATCTATTCCTTTGTTTTTATTATACTTATTCCACAGGATATAATAGAGCCACATCACTACAAAGAAAACTACCGTTATTCCCCCACCAAAGATAACATCATCAGTAGCCAGAAAGGTAATTATGGTAAAAGCAACTGCCATAATAATAGTAACTACCGGCCAGAGCCTTCCACCAGGGATATAAAAAGGTATCTTATCACTTAACTTACCACCAGCTTTTAATTTATTAGATAGGTTTTTATAAGAAGCCAGTCCAATTATACCCCAGAGCGGGAAGAATACAAAATTGGCTATTACTGATACTATCCTTATAGCCCCGGTTAATACACAAAATAGAATAGCCCCTCCAGTTACAATAATCGGAATAATGGGTATTCTAAATCTTTCACTTATCTTTCTGAAAGATTCAGGCAACTGTCTTTCTCTGGCCATACCATACAGCATTCTAGCCCCACCATAGACACAGGCATTGGCAGTTGTTAAAGAGGTAATAATAGCAATAGAATTCATCCAGACTGCCCCTTTACCATTCCAAATAACCTCCATCGCTTTAACCCAGACACTGGCAAAGGGCCCATTATCAGCCAGAGCCAGTAATTCTGAAGTAGGCCTTAAAGTCGTAATTGCTAAACCCCCGGTAATATAGAAAAAACCAGTTATCAATGTACCTACCAACATTGCCTTGGGAATCCTAATCTCCGGTTCAACAGTCTCCTCTGCTGCTGGTAGAATAGTTACAAAACCAACATAACAATAAACCCCAAAGAAAATAGCTGTCATCCAGTCATTAAAACCAATCGTCTCCTGGAAAGTCTGCCAGTAAGAAATATCTGTCTGCCCACTTGACAAAACAATAATAGGTACAGACATCAGACCAGACCACATAACCAAACCTAAAATAGACTGAGTTTTAGAAGTCATCGAGACTCCTAATAAATTGATAGCAATAAAAACTATTGTGACAATAACCCCCCACCAGTAGTAATCCATTTGAGGTAGGAAATAATATATATACCTTCCTAAAGCCATCAATTCTGCTCCATCAATAGCTATCATACCTAGCCATAGTGCACAGGCTGCCAGAAAACCCAGGGTATGATTATTTAATACCTTGCGGGCATAGGTTACCACACTACCAGCTGATGGATAACTAGATGCCAGGGTAGCAGCAGCCAACATGGCAAATATTTCCGCCATCATACCTACTATATATGTAACCACCAGATTAAAACTCCCTACATGACTGACAATATCACCACTCATCATCAAAAAGCCTACACCTGTTACAGTCCCACTTGCCAGGGTTACCAGCCCCAGAAAGCTGATACCCCTTTCCATCTGTTTTCCTTCCTGTAAATCATTCATTATCTTTACCCCCTGTTCTTAAAATATTTGATAGTCAGAATAATAATCAATTTCTAGCTAGTTCACATAAACTTTAGTCCAATATTTATTAATAATCACCTCCAGTTAAAATATCTTAAAAATTACTAAATTCAATAATAGTTTCTGTACCGTAATTTGATTTTATATCAATGTTTCCCTTTAATTTTTCCTTAATCAAAGTATTAACTATTTTTAAGCCTAGATTACTATTCTCAGCTATTTCATCTTCCTGAATGCCTCTACCATTATCATGAACAACAATACTAACCAATCCGGAATCTTCAACAATTTTAACTTTAATAAACCCTTCATCCTGATCCTGAAAGGCATGTTTTAGACTATTTTGAATAAGTTCATTTACAATCAAGGCTACAGTTGTAGCTTTATCTGAATCCAGCATAATATCCTGACCACTTATCTCTGTAAGGATTTTTTGCTCATCTGCCATAATTCCCCTGGTATTAATATCGATTATTTTTTTCAGAATCATCTTCAAGTTTAAAATCTGATTACCCTCACTACATAACAATTGATAAATAACTGAAATACTCATAATCCGGTTGATACTTTGATTTAACAGACCTTTCAGCTCTCTATCCTTGTGTTTTCTCATCTGAAGTCTTAAAAGGGTCGCCACTGTCTGCAGGTTATTTTTTACCCGATGATGAATCTCTTTGATCGCCGTAGTTTTCAGTATTAATTCCCTCTCCTTGTCTTTAATCTCAGTAATATCCCTGATCAAAAATATAAAACCAATCTCTTCCTCAGCTGAAGTAATCGGGATACATTTTAACTGTAGGACCAGATTTTGCAGTGAAAGCTCTTTAATCTTTTTCTCTTTAGTTTCTTTGATTTCATCAAAACCAATATTAAAGGCCAGTTCATCAAAATAGATATTAGTATAAGGCCGTACAGTTGTACCAATTTTAGCAAGAATTTTTTCTGCATTGGGGTTGACGAAAACCACTTTACCCTCTACATTAGTAATAATTAACCCTTCATATAAATGGGAGATTAGATTGCCATCCCTGATCACTACTTCATGGAAACTTTCACTTAACATATCAGCTGCATATTTAAAAATCTCATATTCCTTTTCCCGCTCAACCTGTTTTTCAATGTTCTTTTCCATGATTAAACAGGCAATTACCTGCTCACCATTTTTAATTGGTACTACCGACTGTCTGATTATCATTCCTTCATTATATAAAACCTTATTTTCTGTAACTGCTCTGCCCAAGGTATTATGGGAATGCTGGCCGGTCCACAGAGTATGAAAAACACCAGGCTCATTCTGCTGGGATACCCCTTCCCCTAACCAGGAAGCATCATAGTAGATTGAACTACTATTTTCGGGTTTAGCTTCCGCAACTACAATTGCCTTCTTACTATCTTTCATTAAACAATCGATAAAAACATCTGCTTTATTTAAATCAGCAATAGATTGCAAAGAAGCCTGATATTTTTCCAGTATCGCTATATCCCCGGCACTAAGTTTTGTATATTCCTGGCAAAATCCTTTTAAACTATTCATAAAAACACAACCTTTACAGAAGTAAGTATGCGTTATATTTGTAGTTCCAGACCACTAGCTTGCTGAAATAACATCTGCTGGATAATACTTACCAGATAGGCTCCGGCCTCAACTGGAGGAGTACCATCCTGATGAATATTGGATACTACCGTTCTCCTGTTTTCTACCATGCCAACCTTAGCTTCATAAGCCAGATAGGCAGACATACTTTGGGCAGTAGCCAGGCCTGGTCTCTCCCCGATCAAAATACAGGTAACCTTCGCTTGTAAAGCCTCTGAGATATAATCCATGGCCGCTACCCGGGCATACTTAATAAAAAAAGGGGTGCCGACACTGATTTCATATAATTTAAGCCCTGCTGTTAAAGAAAGAAGAACATCCCTGGCATTGGCCTCGATTGCTTTTGAACTCAATCCATCACCAACTACAATCTGTACATCCGGCTGATAGATACACCTCTCTTTGATCAAACTTATCGTCTCCTCTGAAAATTTGCGCCCTAGGTCCGGCCTGGTTAAGTATTCTTCCTTATCACGGCATAAAGTCTTAACAGAAAAAAGATTCATTCCCTCAATTACCCTTTGGTCTGTTTTACTGATTACCGAATCCCTGGCTGCAGCATGGTCTGCCCGAAACCTTAAAAGGGTACTGGTTTTATAGCGCGGTCCTGATCTCCCCACAGCAATCCTGGCCGGGGTAGTCTTTTTTAGAGCTCTGATCATCTTTAAATCCAGTGGACTGCTAATAAATATCTCCTGCTGAATGTTTCTCTCCCTGATATCCTCAATATTATCTTCTCGAAAATCAACCCCCTCTGTCATGTTTACTCCCCCTTTCTTTTTTGAGAAAATATAGATGGGTCCCCCATTTTAGGAGTTATTTTACCATCTTGATAAATCCCCATCTCTTCCAGCCAGTCTTCGAATTCCCTGGCTGGACGACAGCCCAGGGTCTGATGTAAGGTTACAATGTCATGATAACTGGCAGCCTGATAATTTAACATCACATCATCACCATGGGGTATCCCAATAAAATAATTACAACCTGCTGAGGTAAGTAAAACAGCTAGATTCTCAATATCATTCTGGTCTGCTTTCATATGGTTTGTGTAACAGACATCTACCCCCATCGGCAGACCACTAAGTTTACCCATAAAATGGTCTTCTAACCCTGCCCTGATGACCTGTTTGCTGTCATAGAGATATTCTGGACCAATAAAACCCACTACTGTATTTACCAGAAAGGGTTGATAACAGCGGGCCAGGCCATAACAGCGGGCTTCCATGGTCAACTGGTCTACTCCAAAATGTGCCTCAGCCGAAAGTTCAGAACCCTGGCCTGTTTCAAAATAAAGTAGGTTTGGACCAGGGGCTGTCCCTTCTTCTCTTATAAGTTTTTGAGCCTGATCTAATCTGCTGACATTAACTCCAAAAGACTCATTCCCTTTCTCTGAACCAGCAATACTCTGAAAAATAAGATCTGCTGGAGCCCCCTGTTTAACAGCCTCTAACTGACTATTAATATGGGCCAGGACACATACCTGAGTAGGTACTGACCACTCTTCTTTAAAATCATGGAGACCCTTCAATAGATTAATAGTTCCACTGACCGTATCTGCTACAGGGTTAATACCGATTACTGCATCCCCAATACCATAACTTAAACCCTCTCTAACCGAAGCAAGTACCCCTGCCAGGTCATCTTTGGGGTGATTGGGCTGTAATCTAGAAGAAAGCCTTCCTCTTTCTCCAATTTCAGTATTACAATGAGTAATCACTTCAATTTTTTTTGCGCTGTAGATCAAATCAAGGTTTGACATCAATTTAGTAACAGCAGCTATAACCTCACTGGTCAAACCCCGGCTAAGGCTTTTCAACTGGGAATTTTTCGTATTCTCATCCAGAATATATTCCCTTAGTTCAGCAATGGTCCAGTTCTTTATATTATTGTAAACCTCCTGCTCAACTCCATCCTGGATAACCCTGGTAACCTCATCTGTCTCATATCTGATAACCGGGTTATTACTAATCTCCTCAATCAGAAGCTCACTTAAAACTATCTTTGCCGCCACCCTTTCTGCCATACTACTGGCAGCAATACCAGCCAGTTTATCACCTGATTTTTCCTCATTGGCTTTAGCCAGTACCTCTTTAAGGTCAACAAATTGGTAAACCTTATTTAATAATCTGGTTTTATACATTAGCATAATCCCCTTTTTTTACTCAAAAATCAGTGTTTTTATAATAACAGGTAAAACAATTCCCCGGGAAAGGGGTTTTCCTATATCAATATAATCACCCTTATTAACATTAATACCATCAATACAGATCAGCTCATAACCTATCCCCAGGAGGGTTCTTAAGGCCTGACCCAGGGCTTTGGCAAAATCATGTTCCAGGACAATAATTACTGGCAGACCTGCCTGAATATATTCCCTTAGACCAGTAGTGATCTGTCGGGCATATTCCGTAACTTCAGAAAATGATGGTACTTCCGCCCCTTTTAACGCCAGGGCAACCCTTTGTTTCTCATCATTAAAATTATATAATTGCAATCTCTGTCTAATCTTCCATCCCAATCCCTCTAAATCTTCTTTAGTCTCAGCAGTAAACAATTTTATAAGTGGGATATTTTTTTGGGGCAGACTGTTTCCAGTATAAGTAATTGTACTACCACTTATTTCGCTTACATGGAGTCCAGCACCAATCACAGTTGCATTAATCTTCTCCTGGGTCTTACTAATCCTGACCATGTTTTTAAGTTCACTATCCTTAATTGCCAGGGCCAGCAGAGGACCAATATCACCATAGCTTATAATAAGGTCATTGAATTCCTTTCTCTGGCTATGGGAAACAGCATAAAAGTATTCTCCAACCCCTCCAGAAAAAGATACTTTATCAAGCTGATAACTATTTTTCAGACTACTACCCACCAAAAGGCTTTTACATATGTCAGATAGTGGTTTAAAACCCAGCAGTTCTAAAAAACACTGTACCATCTGCTCAACTATCTTCTTAATCTTATCCTGTAATCCGTCATCAATAAGACTGTCACCAATTCCCAGGGATAAATTCAAACTAGCAGCTATCTCCTTTACATATTTAGAAATATAGGAAATCCTGTTCTCATCATCGAATTTTATAAGCCGACCTCCAATATTTAAACAGGCTGTATCGATAAGTTCTCCTTTCTGGAAAACAGCTATATTACTGGTTCCACCCCCAATATCAAAATTAGCGATCACTTCACTGTTCTCTTTAGATAAGCGACAGGCCCCTGACCCCATTCCAGCTATAACTGATTCCAGATCCGGGCCAGCTGTAGCCACCACAAACTCCCCAATTAAATCTGCTAGCTGATGGCTAATTACTTTCGAATTCTTCTTACGGGCTGCTTCCCCGGTTATTATTACAGCCCCTGACTGGATATCTTTTTTCTCTATTCCAGCCAGCTTATATTCATTACTAACAATCTCCCTTACTGCTGGTCCATCGATAACATCACTACTCTGCAGAGGGGTAAAATAGATCTTGCTGCGATATTTTATCTCTTTAGTAAGAATTTCTATACTAGGCACTTTTCCCTGACCGGCCAGATCAGCCAGTATTAGTTCACTAATAACAAGCTGGGTTGTAGATGTACCAATATCAAGTCCCACACTTATTATCTTCTGACCCATTATTTCACCCCCTTAGACTTGAGTTACTAAAAATAGACAAGGCCTTATGACAGGAATAAGTAAACAATACCTTTTTCCTGTACATAAGGCCCCATTGCCTTCATTATATTAAAAAACCCACTGCCTTTAATATAATTATTAATTTTTCGTAAAATACTCATAGTACCCAAACAAACATTACTTCAGCTCACTATTGATTATTATCATCTCAGCAATCTCCTTCATGGAAATCCCCCTGTTCATACTTACCCTTTGAATCTTCTGATAGGCTTCTTTTTCACTGAATTTTTCATCAGTCATTAAAACACCTTTAGCTCTTTCGATAATTTTTCTCTCACTCAACTTATTATATGCCCTTTGAACCTCCTGCCGGGCTAATTTCAAGTCCTTATACCTGGCAATAACCAGTTCGATCGAAACCATTAATTCCTTTTCATCAACAGGTTTAATCAAGTAATGCATAACACCCTTATTTTTGGCATCTTCGATAAATTCAGACTGACTATAGGCAGTTAATAAAATAACTGGGGCAATATCTTCAGCATGCATTATTTCAGCCACCTTTAAACCCGTCAAACCTGGCATTTTAATATCCAGAATAGCCAGGTCCGGTTCACAGCTTCTAGCCTTTTTTACAGCCTCTTCACCATTACCTACATCAGCTACAACATTATAGCCATATTCTGCAACCATTTCCTTTAAATCCATTCTAATCAGGGGTTCATCTTCTGCTATTAAAATATTATACTTAGTCATCTGCTTTACCCCCATTACATCATTCTAAAACTGAATTATCCCACACAGGGTGTTAAATAAAATAGCTGTATGTGTCATGTATATGTCAGTTATATGAGATATTATAGAACATTTTTCCGATTTTGTCAAGTGCTTTTATTAAAAAAATGTCATGTATTACATCTACATGACATTTTCGAATATTAAGCATATTATTTTATTAAATTATAATCTTAGTAGATGTACCAGGATTAACTAATACCTCTAGCAGTTAAGTATAAAATGTTGAGGGCTAGTTAACAAGTACAACCGGCTTGATTAAGTCTCTAGGCTTATCTTTCATCAGCATCAAAGCCTCTTCAACTTTATCCAAGCCCTTAAATACATGGGTGGCCATCAGGGCCGGATCCAGGCGGTTATACTTAATTAATTCAACTAATTTTTCCATCCTTACCCTTCCACCTGGGCAGAGCCCACCGGTTATAGTTTTATGAGCCATGCCACAACCCCACTCAGCACGAGGAATTGGTACATTATCCCCTGACCCAAAATAATTTATGTTCGCAATTGTTCCATTAGGGGCTGTAATTTTTACTGCTGATGAAGCTATCTCAACTGAACCACCGGCAATTATCGTAGCATCTACACCATTACCATTAGTTAACTCCATAATCTGTTCAACAGTATCACCATTTTTATAACTTACTATATCTGTTGCACCATATTTTTGAGCAACATCAATACAGACAGGTCTACTTCCAACAGCTATTATCCTTCCTGCACCTCTTAAATTAGCACTTGCTACAGCCATTAAACCAACTGGACCAATACCTATAACAGCCACTGTATCTCCAAATTGAACATCAGCCATCTCTGTTCCGTGAAATCCAGTAGTCATCATATCAGTTATCATCACAGCAGCTTCTAAGGGAATATCTTCAGGTAAGTGAGCCAGATTCATATCAGCATTATTAACGTGAAAAAACTCAGCAAAAACACCATCTTTAATATTTGAAAATTTCCAACCGGCAAGCATTCCACCTGAGTGCTGATGTCTTCCATTTTGAATTTCACGTGTATTCCAGTCAGGTGTAATAGCAGGAACAACAACTCTATCACCTGCTTTGAAGTCTTTAACCTTATCCCCTACTTCGACAACTTCACCGACAGCTTCATGTCCCAACATCATATTATGTCTTTCTCCAACTCCACCTTCAAAAACAGTGTGAATATCTGATGTACATGGAGATACTGCTAATGGTTTAACAACTGCATCATATTCCCCAGCAGTAGGTTTTTCTTTTTCAATCCAGCCAGTTTCACCAATCTTAAGCATTGCAAAACCCTTCATTATAAAATTCCTCCCTGCAATTTAATATTTTGTTAATGTTTTAACAAATAAAAGTAAATTTTTCATTTGCTTTGTAAATATTTATCAATGGCTCTGGCTGCTTTTTTGCCAGCCCCCATTGCCTTAATAACTGTAGCAGCCCCTGTAACAATATCGCCTCCAGCAAACACACCCTCTTTACTGGTCTGACCAGTCTCTTCCTCAGCGACTATTGTTCCCCATTTATTGGTCTCCAGGTCTTTAGTATCATTTAACAAAATAGGGTTGGGCCCCTGGCCAATTGCGATAATAACTGTATCTACATCCAATACATATTCAGAACCCTCAATTGGAATCGGGCGTTTGCGGCCTGATTCATCTTCTTCACCTAATTCCATTTTGATGCACTCCATTCCCTTAACATTACCAGTTTCATCACCAATGATTTTCTTGGGGTTATTTAAAAGATTTAACTTAATCCCTTCTTCTTCAGCATGTTCTATCTCTTCTGCACGAGCCGGCATCTGTTCCCTGGAGCGGCGGTAGACAATCATAGACTCTTCAGCCCCCAGCCTTAAGGCTGTACGAGCTGCATCCATCGCTACATTTCCTGCCCCAACAACAGCAACCTTTTTCCCAATATATACCGGGGTTTTATATTCCGGGAACTTGTAGCTTTTCATCAGGTTTACTCTGGTTAAAAATTCATTTGCTGAATACACCCCATTTAGATTCTCTCCTTCAATATTTAAAAAACGGGGGAGACCAGCACCAGTCCCAACAAAGACTGCTTCATAGCCATTATCAAGCAATTCATCAACACTCTTAATCTTCCCTATTACTTTATTAACTTCAATTTCTACTCCCAATTTCTTTATATTCTCTACCTCTTGTTTGACTATTTCCTTGGGCAACCTGAATTCAGGTATACCATAACTTAAAACACCACCAGCTTTATGAAAAGCCTCAAAAATAGTAACCCGATAACCAAGTTTAGCCAGGTCTGCTGCAGCAGTTAAGCCAGAAGGACCAGAACCTACTACAGCCACTCTGGCTTTACTGACTTTAACACTATTGCTATCCTCAGCATCAACAGCATACTCTGCTGCAAACCTCTCCAATCTACCGATAGCAACCGCTTCACCCTTTATCCCTAAAACACACTTGGCCTCACACTGCTCTTCCTGGGGACAGACACGTCCACAAATAGCAGGCAGATTATTTTTTTCCTGTATTTTAGCCCCAGCTTCTGCATATTTACCTTCTGTAATCAACTTAATAAAATCAGGTATATCAACTTCAACAGGACACCCTTTCATACAGGCAGGGTTTTTACACTGCAGACACCTTTCTGCCTCCCTGACTGCCTCTTCCGGGGTATAACCAAGGGCCACTTCAGCAAAATTATTGACCCTTTTCTCTGGATCCTGTAATGACATCTTTATTTTTCTTGCTTTATTTGTTGTTCTAGGTGACATTTGTGCTCACCCCCTGCATGATTGAGTGCTTCAGTTTCATACTCCTTATAAAAGTTCTGTCTCCTCATCTGTTCTTCAAAATCTACTTGATGACCGTCAAAAACCGGTCCATCAACACAGGCAAATTTTGACTCTCCACCAACAGTAACCCGGCAGCCTCCACACATTCCTGTACCGTCAACCATCAAAGAATTAAGACTAACCAGAGTTTTAATGCCATAGCCTTTTGTTAATTCAGCTACAGATTTCATCATGATCATCGGACCAATAGCTATTACCAGGTCAATTTTCTTTTCATCTTCACTGATATTTTTGTTTTTATCAAGAAGTTCCTGGAGAATATCAGTTACAAAACCCTGTTTACCTTTAGAACCATCATCTGTAGAAATCAATAATTGATCACTAATATTCTTGAATTCATCTTCCATGATCAGCATTTCAGAACTCTTAGCCCCCAGTATAGATATTACAGTAGTATCATTGTCAGATAGTGATTTTGCCTTGGGATATAATGGTGCTGCCCCCAGACCACCACCTACACAAACAACCAGGGAATATCTTTCAGTACTAATATGATTACCTAAGGGTCCAACTACATCTAAAAATCCATCCCCAACATTAAGATTGCAAATCTCTTTGCTACTAAAACCTACTTCCTGTACAATTATTCTTAATGTACCCTGTTTTCGGTTAAAATCAGCTATAGTCAAGGGTATTCTCTCCGACTTTTCACTGACCCTTACAATCAGGAAATGCCCCGGTTCAGCTTTAGCTGCAATTTCTGGTGCATCAATTATAAAAGAAGTGATCTGTGGTGCTAATACTTCTTTTTCTAAAATCTGGTACAATGCTTTCCCCCCCTGGATCAAGATTAATTAATTTATTGTTAAACATTTAACAATCTTTTGTAAAAAAATATGTTTTAATAATAAACCATAGAAGTTATCGTTAATTTTTTAACAACCTTTTGCAAAAAAAATATATTATAACTGCTTAAGTACATAAGATATTGTTATTTTTTTCACTATAAATTAGTATAACATATTTTTAAATTATTACAAGAGATTTTTAGAAATTATTGTTTTCTTAATTTTTAGATATTAGCCAGATTAATAATTTTATCTTCTACTCAATGGTCTCTGAAAAACAAATTCAAAGCGGTTACCACTGGCCAGCACCTCCCTGAACTCCTTATATAAGGAGAACTCTCCTACCCCACTAACATTAAGCCAGCCTTTTGTTCTAGTCAGGGCCACAAAAAGCTGATTCCGCAAAGCAAAATTATCTTCAGCTGCTGCTACCTGATCCAAACCAATGACATAAACCATATAGGCCTCATTACCTTTGGCCCTATAGGTATTGCAAATTGTTACCCCACCCTTATTCCAGAAACGGTTGGGGTCAATCTCAGGGTATTTCGGGTAATAGACATTATTATTCAAGGCCTTGGGGATATAAATATCAATACCAGCTTGTTTAATTGCCCTGGCAGCAGCAACCTTCAACCTGTACGATTCCTGTATATTACCCAGGGCAATAACCAGTATATCCCTGCTGGGATTAAGACCATCAACTTCAATATTGTATTTTATCTTCTGGGCCAATTCTGTTAATTCTTCATGACGGTTACTATAATTATTAAATTCTATTACCTTACCATCCCATATCTCTGGCACCCTATTTGGTGTCATTTCTGCCGGCCTGTGTAAAACAACCTTCTGACCTACTGGGTTAAAGCTACCTTCCAGTACCTCATAACCAATATTTTCCCAGTCCTCCTGGGTAGTATACCCCCTTAGCATTCCACCAGGCCTTAAAAGCCCCATTCCAATAGCATGGGCAGCTGTTAACACCGGCCCAGGTGTCCGGTAACACTTATTCATAATCTCACTTTTTCTGATGCCACCTTCATGAAACCCACTTACCATTCTTTTAAACTCCGGCCCCTGACCAAAAAGTTCCGGGGCACTTGGAATATTAAGTGAATTTAGACTCTGGGCCTCATCATAAGCCCAAATTAATCTTTTTTTCTTTTTATCACCAACTGGTTTTAAAGACTGATAGGCCAGCCAGTAAAATGGCTGTTTATCCTCATATTTTAAATCCCCATTATCAACAATCAGGTCCTGGGCCTCGTCTATTAATACAGCATCATAAATAGGCTTAATCTCTTCAACCCCTTCCAGAAGTAGTTTACAGGCTTTAATCAACCTTTCATTTGGCTCTCCCTCACCAAGGGCCTGATGAGTAGCCGTAAGGGGTTTTACCCTGTGCTGCCTACAGATTGTCCGGTAAAATCCAGGCTGGTCTTTAGCCCCCCAGGCATGAAGCACCTGCAGCCTGTCACTACTGATAGAATCATAACCCAGCTCACCATTACTAAATCTCCTCAGCCATTTATCCACTTCCCGTTTGGTACTGTCATACAAACTCCTTGTAAAAAAGACCAGGGCTATCTTCCAATCAGGGTGTTTTAAATACATATGGGCAGCCTTCTGACACAAAAGAACTGTTTTACCAGAACCAGCTATCCCCCTGATACGCTGTGGTCCTGGAGGAATCGTCTTACCGATAAACTCCTGCTGCAGATCTACCTCAAAGAGCTTTTCCTTAATTAACTCCTTGACACCACCTCTGGTCTTAGCATCCTGCTCTCCTCCAGCAGTTTCTTCCCCAAAGGTATTTTGTCCACTTAAAACCAGTAAAAGATTCTGCCACTGTTCATTATTTAATTCACCATTATCGAAGGCTGGGGTCAGAGCAGCCAGTTCCTTAAAAAGGCTTTTCCTGCCCAGTCCCTCAGCAAAGATTATATGGTCTACAGGATAACCTTTCTTCTGCCACTCTTTTTTAGTAATATTGGGCAAGACCACTGCAGCCCTACCACTTATTCTCCTCAATGTTCTATCACTCTGACAAAGGCCTTTGACCGCATAAAGCTGGTCCTCTACCTTGTAGGATGGGCAGTCATTACTTTCAGTTTTTTTAAACTGCCAGTTATCTGCTGTTACTTCAGCTATATCATCAAGCTGATATCCCTCTATTTCAAGAACTATCAGGCCGAACTCCTTATCAGCAATTAGTATATCCGGTTCTTCTCTATTTTCACCCCTTTTAGAGAAAATCGGATATCTCCAGTAAGCAATACAATCCCTGCCGCTGAATGATTTACGGACAGCATCCCAGGCCTTCCCTGCTGCATTTGTTTGTCCAGAAGGAATTTTTTCAGTAGTAATAAACCTATATTCAGAATTTATCTCCTCCAGATTATTATTACCATCAAAAAAGCCCAGTATCTTCCTCTCGGCTTGGTTCAGTTTGATTTTATTATTTGATTTCCTACTTTTCTCCCGACGCAGACTAAGATTACTTAGTTCTTTCTGTTGGACCTTAACTGCTGCAATCTCTTCCTGAACCTTATTTATCATTTCTTCATACCTCTGCTGCATTTCTGCTAACTTATCATTTGACTGATAATCCTTTTCAGGGAAAATGAAATCTCCGCCTTCAAAATCCCAATCCCCGTAAACCTGCATAAACCAGATCGCTGTCTTATAGGCCGCTAACAGAAGTGCTTTAGCAGTTTCCAGTGAATCATAAGACTCATGTACCGCCTTATTACCCTCCAGTCTGAGTTTGTGAAATATAGCTGCAATATCATCCACAATAAGTCCTTCTCTTTCAAGTAACTTCAATTTATTAAACAGGCTGTCTTCTTCCGGTTTTTCTAATTGATCATAGGCAAAAATATACTCTATCATCTGTTCAGCAAACATCCTTAATTTGACAATAGTAGTATTAGGGTCTTTATACAGATTTCCCTCAGCCATCTTACCCAGTTCACTAAGGGTTTCCCATTTATCTGCCAGAAAAGAAAAATTACTCTTCATTTACTATCACTCCTATCAAGTACATTACCAGCTAACTGTTCACAGCCAGTTATAATTATATTATTATCCCCATTAGAATTAGTAGTCTATTAATAGTTTCGTTATTCAGCCATTATATTCCTTTAATATATTATAAATACTCCTTTATTTACTGCATCTTAGCCTTATACATACTCATATCAGCATTATCCAGGAGTTCTTCAATATCCTGTCCTTGATCACTTTTGGTTGCTGAACCAACTGAAATATTGAGTGGTATATTATAATCATATTCTTCATTTACTTCTGCGCACTTTCTCTGTATGCGGTCACAAAAATATTTGGCATCTATTTTATCTGTTTCTTTAAGTATAATTACAAACTCATCTCCTCCCATTCTTACTACTGTATCACTTTTCCTGCTTACCGAATCCAGTACCCTGGCTGCATTTTTAATAATCTCATCACCTCTGGCATGTCCATACTGGTCATTAATACCCTTGAGATTATCTATATCAACCATAATAATACTAACAGGTAAACTATTAGTATCTTCTATTTCTTCTATTATCCGTTTGAAATACCTGCGGTTATATAGACCTGTTAACTGATCATGATAACTAAAATATTCAAGCCGGGATACTGTTTTAAGCTGGTCTTTAATGTATTTAAAAATTGAATGGTAAGTACTCATAATACCGATTGAAATTAGTATCAAGGTTATTATAAAAATACTTATACTTTTAGCAAAAAGTTCCCCTAAACCCCAGATTATTAAACCTAGAATTATTAAACCATAGCCAATAATTACATTTTTACGGAGTTCTTCAGTAAGTAATTTGTAATAATATGATATCCCTGCTAACGAAAATAAAATAATCATAATAATTAAAAAATAATCCCTGTTAATTAGCTTATAAAGATAAAAACCCAGCAGGATAAAAATACCTACCATCATATAGAACAAAAAATTAGTAATTCCCTTAGACATAATTCACCATCCTAAAACTATAAAATTATTAGGTTAATAATACCAGCAGGCCCTGGACATTATTTATCTGGTTTGATTATTTGCTAATCATCTGTCAACTAAAATTACTAAAATATTAAATGATATGATCACTGCTACCAATATTTTTCATTTCTAATAGTATAGTTTCTACAAATATTGTAAATTTCCTCTGCCGAATTAGAATTTTTTGTAATAAAAAACTCCCTGTGCAACTAAAAAATATATTGACACAAAAAACCAGATAATAATCTAACTAAAATAGACATATTTCATGATTTCCCAGGTAATAATAACTGTAAATCCAAAAAGAAGGTGGTAATGTGATATGCAATTAAATCTGGATAACAATTTTAATCAAACTAATCAACAGGGAAATGCAGCCAGTTATGGGGCACATGAATGTATGGAATGCCACGAAATTTTATCTGATGCAATCAATGGTATTAATCAATTTGAATTATACCGTCCCCATGTCAAAGATCAGCAGTTAGGTCAAATCCTGGACAAACAGATTAACTTTATGATTCAGGAATATAATAATCTAGTCAATCATTTACATAATAGGGGTATTAAGCCAGGCAGCACTTATCAAGCACAAAATAATTTTTCTCCTAAACTGGGCCTGAGAAATCCATCTCCTGAAAGCCCAAATTATAACATTAACCAATTAAATGACCGTGATATTGCCTCTGGTATGCTAGGTTGTGCCAAGTCATCTGCTGTATTTGCAACCTTGGCTGCTTTAGAATGTACAGACCCAAACCTCAGAAATATGATGAAAAATTGTGTAATTAGTAAGATAGACATGGCGTATGAAATCTTCCAGTATATGAACCAGATGGGTTTTTACCAGGTTCCTACCATGCAGGAAAATACTACCCAAACAATGGTTAATAGTTACCAACCAGCTAATATGCTCTAATTAAACCCAAGAGGGTTAATGCCCTAAATCAGGGCACTAACCCTCTTAAATATTATTTTATATATTAAGCTTAATGTGACACAGAATCATACTTAGCTTTTGCTGGCAATGCACTAAAAACCCTTTTTGAATAGACCGCAATCCACCCACTACATAGTGCTGTTACAAATAAAAGTATGTTTAAATAATCTATCACGACTTCAAATAGAAACCCATACATTGCCTGGCCTACTGGCAAAGTAGATCGAGCCATCATAAATATATATGATATTACCTTGCCAATTAAGTGGTCAGGTGTCTCCCGCTGTATAAATGAGATCATGGTTATATTACACATGGTAATAAAAATCGTTATTACAAAACAACAAATAGAAATAGTCCAATATACCACCATAACTGACATCTTGATACTTAATGACAGGGCAATTGGTAATAAGCCCATTGAAGCATAAAACAACATCTTATATACCTCTTCTATCTCTATCTTTTTGCCTATTACACTAATGATTATACCACCTATAATCATACCTGCAGCCATTACACCCTGGGTAAGGCCATATAACTGGCTGCTCAGTGCAAGTTTAATCTTAATTATTGCTGGGAGTCCAACAAGGATTACCGGTGTTAAAAACAAATTTATACCTGAAATAACAAGCATAGCCTTTATTATTACAGGGGTATCCTTGACCATATAATTGATGCTGACCTTTAAGTCAGACCTGATTATGGATATTATACTCTCATCATGGTGTTTCCTTTCAAATCTCATTATAATAAACATTTCCATAACCGCAGCCAGGAAAAAACAAATTACAGCACTTATCATAATCGGCCGGATACCCAATGCCCCATACAAAATCCCAGCAAACAAAGGGGCTAACAGATTAGAAAGGGCATTAACCAGACTTATAAACCCATTGGCCTTCTCCAGATTATCTTTCGAAGATATTAGTGGAATACTCGCCTGTACTGCCGGTTGATAAAAGGACTGTATAATAGAAAAAATAACCATTAAAGCAGCAATTACTAAAACAATCGGTCCAGTGGACAAAAAGAAGCTAAATCCCCCTATTACAGCTGCTGTTAGCAGATCCAGAATAACCATCAGGTTTCTGCGGTTAAACCTATCAGCCATTATACCACCCAGTGGTGAGAATAGAAGAGTAGGGATTGTTGCTATAGCCAGAATTGTTCCAAAAATCGTACTTGAACCAGTCTGATCTAAAATATATAGTGGTAAGGCAAAACGCAGTACAGCATTTCCAAAGATCGAGACCATCTGACCAATTACCACCATAAGAAAATTCCTGTTTAACAGTTTTTCATTATTCATAAACTGTGCTTCCCCTCTCCAAATAAACTTAGGCAAGAATAACTGATACTATTTACTGGGTTTCTATTTATCTGTAATATAGTAAATGTTGGTAAATCATAAAATTTTATAAAATTTACTTGTTGTCTATTTCTCTATACTTTCTTTTATATCCTGCTGATTTATTATAAATTATATTACTTTTCAGAAAAAATGCAGCTAATTACTGATTACTCCCCTTTAATATTTTTCATAATCAGAATTGAAGAAATAACTGTCCGACTAACTTGGCTGAATTTGCTAACAACATAATGACTAAAAAATTTACAAAAATAGGAGCCAGTAGATATAAAAAAACCCTGACTATAAAAATAGCCAGGGACTAGTTGTGCTATATATTAAAATAATAAATTATTTTATAATGCAACAACATTTGCAGCCTGTGGGCCACGTTCACCATCAACAACCTCAAATTCTACATCTTGACCTTCTTCTAAACTCTTAAAACCATCTGTCTGAATAGCAGAGAAATGTACAAAAACATCGTCTCCAGCTTCTCTTTCAATAAAGCCAAAACCTTTTTGATCATTAAACCATTTAACTTTTCCTGTGTAAACCATTAATTGAATTCCTCCTAAATTTTTTCAGGGCAAGTCTTACAATATTTTTCCATGCCCAACGAATATAACTATATCATACTATTAGTATAATAGCAATATAAAATTTTATACATGCCATCTTCTGGCATTAATTTATTTTATGATAACAATCTCCATATATATTTATTTTCAAATTTATTAACTATTTTTCTATTATGTAATAATATATTATTAAATACTAAAAAGGAGAAATAAAAATGGCCAGACAATGTCCTCCTAATACATTTTCATATAGCATTAAACCTGGAGATACTTTTTACAGTATCGCCCAAAGATATGATACTACAGTACCAGCACTTGTTTCTGCTAATCCAGGTATAGATTTTAATAATTTGCAACCAGGAATGACAATTTGTGTTCCCAGACAAAAACAATACCCTTCATGCCCAGAAGGAAATTATTATACAATAAAAGCTAATGACACATTCTTTTCAATTGCCAGGAATTTCAATATCTCAGTTGATGACCTCAGGGAAGCAAATCCAGCTGTAAATCCAGATAAATTAATAACTGGTCAGGTTATATGTATTCCATTAGCCACACCACCAGTACGATGTCCTGCTGGAACCCAAACATATACAATCCAACGAGGAGATACCTATTATTCAATAGCCCAGAGGTTTAATACAACTGTTCAAAGATTAAACAGCTTAAACCCAGGTTTAAATCCAAATTATCTTTTAATAGGTCAACAAATTTGTGTACCAAATAATCATTGACTCCCTCTGTTCTATCAAATATAATTCATATATAAGAAGACTGGAGGGAGCCAGATGATCTATTCTACAACCAAAGAAGCAATATTTGTCAAACGCAGTAATCGTTTTATAGCACATGTCTTACTTGATGGAAAAGAAGAAGTTGTTCATGTAAAAAATACCGGAAGATGCCGTGAAATACTACAGAAAGGAAGAACAGTCATTCTGGAAAAAGCCCGAAACAAAAATAGAAAAACAAAATACACCTTAATTGCAGCCTACAAGAATAATAAATTAATTAATATAGACTCCCAGGTTCCTAACCAGGTAGTATATGAAGCCTTAAAAGAAGGGAAAATACCTGATTTCAAAAAAATAATTAGGGCAAAGAGAGAGGTGACTTTCTCTAATTCTAGATTTGATATTTTTTATGAAACTGATGAAAAAAAAGGATTTATAGAAGTAAAGGGGGTTACCTTAGAAGAAAATAATATAGCCTTATTCCCTGATGCACCAACAAACAGAGGAACTAAACATGTTAAAGAGATGGTTAAAGCAGTTAAAGAAGGTTATCAGGGAGTTATCTTTTTTCTTATTCAGATGAATGGAATAAACAATTTTATTCCAAATAAAAAAATGGATCCAGACTTTGCTTCTGCTTTAGAATATGCAGAAAAACAAGGAGTCAAGATCCTGGCTTACAATACCTATATTAGTGAAAATCAGATTGAATTAGCAGATAAAATAATGGTTAACATTACTCCATAAGTTTCATTTTTGAGCCTCTACTCTACAAAAACTTCAACTGTTGTATTGCTTTCTTCATCCTTAATATCAACAATTTTCCCTTCAGCACCATTTTTTATTGCCTTTATAATTTCTTCAAAATCAATATCTTTTAACTCATCAGCATTTAGTTCAGGTGAATAGGCTTTGGCAATTTTAAAACCAATATCTACCAAGGATATTGGTATGTTAACATTAACTTTAGTCTTATCCTCTTCAGTCTTAACCCTTACCCTCAACCACTTTGCCTTAGAACCCCCAGAAGTAATAATCTGCTGTTCATCCTTACTATCAACGGCCTCAAGTAATTCCAAACCCTCTTTTGAATTAATCTTTCCTTCTTCAATCATTTTTAAGATTTGCATTTTTTCCTCATTAACACTCATTATTAAACCCCCTTGTTTTATTCCGTTAAAAGTTTCAAAGCCTTATCTTTTGATATTTCGCCTTTACTTAATTTATCTAAAATTTCTTTTTTGTTTACTGCTGGTTTTTCCTGTCCTACAAACCCCAGTGATTTCCTTACCTCTTCCAGTTTGTTTCTTACAGTTGGATAAGATATACCAAGTTCTTTTTCCATCTCTTTAATGTTGCCCCTATTTTTAATAAATACTTCAATAAAATACTGCTGTTCTTTATCTAACTTACAGAATTTAGATAGTTCAAACTCACCTCTAATAATTGTTCTACATTTATTACAACTGATTTCTGTAACCTTAAGCTCATGGTTACAGACTGGACAACTACCAATAACTTTATAATCCATCAACCCACCCCCTATTTGGTATATATCCTTATAAAAACATGTTCATCCTGATCTTCTGTTTCTAAATGTACTAATTCAAATGGTTCCTCATTTTTAAGAACAGCAATCAAGCGGTCTATTTCTTGGGGATTAACCCTTTGACTCCCTCCTTTTGAAAGATGATGTGCAAAATGCTTATTGATAAATCTAAGCAAACTCCCTATTAGGCCTAATGGAATTGCTGGAATAGGTATATAATATCTATTTATTTTTAATTTAACTTTCAGTTTTCCAGCCATAATATATAATTACCCCTTTAAAATGTTTTAACTTTATTTAAATATTACTATAAATTTTTATAAATGTCAATGGTGATATTAATTTTTTTAATATTATTTTGTATTTTATTAATTATATTAATATTAAACTTACATATTTTTAATTTTATATTTAAAATTTGCTCATTCCTGTTCAACACCTTCATTCCTGCTTGGCTGTAAAACCATGATATTCTTTAACAAAACCAGCTTCTGCACCATTTGCTAAGTTGAATGAATTTTAACATTATAATCCTTATCTACATATTATATTGTAAATAATTGTATTATAAGGAGTGATTATGTGGGAAATTATCGTGATTATAATAATCAGCACGTTCACAATTATAGTGGTGCAACTTCAGTAAATGACAACCATTTGCATAATTATAGTGGAACAACAAGCAGTGCAATTGAATATGGTGAAAGCCATTATCATAGGTATAGTGGTTGGACTACCACAAATGATGGTCACCGCCATTATTATGAAGGAAGGACTGGTCCTGCAATCAGAACTGCAGGAGGCCATATTCATCTTATGGAAGGCCAAACCACCCGGAATGATAATCACCGTCATTATTATGAAAATGATACAGGAAGAGCAATTAGCCAGGGCGGAGATAGAGACTGGGACCGAGATAGAGACTGGGACCGAGATAGAGACTGGGATCGGGATAGAGACTGGGATCGGGATAGAGACTGGGACCGAGATAGAGACTGGGATCGGGATAGAGACTGGGACCGAGATAGAGACTGGGATCGGGATAGAGACTGGGACCGAGATAGAGACTGGGATCGGGATAGAGACCGGGATCGAGATAGAGACTGGGACCGGGATAGAGACTGGGATCGGGATAGAGACTGGGATCGGGATAGAGACTGGGATCGGGATAGAGACTGGGATCGGGATAGAGACTGGGACCGGGATAGAGACCGGGACCGAGATAGAGACTGGGATCGGGATAGAGACTGGGACCGAGATAGAGACCGGGACCGAGATAGAGACTGGGATCGGGATAGAGACTGGGACCGAGATAGAGACCGGGACCGAGATAGAGACTGGGATCGGGATAGAAACCTGGATCAAGATAGAGACCGGGATCAAGATTAGTCAAAAATCAAAAAGTATAATAAAAATAAAGTGAGCTATCAACCACATTTAGTGAATTGATAGCTCTATCTTCAACTACTCTTATTTATTAATACCTCATATGTTATTAGCTCTTGTGGCAGTCTCAAGTCCTCATTCCAAAGTTGTTCAATCCTATCTACCATACTAGCTTTGACATCTTCAGCCTTTTTAAGTTCTCCAAGAATCTTTTCTAAGATAATATTATTTTTATTCTGCTGACTATTAATTGGATAAGCATTCAGAGAACCCTGTTTAATCATCTCCCGATAGTATACAGCGAAGAGTTCCAATTTATATTCTGGATATTTTTCTTTAAGCCGATAATAAATTAACCAGCCCTCTGGATCAATATCACCAGACGTTCAAGTTGTTCATTTGAAGCAGTAAACTTCATCTCCTCGATTATCTGAGCAGTCATTTCTATCAAGTCATTTTTAGTGCGCTGCAAGTTATTATTAATCTCGCGGTAAAAAACCTTAAGTAATAAGTATAGTGCTATTTGATGGGTATAATCATTTAATTCACCTAGATCCATACCCTGACCCAATCTGGAAATAGCAGCTGTCTTTTTCAATCGTTCATATAATCCAGTACTCGCTTCATCCATAAAATCACCTATTGTTAATGCAATTATTTTTAATACTACTATACTTGCAGAGATATATTAATCTTATCAGATTTATCCTGTTTGCAGACTACTCTACTCTAATGATATTTTACATCAAACCATTAGATCTTGCAATTCTTTAACCAGATTATCTATTAACCTTTTTATTTTTCCATACAATTCGGGAGTCAATGAGCAAAAGCTGTTTCACTTGACAATAATTATATCTAAGTATACAATATTGTTGTACGATATCGTATTTAGATAATAATAATTTAACTAGATGAGGTGTAAACCAAGTGAAGAACAGAATATTACGAAAGATGTTTTTAGCCTTTATGAGGGTCCATATCCTACATCATGCCAAACAAGAACCCTTTTTTGGCCTCTGGATGATAGAAGAACTACAAAGCCATGGTTATAAAGTTAGTGCAGGAACCCTCTATCCCATTCTCCATAAAATGGAACAAGATGGAATACTGGAGGCCACTGAAAAAACTATTGAGAGTAAGGTCAGAAAATACTATTCACTGACCAAAGATGGTGAAGAAATTCTTAATGAAACTATAGAAAAAGCCAAAGAACTGTTTAATGAAATTATTGAATAAAATCATCTCTTTAAATAATGGGCAGATCGAAAATGTAGAAAACAGAAGGACGTAAAATTATGGAGGTCGAATTTATAAATGAATAATATACAGATGATTTACAATTCCTTATGGAAAAAATCAAGTACAAACTTTAGAAATAATATAGTTGAACTTGATAATAATTTAAACAGGAAATCAAAAGACAAACGCCGGGGTATTAGCTTAATTGGGAGGCTGGATAGTGAAATCATAAGAAAAATAATGGATTTCCTGGGTCATTGCCAATTATTAGAGCCTGATCAATATTATTATCAAGCAGAAGATATCCATCTAACAATTCTATCAATTATTTCCTGTTATGAAGGATTCAAGCTTAATAATTTCCCCAGAGAAGCTTATGGTAAAATAATAGCAAAGTCAATTAATGAACAAGCTGAGCAGGGTCCTATAAAAATTTCATTTCAAGGGATAACTGCTTCTCCCTCCTGTATTATGGTTCAGGGATTTCCTCAGAGCAACAGACTAAAATTATTACGGGAATGTTTAAGGGACAACTTTAAAAGTTCAAGCCTAGAAAATTCTATTGATCAGAGATATAAACTGGAGACTGCTCATTCTACAGTCATTAGATTTAAAAAACCATTGGCCAGTAATAAACCTTTCCTCGATCATTTAAAAAGTTATAGGGAATATGATTTTGGGGATTGTCAGCTTAAAAAGCTTGATTTAGTTTATAATGACTGGTATATGAGCAGTGCAAAACTATCTCAAATCAAGACTTTCCAATTAGAATAAACCTATTTTTCTACTTCCAGGGAAGTACAAAACACATAAGTCTTAGCCAGACTTGTCTTTTAACTAAAATTAACCAATCAAATTTTTTATAATTGATAGATCCATTGAAAGGATATATTTTATAAATGACCTTGTTTCTGAAATAAGATCTTTGATATTTTTAAGGTACATTTTATTTTCATGCTTTACCTTGCCTTCCCCATTTCTAACAATATAATATCTGGGATTAAAACTATTTAAACTAATATATCCTTTAGCCTCAAGGTACTGCAGACCTGCCACAATAGTACTCTCCAGTTGACTGGTTAGTACGGCTATTTGATAGACATCTAGCTGTCCACCTTTTTTATTTATTATATACTTTATTAAGCCAGTCAGCTGCTGCAAAAAAGTACTACCAGTAATATCAATTTTTGAAAAAGCCAGCACCAGTTTTGCAGGTCTATTGGTATAGATTAATTCCCTAAATATCTCCAGTGAAGGTGGACAGCTTAATAAAACCAGGGTCTTTTTATCAGTCAGCTGATAACGGTTAATTATCTCCTTATCTTTTATCTTATTTATTCCCTCATAATAATAAGCAGCATCAGCAAAAACAGGTAGCTCCAATTTCTTGCCCTGCCAGTTTCGGTAATCAAGCAGCTCAAATTCCAGACCATTACTTTTTTCCACTACCTCTTCAACTTGTCTGTTTTCAGTCAAGATATCATCAACAAGCAGTTGTAGTATTCTTTCTCCCTGAAAATCATTGATGTCCAGGGAATAGATTAGATCAACTTTCTTAGCCAGTTTCTTCTTGCCAGCCCACCACCAGATAGCAGAATGTTGCACTCCATTCTGGGCCAGAATCAAACGCAGATGGCGATCACCGCTAGTAGTCCTACTATGAATAAGTTCTGTATCATAAGCGATAAATTTAGGTTTTGGATTCTGTTCCCCAAAGGGGGCCAGTCTTCTTAAAGCATAATAATCCTTCTTGCCAACTTTATCCAGAGATAATTCCCCATCAATATCAATCACTCGATCTGTTTCTTTTTCAGCTAACTCTTTAGCTAAAAGACTACTTATATTCTTACTAAAACCGGTCAGATTGTCTCGTTGCAGAGAAAAACCAGCAGCTCCAGCATGGCCACCATATTTAGTCAGATATCTTTCGCATTCTTTTAACTGCTGAAAAATATTAATACCGGGAATAGAACGGGCAGAACCAGTCACGGTCTGACCATCATCTTTCTGACACATTAATAAAACTGGAACCTGGTAATCCTCACACAACCTGCCAGCAGCAATACCAATAACACCTTGCTTCCAGTGAGGACGATATAAAACAATCGACTTCCTGTCTCTGTTTTCTCCCAGCATCTCCAGGGCTTCCTCAATTACTTTATCCTGTAATTTTTTCCGGCGCTGATTAACTGCTTCCAGTTCTATAGCTTTTTTCCGGGCTAAAAATGCTTCATCTACTAACAATAATTCTACTGCCATATCTGCTTTTAATATTCGACCAGCGGAATTAAGCCTAGGTGCTATTCTGAAGGCAATATCTTCTTCAGTCATATTTTGGGGATCAGCTATACCGGCCACTTTAAATAATTCAATTAGACCAGGTCTTTTCGTATTAACCAGTTCTGGTAAACCTAGCTGTAAAAGGTAACGGTTTTCTTCCAGTAAGGGGACCACATCAGCAACAATGGCCAGAGATAATAAATCCAGAAAATCCTTGCTTTCCTCTTCCCTTCCCAGTCTCTTCAAAATTGCAACAACTAACAAATAAACCATACCGGCCCCGGGAATATTAAGGGCCTGATGATCCCCAGCCAGTAGTTTAGGTGAGAGAATAAGGTCAGCTGGCGGAAGTTTATCTGGTAACTGGTGATGGTCTGTTACGATTACCTCCAGACCCAGTTCTTTAGCCAGAGCAATCTCTTCCTGATTGGAGATACCACAGTCACAGGTAATAATTAAGTCTACTTCTCCGGCCAGTCTCCTGAGCACTGCTTTATTCATCCCATAACCCTCTTTAAATCTATCAGGTAGATGGTATACAGCCTGCCCCTTTATTTTATTGAGCAGATCCAGCAGAATCACCGTTGAGGTTACACCATCTACATCATAATCACCATAAATACAAATCTTTTTCTTAGCTTTAACTGCAGTTAATATCCTATCCACGGCCTCTTCCATCCCGGGAAACTCAGCTGGAACAGTTGCCTGATAATGTTCAGGATCCAGAAAACGTTTGACTTTTTCTTGGCTATTAATGCCTCTCTGTAATAATATCCTGGCCAGTAGCTGATTACCATCCAGCTCTCGCTCTAACCATTCCGGTATATAGATATCTTTTTGATAATTAATTGCTGTTTTCATTCTATCCCCTCAACCATTCCTCTGTATTAAGCTAAAACTGTATTTCTTCAATAATCTCCCAGTCCAGCTCCAAATCCAGGTCATCTTCTTCCAGTACTATTAATTCCGGTTTTTTGCCAAAGCAGATCGGCCGGTATTCACAATGTTTACAGATCTTTTCATCATTAATTGCCTTAAAATCAGCATAGTTTAAATTCTTGATCTGAGTTATTTTCTTAGTTAAAAATTCTTCATCCTCTGCAAATTTTCGCCGGTTATAGTCAACAGTTTTTATATTCTTAGGAAAACGCGGATTCCAGTAAAGCAGACTAATGTTAGCAGGCTGTAAATTACTACCAGGAAAATACTGATTACCGGCTTTAGTAAGCACATAGAGGTAGACAATACTCTGCAGATTATTATTGAATTTATCTTCTTCACTAAATGGTCTTTTATTTGTTTTCCAGTCATAGATAATAAAACGGTTGGCAGTCTTATCCAGGTATAATAAATCAAATTTTGCTACCAACTTGATACCATCCCGGTTAATACGAAGCTCCTGTTCAGGATAAAAATCATCCCTTTGATTATAAGGCCGGAATCCCCGCAGCCGTTTAAACCAGTCTTTCAAGTCAACTGTCAGCAATTCTGCTGTCAATTCTTCACCCCGGGCATAGTAACGCTGGGCCAGGCGGTGAAATAGTTTACCTGTTTCGATTACTTCCCGCTGTTCAAGATCTCCACCCCAGTCCTGAGGCCAGAATAATCCATCCCGATAGCGGCGGCGAAATTTCAAAGGGCATTTTTCATAGATAGCCAGGGCTGATTGACTGAAATATAATTGCTTTAAATTAGTGCTGAGCATAGGCTTCCCTCTCCTTATCAATAAAGTTACTTAGTGCTAAAAATGGTCTAGCTGGTTTGACCTGTTTACTGTCCCCATTGTCATAAATAATCTCGCGGTGGGCAGTTAAGAGCAGATTCTTTTTAGCCCTGGTGATAGCAACATATAACAAACGCAGTCGTTCCTTGATAAACTCTATATTAGCTTCCTGCTGTGGATCAACACTTTCTCGGTCATAAATTAGATTTTCCAGACTGGCCTTAGCATTTGCCACCGGATTACTATAATCATCTTCTAAATAATAATATTCAGAACGGAATTTATCCTCAACAGATGAGGGGAAATTGTCATTGGTCAGATAAGTGATATAGACCGTATCCCACTCCAGTCCTTTCGATTTATGAAAAGTAGTGATAGTTATAACACCAGCTTGGGGTTCATAGCCCTTCCGTTCATAAATCTTTCTGGCAAACTGACGAAAGGAATTTTCCAGCCGGGGTAATTCATCAGCAATTTCGTGGAGTTTCCAGTGGGGATTACTATCTAGCTCGGCCTTGATTTGCAGAGCTATATTCTGGGCTACAGCCAGTTCCTCTTCCTTTAATCTCAGCTGTTCAGCTATTAGTAAAATAAGTTCATCAGGGGGTAATTCCACACTGGCATCGATCCATAACCTGAGCCGGTTCAGAGCTTTTACCAGTTCAGCCAGCATCTCTCCCGAGACAATCCCCCGGGCATATTCCTGGAAACGCACAGAACCCCCTATTGGATAGACGATTTCTTCGACGCTATATTTTTCAGAGAGCTGGTCAAGAAAATCCAGGTCCTTTCCCTCTTCCAGATAATCTATTAATAAGACCTCTTTTAGGATCTCAATTAAGACTTTCTGCCGATTGGGTTCAGCCAGATAGTAAAGTACCCTTTTAAAATCCTCGATAGTCTTCAATTTTTCCTGCAGCGGTTCATTTAAACTCTCATATTTAACACCCTGCTCTTCCAGCTCCTCGATAATTTCCTCCATAATATAATTGGCCGGTACCAGAATAGCTACTGTATTCTCAGGATTTTCTTGAACATGCCGGGCAGCTAAACGGGTGACATTCTTCATTTCATCCCGGGAAGTGTTAAAAACTTTGTTGGCAATAGTATAACCATCTGTCTGCGGATTGGGATAGGGGTCATCAGCTGCTACCGGATAGATATATTTTTCTTCCAGGGCCTCTTTACATTCCTGCTGGGGGTGATCATTTACTGTCCATTTAACTAAATAATTGGCCAGTTTGATAATCTCCTGACTACTTCTACTGGAATAGAGGATCGAACGTTTAGCAATATCATTTCTGGCAGTAAAATTCCTGAATATCTGGGGATCTGCGTTAGTAAAGGTACCCATGATAGCCTGGTTGGAATCACCCACCCTGACCAGATTCCCTTTTTTTCCGGCCAGTAAGGAGAGTATTTTCCCTAATAGTAGATTGGAATCCTGGGCCTCATCTTCAAAGACATAGCTATATTTCTCCTGCATCCTGGCCAGTAACTGCTGATCCTTTTCTAATAGATGCAGGGCCTGCATAGCCAGGTCATCAAAATCCAGTAAACCCTGCTTGTGCATAATCCGATCATAATTTATATAAATGGAAAAAGCCCAGTCCAGATAGCTATTCTGCCGATAATTTCTTCTAAGTTCACTAACTTGGTCGCGGTTTAGCCCGTGTAGTTTAAACTGGCCGATCATAGCTTTAATTAAGGCGGGGAAATGATCTTCTTTCCAGCGTTTAACTGCCAGTTGATAACCCTGGCTATTAGGATCATAATCAAAATACTTCAAAAATGTTCTGCTATTATCCCTGATCCACTCTTCAATTAACTGCTTAATTAATCTACCTCTCAGGGCAGGTTCGATGATATTAAATTGATCATTGATCAATAAGAATTCAGGTTTTTCTTTTAAGATATTCAGGGCCAGTGAATGTAAAGTCCGGACTTCATACCCCCTATTTCTGGATAGACCCCGTTCTGCCAGATAATCACCTATTTTTGCTCTGAAATTGGAGACCGCTGAATTCATATAGGTTACAATTAATATCTTACCCTTCCCCGTCCACCCTTCTTCGATCAGATTAGCAGCCAGATAGGCTAAAACTGTAGTCTTACCGGCACCAGGTACAGCCGGCACAGCCATATAACCCTGACGGAAGTCAGCAACTTCAATCTGTCCCGACCGTAGTTTAATCATTTGACTTCACTCCCTGATCTCCTGCCTGCAGCCATTCATATAGCTGTCCTTCCTGTTCCCAGCCCCTGCTGTTGAGATAACTATCAGCCAGACAAAGACCATCTGTAGCCTTACTCAGGATACTCTGCAGATTGGCTATTAACTGTTCTTTACGCAGTTCCTGGTCTGTTTGATCATCCCAGTTATTCTTTTTCTTCCACTGGGGTGAGAGGATATAGGGATTAAATAGTTCTTTGGCAATACTTCTAAACCAGTTCTCACTGGAAATATCCAGCCAGAAAAGATATTTTACCTGGTCTATATCAGGGGAGAAAAGAAATTTATAGGGGGTTGAGAGGACTATCTTCTGCTCTTCTTCAGGGTAGTTATATAAAACCTCAGCTGCCAGGGTACCATTATAGATCATATCGATAAAGTGTCTGCCCAGCTCCTCTTCAGGAATATCCTTGAAGTTTTTAACTACCTTCTTAAATTTAGTAACCGAATCGATCATCTGCCGGCAGGCCAGGATATCTTCCTGGGATGGTGTCAGGGGTGATAGTAATTCAGCAAAGACCAGTTGAAAAAAGTGTTCCAGTTCCAGATCCTGTGTTTGTTTTTCTCTGAGCCATTCCTGTAAGTAATCATATTTAGCTGAATTATCGAATCCTATTCTGGATCTGAGCTCGAGCTGGTCCAGATCAGGTAACTGCAGATTATTTTTAAATATTTCATCGGTTAAGGTAGCACTTCTGATCGGATCTAATTTTAGGACCAGACTCAAGGTCTGCTGCAGTGAAGAATAGGTCAGCTGGGCACTCCATGCGGGATTGGCCAGTAAAGTCAAAGTAATTAAAGCCTGGGAAAAGGGGATATCTACCAGGCGTTTTGATCTGGTTAGATTGAGCAAAGAATACCCCTCTGCTCTTAGATAGCGTTCCAGGGTAAATTCCATAACCTTATCGATCAAGGGAGCAATGATAGCTATCTGGTCAGGGGCTGCCCCCTGCTCCAGTAGTATTAATATTTCCTTAACTGTGTCCAGCAACATATCTCCCCTTAATTCACTGTTAATCTCTTTTTTAATGAAACCATTACCTGATAGTTCTTTATTTTCAAAGACGGTCTGATAGATAGAGCTGGCCAGTTGACGGGCCGCCTTAGAAGAAGTATATGATTCCTCTAATTCTTTTATTTCACATAAGGGGAAGAAGACTTCTTGGGCCAGTTCTGCATTACCACCGAAGAATTTATTAATCCCTTCTTCGGGATTATATGTTAAATAGCTTTCTTGACAATTTTTTAATAAAAACAAAATCAGCTTCTGGGCTGAAGGTACAGTTTTTTCCAGGTTATCGACCAGGAGATATTGGAATCTATCTCTTAACTGTTGCAGGTATTCCTTATTGGCCAACAGTTCTTGATTATATAGATCTACCATTAAAGAATAGTCGAGAATCCGGTTATCGATACAGAACTTACGGAAGGTCTTCATAATGGCAATAGCTTCATTGAGTACCACGATTTTTTCCTGATCATCTGCAGCCCAGATTAATAGTCTCTTCTCTAATTCTTCCAGAGAAAGGTTGTTCATAGCAGCCTGGTTGAGATTATCTATTAACTGCACTGCTATCTGAGCCGAAGTCGCACTGATATAATCAAAAATATCCTTATACTGTCTATTCTTCTCTACATATTTACTCATTAAATAATGTGAGGTCTCTACATTCATAAAGGTAGGATCTATGGTGGTATAACCACCAGGCAGTTTTATCTCAATCCAGGGCCAGTAAGCAGAGATCTCACTTTGTACAAAACTAAAATAGGTATAGACATTTAACATACCCATGGTCTCCAGATCAACTTTTTTGCGCCAGTCCATCTTACTGGCAGCATTCTTGAGCAGGACTAGACATCCATCAGTTCCCTGAGTACTACCTATTTCTTTGTATTTATTTAATAATTGTGTTGTTTTTCCAGAACCAGTTGGGCCAGAGTAAATCGTTTTCATATTTATACACCTACTAAATGAATCATTTTCACCTATTAAGAACATTCAAATTCTCATTAAAATCTAAATCAAGATCAAAGCCATCTTCAGCCTCTCCCCGGGCTACAGAGCCAAACTCTGATTATTTGTATATGTTTTTAAAATCAAATATGAAATTTTTAAAAAATGAACAGAAAATGTATTTCGCAAAAACATAAATTCCTTCAAAAATTATATACTTATATTATCATTCAATTTGAAGATATTCAAATATATTAACCTATTGTAGCCAGTGAGATATACACATCTTCTCTATAATATTTAACCTCAGGGGTTAATTTATAACTATTTTCCCCCTAAACATATTTACATTGCTTTTTTCATAAAAAAATTTGTTTAGGATATTCTATATAAATGGAAATAGATAAAAAAATGAAAGGAAGATTCTATGGAGCCAATTGCCGTAGGTACAGAAGCACCTGATTTTACAGTAAAGGATAATAAAAATCAAAATATAAGCTTATCAGCTTATAGAGGAAAAAAAGTACTCCTTTCCTGGCATCCACTAGCCTGGACACCGGTTTGTACAGACCAGATGCGGGCATTGGAAAGCAACTGGCAAAATTTTAAAAATCTCAATACTATTCCCCTGGGCTTCAGTGTAGATCCCCAACCATGTAAGGAAATATGGGCAAAAGCACTTCTAATAGAAAATGTCAGCCTTCCGACTGACTTCTGGCCTCATGGTAAAATTGCCCGAGATTACGGAATATTTAACGAAAGTAATGGAGTATCTGAACGTGCTAATATCATTATCGATGAGAATGGCAAGGTAATGTGGCTTAAAGTTTATCCTTCAGGAGAACTACCCGATATTAATGAAGTTCTACAGGTTTTATCAGGTAATCAATCATAATTGAACTCAACTCTTAAGATATAGCTTCAATTTGAAAAATCAGAACTACTTTTATGTTTATTAAATACACAACACTCATATACGGACACAAATTATATTTTTTTATAAAATCCTGTTTTAACTTCTCTATCAAACCCCGCTTTTTCGTAAAACTTTAAAGTTGATTCTTTTTTGGAACCAGTTAGTAACATTACTTTATAACAATTATTTTCCTCACATATTCTGCCCTCTTAGATAATATAGGGGTGATAAATAGCATGGAACTTTCTCCTCGACTATACAACTGGCTTGTCCGACCAACTCGGTATAACAAAAAATTTACTTTAAAAGTCTTCCAAAATAAATTTGAATTTAAACATAAAAAAATCCTTGATTTTGGCTGTGGAATTGGGTCTAATTGTTTCATTACCAAACCCCATAGTTATTTGGGAGTTGACATTGATAAGAAAAGGATTAATTATGCAAAATATAATAATCCGGAATATAGGTTTGAAATTTTTAATGGCAAAATAAATACTCTTGATAATTCAATTGATATTATATTGATTATTGCTGTTTTACATCATATATCAAATGAGAAAATTACAACTATTCTTAATGAATTCAAGCGAATTTTAAAAGATAATACCGGTATTCTGATCGTTTTAGAACCCTGTCTCTGGGAAGAAAACCTCTTCAATAATTTCTGTATGAAGATTTTAGATAGGGGTAAATATATTAGAAAGCAAGATGAATATCTTCAAATATTTAAAGAGCAAAACTTCAAAATTAATGAAATAGAAAAAATAAAAAAGCTATCATATAGAGAGATTCTTTTCTCAGCCTCACTATTGTAATTAAGATCGCAAAATTATAATCAAAAACTTTTTTACCTCTGGATAACAATATTAAATCCCCTGGTTAATTCCTGGGGATTTAATATTAAATTAATATAATTTTGAGATAAATTTTTGATTAACAATTGACTAACAATACTCGGGATTTGATGGTTAAATCTACATCCCAGCTCCAAATTTTGAACTTTATTTTCTATAGGCTGAAAAATAAACTATTGATACTTAATTAGGAACAAGAGGGTCTTCTATCAAAGTTACTGCCTGTAAATCATGGTCATGGAAGAAATCACATGAGGTTGTTCCAACTATAGCGTGTACATGACCTATAAATTTATTATTATCATCAAAAATTGGTATTGCTAGACCAGTCATTAATTCAACTCGATGAAAATGATTTAAGAAAAAGTCAGTATTAGTACATATAATATGAAAATGGCTGTCTTTGACAGGTTTTACTGGACCAGTAACTCCAGCAAATCTATGATTATGCAGCAATTCCTCTCTTTTTGGCGGTGAAGCCAGCATAGTACTTCCTAAAAATTCATGAACATGAGTCTGAACTTCTCCACAATCAATATTTATCTCCATTCCAGTCTTTATATTTTCAGTAACATTATTTTTTTTATCTGACATTAAACTCTCCCTTTCGTTTTCTTTATTATATGAGAGTTTTTACAAAAAAGTTCAAATTTTGATATTCTTTTTAAATTACTAAGTATTTAATTTGTAATTCTCATCAATAAAACATGTATAAAGGTTTACTTTCTTTCCTTAAAACATTAACTGATAAAGATAATATACTGTCTTTATTTTAATCTAATACCACCAGATCTAAAATAAACATGAGCAGCCAGACTGTACCATAAAATAGATATAAAAGGGGCTATATATAGATATATTTCTACATATTCAAATAGACCTAGTTGATTTAACATTAATCCAGTCCCATAATTAAGTGCCGAAAAACAGATTATATATGTAATTAAAAATCCTTTTCTGACAGGTAATAAATAAAAGAAAATCATAAAAACAAACATACCAGTTAGAGGTGTCCAGAATGGGAATAAACCTAATATATTAAATGATCCCATATCCCTATATCTTACCAATCCTATATATCTTAGAAAAGTAACTACTATTACCTCACCAACACCTCCAAAAATCATGCCATATAGAAAGTAATGTTTATATTCCTTTTTTGGTATTAAAATTAAAGCTAAACCAGCAACTATCAAGGACATTAAAATGTAAATATAATTAGTATTAAAGAATAACACCCCCCTATATTTGCTTAATAAAATAATCCATCTTGTATATTATTTTTACAACTAGACATTGTTTATTATCATCTTCCATCAACATTATTATTCTAGATAAAACCGATGTGTAATGGAATGGGGTTCTGATTTTAAAAAACCTACATAATCATCCTTATACCAAAAAATACTAAAATTATGCCTCCTATATAAGCTGAATACTTCTCAACCAGGCTAAAATTTCTAATGTGTTTAACTGTTTTCAACGAAATAAAGGTTAATACCAGTGTTACAGCACCTACAATTAGTGAATTAATAAACAGTATATAAATAGGATATTTATATAAAATTGAAAAACCAACACCCAGTGCATCAATACTAACACTAATACTTAATACTATATATTTCCAGAAGTTTAAATTATAGCAAGTACATTCCTCTTCATTCTTATAACCTTCTTTTATCAGTAAAAAACCTAAAATCAATATAACTATCCCACTAAACACCCCGGAAATTTCAAATAAATTACTATTAATAAAATTACCAAATATTCCTCCCAGGAAAACAAAAAGGCACTGAAAAAGTCCAAAGGAAAACACAATTGAAGCCCCTTCCTGTAAATTTAGCTTTTTTCCGCAACCTACCCCCATTGCTACCCCAAAGGCATCAAGTGATAAAGCCAATCCAAAAATAAAAATCTTATCTACTAACATATAAATACCCCCAATTTATAACTAATATTTTTTAACATAAAAAAAGACCTGCTGATACTAGTAAAAGTACCAAAGGTCTCGTTAAACAGAAGAATATACACTGCCAGTAAAACCAGGCTTTAGAGCCACTATGTTGATTTCACCTAACAAACTACTCCCCAATGCTATTATTGGAATCTCTTATTTAGTTATTTATTACAAAAGATATTATATATTAATATTAAGGGGTTGTCAACAATGTTCTGTCTTTTCTTGATAAAGAAGAAAATGTAATCTCTAGTTGTTTAAACCAGCTTATTGTGCTTCTTTGCCACCTCATAGCATTTTCCAGATTGAATGCTCTCATTATCCCAATCCAGATAGTTTAACTGTAACTGAACAAAATTTACTTCCAGATGTGCTGAAAGGATTTCATCTAACAAATCGGCTGTATCATGAAAAGAAAAATCGTATACATGAGATAACGTAGACCATTCTTAGGTCATTTATTTTGTTCATTATAAAGACAGGTATATTAACAATTCTTTTGATTTCTGCAGCAAGATCGACTGTCTAATTTGTTATTTGAAGTATACAGAAACTTTATAGCTTAATTTTAAAAGAACTATATTCATGCAATCCACTACCATGTTTCAGCAAGTCTTTTTCTTTTAACTCTTCGAAAGCTTGTCTTATTTCTATTATGAGTTTTTTATTAACAACAATATCATTATGACCAGGTAATATCTTATCTACATAATCTAATTTGCTGATCTTTATTATAGATTTATAATAATCATTTGGGTTAGTACTTGGGTAAAAAGCATATAATGTTCCTTTATAAAGCAAATCTCCAGTATATAAATAACCACGTTCTTTTTCATATAAACATATATGACCAGGTGAATGTCCTGGTGTATGTAATACTAATAATTCCCTATTCCCTAAATTTATTTTTTCGCCATCATTAAGTATATACCTCGGTTCTCCCGTAAATATATCATAATCATTTACATTAAAGTTTTCAGGCAATAATTCTTTTCTAACTCCTTTTACTAAATTTATTTTGATATTATCAATCGGAACTGGAATACCATTCCTCATCCATTCAACATCATTTTCATGAACACTAATATTATCAAATAAACTATGACCTCCAATATGATCCCAATGCACATGAGTAGTAATGACTTTTACAGGTAAATCAGTTAGACTATCTGTAATTTGTTTTATATTACCTATACCTAAACCCGTATCAATTAAACATGCGGTTTTATTTCCTAAGATTAGATATGAATGTACTTTTTCCCAATGATTATATTCACTTATTGCAAATGTTTTATTATCAACTTCTTCAACGGTAAACCAGGTTGCTTTCAAAATATCCCCCCAAAAATAATTCTTTTAGTTTCTATTTCTAATCTTCTTTAATTCCATTTCTTCTAAATCACTAGAAATCCACCATTTATTAGTATGTCTAGTCCTAAAAGTCCATTAATATCTTTATAATCAAGTCTTGAAAAATCCAGATTAATGTTTTCACAAACATAATCATCTAAAACTATTTTATCTATATTTTTCATAAATCTACTCTAATTCCAATATCATCTACTATCTCCTGTGAAATTAAAGATTTAGTAGCTCCGGTATCGAGAACAATATTATTTGTTTTGATCTTCCCTCATAAACTATTTTTATAGTTGTAAATATTAAACCAGCTCTATATTCCAACTTCATTGGATAACTCTCCTTAATCCTAATCCGTCTCTTATTTCCAAAACAATATTTTCTTTTGATGTATGATAAACTAAAGTGTTATTTTTTGAATTTAATAATTCTTTGGTTGCGTTTGATTCATTGACAGGTTCTATAACAGCTACATCATCAACAAATTGTTTTCTCCTTTCAGTATGAGAATCTAGAACTTCTATCTTCACAAACTGATCAGGATATAATTTTCTAACATCTTGCCATTTCATAATTTATTACCTCATGTTTATTATAACATGTTTTAAGATTTTAAAAAAATATTCCCGCTTATAAAGCTGATTTTATTGATAATGCGTTTATCTTCCTTTGTGTGAAAATGCTACATCTTGTAATTAGAGGAAAAACCTCAATATAATTTCCCACAATTTTATTTAATTTTTCTCCTTTAATATTTTAGAAAATATCATAATATGATAAAATATCCAAAAATAATAAAATATAACACACTAGTATAAAACTACTCATTAATCTTTATTTGATATTCATATTCGTACCCATAGTTTTAAAGCTGCACTTCCTGGTATATTTTGATAATTTATCAAATTAATGGGTTTACAAATTAAGTGCTTTATACGTTATTAATTAATAAAAAGATTATATTTTTTCATAATATGTTAGGAGGTGAAAATCTAAATTGTTGGATATAATTAAAAAAGCAAATAAAGGTGATGAAGATTCATTGGTTAAACTACTGAATATATTTGACCCATTAATAAAAAAATGCAGTTTTCAATTACCCTATGAAGAAGCAAAAACTGATTTAATTATATTTTTTATTGAATTAATTAGAGACTTTAAAGTGAAAAATTTCAATCACAATGGACAAGCTGTAAATTACATATCTAAAGCAATCCATAACAAAAAAACAGACTTGTATAGAAAATATAAAGAAACAAACAGAGAATTTATTATGAATTCATATGTTTTAACGACTAAGGCTTCTGAAAAGGATACTGAAATAATTCTTAAAATAATACTAAATTCACTTGTAATAACTGATTTACAAAGAAATATTCTAAAAAAAAATTTATTGAAGGTTATTCAGAAAAAGAGATTGGAAAAATGCTAAATGTATCTAGACAATCTGTAAACAGAGCCAAAAATAGAGCCTTAAAGAACATTAGGGAATATTTGATTAATAAATGAGTCTAATAAGGTAAATAAAACAAAATAATATTTATATAATACATACTTTATCATTAGGTCAAAAATTAAAAACTACAAGCGAAGGGAGGTGAAACAATGGACCAACGGACAATAACAATCATAAATGGTGGAACATTTAGGGGGAATATATCAATTTTTCAAAAACAACCTGATTTAGAAGCTATAGGCGCTATGTCTCTTGCCTGGCTGACAAAAGGGACTAACCCTGGCACAAAATTAGAATTTAATTGGGTTGAAGATTACTGGTTTATATGGTCAGAAAAAAATGTATTAGAACCAGAAGTTGTTTTTAGTGCTTCTCAAACTATACCGGCTAATTTAAGAACAAATAATAAAATAACATTAGAAAAAAACAAATATGGATATTTCTTTACAAACCAGGTTACTGATACAATGCATACAGGCCAATTAATAATTGAAGAAGACAATTCGATACCTGGTAATGAAGCATCTATAGGAATTGGTATGTCAGGCATTGGAACATTAGTCTGGTCAAGCGAACCAAATGTAGATTTAAACATACAACCAAAACCACAGTATTGGGTATGCTATGGGACATTTAACCAAGGAGAAATTTTAAATACTCAGCAACTTGTTGACCGGGCTATCCAGATTGAATTTCCTACTAATAAGTACAATGCGATTGTCACTTTAAGTTCAAATAATACCTGGGAAAATATTATTTACAATTAAAGGTCTATATCTTTTTAGACTTGCTTTATTAGGGAAAAACATATCCCTAAGTATATTAAATAAGGAGGAATTAAAATGGCAGAATACAAATTGACCGTAAAAAATAAAGGAACATTTAAAGGTGATCTAGCTGTTTATCAAAAACAACCTGATTTAGAAGAAATGGGTGCTATGAGTCTTGCCTGGTTCACAAAGGGATCTAATCCAAACACTGAAGTGGAATTCGGCTGGAATGTTAATTATAATTTTGTATGGTCAGAAGAAGGGGATTTAAAACCAGGAGTCATTTTTAAAGCAACACAAATTGTGAATACAGATGTTAAGGCAAATAATAAAATAGAGCTAGATAAAAATAAATATGGGTACTTATTTAAAAATCAAGTTACTGATTCGATACACTCCGGGGAATTAATTATAGAAGAAAGTGGATTAATTCCAGGTGGAGAAGCTTCTGTTGGTATAGGTATGTCAGGTTTCGGAACTTTTATATGGGAAGCTGAACCAAATGTAGATTTAGTTATACAGCCAAAACCACAATATTGGGTAACCTATGGTATATTTGATCAAGGTGAAATATTAAATACACAACAGCTGGTTAATAAATCACTTAAAATAGAATATCCTATGAATAAATATAATGCAACAGTAACTTTAAAATCTGATAATACCTGGGAAAGTATTATTTATGATTAAATAGAATAACCCTACTTTTACTATAATACCCTCCCACCAAAATACTTGTTTAGTATTTTGGTGGGAATTTCTATAACTATAAATCATTTATTTAGCAGCTTCAAGATAATCATCACCCCAGACCTTGTTTAATATCTGTTTCTTTGTATACACCTTTCCTGGATCAGCTATTAGTAATTTTAAAATCTTAAATTCAGTAGATGTTAATTTGATTTCCTCTCCATCTTTATATACCAGATATCTAGCCAGATCTGGCAATAAGTTCCTCCATTGAAAAAGGCTTTGTAATATAATCATCAGCTCCAATCCTCAGACCAAGAACCCTATCAACCTCACTATCCTTAGCAGTAAGCATAATAATAGGGATATTTGCCCTATCTCTGATCAATTTACAGACTTCAATACCATCAATACCTGGCAGCATGATATCCAGTATTACCAGATTATACTCTCTTTTTTTAAATAACTTCACAGCCCTCTCTCCATCAGGAACTGTATCAAGCCGATAACCTTCTCTACTTAAATATTTTACAAGTAGTTCCCTTATTTCACTTTCATCATCAGCAAAAAGGATTCTTATATCTTTCATAAATTCACCAACCTAATTATGTGTTTTAATTTCCGCTTAAATAAAGATAAAGCTTAAACAGTAAAACAAAATATCATTCAATCTATTTACTTCTACTTATTAGTCGTTAATCAGTAAAATCTTTCAGTCTTAATAACATTTATTTAACTCTATTTACCGTTTAAAATCATATCAATAATATCATCTTCTGTGTCAGGCAGATCATAATCACCTGTTAATTTACCTGGATAATGATATACAATACCTCTTTTCTCGTTTTTATCAAGACAGTCTAAAAGATATTCTACACTATAATATTTAATAAATTTTGCAAAAGCCCTTATCCTTATCTTATCTAACATACTTCCTCTGCAGGGAAATTCATTGCATTTCCAACATCCTTCTAATCCCTTCGTTTTACAACACTGAAAGTTTTTACAGCTATCCTCATTTTCACAATCTCCGTTCCGACATCCAGCACAATTTTTATTTTCACTGCAAACAGCACAAGCCAGACCACAATATGCAATCCCTTTTTTTCGATCCATATTTACACCCTCAAACACTATCCCTTTATTTACCAACACAGATAGTTCTTGATTTTTGATAATGTAACAATTGTAAATAACTATACTTTATGCAAACATACTTTCATCTTACAAATCTATACCATTAATTCGCCTATCATAATTCGTAAAAATATCCTTTAGCTGAATTATTATATTGTAATATTTTGCTAATTTATATAAATTGTATTACAACTTTTATATGTTTGTCAATTATAAAGTCCTATTATTTAGTAATAAAATAAAAAAAATCTCTCCTCTTCAGCTGTATTCACACCAGAACATATCAGTTACTTAGAATACTGGCCAGAAAGCAGAGACCATTAACAATTTATTATTTATCAATATTAGATTTTTTCTTACTAAAGGATGTAAATCATAATTCTTCCATTGGAACATTCTTATATTCAATTTTATCATCACTGTATTCTTTTTTGGCCTTTTCTATCATATTTTTTGATATATCAATTCCTATTACTTTTTTAGCACCTTTATTTATATACCATTTACAGTTCTCACCATATCCACAACCTAAATCGAGAATTGTTTTATTATCTAAATCCGGAAGTAGTGACCTAAATGCAGGGATTTCTAAAACTTCATTTAATCCTGCATTATTTTCTCTCAATTTTAGATAAGAATTATAAAATTCATTATTATCATATATATTTTGCATTAAAATCTCTCCTTATAATGAAGGCACAGCAATAATTTGCTGTGCCATTCCTGGTTTTTATAAATTACGTCTGTTCTATATTTTACAAATTAATTGAACTTAAAATGACTATACTAATTTCCCATTTAACTTACGATATTGAATAATATCTTCTATAGATACCACTGGTAAATTATTTTTTTTCGCAAAGTCTACAATCTCTGGAAGCTTAGCCATACTTCCATCAAGATTAGTCAATTCACATAAGATTCCTGCCGGTTTATGTCCTGCCAGTTTCATGAGGTCTACTGTTCCCTCAGTATGACCTTTTCTAGTAAAAACCCCTCCCTCTTTTGCGCAAAGAGGAAAAACATGACCAGGAGAACACAACTCTCCCTTTTTACAGTCGGCTTTTACTGCAGTATGAATTGTAGTTACCCTGTCAGAGGCCGAAACACCTGTTGTTACTCCAGAAGCAGCTTCAATTGATACAGTAAATGCAGTTTGATATTTGCTGGTATTATTAGTAACCATCTGCTTTAAATTCAATTGGTCTAATTTTTGTTTTGTCATACATAAACAAACAATACCACTACATTCTCTTATTAACATAGCCATTTGAGATACATTAATCGTTTCTGCCGGAAAAATAAGGTCTCCTTCATTCTCTCTGTCCTCATCATCTACTAGCAAAATTCCATTATTGCTCTGCAAACTATCCAAAGCGTTTTTAATCCTTTCCTCTGAGTTTCCAAATTCTGTTGTTAATAAATCCATCATAATACCCCCTAAATTTAAATTATATTCTCAGGGATTATGATAAAAAATAGAAATACTATAAATAGATATATGTAGGTAACTATTCTTGACATAATACTAATTTACAATAATATTCCATCCTCTTTCATCCGGACTTTACCGTCGGCCTTGGATTTTCACCAAATCTGCTGGCTTTGCCAAATAAATGGCAAACGCTTGCGGGCTTGTATACTAATTGTATACTTACCGCCGATAGGGAATTTCACCCTTCCCTGAGAATTTACTTCAATTATAATCCTTTCCTAAACTAATTTCAACTTCAGTTAATAATTCTCAGAAAAATATACCTCTAATTTCATTCATTAATAATCTCTCTCTTTCTTCTTTAATCCGTTTTTTATCTATTCTCTTAAACAATATTTTTGCATCCCGGATAGGGCTTTTTGCCTCTAGCTCTATATATAACCACTCAGCCCTATCTAAATTTATCATATCTCTAAGCTTTTGAGATGAAAGAGGTAAAAATGGGTTCAGTAAATTAGATAGGTTAACAACACTAAATCAATGTTTCATATAAATTTTGGGGTGTAAGGAGTAGTCAGTGGGTATAAGGGGGCAGGGTTGAAAAGTTGTAAAATTAAATAATAATCATCCGGGCCTTAAGATTTTATCCTTATTATTTTTATAATTCTCATTATTCCGTAACCCATTAATACTAACGCGACTAACATGTTAGCTATTTGAACAATCAATGGGGAAATTGATGATTTTAATATTGTTATAATAAGTATAGAAAAACTCAAGAAAAGTGGGGTAGCAAATCCTGCTGATAATCCAAATGCTATTAACTCTTTTTTTGTTAAAGAATATTCAACTGACCTTGCTGCAAAAACACTAGTCCAAAATAGAATTGTTAAAGGACTAGATATTGTCAATATAAATGCTGAAATAAAACTTTGATATACATTTGATGAATGGTTTATAGTCATATTTATATCAACAGAATCTAAAACACTTACTGCCATATAAAACCCAAAACCAATAAGAACAACAGAACTTATAAATACCAAAATTTTTTTAACCTTTTTTTTTTCTAATAATCTACCTATTCCAGCGATAGCTAATACGATATATAAGTAATCCACAATTGTTACAGCAAAAACTGCAAACAATCCATCTACTAAAGATTTTTGAAGGGCAATATTAACTAGAAAGAAAAACACAGGTCCTATTGCTATTTGTAGAATTAATCCTGTTGTTAAACCTCTTAAAATTACTTTTGCCATTTGATACTTCCTTTCAAATTTTATTTTCGTAAAGGATCAATGCCACGCAATATTTCCTTCAACAGTTCATATTAATTATACCATTTTTTTACTTAGTTTTCATACACTCTGACATTACACCTTTATTGTTTACTAAATCTGTTGAAAGTTGGTTTAAATCTTGGAGGCATGCTTTGGTTACACTTTAGTAGTCAAAATAGAGCTAGCTTTAATAAGAAAAGCCCCTGGATTAAATCCAGAGGCTTTCCCTAATTTATCGTCTATTTTATCTTTTAGTTCAGGATAATATCTCATTAATTTTTTTTCATAATAAATTTTTCCTTTCTCACTACCTCTACTCTATTTCTTTTTCTATAGTTTTGATGAATTTTTTAAAAGAATAAATATATTTATCCTTTACATTATTAAAGATTTCTATAGCCGTTTCTTTATCATAGGTATGCGATGTTCTATTTCTATCCTGGAGCATTTCTAACCATATTTCTCCATCCTTTATCAAACCTACCTTGAAAGATTCTTTGATAGCTTTCCTGGGACTAATAGCCTCTAGATTTCCATTATATTCAAGATAAGCTTTCATAAGCTTCCAGGATAATTCATATGTAAATTCAAATCTCTATATTGCTGCATCTAAAACTATATCATCTTTACGATAATCTCTCTTAATACTTTCATCCAATTTTTTAAAAACATTCTTTAAATTGAATAATTTACCCTTTATTTTATTTAATGTTACCATAATCTCACCCTTTTCATTAGACAAAAATATCGTTTTGAGCCATTCTCAGCTTTTCGGACACTATTTAGTGAACTATAATGCCTTGGCTTCCCCTGTTAGAACTTTTATGGTCAAACTTTGTCATTAATCTCACCTTTTATTTTAATAATTTCTAACCAATACTTCCTTTACTTCTCCCCGGCTGCTTGCATCTGAATTTATACTTCTATTTGCTCCAACATAATCAATTTTATAATCCTTATGATCATACAAGTCTATTATAAATTTCGCACTTGAATTAGATAATAAAAATCTGCAGCCGCGTTTATTTAATTTATCACATAATTTTCTTAGACGTATTTGATCCTTTTCATCAAAACCATCTAATGTATAACCTGTAAAAGATGATGTATCAGACAGGGGATGATAAGGGGGGTCAAAATAAACAAAAGCCTGCTTTCTCATACCTTTAATAGCTTCTTCAAAGTCTACATTTAAAATAGCTATATTATTATTATTAAGATAATAACTAACCGCTCTTAATACTGGTTCATTTACTATACTGGGATTTTTATACCTACCAAAAGGGACATTAAACTCTCCAGAACTATTAACCCTAAATAAACCGTTAAAACAAGTCTTATTTAAGTATAATATCCTTGATGCCTTTTGTACATCAGTCATTCCATCAAATTCATCTGTTCTATCTTTAGCCCTCATTTTATAATAATAATCTTCTTCATTCTTATGTTGTTTTAAATCTTCAATAAGTTCTTCTACATTATTTTTTATCACATTATAAACATTATACAAATGTACATTAACATCATTTATAACTGCCTTGTTAGGTTGCAATTCAAACAAAACTGCACCACCACCCACAAAGGGCTCATAATATGTAGAAATATTCTCCGGTATATATTTTTTGATTTCGTCAATTAATTGTCTTTTCCCACCAGCCCATTTTACAAAAGGCTTCACTAAGTTATTTTTTTTTCTTTCCATTTCCATGAACCTCCATTTATTAGTACGTTTACTACCATTATAGTACTGTGATTTATTTTGCCTTGCTAATACAATATTTCAATATCAAAATATAGTTTCCTGCATTAACCTTATTAATTACAAGAATATTGAAGACTATTACATAAAATACGCCATGCTATGGCTGAAAGAGATTCTAATTATATTTTATCCGATTTTATTGATCATGATTGTAATAAATTTTAGCATTATATAACGTTCCTGTTATGACGTACCTGTGCCGTTAGGCCTGGCAGAAAGCTCACCATCAAATTTATCTCCATCAGTAAGTACAAACTTTATAATAATTTTTAGAGATTCCGTTTTACGGAATCTCTAAATAATCAAATATATATTGATATTTTAAGGAAACACAGACAATAATTGTGATCATAATTATCGTCTATTTTAGTTGAGTATCTATAATGTGTTTTACCTTATACGGAAACTCCTTCTCAAACAATTCCAATTCTTCACTTTGTATTCGGAACACTGGATCATCAAAGAATTTACCTTGTATTCCGTTTAAACTGTCATCATAAAGTTCTAACACCATAAACGCATCAAAATTCTCACCTTGTGCTGTTTGAATGTTATATTTTTCAGCATTTTCAAACCCAAAACGTCGGTAATAATTTGGATCTCCAAATATTACAACTGCCTTATAACCTAATAATTTTGCTTTTGAAATGGATTGTTTTATTAATAATGAGCCAATTCCTCTTCCTTGATAAGAAGGTAATACCCCTAAAGGTCCCATACATAAAACTGTAAATTCTTGATTTTGATTGTTCATTATCTTTGCCTTTGAATAAACAATATTACCAACAATTTTATTGTTATCACATGCAACTAAATCTAATTCCTCTACAAAAACAGAAACCTGCCTAAGCTTATGAAGTACTAAATGCTCATCACATCCAGGTTTATAAACATCCCAAAATGCTTCTCTAATCATATTTTCTGTTTCGCTATAATCTTCCTGAGTTTCTAATCTAATTAATATATTTTCCATATTTTTTCTCCTTAGTATATTATTTTTTTGAAAATTCCACATTAAAAGTTTAATGCTTTTAACTAATACAATGGCACTATACCTCTTTCTCAATAAAAAATGTTATTCAATTTTAATATTTTTATTAACTTATAATTTTCCAAGTGTCGTCCATTTATATTTTTCTGCCGCATTAGCCCCTCGTTCCTTCTTAATCTCCATATATTTCATTTCTCGTTGAAGCTTCTTGTAACTATTAAACCTTTTTTGTGTAATGATTCCTTCTTTAATAGCATTCTTAATTGCACATCTGGGCTCAGAATCATGCTGACAATCATTAAAATAACATTCTTGAGCTAATTTTTCTATATCTGTAAAACTATCACTCAATCCTTCAGAAACATCCCATAATTGAATTTCTCTCATTCCTGGAGTGTCAATAATGATTCCACCTTCTTCTAAAAGAATCATCTCCCGATGAGTAGTAGTATGTCTTCCCTTTCCATCATCTTTTCTAATATTATTAACCTTCATCTTTTCCTTACCGAGTACACTATTAATCAAAGTAGATTTACCTACTCCTGAAGAACCTAATAAAGCAACAGTATCTCCTTTTTTAAAATATCTTTTCAATTGCACAATACCCTCATTTTCTAAAGCAACAATTACATAAACCGGAACTCCCAAAGCAATAGCTTCTACTTCACTCTTTCTAGCCTCAATATCATCACATAAATCAGCCTTATTTAAAATTACAACAGGATTAGCGCCACTATCCCAGGTAATTGTCAAATATCGCTCTATTCTCCTTAAATTAAAATCTTGATTTAAAGAAGTAACTATAAAAACAGTATCAACATTAGAAGCTACTATTTGCTCTTGAGCTTTACTTCCCGCTCTATTTCTAGAGAACTTACTCTTTCTAGGTAAAATATCATGAATTATAGCCCGCTCTCCTCCAATTTGTAAATCGACAACTACCCAATCACCTACTACAGGAAATTTATTGTTATAACGCATCTTTCCTGTTATCTCACCTAAAACTTCTCCTATTTCAGTATATAGCTTATAAATCCCCTTATACTCTACAGCAACTCTGGCTACTTGATAACCTCCTTTATTATTAATTTGATTGAATTTATTTTCAAAATCTTGATTCCAACCTAAATCTGCTAAACTCAATGTATTTCCCTCCCTTTTTATTCCAACAAATGCTTAGAAAGTCCATCTCTCTTGTATTTTTCACTCAACACTACTTACCCATTACTGTCTCGCAATTTCACCAGTCACTTCTCTTTGATTTACAATCATAGTCATCACTCCTTAATTAATTAAAATAAGATTTATTTATAAGCAAAAAGCACAAAAGCCATGGGCTAAATAAACCCATGGCTTAGATATTCATCCAGAATAGATCCCTCTTAGCCAATAAAATTATTTTCAAAAACAGTAAGAGGTTATTATATAGAACTAATAAAAAATGCTACGGGCTAATAAACCCATAGCATAAAAATAACGTACTATATAATATATAGCTATCTATAAACAAGAGTTTATTAATCTAAAACTATACTTTCTTAAGTCTTAATTTAAGTATTAAAAAATAAACCCACTAATCCCTGGGATTTTAAAAACTTAAAAAAGAATAGAATATTTAATTTACTAGATTAATAAACCAACTTGCATCAAAGCACTTCCCTTGTTTATATTTATTACTACAATACAATTATAGCAATATCTTGTTTAATTGTCAATTATAAAGTTCTATTGGCTGTTGCAATTAAGTCTGGTAAATCAAGAAGTTTTATGATAAGATTATTTTGCATTTGCTAGACTCCTTTTTTGAATTTTAGTCACAACTATTTAATTCAACGGAGTCAGGCAAATGCCTTTTTATTTTGATTTACAGTTTTTTCTTCACAACATTTAATTATACAACCATATTTTTTGATTCATTCTTACTAATAATAAATTATACAGATAATTATTACACACTTTTCTTTTTAAAAAATAATATATACCAGACAATAATATGGAAGGAGGAATTTTTTTGTTGTCAAGAGATGAGTTTATAAGAAACTCTCTAGAAATAAATCTTTTCTTTCAAAGAATCATAAAGGAACACCTATTTTTTATCGAAACCAATTTACAAGCACCTGAAGCTGAATATATAGCTGAAGCCAGTAGATTAAAAAGAAATTTTGAACTACTTTTATCAGAAACAGTAAACTATGCAAGAAGAATTTCCTTATCAAGAGCAGCCCTAAATTCAAATGAATTTGTAACTCCATATACCTTAAGAACAGAAAGACTTACTTCACAGTTAACCGGTGCCAATATTGATACAGAAATTACCAGAAAGGAACTTGAATTACTAAATTCTCGAAATTATTACTATACAAAACAGCTGGAAAACAACGTGCAGAATCTAAATGCCAGGACATTAGACTACCTTGAAGAAGTAATTGCCTTTCAAATACGATTAATGAATCTAGTGTCACGTTGTGAAATATTTATAACTCTATATGATGAACTGTTAGAGCATCTTACACAGGAGACAGAATACTACCAGGAAACATTAAGAAACCTTCAGAATAGAAGAATGCCGGAAAGAACTCTATGTGTAAAGCTTAATTTCTGGAATAACATTATGGGAGAACATGCCCAGTTTATTGATGGAATGCTAGATCCAACAGAAAAAAATCTTAAGGAAACTGCCAGGATGTTTGCAGAAAGATTTGAAATACTGGTAGAAAGATGCATAAGAGAAGCTGAAAGAGAAATACTTCGAAGAAGCCTGGCAACTACAGACAAAATAAGGGGTTTTAAAAGAGCTGCCACAGAAGGTTTACTGGACTGTGAAATCAAATCCATTATTCCTCCCCTTTTAGCAGATCATGTACTGCGTGAGGCTAACCATTACTTTAGAATATTAAGGGAAATTCCCGAACTATTGAGTCCAGATTAAGGGAAGCCCCACTGGAATTTAATCCCTAAGTTATATAGACTGCCAGGCATACAAAAAGCGGCTGGGGATTCCCAATCGCTTTTACTTAATATCAATTAACATTATTGATTTTTCCTGCCTGTATAGACCAGAATAGCATCTCTTAAAAACTCTGCTGTTCCTAGCTGTTCCTTATCATAATATGCTTTGAATCTATCATCAGCAACATACATCTGAGCAACTCCAGCATGGGCTTGCTTATTGTAACTGTCCCAGTAGAAACTTATCCACTGCCGGTGAAGATCTGCTGCTTTCTGGGCCAATTCCCCAGCAGGATCCCCGGTCTCAAGTGCTGCCTTTAGTATTTCCATAAGTTTCTTTTCAATTTCAGTAACTTCAGCATATTCCTCCTGAATCATATCCTTTATCTTCTTATTTGATTTTTCTACAGCCTCATCTCCATATTTTTCCCGTATCTCCTTACCATATTTTTTTTCATTATCTTCAACTAATCTCTTTTTAAATCCTTCAAATTTTTCCTGGTCATTCATAATAATACCCCTTTCTTTTGACGTAATTGTTCTGTCAAGATTGACAATTAATAATTCTAATTGCTCTTTCTTCTCAAATAGCTTCTCACGATGTTCCTTCAAAGCATTTACTTCATCAAATGAAGGTGAGTTTATAATCTTCCTGATACTATCCAGATCAACATCGAGCTCTCTGTAAAATAGTATCTGCTGTAATCTATCAACTTCCTCTAGACCATAGATACGATATCCTGATGAGTTAGTCCTGGCCGGCTTAAGGAGATCAATCTCATCATAATATCTTACTGTCCGTGAAGTAATACCTGATAGTTCGGCAAGCTCCTTTACTGTATATTCCATCTTTTTCTCACCTCCTGTAATATAACTATACACCTTTACGTTGCGTTAAGGTCAAGGGATTTTTTGAATTACTCTTTTTTGTCTTTATCTAAAAACTCTTTCAGTGCATCAATATCCATATTTGTTAGAAAATTTATATTCCTGCTTATTTTCTCAATATCCCAGTCCCACCATTTTAATTCTAATAAAATTTCTATAGTTTCCTCACTAAACCTCTTTTTAATCACCCTGGCTGGATTACCACCAACGATAGTATAAGGTGAGACATCTTTTGTTACTATTGATCCTGCTGCTATTATAGCACCATCACCTACCTCTATTCCTGGCATAATTGTTACATTTTGCCCTATCCATACATCATTACCTATCACTGTATCTCCCTTAAAAGGCAGTTGTTCTACTGTAGGGGTAAATTCTTCCCAACCTCCAGCAAAGATATTAAATGGATAGGTTGTAATTCCATCCATTTTATGGTTTGCTCCATTCATAATAAACTTTATACCTTCAGCAATTGCACAGAATTTCCCAATAATCAACTTATCTCCTAGAAATTCATAGTGATGTTCTATATAGTCATAAAATTTTTCTGGAGATTTTTTATTATCACTATAATAGGTGTATTCTCCAATCTCAACATTTGGTCTATCAGGTAAATTACTTATATAACAAACCGTCTTTAACTTTTCATTTGGGTAAAGCTTTCTTTTATCTGGTCCAATCATATAATATCCTCTCCTTCTTATTATTTTATATTTCCCTAAATTTAGTCCATCCCTTTATATCATAATCTAGAACTTTAGTAGATTAACTGCCCAATTTTGTTCAGAACCAAATATCCCCACTGGAACCAACCACCAGCCCGTATGGTTCCGAATTGATGTCAAGTAATACTCCTGCGCCTAGCCAAGATCTATAATCCAGTCAGCTTTACTTATGATATCCAGATTATGTTCTATGACAATTACTGTATTACCCTGGTCAACTAGACGATTAAAAATATGATTTAGTTGTTCTATATCTGACATGTGTAGTCCTGTTGTCAGTTCATCTAATACATAGATATTCCCACTATTCTCCAGCTCAGTTGCAAGCTTAACTCTTTGCAACTCCCCTCCTGATAAAGTATCTAGTGTTTTACCTAAAGTAATATATCCTATCCCCACATCACTTAAAGCTTTTAAAGAAGACAATATTTTTTCATGACTAAAAAAACTATCGCTTCATCAACTATCATCTTTAAAACTTCTGCAATATTTTTATCCTGGTATTTATACTGGATAGCCTCTTCATTAAACCTATCTCCCTGGCATGCTTCACATGTATTTGTAACTGTGTCCATAAAAGCCATATCAGTATATATTTTGCCCAGGCCATTACATTCTGGACAGGCACCTTCTGAATTAAAACTAAAACAAATAATTTTCTTATAAAATCTAAAATACCAGAATAGGTAGCAATATTAGAACGTTTAGATCCCTGTATTCCTTTCTGATCTATAACTATTGACTCCGGAAAATATCGGGTGAATACTTGATTAATCAAAGTACTTTTTCCCGATCCAGCTACACCTGTAACAATTGTCATAACTTTTTTAGGAATTTTAACATATCCCACTCCTCTTGTCTATTTTATTTACTATTTAATCATCATGAAGATTGACCAGTTTTTGAGAAAAATAGCCTATATCAAGAGCAGTTGCACGAATTATTTCTCCAGCAGTAAGTTCTTCTCTACCAAGTATAATTTTTAATAAAAGGGATTTGCCAATACCATTTTTACCCATAAGGGCTAGATAGGTCAAGTTACTTTTGCATTAATATAAGCCATCCCTATAATAAAAACTATTAATTTCTACTAACAAAAAATCTTCCCTGTGTATCTAACATTGCTGCTAAAACGTTCTGTTCATTATCCAGACCATGTCGCTTTAGCTCTTTATAAAGCCATTCCTTATCTAAATTATTTTCCTTTAAGTTATCTTCCAGTACATTACCATCCTCAATTAGCATTATAGGATATCCCTCATATTTAGTACTAATATTTAAATCCTTCGGTTTAACTGCACGGGCCTGTGACTTTGGTATAACGCTTATCTTACCATTTGGTTCTAAAACAGCAAATTCCGTATCAGCCAGATCAGGTAATTTTTTTAAGCGTAATTCCATAAGTAAATCATCTACATTCATTTTGGCTTTGCGCATTGTATCTTCAAGCAATTTTCCATTTTTAATCAAAATTATTGGTTCACCATGAAATATACGTCTAATTTTTGCATTTTTCAAAGAAATATAGTTTAGTAAAACATCAACAGCAGTTAAAGTAGCTATAGTAAGCATAACACTTATTAGGTTTGACCTGGAATTATTTAATGAACCCGCTGTAATACTGCCAATAGTAATCGATATTATAAAATCGAGTAAGGTTAACCTTCCAATCTGTCTTTGACCAGTTATTTTTGTCATTAATATTAACCAGAAAAACATCACTAAAGCTCTAGCAATCCATTGATAATATAGTAAATTTTCCTGTGATTTCCAAAATTCCACGATTGCCTCCTTGATTTTATTCATAATAATGTATAAATAATATAATAACAGATTTAGTGTTAAATTATTCACCATATTTTATGCCTTTAACATTCATATTTTTGTTTTCTTCAGTTTATTAAATCATGAATTTTTCCCAAGTTATTTGTTAAGACTAATTAATATCTTATAAGCACATAAGGAGATGTTATAGTCTTGTTTAGAAAAAAGAGACCTAAGACACATCGAAAACAATCACAGTTAAGTACAGAAGAGGCTTTTCGGCTTTGGGAGAAGACCCGCCTGAGATATGTTGTAATTAATCATATCAGTTTATTGGGTAATTTTACCCATGACGTTGATTTCCAGCTAGTATTAAAAAACATAAATAAAACCCTGCAAGAGCATGCCAAAATGCTGGAAAAAGAATTGAAAAAATACTCTATCAATAGCCCTGAACCAAGCAAAAAAGACATAGAGGCAATAGGTAATACTGAAGTGTTAGTTGATAAACACACTGCACAATTTATATTAAATGATTTACAGCTTATTGTCAGCAAATGCTTTCTCACTATTAGAGATACAGTTTTAAATGATGCAATTAGGGAGTTATTATATAAAATTGCTAAACAGGATATTGAGATGTATCATAAATACCTTAATTTTATTACTGAGAAGGGCTGGTTACAGGAACCACCATTATATAAAAGTCTAAAAAATGCAGAAAAAAGAATTGCTACTAATGAAGTCTGGCATTTATGGGGGCTTTTAGATAATAGATATTTAAGTAAACACAAAACAAAATATTATATTAGCAATGTTATTGATAAAGATTTTCAGATATTATTAGAGACAGGTATTAATATTTTGGAAAAGCAGACCACTACATTGGAAAAAATACTCCTGACCTTTGGTGTTAATTTACCAGAACAATATGCAAAGAGTATTGCTACTCCAGAAACTAAAGAAAGGTTTAGTGATGAATACATTTTTAAAGAATTATTAATATCTATCATAGATGCTGTTACTTTAGAAGGGGTTGCTGTGCAGGAACTGTCAATAAATCAAGAGATCCGTGAAATGATAAAAGCTTTTATATTTGAAGAGATGGATGTAATAAATAATGTAATAAAATATGGTAAAGTTAAAGGGTGGATTCCTTTAGTACCCCAATTCAGAAGTTAAAACAAACCATATAAAACAGGTAATATCACAGGAACAGTAACCGTTAATATAAGTTCCGTGATTAGAGTAACCAACCCCAATTCAATTCCTACAAATCTCGTTACAGGCACAAACATGGTATCCATATTGCCAGCCAGCACCACCTGCTATAGGACTACCAGTACTGATTTTTAATAGCACTGGTAAGAGCAATACTGTAAAAAACTCCCGCATTACATTCACAATAAATCCGTAAGTCCCGGCTTCTATTCCGTAAACCTGTGTCATATATGCTCCAGTCAAACTATAATAGCTCATTCCACTCGCCGACATTGTAGGTATATATAATGGCATATCAAGCAAGACCCCCACTGTCAAACCACTGACAAAACTTCCGGAAAATATAGCTACTGATAAATAAATTACTCTAAAGCCAATTATCTTAATATATTTAAACACTTTACTGTTGGAACCAAAACTTATACCAACACTAAGGTAAAGTATGACTAGAGACCCCATTAGCAAATAATCAAATATAAAAGACAGTTTATATAGTATAACAAAATAACCAAATATTACACCTATAACAATGCTTAAAGGCATAACCCAAACCAATGGAGATTTTCTTTTTTCTTTTTCTTGTAAAATATCAATTTCACTGTTTTTTTGAATATCTTTTAATAAGATTTTTTCCCTTAGTTCTTCCAATGGAAGTAACGTTTTTTCTACAATTACCGTAAACAAGATACTGAAAGCTATAGCACACAAAGATATAAGAAAACAATTTAAACCTATTGAGTCTAAATTTAACATAACTGAATAGTTTATACCGACTTTTATTCCAATCGTAATCACAAGCACTACTAATGCTATATTAGTAATTATATCAATTTTTTTGTAAATACTTAGAGTAAAATTGCGAACACCCTATAAAAATTCCTATCACAAGGCATAAAAAAGAAATCCATATCATTAATAAATACCTCAGTCTTAATTGTATTGTACTATGTGCTAATTGTAAATATTTGGTTTTATCTTCAGAGATTCCATACCCTAAATAGTAAACATCACCCTCTGACCGACTCCAGTTTTCTAATAACATGATAGTTACTATCTTAGTAGCAATTTCCAGGAATACCTAATTTGTGGTCTTAAGCACTTGACCACCCGTAAAAAAATCTCTCCTTTTCAACTGTATTCATACCAGGACAAATCACTTACTTAGAATAATAGTTACCTATTTCGGCGCAACACTCGATACGGATGACGGGTTAGGTCTTGCCCGACAAAGACTAGTTAGATAAAAGTTCATTAACGACTTTATTCCAGTAGACAGTGAGGTAGTTGTAGTGGATATTCTGTCTGGCTCTTTATTTCGCCCTTACCATCGGGTTAATTTGCGTTGAATCTTTTTCTTCTAGTTTCACTCTGTAAGATATATCAAACTTGCTTGGCGTGCTAACGTTCCTGAGATTTAAGAAGTTTATGAACCTTAGCCAGACTTGGCTTAGGTTCATAAATTTGGATGCAGCGTAGCGGAATCTTAAATCTCATGTTATCTGATGTTTCCCCGTGCCTACTTCTCAGCTACAATATAATAAAAGTCATTATTTATATTATAATTATTATTGAATATCTTAAATCCAGTAGTTTTCAAGCGGTCAATTAAATCAACATGAGAAAATGGTACAAAATCTTTCCATTTCCCATCTCTGGGTTGGTTTCGGGGCTCAATCACTTTCAGGCCTATTACCTCGTTGTCTACGCTTAAATTTATAAATTACTTTATAAACTCCAAGACTCACTACTGATTTGGCTCTAATCTTATTCAGGTAGGATTTCCACCTACTAAACTATATAACCTTGCTCAGTCACACCAACTTTTCAACCCTGACCCCATTCTTTTTCTACATTACATATGGAAATACATTGTCTACATGTACTACATAAGTTATAATAAATATCTGCTTTATTAATTAATATAATTTTGTATAAATTTAATCATTTTTTGTTCTGCTTTTTTTGCTGAATCTTTGTTATATTTATCTGAATAAGGGTCACTAAATCCATGATCTGCTTGAAATTGATGAGCTATAATACTCCTATTATCTTTTAACTGTTCGATTAAATTATCTATGTTAAATGATTTTTCTCTTTTTGGAAAAAGTAGCATAACTGGACATTTTGGAGTTACTTCTGTATAATCTTGTTACTTTCTCGTAATATTAATCAGTAGCAAGTTTATTTACATGAAGTTTATATCAAGCCTTATATTCTGTATCTTTGTAGTACATAATAAAAATAATACATGTTAAGGGGGTGAATATTATGGATCAGTTGATGCAAATACAGAATAATTTAAGACAGGTCAGACAGGAACTTAATAATACACTAAACCAGATTAACCAGAGATTAGTTACTTCTGAACAAATTATACAGAGTATGGGCAATCAAGGAATGCAGCAGAACCAATTTAGTACACAATATGGTACTACTCAGTACAGCCGCAGTCAATATAATCCAAACCAATTTCAGAATGCAAGTAGCTATACAAACCAGGGAACAAGCAATCAAGATAACATAAATCCAATCTCAGGATTAAGTGAAAACAAACCTACAATGCAACAACAAGCTGGTGCAAATAAATATGTAGCATCGTATTCCTCAGGGAATGATTATGGCCAATAAAAAAAATCTATTTCAAGATGTGGTGCAGGAATTATAGATCCCTGCACTACCTTTTCCCCTATTATCTTACTTTTTTTATAGCATTATTTAAGAAAAATTAGATCTGTTATCATATAGAAATAAATTGAATTAATTTCTAAGAAAAATATTAATTAAGGAGAAAAATATGACTGTAAAAAGCCAACTGGAGAAAACAGTAACAAATGCAGAATCAGTTTTAGCTGATTTAAAATCCTATTCTCTGGCAACTGATGATAAAAACGCTCAACAAATGTTTAAAAAATTGGCTTCGTCTCAACAGGAAATAATGGAGACTTTAAATTCAAGACTTGAATACATTAAACGTGAAGAACCCCAATATAATGACTAAGCGTTTTATGCTTTCTGAGGTGATACTTTTGAGGAATAAGTTTATTGATATATTTTTGATTCTACTAATTTTAATAATTTTTACTGGGTACTTTCTTTATCGTAACCACACTTATTCAGGTAGAGTTTTAATCCATCTTTTAAAAATAGAGCAAAATATACAAAGCGGGGACTGGCAGCAGGCTAAAGAAAATAGTGAACTGCTAAAAAATGACTGGCACCACTCAAAAGGTTTATTACTACTTAATTTCGCATCTGAAGAGTATTTAACCCTTGATAATACAATTGATAAAATTGCTGCTGGAATTGAGGCAGAAGATAAAGGAATGGTTTTATCTGACTTACTTGTTATACATAACCTCTGGAACAACTACACTAAAATTGTACCAGAACCATAATGGGGGAACTAAATGGAAATAATAATCTATATCCTGAGATGTTTAATAATGTTTATAATTACCTGGTCAGCAATGAGGATTATTGGTAAAAAATCTATAGCTGAGATGACCTCATATGATCTTGCTGCTATATTTATTCTAGGTAATATAGCGGCTGAACCACTTGTATATAAAGTAACTTCTAAAGCAACAATAGGTGTTTCTACTATTGTAATCATTACATTAATTGTTGGGTATCTGTCTCTAAATAAGTATTTTTATAATCTAGATTCCAAACCTGTTCTTCTGCTTGCAAAAGGGAAAATATTAGAAAGTAACCTTAAAAAAGTTAGAATGAATATTTCCTTACTAAAATCTGAACTGCGGTCACAGGGATATCAAAATTTATCAGATATTGAAATTGTTATAATAGAACCTAGCGGAAAGATATCAGTAATACCTAAATCTGATGCTAGACCTGTTCAACCTAAAGAACTTGGGATAACAAGTAGACCTGTAAAGATAAGTTTTCCAGTTGTTATAGATGGTGAGCTGATAGAAAATAATTGGAGTCGTTTAAAAAAAGATCAAGAGTGGCTTAAAAATCAACTGATGGCTTTTGGTGTAAATAAAATAGACGAAGTACTTTTAGCAGAAGTAGACTCAACAGGTCAACTGCAGGTCTTCTCAAAAAAAGAAAATATAAATTTACCAGATATCATATAAATATCTAGAATTGTGTATTTAATTGTTTTTAATATACTTCAATTAAAAGTACCAAGTAACTCTCAAATAATTTAATTTATAATTGATATACAATAAATCTAAAGTAATTTATACTTTTCTCGCTTATTCCTTTTCCGCTCCTCTTCAATATCCTCCAGACTTACTTTAACCTGCTGGCTGCGGCCAAAAAGCAGAGACCATTAACAATTTATTATTTTATAAATATATATAGTTTTTTTACTAATACTTTAATCTTACCTCATTTTCAACCTTTGCATCATCTATAACTAAACCCAGACCAGGCCTGCGGTCAAGTTCAACAAAACCATTTTCAGCAGTAACTGGCTCTTTCAAAAAAACTGCCATCCTTTATTCCATTTGACCAGATATTCTACTAACGGAATCAGGGCCTGGGATTGGTCAGCAGTTACATGAATGTTAGCAGCAAAAGATTCACCATGTGGTATACGAGGTATATCATATACAGAAGCCAGTGAACAGATATTCATCATTTCAGTATCCCACCTGCCCACATCGTATCCGGCTGAATAATATTTAAAGCACCTTTTTTCATTATCTCCTGAAACCCCCAGCGGGTATACTCATGGTCACCACCAGCTATATCTACACTGCAATTAGCGGTTATTTCCTTCAACTGGTCAAGCTTATCACCCATCAGGGGTTCTTCTAGCCAGAGAGGTTGATATTTTTCAATTGATTTTATCATCCGCAGTGTATAGGAAACATCCCAGCCCATCCAGGCATCAAACATCAAGTTATAATCATCACCAGCAGCTTCTCGGGTTGCTAGATTTGGGTGTAGAGACAAAGGAACAAAACCGGAAATATATTGTTATATGACGTGCCTCATTTAAGATATTTAATTAGCAATACCCTTTGTTTTCAATATTGTTGTTATTTTAAAATGTTTTTATTTATTTCCCTAACTGGTCTACCTTCAATATAGCCTCTATACCCCTTAGGCTCCAGTTGGAATCTTGGTCCATCTTTGTCAGCCCATTTAAAACCATACAATTCAGGATTATATTTTTTCATTACTTCCCATAATGAACCAATCGCTTCTTGAAAATTTTCATCTTCATAAGGCTCGCCTTGAAAAATCATCATTTTACATGGAGGAAGATCAATAATATTAAATCCATCTGGTACTTCACCAGAATAATTAACAGGAATTTCCACTCCCTGAGCATATTTTGATGTATCTTCTTTACGAAGGTTTTCGGGCATCCACATGCCAATTGGTTCATATATAGCTTCTTTTATGCTAGTTAAGATTCCCCAAACATCACAACCAACTTCATCACAATACTCAAAGTAATGAGTCGCTTCAGTTCCCCATTTTAATATTAATTTTCTAGCTGGTCGATCAACAACCTGAACAAAGACAGTATTAACATTAGACTTTTTACTCATGTTATTCTCTCCTTTTTGTAAAGTAAGGTAATATTCACGGATACGGTGGGGTAAGAATAGTTTTATTGGTGGTGTGTTTTGTGAATAATAATTAGGACTCATACCAAATTGTTTAGAAAATGCCCTGGTAAAGCCCTCATGTGAATCAAAAATAAAATCAAATGCTACATCTATTATTTTTTGGTCTTCATCTCTGAGTTTAACAACAGCTCGAGAAAGACGAAATTTTCTAATATATTCAAAAGGAGTTTTTCCAATTAGTTCTTTAAAAATTCTCCCAGAATGCCAGGGAGAATAACCAGCTGCCCGGGCTAGCTGATGTAAAGTAATTGGTTCTCTAATATGTTCCTCTATATAATCTTGCATACGTTGAACTGCATCAATTTTTTCCCATCTCTCCATGTTTTCACCTCCTATAAAAAGGATAACACATTTAACATGGTAAATTCTTGACCTGAATTGCTAGGTTATAATTTTTTGCTTCATTTACGTTTCTTATTAAGTTAGGCATGTCATATAACTACTATCTTTACGTATTTCGTGAAGATATCCTTTGACTGAATTATTATATTGTAATATTTTACTAGCAATCTATCACACTAATTCACATCATACTGATTCCTTTACGCCCACGTACAGCAGAGCGGTACAAGATTGAAAATAAGAATTCTACACTGTCTACTGTTGCACAAATTAAAATAATCACCATATTTTGGGTATTATTCTCTTTGTCTCCTTAATATACTTTTTATATTCAGGAAATTTTTTCATGAGAAATTCTTCCTCTACTTTTATTCTCCATAGAAACCCGCTTATTGTTATCAATGATAAAATTAAACTAAAATATGAATTCAAGACTAAAGGAAATCCAATAATTTGCAAAATATTACCTGCATAAGCTGGATGCCGAATATATTTATAAATTCCTGTTTTAATTATTCTTTGGTTTTCCCAATTTTCCACATCTCTTGAAAAAAACTTACCTAGTGCTTTAATTCCTATCCCTCTTATTATTGTTCCAGATACTATTAATACAGTTCCCAATATTGTTAAAAAGAGATTGTATCTCATTATATAAATATATTCTAATATTGGAATTATCAATGTGGCAAACCAAGTTAATGATAAATAATAACTTGTTATTTCATGCTCTTTTTTATTTTCAGTTTTTTGTCCCGTATAAAAATATCTATCTGATATTAAACTACATATAACAAGAAGCAAATATAGATAAATATAGAATTTATTTACACTTAATCCTTTAATCTGAACTAGTCTCCATATATAAATGAATAACAAAATTATTAGTATTTTTGTTATAGTATTAAAAATTTTTTTCAAATTAATCACCAACTTTTAGAAGTAATATTAATTTTTTCTATTAATTTTTGAATAAATAAGTAAAGTTGTACGTTTTACTACTATTTAATACTATACTTTTAAAGCCATGGTACAATTAATCATATCCCAATAAAATAAAGCTTTAAACATTAAAAATTTCAGGAACAAAATAACTCTATTGTAAAATGAAACTAGATAATATTTCTGCTGGATGGTATTTAACAAACTAATTGATTTTATTTTTTAACTCTATTGGCTCATACTTACTTAAAATCTCCTCTATTGTCTTTATTACCTTAGACTTTCTGATAATAAAATCTCATATCAACACACTATTATTGAAAGGTCTGCGGAGAGCATAAGACTAACTTTAAACTGCTTTATCAAGAATTCCTTGCTAATGATGTAAATATAATATCCAAACCACAAAAAACAGATTATGGCAGCTATGAATTTGTCATCAAAGATATTGATGGTAGGTTAATGCATTGGAAAGATCTATGATAAGCAGACTTATTTTGAGAATTCAGATTATCTGCAGGACAAATAAAATTATTTCTTTATGATTTTGGAATATTAGGCATTACACACTATACAATAAAAATTATCACCTAAATAAAATTCGTTTATCTGACTAAACCCAAAACTACGGCAATGTCTAATAACTTCATCTCTACCAATACGATGCGAAACAGGCGGTCCCATTGGCGTCTGTTGTTTTTGAAACTCTATGATTGCAAGCTTACCTCTGCTCTTTATAATTCTTTTGATTTCAGTAAGTATAAGATCTTTGTTTTCAATTTCATGTAATACAGTAGCTAAAATCACACAATCCACTGTATCTGCTTCAATATCATAATGGTCTCCTGTTACCTTCATTGTTTTAATATTAGACAACTCTTCTTTTTGGGCTTTTTCCTTTATAATTTCTAATAATTCGTTATTTATATCTAAAGCATAAACTGTATTATTAGTTATTTTTGCTGCAGGGATTGCAAAAACACCACTACCTGCCCCAATGTCGCAGATAACATCATTCTCATGTATACCTATTTTTTTTAACGTTTCTTGGGGGCTTAATTCTGCTAATCTTTCTGGATTTTCTAATTTATTTTGTTTATGGCTCATAAGGCACCTCTTTCTTTTGAATTACAATCTTTACTTGGTTCTAATACCAATTACCAATCTAAATGGCATAATACTGCCACTGACAAGATTACTTTTTCATTTATACTTTCTTCCCATTTTGGAATCGGATGACAATAATCTCCCTCTTTCATCCACTTTAACCAGGGTTTCCAGTTCTTTGAGTGCATTCTTTCCCACCCAGGCACTGGCTTTTCCCTCTTCAATTAATTCGTAAGCAACTAAAATCGCTTTTTCCTGATAATCATAATTTATTTTCCCAATTTCTCTAAGTGCCCAGGATATTGCTTTTCTAACATGTGGTCTAGTATCATTAGCACATTCTTTAATTTTTTCTATATATAATTCTACTTGCTCTGGCTCAATTTTTTCTCTTTTTTTAACCATTTCGGCTGTCATAAGAACAAATGCCGCACGCCTAAAATATAATGATGATTGTTTACTCCAACTTTTTATGATATCTGCTGCAAAACTCGTTTTGATAATCAAATTTTTACAAATATGGTCACATAAATCCCATGAGTTTACATCATGCATTAAACTTTCTATTTCTTGATATGTAATATCCTTTTTATCAAATAATAAAACCGCTAAGATTTTCTCCTCATGTACTCCACTTTGCCAAAGTTCCCAGGCCAACTTGTGATTTGTGCGAATTTTTCTGGCCAATTTTCTTATATCACCTGTCCGAACACCTAAAGCTTTATCTTTCGGTATTCCCAAACGAATTACATTTTTTTTATATTTTTCATCACTCAATTCATTTAAAATTCCTCTTATTTCATTAATATCCATGCTAATCCTCCTTAACCCATATTGAAGTTAAAATATGCATAGAATTTTTATCTATATAATTCTTTATTAACAAGAAGTTTCCTGTAATATTTATTAATTATTTATTCCCTTAAAAATATCAGCTAGCGCTATTTTTAAGTCTTCGAAGTAAATAGATTCTATGATATCATCCTCTTTAAGTGATATCATCTTGTCTAAATCCCTTTCCCCGGTAAAAGAATACTGATTTATTTTTTTCTCCTCCAGATCAACAACCCAGTATTCTGAAATACCACTCTTCATATAAAGATTTAGTTTTGTAATCATATCTTTACCCCTGGTAGAAGGTGATAATACTTCTACAATCAAAGTCGGCACACCTTCATATTTATTATCCTCACTAACTTTATCTTCATCACAGATCACCAATACATCTGGTTGGACAACATTAGGGTCTTCTTCAAACTTAAGCGCAAACCCGCAAAGCCTGACATCCAGCGGAGCAGTTAAAGAACAGCAAGATTTATCTCTAAAATAATTATAAAACTGTCCAGATATTTCATTGACTACCAGCTGGTGATTAAAAGAAGGGGAAACCATTAGGTAAACCTCACCACTGATCAGTTCATATCTTTGATCTGATGAATCAGCTAAAGAAAGATATTCCTGATAGCTAATTCTTCTGGTTTTATATTCCTCTACTCCTTCATGGATAAAAAAGTTTTCTGGTTCAAGATAATGACTGAGTCTGGCAACAGTTTTCCCGTTCTTGATGACAATAATATCTTCTTTCTCTACCAGAGACAGGTACTTGCCGAAAGCATTTTGCAAATCGGTACTATTCACCCGCATATTTAACACCTCACTACTCTAATACCTATAATTATATTCTTTATTAGCTATTTTGTCAAATATAATTAGCTATTTATTTCTTGAAAAAATAAGCAAGTTCAATCTCTAATCCACACAGATTTTTGACAGAAACCGTATCTTTCATAGAAATGTTATTAACTAAAACTAAGTTATCATACATTTTGCTATTTTTCTGAACAATTGTTATAATATGGTTAAAAACAAGTAAAGGGGGTTTGTCAATGAATAGTTATATAGTGAAACAATCTGTAATTGGTTTACAAGAGGCTTTAGAAGAAAAAATAAAAACAACAAAATCTTTATACGCAAGGAATTTTCTTAAAGAAATATTAAAACTTTCAGAATCAGAACAAGAAAAATGGTTTTTAACAAGTAATCAAGCTACAAAATTAACTCGTGAAAAGTTTGAACAACAAACTAATGAAAAACGTGAGATATGTACAATCATTATGACTATTTGTGCAGTTATTACAACTAGTTGTGAATGATAAAATAAAGTTAACAGAAAATGATATATAAGACTTTACACTTTTTGCTTGAAAATGTAAATTAGCATATTTTACACTGGCAATAATTCTAGATATTGGAGGTTTTTATCCAAACAACATCTGCGATTTTCTTGTATAATATCTTAAGATATTATACTGAAAGGAGCAGAAATATTGAAAAAAGAAGCAGGTTGGAAAATGTACACAAGATTACAGGAACTACTGGAAATTGGGCTGAATAAATCACAGATTGCTAGACATCTCGGTATTAGTCGTCCTACCCTGTATGAATATCTAAATCTAACTCCAGATGAATTTGAAGAAAGATTAAATGGTATGCAAATCCGAAAGAAAAAAGCTGATGTATATAAAGATCTAATTTTAAGCTGGCTAAGAGAATTCCCTGACTTATCTGCAGCTCAAATATATGATAGATTACAGGAAAAATATAAATCAGAGATTAATTTTGCAGAAAGCACTCTCAGGAAATATGTCCATGACTTACGAAAGGAGCATAACATACCTAAAAGCATGAATCCAAGACAATATCAAGCCGTATCAGACCCACCAATGGGTAAACAAATGCAGGTTGATTTCGGTGAAAAAAGAGTTTTGAACTCTAACAACGATGAAATTAAACTCTATGTAATGTGTTTTGTCTTAGCTCATTCTCGCCATAAGTATTATCAATGGCAGGACAGGCCCTTTACCACCACTGATATCATTAAAATTCATGAAGATGCCTTTGAATATTATGGTGGTTTACCTGAAGAAATAGTCTATGATCAGGATCATCTCATCCTTGTTAGTGAGAACCATGGCGAGTTAATATATACTCATGATTTTTCAGCCTATCTCAAAAACAGAAAATATAGAGTGCATATGTGTCGCAAAGGCGATCCTGAATCAAAAGGCAAAATTGAAAATGTAGTTGGATATGTAAAGAATAATTTTGCCCATAATCGTGTCTTCTACAACCTTGAACGCTGGAATGAAGACTGTCTGGCCTGGCTTAAGAGAAGGGCGAATAGTAAAATTCATGGTACAACAAAAAAAATACCGGCTCAAGTATTTGACGAAGAACGAAAATACTTAAGGCCGATATTAGAAAAAATAAAAACTAAATCACCTACTTTAAGTATAACCTATCGGGTTAGAAAAGACAATACTGTTCTCATCAAAGGCAATAGATATTCTGTGCCACTGGGTACATATAAAGGGCCTGAGACCAATGTCAAAGTTGTAAAGACTGGTAATAACCAATATATCATCCTTGCTCTTGAAACAGATATAGAACTGGCGAGACATGATATTCCGGGAGATAAAGGTAATCTAATACAAAACAACGATCATAAAAGAAACAAATCCAAAAAGATACCAGGGCTTATGAAGGAAATTATCTCTTCTTTCCAGGAACAGGAGAAAGTTTGTAGTTTTCTTAATCTGATTAAAGAAGATAAACCAAGATACATAAGAGACCAGCTTCTTTTAATACAAAGTTCACTGACTAATAGTAGTCAGGAAACTATTAATAAAGCTCTGGACTTCTGCCTAAAGAATAAACTCTACAGTGCTGTTGATTTTAGAGATGCTGTTAACCATTATGGTAAGGTGGTTACTACTGAAGCTAAACCTCTGGAAATAGATGTAGTACCCCTTTCCCCCAGCAGTATTGATAAGATAAAAGCTAAACCACAGGTTAGAGATATTGCTGAATACTCTAAGATATTTAATGAATAAGGAGAAATACCATGACAACCAATATAGAGAGTATCAAAGATATGTTAAAAACAGTTAAAATGCACCACTCAGCTGAAGTGCTGGATAACCTCTTGAGTACATCATTAGAACACTCATATTCTTATGAACAATTCCTGGAGGATCTGTTGAGTCAGGAGATTGAAGTAAAAGAACAAAAAAGACTGGAAACAAGACTAAAACAGGCTATGTTTCCTGAGTATAAAATCCTTAATGAGTTTAATATAGCTGAGCAGCAGTCACTAAGTACCAGACAGCTTAATCAACTTAAAGAATTAACCTGGCTAGAGCAGGGCTACAACATGGTCTTGCTCGGCCCGCCTGGTGTTGGTAAGACTCATCTAGTTATAGGACTGGGGATACATGCTATTAACAATGGATATAAAGTTATCTTCTCTCAAATGAGTGACCTAATTCAGTGGGCTAAAGACCCAGGAAATTGTTAAAACCTCTGAAACAAAGATAAAAAGAATCATTAAAACGGATTTACTAATAATTGATGATTTAATGTTTATGGCTATGGAAAAGACTGAAGCTAATCTGTTCTTCCAGTTGATTAATAAGCTTTATGGGCAAACATCAATAATTATTACCTCCAATAAAGGCCCAAAAGATTGGGGTGAATTACTTGGAGATCCGGCAATCACAATAGCAATATTAGATAGGATAGTTCATAAGTGTGAGGTAATCAATTTAGCTGGTGATAGCTACAGACTGAAACACAGAGAATCCATTTTTGGTAATTCTTAGGTGTAAAATCTTATCAATCAAAATTCGTAAAGTTTTACTTGACATTCACACTAGTATCATGGTATGGAATGAAATTGAAAAAAGGTGGGAAAAAAAAGAAGTTGAGGAGGAGGTATGTAAAGATAAAGAAGTAGAAGTAGAGAATGATGATAATTCTGATGATTCAGATATTCCAAAATGATTCTAAGGAACTGTCTCAAAATGAGGCAGTTCCTTTTTTTATCTGATATTCTGCTAATCTTTCTGGGGGATTTTTAAATGACAGATAAAGCTAAACTCGTAAACTTATGTTCTGTTTTTATTTCTAAAGATATTAAAAAACTGTGAAATTTTATGTTTAATGACCAGCTTTACCTCAATACCAGGGTTTACAGCACCGGGTATAAACCATCCCATACAATCTTTTTATACATAAGGGGATCTGTATCCCCTTCGGTGCTTATAAATAATATTTTACTATCACTATTTATACCTAAATTATCAAGGATATCCCCATATTCTTGATGATCAATTATCAGACTCAATAGACCTGGACCAACTGCTGCTGATTCTCCTGAAATAACTGCTTGATCATCACCTGTAGGTGAGGCCAGGATTCTCATGCCTCTGGCAGCAAAATAATCAGGGCAGGAAACAAAAGCAGTAGAATACCTTCTGAGAATCTTCCAGGCTATTGGGTTTGGTGTGCCACAGGATAAACCAGCCATAATTGTACTTAAACTACCACTTACAGTTTGGGCCTTTTCCTTATTATACTGGGCAGATTTATAGATACAATTAGCATTATGAGGTTCAACAATAATAACTTTCGGTGCTTCATCACCAAATCGTACTATTAAACTGGCCTGAATGGAAGCTGCAAAAGAACCCACTCCCGCCTGTAAAAATATATGTGTTGGTTTACTTTGAACCTGTTCCAGGGCTTCATCAATAATTGTAGCATATCCCTGCATGATCCAGAGAGGTATTTCTTCATACCCTTCCCAGGCTGTGTCCTGTACTATAATACCACCACTGACTTTAGCATATTCCTGAGCAAGTTGAACAGTATCATCATAATTTTTATCTGTAACGATTACCTCTGCCCCTTCTCTTCTTATATTACTTATTCTATCTTCAGCTGAACCTTCCGGCATAAAAACAACAGCTTTATATCCCAACCTATTTGCTGTCCAGGCAACTCCTCTACCATGATTACCATCTGTAGCAGTAATAAAGCTAATATCCTTAGCACTAAGCGCTTTATTTAAACTATCAAAAGATAATTTTCCTGTCCCAGTAATTTTACTCAAGTATTTGGCTATAGCATAACTACCCCCAAGGACCTTAAAAGCATTCAGTCCAAAACGGTAGGACTCATCCTTAATCCATATTTTATTAACATTGTACTCTCTGGCAAGTGCTTGTAGGTCATGAAGTGGTGTAATTTTATATTCACTAAAACTATTATGAAAATTCCTTACTTCTTTAATAATATCCCCGGAAAAATACTCCAACTCTTCCAGGGCTTTATTATCATTGTTTTTATTATATATTATTTTTAGATCTCCTTTATTGCTCATTTTCTATCATCTCAACCCCTTTTTATTATTTCACCCGGCCTAATATTATGTTTAATTCCCTTAGAAATCACAATTTGTCCGTTTACTATTACAAACTGGATTCCTTCTGGAAACTGGCAGGGCTCTGTAAAGGTAGCTTTATCTATTATTTTATTTTCATCAAAAATAAGCAAATCAGCTTTTTTACCTTCCTCTATAAGCCCTCTATCCTTGAGATTAAAGACCTGGGCTGGTTTACAGGACATTTTATAAATAGCTTTCTCCAGGCTTATCACCCCTTTCTCCCGAACATATCTCCCCAAAATTCTGGGATATGTCCCATAAACACGGGGATGGGGTTTACCACCTAACAGACCATCTGTACAGACATTTTGCTCAGGCCGGCACATTAATCTTACAACATCTTCTTCCCTACCATAATAATCATACATTCCCACAGCAATTTCTTCTTCTATCAAAAAATCAAAAACAGCTTCAAAAGGCTTCTGCTTTCTAAGCTCAGCTATTTCTAATAAATTTTTTCCGATATATTTACTATTCTTTTCAGTTCTAGTATCAGTAATGTAAATACCATCAAAACCAGCAAATTCTATAAAATTATCCCAGCCAGGAAGACCATTCTCAATATCACTAATAATTCTTTTCCTGACAGATTCATCTTTTAATCTTTCAATAGCTATTTCTGTTCCACCATCATGTACCCATGGTGGTAATATTACTGATAACATAGTACTTCCCGCAATATAGGGATATTGATCAAAAGATACCTGGGTATATTTACCTGCTTCATCCAATAATTCTTCTACCTGGTCGATCTTATTCCAGTTATTTCGTCCACATATTTTAAAATGAGAAAAATGTATCTTAACACCAGTTTTTTTAGCAATTAAAATAATCTCCTTCATTGAATCAATTATCTGATCAGCCTCACTCCTCTGATGGACAACAAACACCCCATCACAGTCCTTAACTACCTTACACAATGCAAGCAATTCCTCTGTATCAGCATATGCACAGGGGGGATAGATTAAACCAGTAGAAAAACCTATAGCACCAGCTTCCATCTCTCTTCTGATAACTACTTTCATATCTTCAAGTTCTGCTAAGGTGGCTTTTCTATTTTCTAATCCCATAACTTCCATTCTTACATTACCATGTGGGACAAGATAGGCAATATTGGGGGCAATTTTTTTCTTTGCCAGTAAGTGAAAGTAATCAGCTACTGTCTGCCACTCCCAATCCATACTTTTAATAACCCCATCTAAGCCAGCAAGATTTTTCTGCCAGACACCAAGATATTCAGGGAGCAGAGGAGCAACAGAAACACCATCCTGACCAAGTATTTCTGTAGTAATACCCTGTCTAATTTTAGGTTCAACATAGGGATCATCAAATAACTTCAAGTCAGAATGACTGTGTGTATCAATAAAACCAGGGCACACAATATACCCTTCAGCATTAATTATTGTTTTATCATTAGTACTAATCTCTTTTTTAATTTCTTTAATTCCATCTTTTTCAATTAAGAGATCCGCCTTAAATCTTTCTTTTCCAGTACCATCAATAAGCAAAGCATTTTTAATGAGCATTAGCTCTCACCTTCCCTAAAGAAAGACCTTATAATAGCTTGATAGCCCCGGTAGGCCTGATATATTTGTTCAGTTTCAATATACTCATCTACTACATGGGCCAGTTCCTCCAGAGAAGGGCCAAACCCCAGGGTAGGTATTCCCCTGATTCCAGCAGATTGACTGCCATCTGTACAGAATGAATAGTGGGAAAGCTGACCATCAAATCCAGCAGAAATTAACTCCTGATGAGCCTTTCTAACAAAAGTATCTTCCTCTTTAAATAACCAGCCAGGAAAAAACCTCTTGCCCCCAATCACCTTAGCAGTATAACATTCCGCTTCGGCTTCTACAATTTCAACCTCTGCTTGAAAATCCTTATCCTGCTCTTGCAAAACCTCAAAAATATCCTCAACTGGTTTGAGAACCGTTTCTTCTGTTTCACCAGGCAGCAATCTACGGTCAAAGGTTACAGTACAGCGGTCCGGTATTACAGATTTGCCTGGATAGGGGGCTGATTTGATATCAGTTAAAACCATAATAGCCGGACCCAAAAAGTCATCGACAGGTAATTTGATTTTCTCTATTTCCTGCAAAAGACTCATCATTTTACTAACAGCATTAATACCTGCATCAGGGCCGGAAGAATGGGCGTTTTTACCAAAAGTCGTTACCTTTATCTCGGCCCGCCCCCTCTGACCGATACATAGTTGCAAACGACTGGCCTCACCAATAACAACCAAGCCCGGCTCTATCTTATCTAAAATTTTCCCCTGGGCGACCCCTTCAAAGACCTCTTCAAAGACAATACCGGCAACTACAATATTACCTTTTAATTTATCTTTATTTTCAATAAAAGCCGCTGCAGCATAGACCATTGCCATCAATGCTGCTTTCATATCACTTGCTCCCCGGCCATATAATTTATTATTTACAATTTCACCACCATAAGGGTCATAATTCCATAGTTCTGGTCTTTCCACACCAACTGTATCCATGTGTCCTTCCAACAGGATACATTGCTCACCCTCACCGGTAATCTGTCCTATGACATTACCATAATCATCTATCCAGCTTTTATCAAAACCAAGGCGGTCCATAACATTTTTTATATAACTAGCAACTTTCTCTTCCTGACCTGATTCACTTTTTAATCTAATTATTTCCTGACAATCTATAAGTAAGCTTTCCAATATATTATCCTGCAATTATCATCCCTCCTAACATATTTTCCTTTATACTATACCTATTAATCTGGGGATAAACATAACTATCTCTGGAACAAATGTAATAATAAATAAAACAGCTACTTCCATCACAATAAAAGGCCAGATCGCTTTAGCAACCTCTTCTAAACTCAGCTCAGTAATACCGCAAACTACAAAAAGACAGGCTCCAAGAGGTGGTGTCATTAGACCTAAATTCAAATTAACAATCATAATAATAGCAAAATGCAGTGGATTTATACCTAAATTAACAGCCACCGGATGCAGAATTGGTGCTAAGATTAATAAAGCTGCAGTAATATCCATAAACATACCAACAATAAGTAATAAAATATTTATTAAAAACAAAACAACATAGGGATTATTAGAAATACTAAGCATTAAACCTGATAATAATTCTGGAATTCTCTCACTGGCTAAAAAGAAACTCAAAATCGAAGCAGCAGACATAATTAAAAAGATAATCCCTGTATTTTTAGCACAGTTCAAAAAAATAGCTGGTAAATCTGACAGTTTCAAGGTCCTGGTAACAAAAAAACCAATAATAAAAGCATAAAGAACAGAAACTGCTGCTGCTTCTGTTGGAGTAAAAACACCCCCTATGATACCACCTAAAATAATTACAGGCAGAATCAAGGCCAGGATACTTTTTTTTAATGTATTCCAGATCTCTTTTAAAGAAGCCCTACTTTTATTTTTAGGATAGTTTCTCCGTAGAGAAATAAAGTAAGTCATAAGCATTAAAAATAAACCTATTAAAATTCCCGGCATGACACCAGCTGCAAAAAGACCAGCAATAGACACCCCCATGATTGAACCATAAATAATCATTATTGTGCTGGGAGGAATTATAGGTCCAATTATTGAAGAAGCTGCCGTAATAGCAGCACTGAAGTCTTTATCATAACCATCTTTCTCCATTGCCGGGATAAGTACAGAACCCAAGGCAGCTGAATCTGCAACTGCTGCACCAGTAATCCCTGCAAAAAGAATGCTGGCTACAATATTAGCATGAGCCAGACCACCTCTAATATGCCCTACCAGAACATTTGAAAATTCAATTAGACTATCTGTAATTTTACAGCGATTCATTAAATCACCTGCAATAATAAAAAAGGGCATTGCCATTATAGGAAACATATCAATCCCCGAAAAGAAACGCTGTGGCATTATATTAAATAAAACAGGCATATTTGATTTTATAATAGAAAATAAAGATGTAATTCCCAGGGAAAAACCAATTGGTACACCTATTATTAATAAAATCGCAAAAACAACCCCTATAAATAACGGCATTTAAATACCCCTCCTTTTCTCTCTATACTCTTTATCAGGACCCCTGCTAATCATGTTTTGAATCTCATCAAAGCTTATTAAAAAAAGTTGTATCAAGCTCACTAAAGCAGCTACTGGCACTGAACTCAAAACAAAACTCATAGGAATCTGCAGAGCAGGTGCGATCTGGCTGTTTCCATTAACCGCCATACCATATCCATATCTAATTAGTTCAATTAAAAAAAAGGCAATTAGCACCCGTGTCATTATTTGTAAGATTTTTTGAAAGATAGTCGGTAATAATCTTACAATAAGATTTACACCCAGATGCTCCTGCCTTTTTACACCCATACTAATCGCTAACAAACCCATCCAGATCATACTATAGCGGGCCAGTTCCTCTGTCCATGGTAATGGATTTGTCATAACATAACGAAACATAATTCCTGTTAGAGTAGTAACTGTCATTAATATTCCTAATGAAATACATAAGTAAGAAACAATTTTGTCCACTCCATCACTTAATTTGATAAAGATTGTCTCATCCATTTTTACACCTCATTAATAAAGGCCAAGGCCATTTAAGCCTCAGCCCTTTTAAATTGAATTCTTCAAATATTGGCTTAGCTTACTCAGATTCTGCCTCATCTACTGCCTTTAAAAACTTATCAATCCACTGCTGGTCAACTTCCTGACTTAGCCAGTCAATATAACCATCCTGCACTTTATTTCTAAACATTTCCTTCTCTTCTACAGTAGGTGTATAAATCTGTAAACCTGCTTCTTTAAGCTTCTGTATAGCCTGAACATCCAGTAATCGCTGGGCCCCACGGTCAGCTATGTTAGCTACTTCTGCAGCATCTTTCACTATCTTTTGTAAATCATCTGGAAGTGATTCAAACCAGTCGTTGTTTACCATAAACCAGTCAGTTCCATATAAATGATTAGTCAAAGTAACATATTTCTGTACTTCTTCCAGTTTTCCACTTAAAATGGTGGGCAGTGGATTCATCTGTCCATCAATAACACCAGTTTGCAAGGAAGTATATAACTCTAACCAGGCAATTGGTACAGCTGACCCACCTAATAAAGAGATCATCTTTATGTGCCCCTGATTTTCCATTGTCCTATATTTAAGTCCTTTCATATCCTCAGGGGTTTTCACCTCATGTTTATTATTTGTAAAAGCAAAGAATCCCCCTGTTTCTGTTGTTACCAGACAACGCACACCAGTTTTATCCAATATATCAGCTCTGAGCTCATCTCCAAACCAGCCGTCATAAACCTGCCAGGCAATATTATGTGTCTTGAAAGCAAAAGGAATATCAACAACTGTAATCGGTTTATAAAACTGAGCTATTCCACCTACAGATGAAAGCGTAGCCTGAATTACGTTATTTTTTACATTAACAAAATTCTCCCTTTCCTTCCCCATTACACCACCAGGATATAATTCAACTTTAATACGGCCGTTTGAGGCAGACTCTACATGACCTTTAAAAGCATTAGCAAAACTGGCCTCATTTGTTCCATAGATATCATTAGCCATCTGGAAAGCAAATTTCATTACATAGACATCTCCAGCATTTACTACCCCAGTGATAAAAACAAAACCCACAATTAAACCAGTAATAAGAAATAGTTTTAATCTACTCATTTAACAAAACCCCTTTGTATTAGGTTTAATAAAGCAACAACACAGTTTATAAAAATATGCATATGACTCTCTTTTCATGTAATGTATATGTTATGTTATTGTCTTATTTGTAATATTATAACCTATATAAATTTATTTGTCAATGTTTTTGTTGTTGTTTAATGTCATATTTTATAAATTAATAGCTATTTATGTCGCACATACAGAAAAACCTTACATGAAATTTGATATCACTTTATTCTCCTTTAAATATTTTAACCTGAATTCATATGTAAATGGCAAAAACCCCCACAAATATTTCTAAATGTGGGGGTTTTAAATCTTTAAAAACATTTTATACCAATTTTTGTTTAACTTCCTTCTAATAACTGGTATAATTAAGAAGAATATAGAAGGGGGATTTTTTAATGACAAATCAATCTAAACACAAGGAGGAAATTATACTCACTAAAATTTTTTGAATTTGTGTCTTAACAACAAGGGCATTTCAGTTGAATTGTGAAAACTGAGATTGAGTGAGATGTTTTATGAAAATCAAAGATAATAGGGAGGGTTTCAATTGAAAAAAGTATTGTTACAATGTTTATTGGCAGTTTTATTATTTATTCTGGTCGGCAATTGCCTGGCGGCTTCAAATTTTCCGCAAAGCGGCACCACTATTCAGGAAAATACGGCTGATTGGGGAATGATCATGCTGAATGACGATTACTTTTTAATGAATAACGTCTGGAATAAAGAGGCTGCCTCCTGCGTTTACCAGCAAAGAATCTTTCAAGAGAACATCAATGGCAAACCAGCAATTGGCTGGCAATGGCAATGGCCGTATAGTGTTAATGTAGTTGCTTATCCAGAGGTTATTTATGGCGATAAGCCTTGGGACAAGTCACTGGGACTGGTGGCAGACTTTCCATTTAAAGCCGGTTCTAAGCAAGTGACTGCTGATTTTGATATTAAGATACAAGCTACCGGTACTTATAATATGGCTTTTTCACTATGGGCAATCACCGATCCTGCTAATCCGAAAAAAACCATCAGCCATGAAATCATGATCTGGAATGTCAATCATAATATGACACCTGCGGGCCAAAGGAAAGAGACTATTACGGTTAGTGGGCACGTTTTCGATGTTTATGTAAAAAACAGTCATGGTGACGATTCGGGAGCAAACGCCAATATTTGGACTTATATTGCGTTTTCCCCTCGAAAATCAATCTTCAAAGGGCCACTGGATATCAGCGCTTTCATTGATTATCTCATCGATCAAGAAATATTAACAAGCGCAAATTATATCACTAGTATCGAACTTGGAAATGAAATTGTCACCGGAAAGGGAATCACAGAAATCAGTAATTATGCGATTGTTATTAAAAATAAACAATAAATAGTAAAGAATGAGATTGAGTGCATTATTTGAATTAAATCAAAGATAATAGAGGCAAACTTTACTGAACGACTCTAAAAAAGCCATCTCAAAATTAATACTAATATCGATTTATTCATTTTTCATTCTTGGATAAGTATTTATAAATTTTTGTATTTCTTAACTTTACTTCTGCTCAATCCTTTAGAGCTTTCTAATAATTCGTTATTTATATCTAAAACAATATACTCTAACTCGCTTACCAAAATGATTTAGTGGATAAATAATAGCAAACACATTTTTGATTTAAACATGAAAGAAAAACAGGCATTCATAGATCACAGAATGCCTGCAAATAATTCAAATAACTTATTGATACCCTCACCTATACTTCCAGATAATTTTCTAATAACCAGGAGCCTCCAAAAAAGAAACCCATAGTGATGATTGCAACGGCTATAATCAGCCCACTATCCAGATAGATAGGTATACAATTTAGACTTCCATTTAATTCTTTAATAACATCAACCTGTATATCAGGTAAGAATTTTAAAAGAGGTGCTAAAAATATGGACAACCTGAATAAAAGATAATTACTTAGAATAAATACTACAATAGAAATCAACCCCCGAAATCTATCAAAAAAAAGGCTAATCAGTTGAGAAAACTGGCTTATTATAAATATACCTATTCCACTAATCCAATATACAAAGCACATCTTTAAGATAGTACTATTTATCCAGGAAATAACAATAGGATCAGGTGAGCCCTGAAGAATAGTAATAATAAATCCCTGCTGAAAGAGATAAATCATCAGGGTGGTTAGAATTACAATTGCTAGATAAAAAGTCATGCTTGCAGTTAACTTAGCTAAATTTATCTGCCAGCCTGCCTTTGGCAGCGATAAGGTTAAATAGATCGTGTCATCTTTCCATTCCTGACGAAAGGAATTATAGCCAAGCCATAATACCAGTAATGGGAAAATACTAAATGGTAGGAAACTTAAGCCAAACGGTATTCCTAAAGACCAGGAATGAATTTTATAAAACAAGAACAATTCCCAGGATAAGGTTATTAATAATGATACCAGCATAAAAAATGAGATATTATAGATTTCTTTTTTATAAAGTTTCCACCAGGCTTTCATATAAATACCTCCTTCACCAGGTCCTGAATAGACATTCCATGTTCACTTCTCAAGTCATCAGCATTTCCCTGCAATTTCACAGTACCATATTCCAGAAAAACTACATAATCGAAAAATCTTTCTGCTTCCAAAACCTCATGTGTTGACAGAATAATAGTCTGCTTCTCTGCATCGTATTCATTAATTAACCCTTCTAATATTCTAGCTCTGGATTGAGGGTCAATCCCCGCCAGAGGTTCATCCATAACAATTAAGGGGACATTCCTGGCCATTGTCAACACAAGTTTAACCCTTCCTGCCATTCCCTTTGAAAGACTCTTGATTCTCATTTCTGGTTTTAAATTCATAAAGTCTAGAATTTCCAAAGCCCTTTTCCTCTCAAAGGTTGAAAACTGACTTTGAAAAAAATCAATAATCTGAACTATCTTCATGTTTTTATATAAATGATTTATTTCAGGTAGAAAAGCAACCTTCTCTTTTAGCCGTCGATCTAGTTTTTGCCCAAAGACCAGCAGCTCTCCTCTGGATGGCTTAACTAGACCTACTATTGATTTCAAGATTGTAGATTTTCCACTACCATTAGGACCAATTAACCCAGTAATTCTTCCAGCAGGAAAATTTATATCTACCCCCTGTAATGCTTCAACCCCAGGATATTTTTTTACAAGATTTTTTATTTCTACAGCATTTCCATCTATCAATATAATAACCCCCTTTAATTCTATTTATTAACTTTAAAATTGATAAGCCCCTTTTCTACCAAATTAATAATTTCTTCAGTAGAAAAACCAATTGCCGTCATTTCCTGGAGAAACCTGAAGGTAGCATTTCTGGCCATTTCTTTTTTTATTTCAAGCACCATGTTTTTATCCTCCTTGATAAAAGTTCCCCTTCCCCTCTGCGTTTCGACCAGTTCCAGTGTCTCCATCTCCCGGTAGGCTCGCTGAATAGTATTAGGATTCACCTTAATTTTTTTAGCCATATCCCTTTGAGAAGGAAGCTTATCTCCTGGATTTAATTCGCCTCTGACTAGCATCTGTTTAATTTGATCTATAATTTGTTCATAGATTGGTTTTGATGCATCAAAATTTATGTTCATTATTAACCCTCTCTCAATCAATAAATAACTCATATTTTGTCAATTTTAAAGTTATTAACAATTACATACTTTTTCATTACCTCGGTTAACTTCCTGTAAGTCTTTAGCTGCCAATACAACCATTGTAATAAAAACCAAACTTAATACTAATATAAAACCAGTTAATACCCTTCCTTTATATTTCGTTTTATCTCTCTCTTCCATTCTTCAAAATAATCATCTTCTATTAAATAGTGAACTAGTTTACTATTGCACTATGATTATATCGAATTTTCTTTATTCTGTCAATACTATTTTTTAAATTAATGCAAAGTTAGTAATAAACTATATTGTTTTCCTTGAAATTTTTTAATTTCATCTATCTGGTTTATTTTTCTTGTTGATGCATGTAAAGGTACTGAAAGATATTCTTTAATAGCATAATATTCTGTAAATTCATCAGTCAAAAAGTCATCAGAATTTAAAAGTAATGCTTGACACTCTCCAACAACGATTATCAATAGCTGGTAATCTAGACCACGAAAAAATAGGAAGCCTTAATTTCTCCTACAACATCTTGCAAATTATCCTCCAATTAACGGTTACAAAGCTAGCATTTTCTTTAATACTTATTGCCACTCCCAGCTGTTTTTCTTTTGGATTTTATAGCAGAGATAATTACCACAGCAATTGCTATAACACCAGCAACCTGAATAGTCTGTAGACCATAATATACCATTGATTTAAGGTCTCCATAAATCATAGCAGACATAGTCTGATACATACCAGCACCAGGAACAATTGCAACTATACCAGGAATCAAGTAATTAGTCTCAGGTAAATTCCTGAGATAAGATAATAATCTTGCCAAAGAACTAATCATTAAAGCAGAGATAAAGCTAGCTAAAATAATAGAACCGCTGTAATCTTTAATAAGTAAAAAAACAATCCAGCCGAATCCCCCAATCAAGCTGCAATAAAACAATTCCTCCCTAAAAATATTCAGGATTATAGCAAAAAATAATGTAGCCATAAAGGCACTAATAAATTGAATAATCACAAATACACTACCCCCAGCAAGGCCCCTAATTTAAGTGTGATACCGACACCAGTAGCAATAGATACTGCTACAAAGACAGCCTCAATTCCCCTGGAAAGACCAGCTAACAGATCTCCTCTAATAATATCAAGAACTGCATTGGTAATCGCTACACCTGGTACCAGCGGCATGATAGCCGCAAAGATAACCTTATCTATATGCAGTGTTGTAACTTCCATACTTAAAAGCAGTGTCACAACTGTAATCAAACTTGAATCCAATAGTTTAATAATAAAATCTGAGAGAGGCAACTGTCTAAATCCATAATCAATAACTCCCAGCATTCCCCCAACCACAGCCGCTACCCAGAAATCTGCTTGATTTCCCTGAAACATAATTGTAAAAAAGGCTGACATTAGCCCAGTCGCTAAAATTCTAACCAAAAAGATATATGGAGCCAGGTTAATTATCTCTACTAATTCATCAAAGAACTGATCATCACTCTGATCACCTGCAATAAATGATAAGGCCAGTTTCCAGACCAGAGCAACCTTATCTAATCTAATACCCCGATCATAAATTCTCCTGATCAAAGTAATAGTATCATCCAGTTCTCCTTCTCTAACATTTAACATGATTACTGTTGGTGTTGCAAAAACTTCCACCTCAGCCACGTTTTTTGCTATTAATATATCCTTAACGATCCGTTCAACCCGGTTGGTTTCAGCTCCGTTTTTTAGCAATATCTCTCCCACTTTTAAAGCAAATTGAATTTTCTTCTTCTTAACTGATATCATAATCCACCTCTTAAAATCTTTAGAAATAACTCTGTTATAATATTAACATAATTATAGTATATATTCTATATTAAAATGCATCATGTACCAGGTGAGCTTTTACACGAATTATTTTATGTTTAGAAAGTGTTGTTACGCCCCTAGCGTAATTGGACAAGCAGCCGATATACTATGCAACAACATCTGGTTAAGCATAACACCGTTTTTAACATATATCAATAATTTAATAATAATCATGAGTAATCTTTTCTATTTATTAAAAAAACACCCAAATTCATTGTTTAAAACATTATTGAATGAAAAAAAGAGTCACTGTACATCGATATACAGTAACTCTTCTTTATTTTAATAGCCAGTTGAGGCTATCACCTCTACCCAAGTCTATCTTAACTATCTATACTACTTTGAATTAGCAAGGTATTAAAGGGTCAATACCAAATCAGTTATTCTTTATTTAACCCAGACTGAAGTGTGAATATTAATATCTCCTGTTCTAGAGCGCCGTATTCCAATAGCTATAGCAATAGCCAGAGCTACTATTAAACTCATAGCAAGTATGAAACTGATGCTAATTATTGACTTAAGAAATATTATTAAATTAGCTAGCAGACTTATAACAACAATTGTATAATATATCCAGTTAGGAATATTAAGATGTGATTTGTTCCATGCTTCTGGATATTTTCTGGGCATTTTAAAATAGGCCACAAAATATAAAAAAGTTAGTGCCGCTACAACCAGCTGTATTAGGTTAGTAATTGTTGTAATTCGAAGTTGAAATATAATCGGAAGAACACCAATTATATACATAAATGTTAAAACATATTTGCGAGCACCTCTGCTATTTCTCTCCCCAAATTTCTTAGGCAGCCAGCCATCTTCACAGCTTTGACCAATAGTTATAGCACTAAATGCAAACGAAGAGTTAAGAGTTGATAAAAGACACATTATTGGTCCAGCTATAATAAAAACATAAAATAAAAAATTAGGCATGATAGCCTTTGCTGCATAAGTAAGGGAAGTTGAATTGCCAAATTCTGCAATCGAAAAACTACCAGTTGCAGCAATCGCAACACCTACATACAAAACAATCAAAGCAGGAACTGACATTAATATTGCAAAAGGAATATCATGAGTAGCATTTTTGGATTCACGACCATAAGCAATGGTCATCATATATCCCTGAGTAGAATATACATATAGCAATATAGCTGGAATAAAACCAGCTTTCAACAGCCCACTCTCACTTTTCAATGCTTCCAGCAGGCCGCCTTTTGTAAATTGGATCCAACCATTAGCCAGAAAACCCGGATTAGTAAATTCAAAAATTGGAAGCTTAATATTTGCTATGCCAAAAGCAGTAAACATTAATAAAGCAGCAATAAGGAGCCAGGTCATATATTTCTGTATTGTAGCCATGATATTGATACCCATCAAATTAACTACATAAAATAATGTGAGCAAAAATATCCCAATTACGATCTTTGAAAATGAACCTGAAAAAACTGGAAAAGTATCACTCATGTATTCAGCAGCAGCTACTCCAAATAAAGAAAGTGAAATTGTTTGTGCCAGATAACCAAAGGCATAAATCCCTGACACTGTAGGCCCTGCCATATCACAGATAAGTGAGTAAAAACCTCCACCAAGCCTTACAGTTGAAGCTACAAAAACTACAGGTGCAAGAGTAATAAAACCAAAAAAAATAGCTATAAAATAGGCCAGCCAGGCAGAGTACCCCGTCATTTTCATAGCGGGAACTATAAGTGTTATGACTCCAGCACCAATAACCTGTCCAATTGAAAGTGCAAATAATTCAGGTTTTTTTAATACCCCAGGTTTAGGTGCAGGTTCTTCTATTACTTTAATACTCATTATATCTCCCCCTTTTAATTAAATTAATAACAATTTACTTAATCTTAATATTGGCATAAAATATATAAAGCATATCTTTACTTTTTATTAACAACATCATATCCATAATTTATTGAATTTCTTATTTTAATTTAAGTTTAGGTTTAATCCCTGAGCAATGATACAAAAAATGATCTATGCTTTAATTCTTTGTATACTTAGATAAATAATAAATATCTTAATATTTTATAAGCAATTTTAGACATAAAACTATCGAATTGACATTGTTCAGAGATTAAACCAGACTATTTTTTAAAATTCTTCATCCACAATAAGAATTCTTGTTCAAAACTCGGTCAGTTCCTTAATATAAATCTACAATTAGTTGACTTTACTCAACTGTAACTTTCTCACAATGAGTTAAGGCAAATTCCGAAAACTCATTACCTAAACCTGGTAGTTCTGGCACTTTATATTTACCATCTTTAGGTTGATAATCATGTATACACAATTTTTTATTATAATCGCAAAGATTAATTCTATGGTGTTCATGAATCACAAAGTTTGGTATCACACTTTCAAGATGCAATGCCGCAACTGTTGAGAGTGGACTTGCACAGACATGCGCCTGGACAGAAACATCATAAGTATAGGCCATATCACAAATTTTCTTGCCTTCAGTCAGACCACCGGTATTTCCAAGATCGGGTTGGATAACTTGAACAGACTGATTTTCAAAATATGGTGCATACTGCCAGCGGGAATAAACTCTTTCTCCATGTGCAATTGGCATTTCTAACTTATCACATATATATTTTGCTTTCTTGGGTGTAGGGGTGTTTGGTTCTTCAAAATAAAAAATATTATATTGTTGAGCTACTCTACCAAGCTGCACTGCACTATTAGCATCAGGATTAGAGTGATTCTCCATAATTATATCAACATCTGGACCAATAGCTTCACGAACAGCTGCTATACGTTCCTCAACCAGATTGATATGATATTGAGGACGTAAACGAGTCATATCTTCATCAGTGAAAGCTCGACCATCACGGTCATAAGTGAAAAAGTCTATTTTTATACAATCATAACCTTCTTCTACCGCCTTTTTACTGGCCTTAACATAATCTTCAGTTTTACTTAGTTCTTGAAATTCTGGCCCCCAGCCAAATTGCAGCTGACTTGCATATGTACGCAAGTTATCACGACGTTTGCCGCCTAAAATTTTATAAACGGGAACATCAAAATACTTTCCTTTAATATCCCAGAGTGCAATATCTAAAGCTGATATACCAGCAAATACTACCGGACCGCCATTTTGTCCCCAAAATGTTCTTTTATATAGTTTATCCCAAATAACTTCATTGTCTAAGGGATCCATCCCTATAATAAGTCTGGCTAAATCCTTGACCATTCCATAAGCCGCTGGTGCCCCAATCCCGTAAGCTAGTGCTGCCTCACCATCGCCATATATTCCTTCGTCAGTATAAATCCGGCAAATTACCGGCCGCCAATCTTCCCGTACAGAACCATCTGACTCTGTAGTCGCTACCTGCATTACATCAACCTTTGCTATTTTCATAATAAAAACCCCCTTTGTTTAATACAATAACCAACAGAATATTTTCCAGGCATAAGAAATGGACCGAGAAAATAAATTCCCGGCCCAGGGCCCCAGGTCAAACACTTCTATTCTTTTTCAACTTGACAATTTTAATGATAAACTCCTCATCTTTTCCCCTTATTATTACTATATCGTGATTAAATAACTTGTATATCTTATCTCCCGGTTGATATTCTGGTAGACCTTCCTGCAATTTCTCTCCTCTTTGCACAGCAACCCCTCCCGGGAACCATACTCCAGCAAAACACCCCTACCACAAATTTACAAAAACCTGTCCATATGATATAATTATTTAATGGGATAAGCTAACAAAACAGCTGGCAACTGTTCTCTTTTTACCCTGGATTAATAGATGGATACCTCCTTTCTGTTTTAGAAAGAGCCAGGGATAACTCTGTCTTTTTTTAATTCAAATCATCTTGTTAAATATAAACTTTAATGTTTCTTTATTTATATTATATTGTTTATATTTAACAATGTCAAGGAAAATTTTTATACCTTTTTATATAAAGGAGCTCAAATTATGAATAACGACATAATAATAAGTAATATCAAGCAATTAAGAAAAATTTATGATTTAACCCAACAGGATTTAGCAGATAAAATTTCTTTTGGACGGTCCACAATAGGACAAATAGAAAGTGGACATAGTAATCCGACAAGTCAATTATTAAATGCTATTTCACTTGTTTTCGGCATTAATAAAAAATGGTTGGAAACAGGGCAAGGTCCCATGAAAAAAAATAATAAAGAAATTCTTGAGCAAGCAATTAATCTTATAAATGATCTTCCTGCAACAGAAAAGGCTTTTTTGGAATTGATGGAAAATAAATTACAAGATCAAAATAAGGAAAAAGCAACATTTTACCGTTTATTACATTCACTGCTGGAAACCTATCAGCAGGCTGACCGAGATACTCAGGGCTATATAATTATTCAGTTAAGAAAGTCTTTTAGTGAATTGCTGGAAGAATAATTTATATTATACTCTCCCAGTCTAAATAACTATCTCTGAAATAAAAATACCCTATTTCAGAGATTTTCTTGAACCGCTATTTTGTTATGCTAAACTGGATAAACCTTTTTTTCATTAAAACAGTCCATAAAAATTCTTGACCAAAAACATTTGTCTTCGTTTTCTTCATTTGTCTAAATTCTATAATATTAAATAATGGTGATAAAACCTCTTTTAACTTATATTCGCTAAAACTCAATCCACCTCTCATTGAATACTCACGATAAACATCAAAGTCGGATATATTAGCACCTCCCTGAAGATTAAAACATACCAAAGCAAAATAAGCATCAGGTTTAAGCAAATTCCATATTTTTTTCAGATATTCAAATCTCCGATGTGGTTTTATATGGTGTAAAACACCAGAATCGTATATTAAATCAAACTCCTCTTCTGGCACATCATACTCAAAAAATGATATACATTGGTAATTCACTGCTACTTTCGCCTCTTCTGCTCGCTCTTTTGCCCATTCAATAGAAACTTCAGAAAAGTCTATGGCATCAACCATAAAATTATTTTCCGCAAGATAAATTGCATTTCTCCCCGGTCCACAGCCTATTTCCAGTGTTTTTCCAGGTGTTAAAATATCATTTTCGATATAATTAACCAGGTTTTCATCTGGTTTATTCTCAAAGAAAGGTATTTCTTTTTCTCTATCTTCATAAAAACTATCTCACCATTTACTTTCTTTTTGTTCCATTGGATATCTAACATATTGAATACATCATCTTCAGTTTTTATAATTTCTTCATTAATAATCTTATCGTCTTTCAAAATTTATCCCTCCTATATAGTTACCCAATTTTTAATAATATTAATTTCAATAACTAAGTTCCTTCAACCTCTGATGAGCCTCTGTTCCCTTTAATTCTTCATTAAACTGTTCTAAATATTCAACAGCCAGCATTCCTTCCTTACTCTTTAGCTTAGGATTAGCTCCAGCCTCCAATAGTGTTAAAACTACTTCAGGATTGCTATTAGCATATGCTGCAAACATCAAGGCTGTTGCCCCATCTTTAGTCTGGTTATAATCAATCCTGGCTCCATGTTCAAGCAAAACCTTAATTATCTCTGGATTAGTATTATTCTCTGCTGCATATGTTAAAGGAGTGCCTCCGAACTCACTTCTTGCATTCACATTTGCACCATTATTAATCAAGAATTTTATTATTTCTAGATTCTTATTTTCTACTACGGCCCAGATTAATGGAGTCCAACCACTTTTAGTTTTAGCATTAACTTCTGCTCCAGCATCTATTAGTACTTTTAATACATCTAAATTATTACTGTCTGAGGCCGCCCATATTAAAGGTGTCATCCCATCTATATCTCCTATATTTACCTTCGCTCCATTTTCTATCAACAATTCTAATATCTCTGGATTATTACTATACGAGGCCGCCCACATTAATGGTGTCACCCCATCTATATCTCCTACATTCACTTCTGCCCCAGCATCTATTAACACCTTTACTACTCCAGGATCATCATTAAAAGATACCGTTCCCATTAATGGTGTTATACCTTTATCAGTCTTAAAGTTAACATTAGATCCCAACATTATACACAATCTGACCAATATCGGATTGCCATAAGCACAAATAGGATGAAATAATACACCTGCTATTATAAATCTTAGTATCAATAGTCCAATAATTAGCAAGATAATCGATACATTTCTCCTCATTAACATTCACCACTTCCATAGATATTTTTATACTTTATTTTTAGACCAAATCATCATCATGGATGATTTATTGTTATAGCACACTTTAAATAATCCCAATCTCCATTAATAAACTTATTTTATGTTTTAACCACAGATAAGTAACTTGTCCAATAACCTTAGAAGGTAACACAATCTTATGTATTATAATATCTAAATTTCCCATTAATAGCTCAATTCCTGTAATGTATAATGTATGTCAGTTCCTTTCAAGTATTCATTCTCTTCAATCAAATCCACTGCCCGCCAGCCATAGCTATTACGGGCCTGAGGATCAGCCCCATACTGTAAGAGTCTGATCACTACTTCTGGATTCTTATTATATCTGGCAGCCCACAGCAAGGGTGTCCAACCGGTATCATCCCCTCTATTAACCTGAGCTCCATTTTGAATTAAAACATCGATTACTTCTATATTATCCGTACTCCCTGCTGCATAAATTAAAGCTGTAAAACCTCCCGGCCTTCTTGCATTAACATCTGCTCCATATTTAATCAACATCTCTGCTACCTCAGGATCATTATTATAGGCTGCTGCAGTCATTAATGGTGTCCAACCACTTTGACCTCTAAAATTAACATCTGCCCCATATTTAATTAATGCTCTTATTATCTCAGCATTATCATTTTCCATAATAGCATACATTAAAGCAGTATATTCTTCATCATTAGTTGTATCATTTACTTTCGCTCCCTTAGAAATTAGAAATTTTATTATCTCTGGGTCTGAATTCTTGATTGCTGCTGCCATTAAAGAAGTGTTTCCTTTTTTATCACTATGGTTAACATCTGCTCCTAATTTTAAAGCCAGTTTCACTTCAAGTAAACTCCTATTAGCACATACTTTAAGAAAGTTAAATCGTAATAAGAAGCCCACTACTAATAAGCCAATAATTAATAATTTAAGAATTATAATTATTCTTTTATTCACTATATCTCCCCTATCTATTACTTAATTTATTATAATACCTACTCAAATAGTCCTGATTCAATCAATAACAAATAGAGATCTTCCCTAAGAAAAGAATTTTTCATATCAATTACTGCCTCACTGACTACTATTTTATTGAAAAACTCTTTTTTAATTACGCAATTAGAGAACTCAGCCCACTCAATTACCCTGGCCCTGTCATCTCCATTTTTAATATAAAGTCCATCATCACAGATAGCTGTTCCTTTTTTACCACTCCTGAATGCTGTTCCATATGCTATGGCAAAAACCTGTGCAGATTCTGGTATTAGAAAAGACTTACGGGCTTGTTCCAGTTTTTTATGGCCAATAGACTTACCTGCTTCATATCTATCACCGGAATATCTAGAACAAATATCTTTAATTCCTGTAGAAATTGCTTCTTTATTCATTTCTCCGACTGTCATTAGTCATCACACCCCTTTTAGAGAATAGTTATTAATAACTAACATCCTTCAATCTCTGATGAATTGCTGTTCCCTGCAACTCCGGGTTATTCTTTATATAGTTGATTGCCATTTGACCACTATTATCTTTTATATTAGGATCTGCACCATAATCTAATAAAGTTGAGATAATCTCTGGATTACTATTGTTATTAACAGCATACATTAAAGGTGTATACCCATCTTTATCCTTTATATTAATTTCTGCTCCATTTTCTATTAAAATTCTAATTACTTCTGGCTTATTACTCTTTTCTGCCGCATAAGTTAATGACGTCATTCCATCTATATCTTTTAAATTTACCCTTGCTCCATTTTCTATCAGCAATTCTATTATTTCTGGATTATTATTTTTTGATGCTGCCCACATTAATGGTGTTATCCCATTGTTATTTTCAGCATTTACTTCAGATCCATTTTCAATCAACAATTCTAATATCTCTGGATTATTACTACCTATAGCTGCCCACATTAAAGGCGTCATTTCTTCATTATCTTCAGTATTTGCTTCTGCCCCAGCATCTATTAACACTTTTGCTACTCCAGGATCATCATTAAAATATACCGTTCCCATTAATGGTGTTATACCTGTATTATCTCTAAAATTAACATTAGATCCCAAAATTATACACAATCTGGTCAATGTCGGATTACCAAAAGCACAGATTCTATGAAATAAAACACCTGCTATTATAAATCTAAGTATCAATAGTAGTCCAATAATTAGCAAGATAATTGATACATTTCTCCTCATTAACATTTCACCACTTCCATATATATTTTTATACTTTATTTTTAGACCAAATCATCATCATGGATGATTTATTGTTATAGCACACTTTAAATAATCCCATTTTCCGTTAACTGATAAGTAACTTGTCCAATAACCTTAGAAGGTAACACAATCTTATGTATTATAATATCCGTATCTTACTAATAGCTCAATTCCTGTAATGTATAATGTATGTCAGTTCCTTTCAAGTATTCATTCTCTTCAATCAAATCCACTGCCCGCCAGCCATAGCTATTACGGGCCTGAGGATCAGCCCCATACTGCAAGATTCTGATCACTACTTCTGGATTCTTATTATATCTGGCAGCCCACAGCAAGGGTGTCCAACCGGTATCATCCCCTCTATTAACCTGGGCTCCATTTTGAATTAAAACATCAATTACTTCTATATTATCCGTACTCTCTGCTGCATAAATTAAAGCTGTAAAACCCCCTGGCATTCTTGCATTAACATCTGCTCCATATTTAATCAACATCTCTGCTACCTCAGGATTATTATTATAGGCTGCTGCAGTCATTAATGGTGTCCAACCTTCATCATCTCTTTCATTAACTTTAGCTCCCTGTTTAATTAAGTTCTCTATTATTTCAGCATCATTACTATAGGCAGCAAACATTAATGGTGTCATTCCCTTCTTAATCTTAGCATTAACATTAACCCCTAAATTAAAGACTAATTTAATTAACCCTGGACTTCCCTTAGCACATATTTTAGCCAGTAAGCTACCATGATACAGGGAATTCCCAACTATTAAGATAAGTACTATCACAAAAATAATAATACGACCTTTCATCACATCTTACCCCCCTCAAATTCTCTTTAATTTCTTCTTTATTTTTTTTCATCCAGTCCCATTAACTCAAAGAAATATTCTGTATATCTATATTCTGTCACTTATTTTTAGCAGCAGACATCAACGCTATCCAACCATGTATATTCCTAACATCAACCCTCTGTCCCATTTTCTACCAGTACCCTTATTACTTCTGGTCATTCTTCACAGCAGCAAATATCAATGTTGTTAGAACATTCTCTACTGTCAAATATTAACATCTGCCCCACTATCTATTTTCCTCTGAACCTCCTCGCTGTTCCGTCTGCATAGACCTTTAGAAATAATGCTATTGTCATTTTGAAGAACAACCTACCAACTCCAAACTAATAAAGCTAAATCACTAATTTCTTTTTCGACCGAAAATTCTTAACAACATAATAAAGAGATTTATAAAATCCAAATATAGTATCAAAGCCCCAATAATACTTTGTTTTTTATCCTGAGCAGTTCCTTCATCACCTATAACATTCATCTGTTTTATCTTCTGAGTATCATAAGCAGCTAATGCTGTAAAGATTATTACCCCTGCATAGGTGATAATCCAGTAAAGTGCAGTACTATTTAAAAACATATTAACCAGTGAGGCAATTATAATTCCAATTAGTCCCATTAAGCATATATTCCCGGCACTTGTTAAATCTTTATCTGTAAAATAACCGTAAAGAGCCATAATACCGAAGATTAAAGCTGTTACAAAAAATGTTCCTGCAATTGAACCCATAGTATAGGCAAGAAAAATACAGGATAGGGTCAAACCATTAATCACCGAATAAAGCAAATAAGTAATCATCGCTGTAGGAACAGACATTTTATATATCCTACGAGATAAAATCCAGACTAATACTAATTCACCTATTAACAAACCAAAAAACACTACTTGATTGCTAAATATCATCATTAATATTGACTCTGAAGAAATAGTAATCAATGCTACAACAGCTGTAATCATCAATGCCAGAAACATCCAGCCATATACTTTAACCATAAACCTGCGCTGTTCACCTGATATATCCTGATTATTAATACCCTGTACCCCTTGCTGCCTCCTGGCAGAATATGATAGTTGTTCATTTTGTGTTGTCATAATATCCATCTCCTTTATTTTTATTAATTGAGTATGGCTGAAAGAAACTTATCTTTCCTTAACATATACTAAACTTTTTAACAAAATTATAAAACTAGAAACATAAATTTGGTTCTATAAATTCAAAAAACATATATTCAATTAGATAGAAATTACTGCTATCAATGCTATCAAACCAACCTATCTTCCAACTTTGATAAAAAGTAAATATTGTCACCATCAAATATAGTATCCATTAAATTATTAGTTCTTAAAAATAAACTTAATTTCTAATTTGAAGTATAAGTTACTAGTAATTATTTCTCATTTTAATTATTACTAATTTTTTTCAACCTCTGATGAATTGCTGTCCCCTGTAACTCCGGGTTATTCTTTATATAGTTGATTGCCATTTGACCACTATTATCTCTTATCTTTGGATCTGCACCATATTCTAATAAAGTTGAGATAATCTCTGGATTACTATTGTTATTAACAGCATACATTAAAGGTGTATACCCATCTTTATCCTTTATATTAATTTCTGCTCCATTTTCTACTAAAATTCTAATTACTTCTGGATTATTGCTCTTTTCTGCCGCATAAGTTAATGACGTCATCCCATCTATATCTCCTACATTTACCTTCGCTCCATTTTCTATCAGTATTTCTAATATCTTTGAATAATTATTTTTTGATGCTGCCCACATTAATGGTGTTATCCCATTGTTATCTTCAGCATTTACTTCAGCTCCATTTTCAATCAACAATTCTAGTATCTCTGGATTATTACTATCCGATGCCGCCCATATTAAAGGTGTCATTCCATCTATATCCCCTACATTTACCTTCGCTCCATTTTCTATCAGTATTTCTAATATCTCTGAATTAATATTTTTTGATGCTGCCCACATTAATGGTGTTATCCCATTGTTATCTTCAGCATTTACTTCAGCTCCATTTTCAATCAACAATTCTAGTATCTCTGGATTATTACTATCCGATGCCGCCCATATTAAAGGTGTCATTCCATCTATATCCCCTACATTTACCTTCGCTCCATTTTCTATCAGTATTTCTAATATCTCTGAATTAATATTTTTTGATGCTGCCCACATTAATGGTGTTATCCCATTGTTATCTTCAGCATTTACTTCAGCTCCATTTTCAATCAACAATTCTAGTATCTCTGGATTATTACTATCCGATGCCGCCCATATTAAAGGTGTCATTCCATCTATATCCCCTACATTTACCTTCGCTCCATTTTCTATCAGTATTTCTAATATCTCTGAATTAATATTTTTTGATGCTGCCCACATTAATGGTGTTATCCCATTGTTATCTTCAGCATTTACTTCAGCTCCATTTTCAATCAACAATTCTAGTATCTCTGGATTATTACTATCCGATGCCGCCCATATTAAAGGTGTCATTCCATCTATATCCCCTACATTTACTTCTGCCCCAGCATCTATTAACACTTTTGCTACTCCAGGATCATCATTAAAAGATACCGTTCCCATTAATGGTGTTATACCTTTATCAGTCCTATAATTAACATTAGATCCCAACATTACACACAATTTGGTCAATATTGGATTGCCAAAAGCACAGATTCTATGAAATAAAACACCTGCTATTATAAATCTAAGTATCAATAGTAGTCCAATAATTAGCAAGATAATCGATACATTTCTCCTCATTAACATTCACCACTTCCATATATATTTTTATACTTTATTTTTAGACCAAATCATCATCATGGATGATTTATTGTTATAGCACACTTTAAATAATCCCATTTTCCGTTAATAAGCTCATTTTATTTTTTAACAACTGATAAGTAACTTGTCCAATAACCTTAGAGGGTAACACAATCTTATGTATTATAATATCCGTATCTTACTAATAGCTCAATTCCTGTAATGTATAATGTACGTCAGTTCCTTTCAAGTATTCATTCTCTTCAATCAAATCCACTGCCCGCCAGCCATAGCTATTACGGGCCTGAGGATCAGCCCCATACTGTAAGAGTCTGATCACTACTTCTGGATTCTTATTATATCTGGCAGCCCACAGCAAGGGTGTCCAACCGGTATCATCCCCTCTATTAACCTGAGCTCCATTTTGAATTAAAACATCGATTACTTCTATATTATCCGTACTCCCTGCTGCATAAATTAAAGCTGTAAAACCTCCCGGCCTTCTTGCATTAACATCTGCTCCATATTTAATCAACATCTCTGCTACCTCAGGATCATTATTATAGGCTGCTGCAGTCATTAATGGTGTCCAACCACTTTGACCTCTAAAATTAACATCTGCCCCATATTTAATTAATGCTCTTATTATCTCAGCATTATCATTTTCCATAATAGCATACATTAAAGCAGTATATTCTTCATCATTAGTTGTATCATTTACTTTCGCTCCCTTAGAAATTAGAAATTTTATTATCTCTGGGTCTGAATTCTTGATTGCTGCTGCCATTAAAGAAGTGTTTCCTTTTTTATCACTATGGTTAACATCTGCTCCTAATTTTAAAGCTAATTTCACTTCAAGTAAACTCCTATTAGCACATACTTTAAGAAAGTTAAATCGTAATAAGAAGCCCACTACTAATAAGCCAATAATTAATAATTTAAGAATTATAATTATTCTTTTATTCACTATATCTCCCCTATCTATTACTTAATTTATTATAATACCTACTCAAATAGTCCTGATTCAATCAATGACAAATAGAGATCTTCCCTAAGAAAAGAATTTTTCATATCAATTACTGCCTCTCTGACTACAATTTTATAGAAAAACTCTTTTCTAAGTAGGCAATTAGAGAACTCAGACCATTTAATTACCTTACAGTTTTAACGATTTATAGACTTGCTCCAGTTTATTGGGGTTTATCCACCTACTTATTCATATTGAATATCTAGAACAGATTTCTTTTATTGCTGTAAAAATCGCTTTTATCTAACTTCTCTAACGTTAATTTCTTAGACTTCTTTGGTAATAGTTACTATTAAAAATGATTTCAATAACTAAGTTCCTTCAACCTTTGATGAGCCTCTGTTCCCTTTAATTCTTCATTAAACTGTTCTAAATACTCAACAGCCAGCATTCCTTCCTTACTCTTTAGCTTAGGATTAGCACCAGCTTCTAATAGTGTTAAGACTACTTCAGGATTGCTATTACTATAGGCAGCATACATTAAAGCTGTTGCCCCATTATCATCCATCTGTGCATCAATTTTAGCCCCATACTCAATCAAAACCTTAATTACTTCTGGATTAGTATTATCTACTGCCGCTTCCATCAACGGTGTCCAGTCTTCATTGCCTTGTGCATTTACATTAGCTCCATTCTTAATAAGAATCTTAACCACTTCTGGAGTATTATTTTTAGCAGCTGCCATTAAAGCTGTCCAGCCAGCATTATTCCTACCATCAACCTCTGCCCCATTTTTTATCAATGTCTCTACTACTTTTACATTTGGATTCCCTGTTGCCGCTTCCATTAATGGTGTCCAACCTTCATCATTTGTAGCATTAACTTTTGCTCCAGATTTAACTAGAAGTTTTGTTACTTCAATATTGGTATTTACAGATGCTGCATGCATTAATGGTGTCCAGCCATCATGATCCTTAGCATTGACATCAGCACCATTAGTAATAAAAGCATCAACCACTTCAGGAGTATTATGCCGTACAGCCGACATCAAAGCAGTCCACTCCTTACTATTTTTTGCATCAACCTCTGCCCCATTTTCAACCAGTACACTTACTACCTCCGGATCATCATTCTTCATTGCAGCAAACATCAATGGGGTTAGATCATCATCTACTGTCAAATTGACATCTGCTCCCCTATCAATTTTTCGTTGTACCTCTTCAGCTGTTCCTTCTGCACAAGACTTCAGGAATAATGCTGTTGTTACTTCTGAAGAACAACCCATCAACATCGTTACACTTACTAGCAAAACTAAGATTAATATTATCTTTTTATTCATCATTCATCACCTCAAGTAAAGTATTTTAAAGTAAATTTTTATAAACTATTCCATTAATAAAATTTAAGATAATAGTTAAGTCACTTTTTTGAAAAAGTGACTTAACTATATAATTATTGATTTTTAATCAACTATTCTTCTTCATTGCTTTTACCAAATATTTTTAACAACTGAAGAAAGAGATTTATAAAATCTATATATAAAATTAAGGCTCCAAGTATACTCTGTTTTTTATCCTGATCAGTACCCTCATCACCTATAACATTCATCTGTTTGATCTTCTGAGTATCAAAAGCCGCTAATGCTGTAAATACTATTACCGCTATATAGGTAATTATCCAGTAAAGGGTAGTACTATGTAAAAACATATTAACAAGTGAGGCGATAATAATTCCAATTAATCCCATCAAGCAGATATTCCCCACACTTGTTAAGTCTTTATCAGTAAAATAACCGTAAATACTCATTATACCAAAGATTGAAGCTGTGATAAAAAATGTTGCTGCAATTGAACCTGTAGTAAAAGCCAGAAAAATAACAGACAAAAGTAGACCATTTAATATTGAGTAAATAAAATAACTAATCGTAGCTGTAGTAACTGATATTTTGTGCATCCTACTTGATAAAGACCAGACTAATATCATTTGAACAATTATCATACCAAAGAAAACTACCTGATTACCATATACCATCATTAAAATTGTCTCTGAAGAAGCAGTAATTAATGCTACAAGAGCCGTAATCATCAGTGCCAGAAACATCCAGCCATATACTTTAACCATAAACCTTCGCTGTTCACCCGCTATATCCATATTATTAATACCCTGTACCCCCTGCTGCCTCCTGGCAGTATATGACATTTGTTCATTTTGTGTTGTCACAATCATTCATCTCCTTATCTCATTATAGTATAACTGTATAAAGAAAACCTTTATATCTACATACTAGCATATATAACAGAATCTATACCTATCCCAATATAAATAAGCTTTTCTATCAAATGTCGGAACAGGCTTGTACTAAATTAATTAGATACACAACTCAGGTTCTTTCAACAAAAATATTAAATATGCAGCAGGATAGGAATCACCTATATAATAAGCTGTTAGAATTAGCCTATCCTCTAATTTTGATAATAAATAAATAATATCATGTTCATTATCTATTGCTGTATTTACTAAATCATTAGTAAGCATATCAGCTACATAATATGTCCCATCTTTAACTGGTAATTCCCGATTATCAACAGTATCACCTGGTAATACTGCAAACTGAGCCATTCCTACTGGTAAAGAGATCCCTTTATTATATGTAAGCAGTGCAAGATCACCTGATGGTACTTTAAAGAATATTGTTATTTCCTGTTCATTAATCTCTACTTCAGTTACATCTCCAACTTCTTCTGGTACATAATATGTACCCTCTTTGTTAGATAGATTTTCTATTTCCGCATAGGGTTTAATCTTAAAATATTCATAAACTGGCTCAGGTTTATAAGAAATCATAGCTAAACCCCCGTTTTTCTGCTTACCAGTAAAAATCATATTTGTACCTATCATTTGAAAATCTATTAAATCAGTAGCTTCCTCTGGTATATAATCTGCCTCATCCAGTTCTTCCTTACTATTGCTCCCATCTGTAGAGTGAAATACATGTAATGACTCGAAATAAGAATTGCCAGATTCATAGAGATATAGAACTACATCCCCTTCATCTGTCCTTGTAGCCACTACAATTGATGAACCGACAATATTTACACCCCTAACATCTGTCGCACCATCAACAATATAATAGGTCCCTTTTACATTATCTAGAGATTGATTTGATATATCATCCACACTGGCACTTTCAAAATAGTGTGTCCCAAGGCAGTGAGAACTATTGCCTTGATAGAAAGTAGTATAGATATTGCCATCATCAGCCACGGCAGTTATAGCAATAGCATTATCAACAAAATTAATATCCCTTATATCTGTTAGGGTATTTGGATAATAAAAAATCCCATCCTGATCTGGTAAAGATTCAGCTAAAACGATGTTCGTGCAAAGAAATATTAAAATAAGTAAAGCAAGACAATTAGCAGATTTAACTTTTGATATTTTCAATTGGATTTCTCTCCTTTTTGTAAATCATGTTCTGTTTTTCACATAATTAATTAATTTAATTAGATAGTTGCATACAAAATACTGGCAATCATTGCAATTATACTAACAAAAATTATTTCCTTACCCTGATATGATTTGACTTCTGACTCACTACCTTTCATCTTAAAGCCAACGATCAAACCAGCAGGCCATAAAAGTAGAGCTATTAATCTTCTACCTAAAAGACCTTTTTTACTTACTCCTCCATATTCTTCCGGGTTTTTTATCTGTCCCACCTTCCATGTGCTTAATTTTTCTGTTACTTCTCTAGGTAATTCTGTACTCATCACAATTCCTCCCTATTTTAAAATTTATATATGTAATCTGGTAAAAGAAACTAATAGATTCTTTACCAAAATATTAGACAGATTTAAGCTTGTACTTAAATATAATAAATAGGATTATAACATTTATTGCTATTATTCAAATTTCATATTTACTTATCACTGTGATTTTAATATAATTATAATATATCAAGTTAAAAATAAAAGACATATTTTTACTATTTAGGAGGTATAAACTTGAAGAAAATTACCGTTTTCCCTGAAGCCCTTCGCAAAGCAAGAAAAGAAAAGTTCACAAATGCCAGTGATATAGCTTTAAAAGTCGGTTGTAGTGAAAAGACTTATCGTCAGTACGAAAAGGATAATGCCCCACTTCCTCCTGCCGAGATAGTACTTACTATCTGCAATGTTCTAGACAATAAGTCATTATTTGTTAGTTATCTATACCAATTATTCTCTGAACAAAACTATTCTCCATTTGAATTGAAATGGTTTTTCCCCCTAATGGATGATTTCCATGACTTACGACGCGAAGTACTAACAACTATTAAAGAGATCAGAGATGTTGTAAATCTAGAACATACTATTATAGATATCTCACTTGATGGTGAAATAATCGAACAGGAAATAGAGAATACCAGCAATTATCTAAAAGAAGTCAATGACCTGATCGATGCTCTAATGCAGCTGAAAACACATCTTGAAAAAGAAATAGCCGTACATCAAAGTAATAGTTGATAATAATTATCTGATACTTTAGCGCAGGATAGATAATAGTTCCTCAAATCCTCCCCTATTTTTTCTCTTAGCAAGAACTTTCTTTGCCAGTATGAACATATAACATAGAGTTCGGCTATCCATCAAGTATAAGAATTTCTTCACGAATGTTTCTAAGTTTTTTCATTAATATTTTAATTACTCCTTTTCTTCTCCTTAAAATTATATATATATCAATTCAATATGAATAATCATTATAAAACAACATTTATTTACAACTTATTGTTATCTTCTCTCTAAAGCATCTAATTCCTGCTATTTTTTTGCATGAAACTATTTTACTAACTTTTAAAATTTGTGCCTGCATTATAGTATTTAAAATCTCCTTATTATTCCTGGCTTTTTCTAGTTATATTACATTAAGGTAAATTTTCCCCACAGTAATTATATATCCGAAAATAGTTTTAGAATCATAAAAAAAGAAATGACCGGTATTACCGATCACTGAATAATATTATTTTTTCAAGTCTATCTAATTCACCTTTTATCTTTTTCATCTCTTCTTCATCATTTGTCTCCTCTAAGTGGGCCAGTAATTCAACTCTTCTCATCTTAAATAATTCATACTCTATATCCTGCCCGGTTTTATAATCCTCCTTTTTCTTTTAGTTGTCTGGATAAAAGTAGATTTTTTGTATCTAGATTTTTCTTTATATTATCCAGGTCTTTTACTGCCTTCCTACTTATATGCCTACTTAATACTGATATTATTCTCCTTAATATATTTAATGATCTACCATTGTTAACTAATCCATCATAACCATCTTTGTTAAAGTTTATGTCTTAGTTCAAAGAAGACTCATCCCTGTTATTTCATTTAGCTGGAAATAACTGACACTATTTCGAGCTTTACTATGATAATAACAACTATAACTACCTATGGTGAAACTATTATACTCCAGGTGTATGTTTTAGGAGAACCTTCTCCATAAAATATGAATATACAATAATAGAACCAGTCGGTAGTATAATTACAAATATAGGAAGTAAATATAATAAGAAAGCTGATAATAATAATATCACAAACAATATTAATGTTATCGAAAAATAGCGGACTGTCATATAGATTGATAGCTTTAAAATCCAGCTAGTACTCATATCAAAACGAGAAAGGGCCGGAAAGGCATACATTGCTATTCCTATGATAAAGACTGAAAGGAAAATATAGAAACACCTAAAGAATAAACTGACATTTCCTTCTGTTAGCGAGGACAATATCCCCACATTTAGCTGGAAAATAAAGCTGAGTACTACAATCAGCAGCCATAGTATTGTAGCATCTTTAAAGTTTATTTTAAAAGCATGTAAAAATTGTTCCAGTATATTACCCCTATCCTTTTTGATGACTTTAACTGCCGTATAATAGAAAGCAGTGCTTGCTGCACCAAAAGTAACAATGGGAAGGCTGAAGACTATCCACAAGATATTTAACATAAAACAATCAAATACCATGGCTATTTTCCCATAAAAACCACCATCATAATCAAATAACCCCTGTGTGTCAATCTGTGTTCTCATCAGCCTTCACCACTCCTTTCTTTTTATTATTCACCTGAACATTTATCCCAACTTTTTATAATTGGCTTCTAATCAATTTTACATCCTACTTTTCTTTATGATGCAAGTATCTTTTGTAATTATAGTATTACAGCTCTTCCAGTTTGCCTTCCCTAACAAAGACCGGGATAGAATCCAGAGGGGCCTCACATAGATACTTTTTACTACCTTGATAGACCTTATTATTATTGATATTCCTCCACCTACCAGCAGGCAAATAAACTTCCCTTTCCCGCCTATCTTCATAAAGAATCGGGCAGACAAGTATATCACTACCGAACATATATTGATCTTCAATTTCCCAGACCTTTTCATCATCAAAAAAATCATAGATAAGCGGTCTCATTAGTGGGGTTCCTTTCTGGTGGGCTTCCTGCATTAACCCTTTAATATAGGGGCGCAACCTTTCACGCAGCTCCATATATTTTTTGCAGATCTCATATACCTCCGGACCATAACTCCAAACTTCATTATCTGCTCCACTATGCATCTTACCTCCCCCAGTCTCAGCCAGGGGTTCTTTAAATGGTTCACGTAATCCATGCAATCTCATAACTGGACAGAAGGCAGCAAATTCAAACCATCTAACCAGACATTCTTTAAATTGTTCTGAATGGATATTGCCACCATGAAATCCCCCTATATCAGTTGTCCACCAGGGAATACCAGAAAGACCCATATTAAGACCAGCAGATAATTGATTTCGCAGTGAACGAAAACTTGAATCGATATCCCCGGACCAGACCAGGGCACCATACTTCTGTGAACCTGCCCAGGCACAGCGCAAAAGATTCACTATATTTTCCTGACCTTCTGCCTCCATTCCCTGATAAGCCATCCGTGCATACAACTTCGGATATAGGTTTCCTACCTCCAGGTCAGACCCCAGGAAATATCGATAATTACTAAATTCATATTTGGTAAATTCCGGTTCGGCTTCATCCAGCCAGAAGATCTTAATACCTTTATCATAATAATTTTCTTTTAGTTTACTCCAGACATATTTTCTAGCATCAGGATTTGTGACATCAATAAAGCAGGCATTCCCCAGTTGGCCAATCCGCTTACCTGTCTCAGAACGGGTCAGATATCCCAGTTCTTTCATCTCCTGATAGTTTTCACTTCCTTTTTCCACAGTCGGCCAGATAGAAACCATCAGTTCAATACCCATCTCTTTTAGCTCTTTGACCATCTTTTCAGGCTTAGGCCAGTAATCAGTATCAAATTTCCAATCACCTTGGAAAGGCCAGTGAAAAAAGTCAACTACAATTACTGAGATAGGTAGGCCCCGTTCTTTATAACCCCTGGCTACCTCCATTATCTCATCCTGAGTCTGATAGCGTAGTTTACACTGCCAGAAACCTGTACCATAATCAGGCATCATTGGAACCTTACCAGTAGTATCAGCATAAGCCTCCTCAATTTCGGCCGGACTATCACCAACTGTAATCCAGTAGTCCATCTCTTTACTAGAATAAGCCGTCCATTCTGTTATGTTTTTAGCGAAAGATACCTTGCCGATAGCCGGATTATTCCAGAGTAATCCATAACCCTTATTTGAAAGCACAAAGGGTACACTGGCCTGAGAATTTCTATGGGCTAACTCTAAGTTGCAACCCTTTAGATCCAGAAATGGCTGTTGATACTGTCCCATACCGTAGAGTCTCTCCCCCTCTGATGCTTCAAATCTTACCGTTAATCTATAATTATCTGTACCCAGATGTGGTTCAAAACTGCGGGGCTCAATCTCTAAAGCACTATTAAACTCCCCTGCAATATTATCCCTCATCCGATTACGGTCATATTCCTCTAAAAGAAGCTCACCCTTTTGATTATAAAACTTTAATTTGCCTGTTTCCATTATTTCACACCTGATCTTACCATTAGTAATTTTAGCACTTTCTCCATCAACTTCAATTTCAACCTCAGTCTCTTCTACCTCCAGTAAGGCAGAATATGTATCATCCTGAAACTGATGGCGTTGTGTAGCACGAATCCGAAGGCTATTAGGACCCCAAGGTTCAATAGAAAGCAGTTCCTGATCATATCGCCTTACTACTCTGTTCCCACTCTGTTTTATCATCTATAATCCCCCTCTTAAAATTTCTGTTCAAAATCGTCTCTTGTAAATAGAGGAATTTCATCAATAGCTACCTTAACATAAACACAGCCATATCATTATTCCTCTATTTATTTTAATACTAGAATCTCTATTCTTTAACTGCCCCAGCAGTCAGCCCCCCGACAATATATTTCTGTAGGAATACAAAAACCAATATAACAGGTATTACCAGAATTGCCCCATATGCCATAATAGCATTCCATCTTGTCCCATATTTACTTTGAAACTTATAAATATTTGCTGTCAGAGGACGCATTTCTGCCTTAACATTGAAAGTCATCGAATAGGCCAGATCATTCCAACCACCTAAAAAAGAAATTACTACAACAACGATAATACCCGTCTTTATTGCCGGAATCATTATTCTAAAAAAAGATTGGAATAGATTACAGCCATCAATCCGGGCCGCATCATCCAAAGATCTGGGAATGCTCTTAAAATAGGGCCTTAGAATTATTACTATAAAGGGAACGGCACCTGAGGAAATAGCAATTGCCGGTGCCAGATAAGTACCCAGTAACCCAAAATTATTAAAAATCAAATACATTGGTGTCAGCATTAGAGAAGGTGGTAACATCTGGGTAACTAAAAAAGTTAGCAGAATAATTCTCCTGCCTGGCACCTTATACCTTCCCATACCATATGCTGCCGGAACACCAAAAATAATTGAAAGCAACATGGAAGTAGTAGCAATCATAAAACTATTCCTCAGTGAATACAGGAACTCCTGATTCTGCAAGTTCTCTAGCCAGGGTTGAATCGTAAATTCATGAGGATAATATGTCAGTACCTTAGCAAATATTTCAATGTCAGGTTTAAAAGACATCATTAACAACCAGTAGATTGGAAATAAGAATATTACTGCTATTAACATAGCCAGGAAAGAAAAAATTATGTTTTTTCTACCCCTCCCGGAATTTAAAGTGGATTTAATTTTTTCCAACATATTAATCCTCCTCTCCAGCTATTAGCCTTAAATAAAACAGACCTATTACTAATAAACAACAAAAAAGTACCATACCAGTTGCTGCACCCATAGAAAATTGATATTTAGTAAAAGAAAGCTTATAGGCATAGGTTCCCAGTACATCAGTAGAATTTAGTGGACCACCCCTTGTCATAATAAACATCAAATCAAAGGCCTTAAAGGTGTAGATAAAGCCTAACATCAGTACAGCCATGATAGCTGGACGCATTAATGGCAGGGTAATATGGTAAAACCTTTGCCAGGCATTAGCTCCATCTACAGCTGCACTATCATATACCCTTTGGGGAATATTCGTTAAACCAGATGTTAAGATCAGCATATTAAAGGGAATACCAATCCAACAATTAACTGCAATTACTGCAATAAGAGCAGTACTGGTACTAACCAGCCACTGGACAGGCTCACTAATAAACCCCATTTTTAATAAAAGATCATTAATCAAACCCTCTGATACACCAAAGATATTTTTTCCTAACATAGCTGTTACTGCTATCGGCATCATATAGGCAATTAACAACAAACCCCTGATAGGACCTGCTAGCTTAAACTTCTTTGAAAAGAACAAAGCCAGGATAAAACCGATAGTAAACTGAAAAACCAATGATCCAATGGTAAATATAAAAGTATTTCTCAATATCAGCTGAAAAGTTGAATCAGCAAATAACTGCTTATAATTAGCCAGACCTATAAATACAGCATTTCCACTCCTTAAGTTTCTTATATTTAAATCTTTAAAACTTAAAATAAGATTATAAATAAGCGGATAGCCCAGTACCACTACTGTATATATAAAACCAGGGAGAGCAAATATATATCCTTCAAATTTTTTAGCAGCTATTTTCATCTTTTACACACCCCTTTGCAATAAGATAAATCACCGAGAGTAGTATAACTTACCCGAATCTAATTACTTCCAGCAACAGGTATCTCTGCTAGAATTGGATTAATAATTGCTGCTGCATCTTTCATTGCCTGTTCTGGAGTCTTTTCCCCAATCAAGGCCGCCTGTACGGCTGAATAAATTGCTTCAGAGATAATAGGCCACTCTGGGTGTGGTCCTCTGGCTACAGCATAGTTCATTGCGTCAGTAAATACTGCATATCTTTCATCTTCTGTCCAGAAGTCTTTCAATTCAGCAGCATCACTCCGAACAGGTAATTTACCTGCTATTTCACACCAGTTGGCATTATTCTCTGCTGTCTGCATGAATTTTATAAAATCTGTACAAGCCTCAATATTACTGGCAGCAACAGTAACTCCAAAATTTTCTCCACCTATAACAGATGCATACTCCTCACCCTTAGGGAGAAGGGTATATTGATAATCAAAGGCATCATCTATATCTTCATCCATTGTTGCAATTTGCCATGTTCCCGATTCCAGCATAGCTGCTTTACCAGCTACAAAAGCATTATAGGCATCACCCTGTCCCCAGTTAATAACCTCTCTGCTCATATATCCCTCTTTAACTAAATTGGTCAATAATTCTAATGAACTAATGGCTTTTTCAGAAACTAAAGAGCTGATAGAAGCCCCAGAGGCATATAACCAGGGTATAAACTGGAAGGTCCCCTCTTCATTACCTACTGCACTCATAGAAAAACCATAAATAGAATTAGACGGATCTGTAGTAGCTGCTGCTATTTCATAAAATTCATCCCAAGTAGTAGGTGGTTCGTCAAACCCGGACGCTTCCAGAATATCCATGTTTACCAATAAAGCTAAACAGTTTGAATTATTTGGCAGCCCGTGGATATTTCCTTCAACATCCATAGTACTATTTAAGGGACCATCGTAAAAATACTGAAGATCATCCCATTCTTCTACATATTCAGTAATATCAGCAAAAACACCTAAAGCAATAAATGAAGCCATATTGGGTGAGTCTACCATACCGATATCAGGTAATTCACCGGAGATTGCCCCGATTGTATACTGATTCATTAACTCTTCACGAGAAACAAAGGTAGGAATAACTTCTATCTCATCCTGCATAGCATTATAATCAGCTACTACCTTTTCCAGTGCCTCCGCCTCGTGTTCAAAATAATGCCAGAGAGAAACCTCTACTGGTTTAGCATATACATTTAAAGAAAATACAGCACCTATTAACATAAACACAAGACTAAAGATAGTAATTGAATAAAACCTTTCTAAATACTTTTTCATCAAAAACATCCTCCTTCTTTTTTTAAAAATAATATCGCTAGACGGCAATATCTCCATATTAAAAATGGACCAGGAAAATAAATTCCCGGCCCAGGGCCCCAGGTCAAACACTTCTATTCTTTTTCAACTTAGCAATTCTTATAATAAATTCCTCATCTTTTCCCCTTATTATTACTATATCGTGATTAAATAACTTGTAGATCTTATCTCCCGGTTGATATTCTGGTAAACCTTCCTGTCGTTCCTCTCCTCTTTGCACAGCAACCCCTCCCGGGAACCATACTCCAGTAAAACACCTCTACCACAAATTTACAAAAACCTGTCCATATGATATAATTATTAATGGAATAAGCTAACAGAACAGCTGGCAACTGTTCTCTTTTTACCCTGGATTAATAGATGGATACTCCTCCTTTCTATCATTTTATGTTATTATCTTGTACTAAAATTAATTGTAGAAATAATTTGCTTTATTGTTTTGTTAAATCAGAATAGATTTTTATAATGATATGTTTTAAATAATTTTTACTCAATACTTTTTAAAAATCAAATTTACTGCTTTACTGCTTTTATTCAGTTATAAATCCTATCTTTTATTAACAACCTGTTTAAATGTTAATTACAAGTATATTATAATGCAATTTAATTTCTTTGTCAAGGTTTTTAATGGATATTTGTAAATTAAATTTACAAAATAAAGGGCTGATAATTATGGATAGTAATATCAAGTTGCGAATTAAAAAAGTAAGAAATAATACAACTCAAGAACAATTTGCCAAAGCTCTAGGTGTTACCAGACAAACAATTTCCCAAATTGAAAGAGGTATAAACACCCCATCTAACCAACTAATAAAATTAATATCTAAAGAATATGGGATTAGAGAAGAATGGATTAAAAAAGGAAAAGGTGAAATGAGGAAATCTCCTGAAAATATAATTATGGAAGCAGTAAAATATTTATCTGATGTAGAAATTAAAGCTGCTTTAAATAAGTTAAATGATAAATTTAATCCTAGTAAACCAGAGGAAGAAGATAAAGCTACGGTATATAAAATTCTGGACTTTTTAAAAGAACAATATAAGAAAGGTGACCAGGACATGCGAGGTTATCTTACTATTAAACTTAAAAAGGCTTTTCCTGAATATGAGGAATATACTAAAAAACAAAATGAATAAAAATTTGTTAATGTTTAGAAGAGATTATAAGGAAATATGCAAACTATTTCCCTAAAAAAGAAGTTAGAGAGGCTTTATTGAATATTTTAGCTGAACTTGAACATGATGCAGGTGATGATAAATAGGATAGCTCTGATTTTACAGAAATCTTAAATCTCCTTAAGAAAAAATATCAAAACGCTGACCGTGATACAAGAGGGTGGATAACTGTTGAATTAAAAAGGACTTTTTTGTTCTTCACCCTATACTTCTCCTTTTATATACATAAAAGATTGTGGCGCACATTTTATATTTGAATCAACTTCATTCAATTCTAACGATTTTTGATATGTGATAGTGTTTTTTATAGATAAAGCAAATCCTCTATCATTATCTCTAAAATATTCAATATAATCATCTTTAGCAATTCCAGAATACTCTTTTGTATTCTCCCAAATAGTTATTGGATCATCTTCTAAAATTTCAGCTATTTCAAACTCTCCCACTACTTTACCTACTGGTTTTGTCACATACACTACAATCATATCTACATCGTTTCTTTTAAAAATTCTTTTCCTATATTCATATTTCTTTTCCCCAGCAAAAATTTTTTGAGCATATTCTGGTTTAATCGATAATAAGACTTTCATTAACCTCACCTAATTCTAGTATTCTTTTAAATTGATTATCTGTAAGCAGAACAGTAACCCAACGTTTATCTCCATCTATTCCTACATCTTCTATAAGTTGTTTTCTGATTGGCCTTTTTTTAAAGCAATATTATACAACATTTTAATTAAAAAGGGATACTTTTTGCTTTTCCAAAATTTTCTTAGCTCTTTTTCTTCGAAAACACTATACTTAATACAATAATCCAGAAATTCCTTATAAGAACTAAATTGACTAATATGTTTTATTTCTTCAACAACACATACAGAAGTCGCAACAGACTCATACCAAGCTGGTCCATTATCACTAGTCCTATATATAACAGCTATATCACCTTTTTTAAATCTATCAAGATGATATGCTCCTGAAAGATAAATTTTTTCGATACTATTACTGGAAGATACATCTTCTATAAATAAGTCTTTTTCAGTTCTTAATTTAGAATCTGGAAACATTCTAGTATGAAATTTTGGATAAATAGATAATAAAAATTTATTATTATCTCTTATATGTATTTTAGGATAGTCTAAATACATATCATTAAATATTTTATTAGCATTTTTTATGTACACGCTTTCTACACCAGATACACTATCTTTTTTACCATAATAGTAGAACCCATATCTTTCAAATAAATCTATTAAACTACTATGTTTGTCGAATATTGTCACATAAGCTTTCATATTTTTTTCTATACATTTCATCAATAATTAATTTAATAAATCTGTCTCCTACTTTGGTACCATGTGCATTTACTTTAAAGGTTCCTACTTTGAGCCTTCTTTTTAATTCAAAGTGAGGAGTAATTGAGCTATCTTCTTCTTTTTCTTCCTTTAAATACAAAAATCCCTGAAGCCCATTATCTTCCAGTACATAAGCAGATTGTTCATCTTCAGCTTTTCTTAGAAACCATTTTTCGAATCCAGGATAATCAGCTTTTAAACTATCAAAAAATTCATTATTTAGATCCAATTCTTCAAACTTTTTCCTTTGAATAGCATTCATGTCTAACTTTATCACCCTTTTTTAAAAGTTTTTCATATCGCTATCACCTAATATATTGAATTTTATAGCCACTACTCCCATAGAATCTTCTTCTTTTTTAGTATATATAGTATGTATTTTATTCAAAATCTCTTTAACACCCATATTTTTATACCCGAAATTTGTAATAGGAAAATATCTATATATATCTAAAAAACTAGGAAAAATAAAAACCTGTTCAACATTGACTAGCACATTTTCATCTAAATACGGTAATTTATAAAATAATATCTTATCATTACTTTTTATCTTTTTTCTTTTCTCATCATTTAAACGAACCTCTATTCTTTTATTATTACATTTTATATTATTGAATTCATCTTTAAATAATTTCATAGTATATGTCATAATCAATCACCTTCTTAATTGGCATTTCTTAAATATATTATAAAACATTTGTTCGTTAATGTCAATCTTAAGTATTAAAATAAGCAAGTTTTAAGATCTAGTCTATATTCAGTTACAACTTCTTCTATATCTTCTTTCATAATAATTGTATAATTATGAAAAACAAAGAATAATCCTCCTAGAAATTGATTTGAAAGAAAATAATTGATTTATTTCCTCGCTGCTAAGCATTCTATTCGATATTTGACTATTTTAACGAATAATTACTCGATTATAAAGAGATAGGATTGAAAAGTTGAATTAATTTCTTCTCATTAAAAAAATAAATTCATTACTAAGAATGGCTCATAATAATTCATCTAATTTGCTTATTATCTTTGATCGTTCACCGCTTCCTGTAGTAGCAAGCCTTAAAAAATGCAAATTATATTTATTCAAAACTGCATTTTTTATTTTATCTCTTTCCAATTGCCTGGGATTATTTTCATGAAAAGCAAATCCATCTACTTCTATAATTAGAATCGGGTATTTATTTAATTTATTATAAATTACAAAATCAACTGAAGCATTATGATTTACATATTTTTTTTCATCTTCATTGAGTTTATCAGTCTTTTTTAATAAATTTTTTAGTAATACTTGTGTAGCAACCTTTAGATTATTATACTTCACATCACTAATAATATCATTTAACAATATGTACATTATATTTTCTGATTTATATTTTAATTTCTTTAACAATCTTCTTTTAAATGATATAAGTTTTTCCGAATACTCTTGATAAAACAAATCGAACACCGATACTATTTCACTGTTTATAACATTTTTGTCCAATGTATTGTATTCTATATAATTTATTAAACCTTTAACTTCTTTTCCATATTTATTAAATAATGAGTTATCTGTAACTAAAACAAATCTTTTCTTGGCTCTTGAAACAGCAACGTTTATTTTACATGGGTCATCGACAAATGAAATTCCAATCTTTCCAAAATGTGTTTTATCAAGAACCGTTGACATAATCATTATTTCTTTTTCACGTCCTTGATATTTATGTATGGTATCACACTCTATTTCCTTATTTAAAACACTATTTGCTTTTTCCACCTGTTTTCTATAAGGGGTAGTAAATCCAATATCTAAGTTGTTTCCAGTACATAATATAGGGTTTTCTAATATTTCTTCAACTGTGACATCTATTTCTCTTTGATTAAATTTTCCTTTTTTCTCTCCTCTTGTAACAGTTCTCATATGATTACCTTTGCTTGTACGATAAAGTATTAAAGAATCATCATTTTCATCTTCTTTAGTAAAAGGAATTAATTCCCCATCATAATATTTCTGATTACAAAATTCAATTATTTTAGGATGACACCTATAATGTTCTCTTAGTATAACCTTGGACAATTTTTCTTTATAAAGAAAATACATTGAGGATAATATATTATGTTTGAAATAATTATAAGTATCTTCTATTTTATAATTCTTTATTTTATCCTGTATAGAGTCATCAACTATTTGAGGTAATTGTCTCATATCTCCAACAATAATGACATTTTTACAACAAGATAAAGCTAACGCACCAGACAGTAAGTCAACTTGAGATGATTCATCTATAATCATGTAATCAAACAAATAATTTTCAGGTATACAATTGCGCAGCGAATGAGTAGTACTAAGTATAACAGGAAAGTTATTAATAAATTCATTAAAATTCTTTTTATATGTATGTATGTTTAAATTAATTTTCTTTTTACTATGATATTTTTTATATAATTTATGTTTAAATAAGGCTATCGAATATTCTTCATGCTGTTTAATCAATTTATCAAATAAACAATTTTTTAATTGATTTTGCAGATTTTCTATTCCCTTTTCTAAAAAATCTATTTTTAGTTCATAATATTCTCTTTGTAAGTTCAATATAATATCCATCTCTTTTGTTTTTAAGTTCTTAAAATCAGAAAAACCATACTTAAATAATATTTTCAGTTTATAGAAAATACTATACGATTTTTTCTTTTCCTTTGCAAAATAGTTATCTACTAAAAATGAAATTATTTTTTCAGGAGTTTTACGATAAAATGATAATTGTTTAATTTCACTTATTCTTTGGTTCTCATAATAAACATCAAAATGTTGTTTTTCCATAATATAAGCAGACAATTTTTGCTGCATTTTTGCTTTTTTATTATTTAAATCCAACAGATAATCAATACGTTTATTTAATTTATTTATTTTTTTTAATAATATATTTTCTTCAATTTCACTTTTCCAATTGGCCGGAACGTCAAACTTAGGTAATTTATTAAAAAATTTTTCTTTATTTTTATACTTTCCCAAAGAAGCCACAAAAAAGTTATACTTTTTAGCTTCAAGTTTATCTCTAACATTTTGTACCGCTGCATTATTTCCCGATACAACTGCAACTGTTTTATCCTGTATAACTAAATTAGCTATTATATTAAGTATGGTCTGTGTTTTTCCTGTTCCAGGAGGACCTTCAATGATTGATATATTGTTTTTTAAAGCATTTTTCAGTGCCTGTTTCTGGCTTAAATTAAATTTAAATGGAAAAATAATTTTATTTTTATATGATGAAGTTTTTAAATGGTCTTTATTTATATAACTACTCAATATACTTCTAGGACTAATAAATTTAAGTTTTTCATATTCTTTTTTTAAAAAAGATTCTGATTCATCATCTGTATTAGTATACTGAGATATTTCTGTCCAATATTCAAGTATATTTTTTACAGCTGCTGTATTTATGCTGTTATTCTCAATTCTCAGTGATTTTAAATCACATATTATGCTTTTACCTTTATTATAAATAATTTTTACTTTTCCATTAAAATTTAAAACCTGCTCAACATTATATATCGGCACGTCTTCACAATATACTGCTTTATTTGTTATATCAAGACTTATAGGGTTCTTCTTAATATTTACATTTTTTATACTATATCCATACACCTTACTTCCCCTAAATTTTATCTTTATTCTTTGACCTTGTTTTTCGAAAAACACTATATCTTTTGTTCTATCCTCACCTTTTAAAATTATTAAATATTTATTTTGATCCATCTCTTACAACCCCGTTATTCTATTATGTACTATATTTGAAACCTTTTTCACTAAGCCCTCGCCTGTAATCCCTCATATACCTGTTCCAGCAAATACACCTTAATTGCAGACTGAAAATCTTCATCATTCATCATTTTAGCAAATACCTTTTGATTTTTGTTCATTCGGCTCATGGCTTTTTTCATAAAAGCATTATCAAAGGCATATCTAAAATTATCTTTAGTATTATTTTTAGCCTGCCTGGCCAGGGTTTCATCATTCATCATATCTTCCTGAATCTGATCAACAAAGAGCTTATCTGCTTCAGTAAAATTCTCGGCTCCAAAGTGATCATTAAAGATTTTAATAATCTCAGAAAGGGCCTCTTTTTCTTCCTCCTGTTTTTTCCCTGAACCTGCATGGGTTGTCCCTCTAATCTCCTCTGTCTCACTTATCCTGTTATCCCCACTAAACGTTTCCTCTATCCGGTAGTATTCCAGAGTTACATCATTATCTAGGGAGATCATACCGGAGTTGTTTTCTCTGGGTAATTTTTTAAGTAAAAATCTGCCGTAGCTATATAGTTTGTGCAAATCAATATCTTTAAAGGGTATTATCTGCAATAAAAAAGCATACTGTCTGACAAAAGTAGTCAGAGTACTCTTGAAATCTGCCTGTTCTTCTTCATCCCTTTCCCTGTATCTCTCTACAGCTGGATCCAGATAGGCATTTAATAAGCCCTGGGCATCAGCCTGGTCTTTTTTAGTAGGATCATAGAAGACACTGTTGAATTTTTCAACTTCCGAATGCCAGTAAATATTATAATCATCCAGCTTATATTTCAGATCATAAAGTAGATTGGGGTCAGATGTTTCTTCTACAATAGTCTGTTCATAATAAGGCTTATATGCTTCCTGAATCTCTTCAGCTTCATTAACAAAGTCCAGCACAAAGGTATCATGTTTACCTTTATGTGTACGGTTTAATCTTGATAGAGTCTGCACAGCAGCTATTCCTGATAGTTTTTTATCGACAAACATAGTATGCAGTAAAGGCTGGTCAAATCCAGTCTGATATTTATTAGCTACAATTAGTACATGGTAATCATCTGTATTAAACCTTTCCCGGAGTTCATCCTGAGGAAAACCATTCATCCCGGCCTCTGTATATTCCTTATCTATATCTTTTTCCTTAACCGTTCCTGAGAAAGCAACCAGGGTATTTACCTCGTTATAGCCATTTTCTCTTATATATTTATCAAAGGCTTTTTTATAGCGAACTGCATGTAAGCGGGAAGAGGTAACAACCATTGCTTTGGCCTTACCAGCTATTTTATGTCTTGTCACCCGGTAAAAGTGCTCCATCATTATTTCTGTCTTCTGGGCAATATTATGTGGATGGAGTGATACAAAGCGGGCAATTGCTCTGCTACCTTTCTTCTTATCTACTTCCGGATCATCTTCAATCTTCTTGGCAACCTTATAATATGTCTTATAGGTAGTATAGTTCTGTAGAACATCAAGGATAAATCCTTCTTCAATGGCCTGGCGCATCGAATAGAGATGGAAGGGGTGGGGATTACCCTCTTCATCTATTACACCAAACCTCTCCAGTGTCTTGGCTTTAGGAGTTGCGGTAAAGGCAAAGAAACTTAAGTTGGGCTGCCGTCCCTGTTTCTCCAGAGTATTGGCAATTTCATCTTCATAGGTATATTCCTCATCATCCTCTTCCTGCTCTGAATTTACCAGAACTTTTTTTAAGGAAGTGGCCAGTTCTCCACTCTGAGAACGGTGGCCTTCATCAATAATCACTGCATATTTCCTCTCCGGTAAGGAACCTATTTTCTCTATGACATAAGGAAACTTATGTAGGGTAGTGATGATTATCTTGGAACCTGATTCAAGGGCCTTAGCCAGCTGAGTAGAATCTTTATCGATCTTCTGCACAACCCCATGTTTATGTTCAAACTGATAGATAGTTTCCTGCAGCTGCTGGTCAAGTATCTTACGATCGGTGATGACGATTACCGAATCAAATATTAATTGATCATTTTTATTATGTAGACTGGAAAAATGATGAGCTAACCAGGCAATAGTAATACTCTTACCACTACCGGTGGAATGCTGAACCAGATAGTTCTTACCTACACCATTTTCCCTGACATCAAAGACCATCTTCCGGACAGCATCTAGCTGATGAAAGCGGGGAAAGATCATTATTTCATTTACCTTTCTCCGCCCATTCTCCATCTTCTCTTCTTTATTAAGATGCATAAAGCGGCCAAAGATATCCAGTAGACTGTCCCTATTCCAGATTCCACTCCATAAATATGCTGTTTTATATCCATCCGGGTTGGGTGGATTACCGACACCATTTTCATAACCCTTATTATAGGGAAGAAAGAAAGTCTTATCACCGGCCAGTCTGGTGGTCATATAGGCCAGATCAGGATCAACTGCAAAATGAACTAAAGACCTCCTGTTAAACTGAAAGATAAGTTCTCCAGGATCCCGGTCTTTCTTGTACTGGATCTTTGCATTTTCAACAGTCTGTCCGGTCAAGTGATTTTTCAATTCTATGGTTACTAAGGGGAAACCATTAACACTTAAGACCATATCCAGGGAATTGTTATTTTTGAGACTATAGTGGAGCTGTCTGGTTACCTTTAAAATATTCTTATTATATAATTTCATAATCTCAGGATTTAAGCCGCTGGCAGGAGCAAAGTAGACCAGGTTAAAGTGGATACCATAATCAGTAACTCCCCGGCGCAGGACATCCAGAATACCACGCTGCTTAATTACCCGGTCCAGCCGGTAGAGGAACTTCTCTTCTGCCTTATCTCCATGGACTTTTTTAAGGTTTTTCCATTCATCAGCCTGGGTATCTTGAATAAATTCGAATAATGTCCTGGTATCGATCCCCCATTCCTGATTGTAATCTTCTGAATATCCTTTTTGATATCCATGGTTCAGTAAATATTCTTCTATAGCCTCTTCAAAAGTCTTTTCACTATGGTCTACTACCACTGAGATCAGCTCCCCTCTAACTTCTTATAAATAAATCCTTGGCTTTTTCAAAATCATCATTATTATATAGAGTTACTTCTAAGTCTCCGGTACCATCACTCATCCTGATAAACCTCCCTGACATCTATCTTCCCCGTAACAGCATTTGATATAAGGGCCTGTCTGTATTCTTTTAAGTTGGAGATTTGCTGAGTTACTTTTTCTACGAGCGTGTCTATTTTGCTGGTTTCTTTGTCCAGGTAGTCGGCTATTTGCTGTTGTTCTTCTATAGGAGGTAATAAAATTTTTAAATTCTTCAATTCCCCTAAACTAATTCTTAATCTTGTTGTACCTGAAGAAACCTTTTCTGCTTCTTGTCTTATAAATTTTGAATTAATTGAATATACCAGAAAATCCCTATTTATTTTTTTAATATTTGGACTTAACTTTACACAATCTGCAACTATAACATACTTACCATAAACACTTTTTACAATTGCTGCTCTAGCAACAGGATCAGCCATTTTAGCAATAACTATATCTCCTGGAAAAATATTGTGCTTATATAATTCTCTTGCTTTTTCTTCTGAAATATAGTTAGTATTTTGAATAACATGTTCTCCTATTTTTATATTATTCAACTGTATAAGTGGGATCCCATCATCTGTATATTCTTCATTTTTCAAATCAGATCCAAAAGGACCATCTACAAATGAATATTCTTCTTTCGCTTGAATACGCTTTAGTTGGGTAATCTCCCACTGCTCGGGTATCTCTCCTAGGAATTCAATACCTGAATCCTTCATTGGTACATCAGAATTAAGTCCTTTTGTTACTGCTTGGCTTATAAGGGCCTGTCGCTTTTCCTGTAATAATTCAATTAACTGTTCTTTTTTGTCTATCAATTGATCAATACGGCCAGTTTCTTTATCGAAAAAGATTGCTATAGCTTTTTGTTCTTTAATAGGCGGTACTGGCATTTGAATAGATCCCAATTCAGGTACAGTAATTGTCTTAATTGTTGTTTGGGTAGACACATTATTTAAGATACCTTCAAATAAATTACTGTTTAATATAATTGATAACCATTTTGAATTAATTAATTGTCTTTTTGGAGATAGTTTCAATAAATTTGCAGTTATATTTGCACCTTCTAATTCTTCTTTTACTAAACCAATTTTACCCATAGTTCCCCTAACAGACATTACTATATCTCCTTTAGAAAGAATCGTTTTAGGAAATCTACTTGAAGTTTTTTTTGAAATATATCGTGGTTCTTTACTTAAATCTATATAGCCTTTTTTTAGCATTTCTCCCCTAACTTCTATGACTCCAGTATCTTCATACTTTATACCATAATATGTTGGATATCTATAAATCAAGGTAAACAACCATTTAAATTTACTAACTTCCCAATGCTCAGGTATCTCTCCCAACCATTCAATACCAGAATTCTTCATCTCAGGATAAACAGGGTATTTCATTAACCTGTCACCTCTTTTAATAGGTCCAGTATCTCTTTTTCTAATTCCTTTATATCATTATCTATCTCTTCCAACGGTCTTAATTCCTCATATTCGTAAAAATATCTGGTAAATGGTATTTCATATCCTATCTGAGTCTTAGAATGGTCTATCCAGGCATCTTTTAGATGTGGTTTGATTTCTCTTTCAAAGTAATCCTCTATATCTTCTTTAAGAGGCACATTCTCATATTCCCTCAAATCGGAATCAGCTTTTAGGTTGCCACTTTTATCCTTAGCTGGTTCGGCTGTTTCGTCCTCTTCACCAAAGGCATTAAAGATAGCCTTTTTGATATAGGCATAAAGACTAATATCGATATCTGAGAATACTTCTTTTAGTATCTTCATAAATTGATCATGGTTTTTATAGACTACCTCTGGATCAAATTTTTCCTCCAGGCCAGCGATAATCTGTTCCTTTATTTCTTCACCATTATCACGATCAGCGATTTTTTGAAATCCAGATTCATCTTTTAAAGCCTCTATTCTTTCAGGATTGACCTGATAACTCCTTCTTAATGGTTGTTCAACACAAATTCTCTGGTAACCAAAATCCTCATTTTCAAATATCTTACTATACTTACTTTCTTTAAATTCTCCATATAGTTTAGTTATTTCTTCTATCTGTTCTTTAGTAATCATATTTCTTTTATTACCCAGACTCTTTCGCATCTTTTCATAAAAATCCACTGCATTTATAAGCTGGACCTTACCTTTCCGCTCATTTTTCTTATTATTGGTAACAATCCAGATATATGTTGAGATACCTGTATTATAGAAAAGCTGGTCTGGAAGAGCCACAATAGCTTCCAACCAGTCATTTTCAATAATCCAGCGGCGGATATTACTTTCTCCTGAACCTGCTCCTCCTGTAAAGAGCGGGGAACCATTAAAAACTATCCCTATTCTACTTCCATCTAATTTCATCTTGGAGATCATATGCTGCAGGAAGAGCAAGGAACCATCACTTACTCTAGGTGTTCCAGCCCCAAATCTACCATTATAACTCATCTTCTTTTCTTCTTCTTTTATAGGTTTACTATATTTCTTCCAGTCAACTCCAAAAGGGGGATTGGTAAGCATATAGTCAAATCTTTCATCTTCCAAACCATCTTCGGTAAAACTGTTACCAAAGTAAATATTTTTAGCGCTCTCTCCCTTTAGCAGCATATCAGATTTACAAATGGCATATGATTCAGGATTAATCTCCTGACCAAAAACCTCCAGCCTGGCATCTCTATTTAATTTCCTTAGATAATCTTCAGCAACAGATAACATACCACCTGTTCCACAGGCAGGGTCAAAGAGGGTACGGATAATTCCAGGTTTACTTAATCCTGCTGAATCATCATTAAAAATAAGGTTAACCATCAGTTTGATAACTTCCCTGGGTGTAAAATGTTCTCCAGCAGTTTCATTAGACTGCTCCGAAAACCTGCGGATTAGCTCTTCAAAGATATAGCCCATTTCTAGATTGCTTACTACATCTGGATGCAGATCTACCTCACTAAATCGCTGGACAATCATATATAAGATATTAGCCCTGTCCAAACGTTGGATATGATCATTAAAGTTAAAAAAATCTATTATCTCTCTGGCATTTTTGGAGAAACCATTTATGTAGTACATTAAGTTATCTGCAATATTATTGGGATCATCCCTTAATTTCTCGAAGTCAAGTTTACTTGTATTATTAAATTGAATTTCTCTTCCAGCAACCTCATTTAAGATTGGTTCTGGATCCTTAACTCCCATTTTTTCTAATTCTTCTTTTTTCTTTAGTACATCTTCTTTACTTGGGTCTAAGACACAATCTAAGCGGCGTAACACTGTCATTGGCAAGATTACTTTTCCATAGTCAGATTGTTTGTAATCCCCCGTAGTATCTCAGCTATACTCCAAATAAAACTTACTTTATCCTGAAAGTTTACCATATTTATTGCTTCCCCTCTTCCATATATCATACACTGGTATTTAATTTTAACATTAATTTTCTACATCATTAATAAACTTCACCAAAATACATTAATTTCCTGCAAAAAATCTGTAAGAAATAGGTATATTAATTATACCAATTTTAATTATTTACATTAAGTCTTTTTTACTATTTTACTATGTTTATTTCAGCATAATATTAATAAATCCTTTATATTCGACAAAACTAGCCATAAAATAAAAAATAACCAGGCAGCCCTGGTCATCATCCTATCCGACTTTTTCTCAACAAAAATATTATACACCATAATAATCTTTCCTATTGTATAATTTACAACCAACAATAATCCATCCGTCCCGTTTTTTAGCTGCCTCCTCTCCCTCTTTTCTCATCTTCTCTCTTTCCTTTTTATACCTGGCTTCTTTCCATTCTTTTTCTTTGGCCAGCAATATCCTTTCTTCTTCCCTTTTCTTTTGTTCTTCTTTTTCCTTCTCTGCTTTTTCTTTTGCTTCGTCTTTTTCAGTTATAAAGCTCTTAAAAAATTCATGACTTTTTTTAGTATCTGGAGAACCAAACTTTTGGGGTTCAAAAGCAGTAATTAATTCCTGTTTTAAATTATAGTCTGTTAAATCGCTATCATTATCCTGTTTATATCCTGGTTTTTTATAATTACCTATTTCCTTGATAGTTTCTTCTAATATTGCTTTACAACGATTCCTAAATTCTCTAATAGAACAATATAATTCATCATCCTTATCTTTAGCTTTTGCTTCTTCTTTTTCCATAGTTACAACCAGTCTGTCCATTAAGGGGAATATTAGTACATCACTATGTTCTTTAATCTTAGATACAGCATTATATACTGGTCTTTCTTTATCTAAAACCAGAGTGTGTTTTTCATGATATTTTTTTAAAAAAACCAGCGACAGGTTGTCCAGTTTTTTCCCTTTAGCTTCTACTTCTTTTTCTATTTGCTCTACTGGGTCATCCTTTGTTTCCAGGGCTTTTATTATTGTTTCAATACTATCTTGCTTTTTAGTACCTAAAGCATCAGCAGCAGGGCTAAATTCTTTCTCATACTTTTTTATTGTTTCTTCAACAACTTCTCCGCCTCTCCCGCTTTCACTTTTTAAGAATTTTAAGATACCATCTTTAGTGTCTTGACTTAAATCTTTTTGTGTTCCAGTACATAAACCATATAGACCAAATTTTAAGGAGTCTTTATATCGTCTATTTGCTTGGCCATCATCACCATCAATTTTTGTAGCAGTCGGATCAGTCTTTTTCTTATTGATATATTTCCAACCTGATTTATGAGAATTATACCTGATTTCATACCAGGCCTCTGTTTTGTAATAGGCTTTATCTTTTTCACTAATACCATCTTTAACATAGTTTTTTACAGCATTACTAACGCCGCCGCCTATTACTGTAAGACGGGTATAACAAGTAGAAAATAACGCTATTTGTTCATTAGTCGATAATGTTTCTAAAATTTCTTTAGCTTTATCTTTAGTTACACTTGCTTTTTTTCTTATTCTTTCTATTAAATACCCTTCATATTCTTCCTGGAGTATTTTGAATAATTCTTTAGATTGGGCTTCTGTAATAGTGAATTTATTTAAAGTAGTTGAGTTATCTGTAACAAGTTTCTTAGCACCAGCTACATCTTTATCTTTTAATTTATCCATAACATCATCTAAAACATCTTCTATTTTTTTAATATCATCTTCACTTGGTAAAGTTATTCCGGCATCAACAAAATCGCAATCTTCAGCAAAAAGCTTTTTCCTTATATCCCAACCATCTTTACCATTAATTAATAATGCATAACCTACACTAATAGTCGGCACACCTGAACTACAAGCATAAATTTTAGTTTCACAAGATTCTACTGTTTTCATATGCGTATATAAGTCATCGGTGTTTATTATCAACTTCTTTTCACTCATCATTTTCCTCCTTTAAATTAATTTTATATTTTACAACAGTCAAACATTTGTATTTTTTGTTTTTCCAACTATAAAATTTTATAATAAACATTGTATCCCAGTCCCAAACCTCATAAATATAATATCTGTCTTTATATTTAATTATCCCATGATAGTCTTTTGTTCTAATTTTATCTCTGCCCTCATATTCAGGAGAAACATATTGGCCCCCCATACTGGCATTTGATTCATGATAAGGAATAGTCACATTATTCTTCTCATTCAATATACTATAGACTGAATGTCCATAGTCTTCATCCTCATTATAATACCCACTACTGTAAAAAACATCTTCTTTCCCATTTTCTTCATTATTATCAAAATTAATTTGATATATTTTAAAGTTGTAATGGGCGTATTTCTCATTATGCGTCATAAAATCTTCTTCATTACCTATAATCTCAAAATCAACAAATTTAAACTGAGGATATTTCTTTAAATACTTTTGAAACTCAGGGTCATTAATATCATCTGTCCTATACTCTGGTTTTATAAATTCTACCCTTCCATTTATAAAATCTTCATAAAATTGCCTGGCAAACTTATCTGTATCAGCTGGATAACCTTCAAAATCATCTATGTAATTGCTTATTTCATATTCCAAACCTTTTAAGCCCTCTAAAAACTTCAATAACTTATGGTTGTGTTCTTCAAAGTCACCATTTGCTAAAGATATACTTGAAAATACTAACATAATCATTAGACATAATATTATAGCTTTCTTCTGCATTTTAGCCCTCCTATAAAAATATCCATATTATGTAATTGCCGTTAATATTATATTATATTTTTATATGTATTACAAATTCTGGATTAAGCCTTTAGAACTAAAATTTTTAAAAAATTTTTCTCCCTCAAAATAAAAAAACTCCCGGATTTCTCCGGGAATTTTAGTACATATAAAATATAAACACAAAAAAAGATCTTAAAAAGTTTTTATCTACAAGATAATTTCATACCCTGTTCTTTCTTTAAAATTTTGTTTAAACTCAGCAGTTTCTGCTGCAGTTAACTCACCATCAATATCAACTTTCACCTGGGCTCTATCTGTATAAAGACCGGGATTTTTCTTCAATCTAATATCATAATCCAGGGCCATCCTCTTAACTATCTTTATTATCTCATTCTGAATAGCTGTGTTCCCAATTTTTATATTCCAACCTGTATCCACTTCCAGCTTGTCCACCTCTTCCTGATACCTACTACCAACTTCAGGTGATATAAAATATATCTCCATATATGGTATTCCATCAGCTACTTTACGACTTTTTTTATATATTTCTACTCCCAGAGATTTAAAGGCCTCATCAATATAGGCAAAGGCTTGATTTTGCTCCATCATCTGTTCACTATCAATCTCTCTTAAAGACAGGCTCTCTCTTTTACCAACTACACCTTCTGGAGTATCAATAAGTAGTTCTATTCCACTTTTTTCATAAAACTCAGCAGTAATCTTTTCAATATCTACTGGCTTATGATTCAGACTTAACTCACACTTCTTTTTATCACGATAATAAGATATTTTTTTAACATTAATATCCCGTGGAAGCAATTTATAGGCAAGTTCTTCAAGGGCTATCTGATTACAGTCCTCATTCAGCTCTACTTCCCAACCAGTCTCCTCTTTGAGCTTTTCTATCTCATCTTTGAACTTCTTCTGAGCCACAGCAGGAAAGTTAAAATCAAGCAGGATAATATTTTCTTCTATTCGAGCTCCCCTTTTATAAAGTCCAGTTTCTGGTGGGAAAATACTATCAACTACAGAAAACATCTGATTCATCTCCATTATACCATCATCTTCAGCCAGGTCTTCTTCTGAAACAGGATGATAGAGAAAAAGCCTTCTGCGGTTTGGTGTAAAATATTTGCTGTTATTTAATATTTCCAGATATCTCTCAACTTTATCAGAACCAAATGAATCCATACCCTCCTGAATAAATACTATCTCTTCAACAGAAAAACCAATATCTGTACCTGTTTTCCTATATATATGTTCCCACAATTTCTCGATATTTTCTTCAGTCAACCCTTCGCTATTTAAGGGCTTTATATCCTTACTATAACTAAGCTGCTTACGAGGGTTCTTAAAATCAAAGGAATATGACTCACCATTATCAGGCACATACACTCTACCTCGTATATCCTGACTCATCTCCAGGGCCAACTCATCGATGACTTTCTGATCCCCATGTACCAAAAATATTCTACGGGGAGATACACGATGAATAAGTCCGATCAACTGTCCTTTATCTGCATGTGCTGAAAGCCCATATTTAGCGAATTGACATTCAACCGACAGTCTTTTACTATTTAATACTATCTCCCGGTCTTCTTCATCACTTTCCAGAAGATCCACTATATCTCTACCTGGAGCTTCTTCGTCCTGATAACCAGTAATTGCAATAAAGTTTTCCTCTTGATCTAGCAGTTTTTCAGCATAATATGAACTGGGGCCGCCTTTTAACATTCCTGAACTGGAAATAATACATAAAGGTCCATCACTATCAACTATCTCTTCTCTCATCTCATTATCAGTAACCTCTATAATATTTTCATCATAAAAAATATCATTTCCCCTAAATATCTTACGGGCCAGATTAGACTGCAAATAGTTTGGATTCAGTTTATATATCCGGTTAATAGCTCTAATCATGCCATCTATATAAATCTTAAACTGGGGAAGCTGCTTTTTATTAATGGCTCTGCGTAAAATAAGTATAATCTCCTGAGCCCTACCGAGGGCAAAAGCTGGAATGAGTATTTTCCCCTTCTTCTCGATAACTTCTTTTACAGCAGCAATAAGTCTTTCTTCCTCAATATCTCTATTGGAATGAAGTTTATCACCATAAGTAGATTCTGAGATCATCACATCGGGCCTAAGTTGGGGAACAGAACAACCTATTACCGTATTTTGATCTGTTACAGAATAATCACCGGTAAAGAGTATTGTTCCTTCATCAGCCTGTATATAAACAAGGGCAGCACCAGCAATATGACCAGCATTATAAAAAGTGACTTTTATATCTTCACCAGGAATAGCCTTAAAGGAATATTGGGGAGAATAGCAAACAACCCGGTCAAGCATCTCCACAACGTGTTTTTCCGCATAGATAGGTATATCTGCCTCAGCCCTTTCCATGATTTTAAGGCTATCATAGAGCAAAACCCTGAGTAGAGCCTTACTGGCATGAGTCATATATATTCGAGCTCCGGGATATTCTCTACTGATCACCGGCAGGGCTCCACTATGATCCAGGTGAGCATGACTGACTATAATAACATCTACCCCTCCCTCTTCCTGAATCAAGCGAAAATCCGGTAAATTGTCACTTCCCTTCATTCTGATTCCACAATCTAGCAAAATATTCTTGCCGTCAAGTTTTATTAAATAACAGCTAGCACCCACTTCTCTGGCACCACCGCAAAAAGTAATATCCACTAAGAACACTCCCACTTTTTTGAAATTGCAATATTGTTTTTCTACACCATTATATAAACTTCAATAAAATACATTAATTTCCTGCAAGAAATTTGTAAGTAACTTAGCAAATATTGATTACATTAATAACTGAGGTATTAAGAGAAATTTCCCCATCATCTAGAGCAATTTTTACAGATAAATCGAATCCTATGTTCATCTACATATACTTCTGTTTCCATCAACAACCTATTTACTCCAATTTTGTATTTCTATAAAATTCCCCTCTGGATCTTGTGCATACACTGCTGTTAAAATTCCAAGTTCACCATAATCTTTTTTAATAATTTGACCCAGTTTTTTCCCACCATTCTGTAATACCTTTTCTAATACATCATCTACTGCATCAACATGAAATGCTATATGACCAAAACCCTGATCATTTATTTCACTCTCACTATTCCTTAATTTTTGAGGCTTATATTCAAAAATTTCTAAAGTTGGTCCATTTTCATAACCTGGTAATCTTAAATGTATACCCTTTATATTAACATTATTAATATTTGTCACCTTATCTATCCATTTACCTGAAAGGTCTCTTTCTGGATATAAAGGTTTACAATCAAAAACGTTAATATAAAATTGAGATAATTTTTTCCAATCACGAGCAATAATATTTGTATGAACGTATTTAATACTCATTTTTTCCTCCTAAGTTTTTGATTTCCTCATTTTTACCTAATAAATCATAGTCACTTAAACAAAAGTGTAACTACCCCTACCACATATAATGCAGGCACAGCAATAATTCGCTGTGCCATTCCTGGTTTTTATAAATTACGATACTGTTCTATATTTTACAAATTAATTGAACTTAAAATGACTATACTAATTTCACCCTTCCCTGAAAATTCACTTCAATTATAACCCTTTCCTAAATTAATTTCAACTGCAATCAATAATTCTCAAAAAAATAATAAATTTGCTTGTTCAAATATATAAAATGTTATAGCAAAAATAGTATTTACATCAAGATATGAATACCTTTAACCCAGGACTCAATTTTTATTCTACTCCATTCATTAATAATCTCTGTCTTTCTTCTTTAATCCGTTCTTTATCTATTCTCTTAAACAATATTTTTATATCCCGGATAGGGCTTTTTGCCTCTAGCTCTATATATGACCACTTAGCCTTATCTAAATTCATCATATCTCTGAGCTTTTGAGATGAAAAAGGCAAAAATGGGTTCAGTAAATTAGATAGGTTAATAATACTCTGTACACATGTACAAATAGTATTTTTACATAGATTCATATTTTCTTTAACACTAATCCATGGTTTTTCCTCATCAAAATATTTGTTCATCCTTCTTATAAAAGAAAAAATGCTTTCTAAGGATTCTTTAAACTCTCCTTTTTCAATTAAATTACCAACTTGTTCATATAAAGCAATTATTCTTCTCTTTATTTCAGAATTAATATTAGAAGCAGGGACTCTAGAATCATAATACTTCTCTACAAAGACTAATGTCCTATTTACAAAATTTCCATAGGCAGCAAGTAATTCTCCATTATGACTATTAATGAATTCTTCCCAGGAAAAATTACAATCCCTTTTTTCTGGACCATTAATTGAAAGATAATACCTAATTGAATCTGGATTATACCTTTCCAACATACAAGGCACCCATACTGCCCAATTCTTACTGGTTGATAATTTTCTTCCTTCTATAGTTAAATACTCACTTGAAATAATCTTATCGGGTAAATGTAAATTACCAATACCCAAAAGCAATGCAGGTAGAATAAGTGTATGAAAAGGTATATTATCCTTACCATGAACATAATATGCTGTTACATCTTCTCCCCAGTAACTTTGCCAGTCACTATTTGTCTCTTCTGCCCACTGCATACTGGCTGACAAATATCCTAAAACTGCTTCAATCCATACATATATTTTTTTTTCTTCATATTCTTTAATTGGTACACTTATTCCCCAGGATAAATCTCTGGTAACAGCTCTATCTTTTAACCCTTCCTGCAGATACCTTTTTGTTAATTTAATAGCATTATCACGCCATTCAGATGGGCTTTTAGCTAAAATATCATTCAACTGATTTCCAAATTTCGCTAGTGCAAAATAGAACTGCTCAGTCCCTTTCACGACTGGTTCTCCACCACATAATTTACAAACCCTTTCTTTCAATTCAAGGGGTTCAATTAAACTTGAACATGTATCACACTGATCACCTCTGGCAATAGCACCACAAATAGGACAGATACCTTCTACATATCGGTCAGGGAGATACTGATTACAATTTTCACAAAATAACTGTTCTATCCCTTTTTTATAGATATAATCTTTTTCCAGAAGCTGACGAAATATTTTCTGTACTATCGAATAATGAACAGGTTGGTCTGTTCTAGTGTATAAATCATAAGTAAATCCAAGTTTTCTGAAACAATCTCTAAATTCCTGATGATATCTATTTGTTATATCCTCAGGAGCAATATTTTCATTATTGGCCCGCAAGGCAATAGGGGTTCCATGACAATCACTTCCTGAGACATATAAAACATCTTCACCCTTTAATCTATAATATCTAGCAAGTATATCACCTGGTAATAAACTCGCTATATGTCCTAAGTGTAGAGAACCATTGGCATAAGGCCAGGCACCACCGATAAAAACACTCATATTTTATACCCCTTTCAAAAGTAATAAAGAATTTCAAAAAAGATAAATAAAAAACTCTCACCCCCTAGTATATTACTAGAGGACGAGAGTTTGATTCCCGTGGTACCACCTCAGTTTGTTAATAACCTCACGGTATTAACCTCTTCAAGTACGACATATATTTATGTTTATACTCTAGCACTGTAACGGGTGCAAATTTACCGGTACAATCTACTACCTACATTGGATTCGATGCACAGCTCCCAGACCATTTTCAACTAAATTTTCTTTACCCACTCTCACCTAACTGGGTTCTCTGTAAAAGATACATCAGTTTACTCTATCTTTTCATCGCTATATAACTTTTTATTTATTTTGTTGAAAATTATAATATAACAATCTTAAAAAGTCAAGATAAATGATGCTGAATTATTATATTGTAATATTTTACTAATTTATATAAATTGTATTACAACTTTTATATGTTTGTCAATATAAAGTCCTATTATTTAGTAATAAAATAAAAGAATCTCTCCTCTTCAACTGTATTCACACCAGGACATATAACTAGCCCACCTAAAAGCCGGTAAACTGGCTGACCAAAATACTTGCCCTTCAAATCCCACAACGCACAATCTATCGCACTAATTGCCATCATACTGATTCCTTTATGGAAATACATTGTCTACATGTACTACATATAGTTATAATTAAGTATCTGCTTTATTAATTAATATAATTTTGTATAAATTCAATCATTTCTTGTTCTGCTTTTTTTGCTGAATCTTTGCAGTATTTATCTGAATAAGGGTCACTAAATCCATGATCTGCTTGAAATTGACGAACTATAATACTCCTATTATCTTTTAACTGTTCGATTAAATTATCTATGTTAAATGATTTTTCTCTTTTTGGAAAAAATAGCATAACTGGACATTTTGGAGTTACTTCTGTATAATCTCTAATTCTTGAACCATAATACCCGATTATAAGATCACAAATATATTCATCATTACTACACAACCAGGCTATCGTTGCTCCTATACTAAATCCAACTAATATAATGAACTTATATTTATCTCTAATTTTAGATAACAACTTCTTTATCTTTTTTTCTGCTACTGAAAATCCTATATTCTCTTTAAAATTATGATAGGCACTTTTTTCATCAGTATAATCATAATAATCATCTGTCTGTAATAAATTTGGACAAAGAACATCAAATTCATAATCCGCTAAATATTTGCACATAGTCTTTATGTGTTGATTAACTCCATAAATTTCATGAAGAACAACAACACATACATTTGAGTTATTATAATAAGTTAACATATTCTTCCATCTTTTAGTATTTGACCTTTTACGGTTACTTTTGCCATCCATTTTATCAACTCCGTTCTCATGTTCTTTTTTATTTTCAGTTTTTTGTCTATTTCCAGATTTGTCAGTTAAACTATGATTAAACTTCAGCAACCTTAGATATCTCTTATTTTGGTTGAACCCGACAATATATTGTTATTATGACGTTGATCACTAAATTTCAAAACTATGTCATAAAGAAGGTCAACCAGTTTTTTTAACCAAAAACAGCAAAGGTTATATAGTTGTTATCTATATAGCCCCGGTTATGAGTCAAGCTCTTTATGAAAAACAAAATGTCTTACTAGAATTATATCAAAAATTAGGAGAAGCCGAAACAGAAAGCGAGTCAAATACTACCAAAATTTATCACAAACAACTAATGGAAAATGAAGACTAAGATAAATGAGTAAAAAATATAATGTTAATTATCTTCCTGTCGCTATAAAGTCTATTTAATAGCATATAAAAAATCTCTCCTCTTCAACTGTATTCACACCAGGACATATTAGTTGCTTAAAATAACAGTTGAAAAGCAGAGATAATTTATTATTTTATAAATATATATAGTTTTTTTACTAATAGCTTAATCTTACCTCATTTTCAACCTTTGCATCATCTATAACTAAACCCAAACCAGGCCTGTGGTCAAGTTCAACAAAACCATTTTCAGCAGTAACTGGCTCTTTCAAAAAATACTGCCATCCCTCATTCCATTTGACCAGATATTCTACTAATGGAACCAGGGCCGGGGATTGGGCAGCAGTTAGATGAATATTAGCAGCAAAAGATTCACCATGTGGTATCAGAGGTATATCATATACAGAAGCCAGTGAACAGATATTCATCATTTCAGTAATTCCACCTGCCCACATCGTATCCAGCTGAATAATATTTAAAGCACCTTTTTTCATTATCTCCTGAAACCCCCAGCGGGTATACTCATGCTCACCGCCAGCTATATCTACACTGGAATTAGCTGTTATTTCTTTCAAACGGTCAAGCTTATCAGCCATCAGGGGTTCTTCCAGCCAGAGAGGTTGATATTTTTCAATTGATTTTATCATCCGCAGTGTATAGGAAACATCCCAGCTCATCCAGGCATCAAACATCAAGTTATAATCATCACCAGCAGCTTCCCTGGCTGTCTGGACAAGTTCCAGATTTTTTTCAAAACCCTTCTGCCCAGAAGCAGGCCCATGCCGGAAAAACCATTTCTGTCCAACAAAACCAAGAACACAGTATTCTCTTACTCTTTCTTTCACCAGTTCCGGTTCAAGCGAGAAGCCTAACATTGAAGCATAAACAGGTAACTTCTCCCTAACTGGCCCACCTAAAAGCTGGTAAACTGGCTGATCAAAATACTTGCCCTTCAAATCCCACAACGCACAATCTATCGCACTAATTGCCATCATACTGATTCCTTTACGCCCATGTACAGCAGAGCGGTACATTAAATCCCATAACTTTTGGGTTGCCAGCGGGTTCTGCCCTATTAGCAGTTCTTTCATACTCAAAGCAATCAGGGCGGGACTTTTGTCGAGAGGACCAAAAATACCCTTAATACCTATATCAGTCTCAATATATAGAAAAGTACCACGAATAAGTAAACTATCTTCCCTCTCTAAAGGTAAATTAGTCTGCTCAGACCAGTCAGCAGAGCGAAACTCTTCGTATATATCAACAGGTCTGACCAATCTTTCCTCATAATACTCTCCCTTCTTTTCTTTACTTCCTTCATATCTGATACAATAAAGGTCGGTAATCTTCAAAACAAACACCTCCATTAAATTAAACCCAGCAATCTGGGAATATATAAGCTCAGTTCTGGAATAAATCCAACCAGTAAGATTATAATAAAATTAATCAACAAAAAGGGTAACAACTCTTTACTTAAGGTAGCAGTATCCAGTTCGGCCATATCTGCTGCTGCAAATAGAATATTGCCCAGAGGGGGAGTACATAAACCAATATTCAAATTGACAATTAACATAATACCGAATTGAACTGGATGAAGCCCAATATCTACTGCCAGAGGGGCTATTACCGGGGCAAATAGTAGTATTGAAGCCCCTGCATCCATCCACATTCCCATAAATATAAAAAACAGGTTAATGATAATCACCAGTAAATAAAAGTTTGTAGTTATTGATTTAAAAACATGTTCAGCTACAGCTGATACATTTTCTATACCAAAAACCCAGGAAATAATAGATGCCCCGGCGATAATTAAGAATAACTTGGCAGAACCTAAAATTGATTTCTTTAGGGTTGCCGATAATTCTTTACGTCCAATTGATTTAAAAAGGAAAATTCCCACGAATAAGGCATATATAACTGAAACTGCCGCAGCTTCTGTCGGGGTAAAGACACCAGTTAAGATTCCACCAATGATAATAACGGGCATAATAATCGCCAGAATAGCATCCTTAAGCCCTGTAAAAAACCGGGCTGGTGTAACCTCTACTTCAACTTTAGGATATTGTCGTTTATCAGCCAGTAATTTTACAATTATCATATCAGAGAATCCAATTAAAACCCCCGGGATGATTGACCCGGCAAACATAGCCCCTACAGAAGTACTCATCGTGGCGGCATATAAAACAGTGATAGTACTTGGAGGAATGATTGGACCTACTAAGGAAGAAGCAGCCGTCACAGCAGTAGCAAACTTCTTATCATAACCTTCCTTAACCATACTTGGTATAAAGACACTTCCCAAGGCTGCTATATCACCTAGAGCAACACCTGTAATGCCGGCAAAAATTATACTGGCCAGCACATTTACCTGAGCCAGACCACCACGAAACCTGCCGACAACCATATTGGAAAATTTGATTAGTCTTTTGGAAATACCAGATTCATTCATTATATCCCCGGCTAACATAAAAAAGGGAATCGCTGTTAAAACATAAACATTAAGCCCGCTAAAAAGTTTCTCCGGCAGCATTGATAAAAAATTTGTATCACCAGAAAAAATAAAATAGATAACTGAACTTATTGCCATTACAAAACCTACAGGTAATCCCAGAAAGAGCAAAAAAAGGAATAAGCCAATAAATACAGGAAGAGTCAACCCTCACACCCCCCTTTATTTGCTGATTTATTTATTAAACCACTAACATAATCTATAATCTGATTGACGGCATAGACTATCATCATTACTGAACTTACTGGCAAAGCTAGATAGACCCAGAATAAGGGAAAGCCCATACTGGGGGATTTGAGTATCCACATCATATTAGCTGCCCTATATCCTACAACAGTCAGTATCACCAGATAGCCTATAATCAAAAGCTGAAAAATAATATTTAATATGGTTTTTAGAGTTTTAGAAAAATAATCACTAAAGAAATTAACACTAATATGCTTATCTATCCTTAAAACAACTGCTGCCCCCAACAGCACCAGCCATACCATTAAATACCTTGTTAACTCTTCAACCCAGGGAAAGGAATAAGAGAAAATAAACCTGGAAATTACCAGTATAAAGGTAATAAAAACCATGACTGACAGGAGCATTTTAGTAATAAAATTTGTCAGTAAAATAGATATATAACAAACAGAATCCAATAATCTCTTCATATTTTCCTCCTAACTTAAAGAAGATAGGTTCTCCAGGAGTAATTCCCCTGGAGAACTAAAATACCGGGTAATATTAATTCAACCCTAATTCCTTCTCTGCCTTTTCTGTTGCCTCCAAAATTCCCTTAACCCAGTTGGGGTCAAGATTATTATTTAACCAGTCAATTGCCGACTGCTGTGTCTTCTCTTTAAATAATACTTTCTCTTCCGAAGTAGGCCGGTAAATCTGGACTCCCTTTTCTTTTAAATATTCAATACCCTTTACTTCTCTGGCAACTGTCAACCCGTGGTTAACGGACAAGGCAATCTGAGCTGATTGATGGATAATTTCTTTTAAATCATCTGGTAAGCTCTGATACCATTCTTCATTAAGAACTATAGAATTAACACCGTATACATGCCCATCGAGAATAATATATTTCTGTACTTCTTCCAGTTTAGGAACCAGAAATGTAGCCACAGAGTTCTCCTGTCCATCTACAACACCTGTCTGCAGTGCTGTATATAGTTCATTCCAGGATATTGGGGTAGGACTGGCGCCCAGGTCTTCAACTATTTTCATATGTAAAGGTATGTTCATTGTTCTAATCTTTAAGCCCTTCATATCAGCGGGGGTTTTAACTAGTCTTTTATCATTAGAATAATGCCGGAAACCACCATTTTCACTCCAGAATAAAGCCCTTAATCCTGTTTTTTGCGCCATATCTTCAATCATTTTTTGACCAAATGGCCCACCCAATACTTCCCAGGCAACCATGCGGTTGGAAAAAAGATACGGTATAGAAAACACTTGAATATTCGGATAAATACTGGCCAGGTGTCCATCAGACGGTTCTGTGGCCTCAATTGCACCCATCCTCACCTGGTTTACCATTGATTCAATACTACCCAGCTGTCCCCCAGGAAAGATTTTGACCTGTAAGCGGCCATTAGACCTTAATTCAACTTCATTTTTAAAGACTATATAGGGGGTCCAGGAATGATGATATTCCTTCGGTGGGTTAGAAACACCAAATTTCATTTCATATACTTCTTTATCCTCAGCCAAAACACCACCTGCTAATACAGAAACTAATAATATCAACAGTGTAAAAAGTAAAATTCCCTTTTTCAACATTATTTTTTCCTCCCATTTTAATTAAAGATTTCGAATATACTTACCATACTTAGACTATATTACTTATCCCCTCCCTTCTATTAAGATAAAAAAATAGACCGGAAAAATAAATTCCCGGCCCAGGGCCCCAGGTTAAACACTTCTATTCCTTTTTCAACTTGACAATTTTAATGATAAACTCCTCATCTTTTCCCCTTATTATTACTATATCGTGATTAAATAACTTGTAGATCTTATCTCCCGGTTGATATTCTGGTAAACCTTCCTGTCGTTCCTCTCCTCTTTGCACAGCAACCCCTCCCGGGAACCATACTCCAGCAAAACACCCCTACCACAAATTTACAAAAACATGTCCATATGGTATAATTATTTAATGGGATAAGCTAACAGAACAGCTGGCAACTGTTCTCTTTTTACCCTGGATTGATAGATAGATACCTCCTTTCTATTTAGAAAGAGCCAGGGATAACTAAAGGAATGATACTTAATTATGATAAAAAATCGTCTGGCAATTCTAATGGCTGAACATGGTATTAAGTCTATGATAGAACTCAGTAAACAAACTGGATTAGATAAAAATACAATCTCCAACTGGTACAACCAGAAAGTAACTCGCTTTTCTTCTGAGACCCTGGACACCATCTGTAAATTCTTTGATTGCCAGGTAGGAGATCTGCTGACTTATGTTCCAGATGAAAGCCATGAATAATATATTTATATGTTAAAATATGACCTTAAGTTAAATAATGCGGTAAAATTTACATGAATATACTGCTGTGATATAATTAAATAGTATTTTATAACAGTAACAGAGCCGACTGAATACTGTTATTTTAGTTCTTAGTAAACCTCCTTTCTTCTTATATTAAATTTTATTGTCGTATTTATTATGACATTCAATATATATGTATCTTAGTTTTGTATATTAAATAACTTTATACCTATATTATAATGTTATTTATTGTGCTTGTCAAGCAATTATTGTTATTTTTTGTGTATTTTATTCTTTTTCGAAAGGAAGTCAAACCAATGAATGACGAATTTGTTATTAATGACAGAATTAAAAAAGTTAGAAATTCATTTGATTTAACACAAGAAAGTTTTGCAAACCGTTTAAATATAAGTAGATCTACTATTGGTGCACTAGAAAATTATAACAATAACCCTTCAAATCAATTAATATCTAATGTTTGTAACGAGTTCGGGATAAATCAGAAATGGATTAAAACTGGGAAAGGTCCCATGAAGAAATCTTTAGAAGAGATTATAAGGAAATATGCAAACTATTTCCCTAAAGAAGAAGCCAGAGAGGCCTTATTAAATATTTTAGCTGAACTTGAAAATGATACAGATAATCTTGAAAATAAGCAGGACAGGTCTGATTTTGCAGAAATTTTAAATCTTCTCAGGAGAAAATATCAAAAGGCAGACCGGGATACAAGGGGCTGGATAACTGTTGAATTGAAGAGGACTTTTTTGGAGAATGATGAAAAATAAAGGAAAATGCAATTGCTAAAAACCTCTGCACATATTCCTAAATACGGAGGTTTTTAATTTTTAACATGTTTTTATATTTCGCTTTACAATAATTCACTTTTTAGCTTAAAACTATCTCCTAAGTAAATATTGGATTTACCATCACCTCTAAGAATCATATTCGCTGTACCTAAAGCAAACATATCAGGACGTTGTTCTACCCCAATAAGATTATTTTCTTTTATTTTTTGAATCTTCTCTGTATCATTTCCTGCTTTCTTTATCATCATATGCATAGCACTTATTAAAAACCCACCAGTTCCACAACAAGTATCCAATACTACACTCTCAGTACTTAAATTAGCCATTTCTGCATATAACTCAGTAATATGTCGTAGAGTCAATACACTACTGTTTTCATATATGTATATAAGTCATCGGTGTTTATTATCAACTTCTTTTCACTCATCATTTTCCTCCTTTAAATTAATTTTATATTTTACAACAGTCAAACATTTGTATTTTTTGTTTTTCCAACTATAAAATTTTATAATAAACATTGTATCCCAGTCCCAAACCTCATAAATATAATATCTGTCTTTATATTTAATTATCCCATGATAGTCTTTTGTTCTAATTTTATCTCTGCCCTCATATTCAGGAGAAACATATTGGCCCCCCATACTGGCATTTGATTCATGATAAGGAATAGTCACATTATTCTTCTCATTCAATATACTATAGACTGAATGTCCATAGTCTTCATCCTCATTATAATACCCACTACTGTAAAAAACATCTTCTTTCCCATTTTCTTCATTATTATCAAAATTAATTTGATATATTTTAAAGTTGTAATGGGCGTATTTCTCATTATGCGTCATAAAATCTTCTTCATTACCTATAATCTCAAAATCAACAAATTTAAACTGAGGATATTTCTTTAAATACTTTTGAAACTCAGGGTCATTAATATCATCTGTCCTATACTCTGGTTTTATAAATTCTACCCTTCCATTTATAAAATCTTCATAAAATTGCCTGGCAAACTTATCTGTATCAGCTGGATAACCTTCAAAATCATCTATGTAATTGCTTATTTCATATTCCAAACCTTTTAAGCCCTCTAAAAACTTCAATAACTTATGGTTGTGTTCTTCAAAGTCACCATTTGCTAAAGATATACTTGAAAATACTAACATAATCATTAGACATAATATTATAGCTTTCTTCTGCATTTTAGCCCTCCTATAAAAATATCCATATTATGTAATTGCCGTTAATATTATATTATATTTTTATATGTATTACAAATTCTGGATTGATACTTTAGAACCAAAATTTTCAAAAATTTTTCTCCCTCAAAATAAAAAAACTCCCGGGTTTCTCCGGGAATTAAACTAATACAATATCAATATTGTTGGGATTTTGGATCAAATTTTAGATAAACAAGTATGTTATGGGTCATGCAGGAAAATCTATTTCAATTAACTTTAAAATTTTTTCCTTTAAATCTTCATCTAAATTTTTTTTGTAAATCTTATTTAAAGTCTCGATAATATCCTGACGAATAAGATTAAAATGTTTTTCATCTTTGCAAGTTATATATTGTTGGTTTAAATGATTCACTATTTGGGTTTCATATTTTTTATCTAAAATAGCAATTTTCCATATGTTTTGAATACATTGTCTTGAAGTTATAAATTTTTTATCATAGGTATGTGTTAGTATATCGCTTAATAATCCAGCAACCTTATTATTCTTATCACTCTTAGCTAAATTACAAAGGAGCAGTATACTAATAGATCTCTGGTAAGAATTATTATTGCTTAACTTCTCTACTAATTCTAGATATACATCATCAAACCAATCCACAGTATTATCTGTGATTTTAAGTAATTGATTTAAAGCCGTTAGCCGTACATGATTATCTTTCGAATTAATATCTTTAAACAGTCTTTCAATATCCTTATCCATATTAACCTCCTCATTATATTTATACTAAAATATATTTTAGCTTGTCCAAAACTGTGTGCTCTAACATATTTGAGTTTGATTAATTTATTATAACATTAATTATACCATTTTTTACTTGGTTTTCACACACTTTGATGTTTTATAATAACATCGTATATGGTGTTTTCCCCTTTCTCTTCAAGCCACACCTCAAAAAAACCAGACCATTATCTCAATGGTCTGGTTAGTAGGTATGGCTGCTTAAATTTTATAGCTAAAACTAGCATCTTCCTGCTGTGCAAAAAAATCAGCATAGCTTAAGGTGAAAATATTATCGAGATAATCGTTGACAACTATTTTATCTTTAATTAATTTACCGAGAACCCCGGCATTTTCAAGCTCTCCTTGAATAAGCGCTCCATAGATAATCCCATCTTTGTAGATTACCTTCTGATAACAGTTTCGCTCAGTCCTGACCTGTATTTGGTAGCTATTATCAGGTGGCTCTACCAGACCATAACTAATTGTCGATAGACCAGCAAAGCGCATTGAATTTTTGCTGGCAAAATTGTCAGTTAATCTTTTTTCCAACCCTACCATATTATAAGCCGCTGTCTCACCCTGTTTGACTGCCACTGGCCAGATCGGAGTCAGACTTTTTTCTCCATGGAATACCTCATAGGACTGACAGACATCACCGGCGGCATAGATATCCTTGCTAGAACTTTCTTGATGCTCATCAACCAGAATTCCTTTATCTATCTTAACCCCTGTTCCGTCCACCAGCGAAACATTTGTCCTGACTCCAGTAGCCACAAGAATTAAATCAGTTTTCAGACTGCTCCCATCCTGCAAAACCAGTTCAACAACATTATCATGCTGATCCAGAATAACCTCATTTACGCTATTATTAGTATATATTTCAATTCCCTGTAAGTTAAATAATTTTTCATAATTAGCGGCTGCCTGCTGATCTAACTGCAGGGGCAAAATATGGGGGGCCAGTTCAATCACTGCCACCTGATTAGCAGAGGTTTTTAAGCTTGTAGCCAGATCAATACCAATTAAGCCAGCCCCAATAATTGCTATCTGCTGCTTATCCTTACTCATCTCTTTTATCTTTTTAGCATCCTGAAGATCACGCAAGGTATAGACCTGCTTTCCTTGACGAAGACCAGCAATAGGAGGTAAGAACGCTCTGGAACCAGTAGCAATTAACAATTTGTCATAACTGTACTTTTCTCCCTTCTTTGTTTCCACAAGTTTTTCTGCTGCTATAACCCGGGCAACTTCCTGGCCTTTCTTCCAGTCGATCTGCTTCTTAACCATAAAATCAGCTGGAATAAAGGCAAGTCTATCCTCAGATCTGGCCCCACTAATAAAATGATGTAATAAACAGCGAGAATATATTGTCTCATCTTTAGAAATAATAGTTATTTCCGCAGCAGGATCTAATTTTCTAATAGTCCTGGCAGCACTTATTCCGGCAGCACTACTACCAATAATTAAATGTCTCATCTTAGCACCCCCTGCCTGGTCTGCACTTCAATTAATTTAATCGCTCCAGTGGGACAATTAGCAACACAGGACGGTTCATCCCGGCCGGCACACATATCACATTTGTTGGCAACCTCATCCACAAATTTATTTTTATTCCCAGTTTTACTTTCATGCTCATTGTCAGTTTCCTTTTCTGTATCTGTCACCTTAATTTTATTTCTCACCCCAGGAAAAATCAGACCATAAGGACAGGACATTACACACATCCAGCAACCAGCACACTGTTCCTGATCACAGCTAATATGGCCGGTCTCTTCATCCCTCTGTAAAGCCCCGGACATGCAGGCTTCCAGACAGGCAGCCTCATCACAGTGGCGGCAAAACAGGGGAATTACCTGGCCGCCCCGGTTGAGAACAATCTTATTACAGGCCTGATTGCGGGGATCAGTCAAATCCAGCTCCAGTAGTGAATTCAATTCACTATTTTTAAGCATACAGGCCAGTACACAGCTTTTACAGGCCTGACATAAGTCCTGATCAATAACTATTCTCTTCATCATTTATCTCTCCTTTAACAAACCCAGTTTATAAACCAAGTGCCTGACGGCGCTCAATAATAATCTTTTCCAGTTCCTGAGCAGCTGCAGTAACATCTCCCTCGACTAGCAAACGGCCACCAGTCAGTCCTTTTAGATCATCCATCAAGGTTTTGGTCACGACTTTGCTACCACTGACAAAGGGTGGTAAAGCCAGGTGTAAAGGGAGACCAAGAGCCAAACCGAAAGCCCCGTCAGCCAGGGCCTGTTCTTCCAGCCACTGCGGTGCAGATAAAACCACCGGTAATTGTGGTATATCAACCTGCAACATCTCTGCCAGTTCACTAACTACCAGTTCCAGTCTACCGATTGCCAGACAGGGCCCAAAATTAAGCACTGGTGGAATGCCCAGATTTTCACAAACCGCCCGTAGGTTATCACCAGCCAGCTCAGCTGCCCCAGGAGAAACCAGCCCACAGTTCTCCAGTCCACCGGTAGTACAACCAGCTGACAGAACCAGAATATCACGTTTAATCAGTTCTCTGGTCAGTTCAATGGTAAAAACATCATGACCCTTAGCTGTTAAATTAGAACAGCCTACAACTCCAGCTACTCCCTTAATTTCCCCACTGGCTAAAAGATCAATTAAGGGCTGGTAAGTGCCACCCAGAAACTTTTTCAAAGAATTTTCACTAACCCCGGTAATTACATCATCATAACCATGTTCTACTGGGATATTTATCTCGACCTGGTGTCTCCGCTGTTGATAACTGTTAACTGCTCTGTCAATAATCTCATCAGCCAGCTCAGTAGCCCGGGCTGGATCAAACTGCAGCTGGTCAGCATTAGCTTTTTTCGCCACATCATCAATACAGACCTGATCAACCATAAACTCGGTTGCGATTGGTTCCAGACCAGGGATAGTACAGTTAAACTCTGAAACTATCTGATCAATACCACCGGTAGCCAGTAAAGCTTCACTGGTAAAGTTATTTCCGGCATGACCAGCATATATCTCCTGATAATGTTCTCCCCGTAACTGATAATCCTGACCGACACAGGTACAACCGATTAGTTTAAATCCTTTTGCTCCAGCAGCCTGAGCCTTTTCCTTAACTTCTGGACTGAGTAATCTTTCCTGCAAGACAGCAAAGAGTGAGTGCTGATGGCCGGTCGGCATAATATTAATATAATCAGGATCAACTACCCGGAAACCAACCCGGGCCGGCCTAATTTTAGCCTCACCCAGCATAATATCATTTAATTTATTGCTTAGTGTTAAACCATAAAGTCCAGTAGCTATTCCTAACCTTAAAACATGTAACAACATATCGACCGGATCACTGGATAGATTGGTACTTGTTTTAATCAGTGCATCAAATACCTCTGATTTAGCGCCCCCAGGGAGTATAGCTAATTTCTGCCAGTTTTCATATCTGGCTGGCAGGGCCATTTTCTTTACTAATTCCATCTCCTGGTATCTTGGTTTATATAAGTCTGCTAAAACCCTGTCTGCTAGCGCAACTGCTTTGTGCTTACTATCTTCTCCCTTAAGATCAAACTTTTTAACCAGTTCATCCAGGGTAGTCTCTCCTTTTATTTCTGTTTTATAATTACCTAAACCCAACTCTTTCAGGTTCCGGGCTGTGTTTTCTACTATATGTAGATAACAGGCTGCACCGGCCGCTACTGCCCGCAAAAAATTACGGGCCACTATTGTATCACTATCTGCCCCACAGACACCACGTGGTGAATCAGGGGTGATCCGACAGGGACCATTCGCACATAGGCGGCAGCAGACCCCCTGCAGACCGAAACCACATTTTACCGCCTGTTTCGGTTCCCGCTGAAAAACCGTCTCTACCCGAACACTTTTTTTCATAAATTCAGCTAATTTAAGATCAGCAGTTTTACACATTTGACATGGATTCATTAAAAACTCCTCCTAAAATTTAATTTAAAAACACCCTGTTTCTCTACTTTTGAACCAGCAAGCAATTTTTCCAATCACCCTGGATAGTCCTTATCTCAGCTGTAACTTATTTAACTAACCAAGATTAGCAGATTAATATTCCTGTGATAATTTATTCACAAAAGCAACCGGTTTAAAACCTTTTAACTAAGGCTACACTGAAATCAGAAAACAATTGTATACTATTTTAGTATAGTTTAAGTTAAAAATTTATAGTGTACTAATTTAGTATACTATTGGTTAAATTACAACTACAATATAAATACAAAAGAATTATCTTGCAAACTTAATTCCTATTATAATTAAGTAACGTAGCAAAAGTATATTTTTCAAATTCTTTTTCCAATACAGCCAGTATTGAATTCAAACAACAATGAATCGCACAAAAATCCTGGGCCTTCCGGTTGCAAAACTCAGGGTCCTCCTGACATTTATTGATTATTATGCTTCCTTCAATAGCAAGCACTACATCCTTGAGGGTAATCTCAGCTGGATCTCTGGCTATTTTATAACCACCATTCTGACCCCGGTAAGATTCAACAATTCCAGCCTGGATTAATTGCCTGGCAATCTTAAGTAAAAAACGTCTGGGTATCTTTTCTGCCTCAGAGATATACTTTGCTTCCACAACTTCTTCTTTATTCTTTGCTAAATATAATACTAATCTAAAAGCATAGTCTGTAGCCTGTGTTAACTTCATCATTTCCTCCCTTCTTTAACAATTCTAAGTATACCATATGAGTACACTTCTATTATAAAAAAGATTCTGCTTTCTGTCAACTAAATCTATTAAATTTACATATTACCCATTTTTCAATTATTTTTTCTGGTTTGAAGATATAATTATTCTAATTCATTATGAAAACCACTTGAAAATTCAGCCACTAACAGCATATCATTTTTTGTTTACCACACCTGTTTTTCATTGTAGATACTTGATAAATATATTATGCGATGTTGATGGACCTATTAGATTAATCTAGCTTTAAACTTCTTTACCAAGATAAATAAAAACAATAAATGAACTAAAAATCCTGCCAGAATACTTAAGTAAAACCCCTGCTCCCCAATTACTAAAAATCCTTGAACCGGCCAGTAGAATGGGATTAATATTAGTAAAATAGTCCATTTCGATTTACTAAATCTAAGTAAAGGAAGCAGCATTAACAATCCCAAACCTTTAGAAAAAGCAAGCCCTTCTACTTTATTCCCGGCAAAAGCTGTTAAAAATAATGCTGTAATTGGAGATTCTAACATGCTCAATAAACCTAGTATTATTAGACTTCTTATTGAAACTTCTACTAAGCCTAAAACTGGCGTAAGAATTAAGATATAAAACAAACTAATCAACATTGGCATAAAAATTCTATAGATAAGATAACCCTTCTTGGATAAAGGGGTTAAAATCAAAACCTGCACTATTCCTTCATCACGTTCATCTAATACTAAGAAGCCAGCCACTATCCCTATTAAAACTGGAACAAGCAAAATAAAATACCCCGTAATTAGAGGATAGTAATTTACTAAATCAAATTTTTCAAGAAACTCTTCTCTTAAAATAGGCACTCCATAACGAATTAATATAGCAAAGATTATAGGTATAAACATGATATAAATTAACATTAGCTCACGGGTAATATTCTTTAAATCATTTTGAAAAACAGCTAAGATCTTCTTCATCTTATCATTTACCCCCTTTTAAAACGAAAAACCGATAAAAAGATTTATAAGCAAAATGATAGACTATAATAATAGCTACTATCAAATAAGCTATAGCATAGATAAGCTGCCAGACCTCCACCCCAGTAAAAGCACCACCAATCAATAATAAAGATGCCTTGGCAGGAGAAAAATAAGAAAGGTAACTTTTGTATAAACCAAGGTACTCAAACAAAGGGTAATTCAAAAGTATCATATAAAGTACTGAACTGAATATATAATCATTTACTGTATTAAACCTGGCTACGGCAACAAATCCAATTAGGACAAAGAAAAAAGAAGTCAAAACTATACCACTAAGCAATAATAACCAGTTCAATATAGTACCATAACTGAATATAACAATAATTGTACTGGCTAATAAAGCCAATACAGTCAGGGAAACCATCTTGGAAATCAAATACTCTCTAATCCTTAAAGGAGTTACAAGCAAATAATCTAGAGTATTTTCATTTTTTTCTAATAAGATTAATCCTCCAATAAAATAAAATCCCAATAAAGCTGGATCGGAAAAAATAATTAAGGGTAATAGAAATGTTGAGAGCTTAATTGATAAAAACTTTAAAATAAATATATAAAATAGAATTAACACTACATAAACCCCGTAAAAACCATATTTAATCTGTAAAATGATATCTTCCTTAATATTAGCCCATAATCTTCTCATTATAAATTCCTCCCAGTAGTTTCAATAAAAATATCATCTAAAGTAGCTTCCTGAGTATGAATTGTCTTAATTTCCTTAGACTTTAATAATTTATTAAACTTCTGGTTCTCTCCAATCTTCTCTAAGGGAAACTCCTGGCTTAAGGTATTTTCTCCTTGATAATACTCTACTCTCACTATCTTTTTTCCCCTTTTGATTTTTAATTTCTTTGGCGAATCAATTAACTTAATCTGTCCATCAACAATAAAAGCGACTCTATCACACAATTCATCAGCTACAGTCATATTATGGGTAGTCAGAAAGATAGTCTTCCCTTCTTTTTTTTTGTCTAATACTATTTCTTTGATCTTCTTAGCATTAACAGGGTCTAATCCTGAAGTCGGCTCATCTAAAAAGATAAGTTCTGGCTGATGGACAAAGGCTCTTGCAAAATTCAATCTCATCTTCATCCCTTTAGAGAAATTAGCTGCTTTAATATCAGCCTGATCACTTAATCCCACCATTTCTAATAACTCCATGAAATCTGTCTTCTTGTAATTATATAAAGAAGCAATAAAACTCAGATTCTCCATAGCTGTCAATTTATTATATAAGCTTGGCAGTTCAAAGGAAATACCGATCCTCTCATAATAATCCTTACCCCAATCCCTAATTTCCTGATCCATCACCTTAACCTGACCTTGATAATCCCTAAGCAGACCAATGATAATCTTCTGAGTAGTACTCTTTCCAGCTCCACTTGGTCCCAAAAACCCAAATATCTCTCCCTTACTGATATTAAAGCTTATTCCTCTAATTGTTTCATTAGAGTTACCTGGATAAGTGAAATGTAAATCTTTAACCTCAATCATCTTTCTACCTCCTCATAGTTAATCCTTTAGTTACAATGTCAATCAATAAATCTATAGTTTCAGGATAGATCTCTTCACCAATCTCTTTTTTATGTAGACTAATAAAAACAACCGCTCTGATTACACTGATAATAAGCTCTGGATCTTTTTCTATTATCCTGCCTTCTTTTTGCCAGATCTCTATAACTGGAATAAGCGCATCAACTGATAACTCTCTATTTTCCTTCCACTGCTCCTGACTCAACTTCTGATAGACATAGTTTAAATCATCAGAGTTGTAAATCCTATTAATAATAGGATTATCATCCATCTCCTTTAAGATGAGCTTTATTAATTCCTTTATACTTTTAGCTGCATCCCTGGAACTATTTAGAATCTCTTGACTAATCTTTTTTCTCAGCTTATTCCCTTCCAATTTAAAAATAGTAAATAATAGTTCCTCTTTAGAAGCAAAGAAATTGTAAAAACTCCCCTTTGATATGCCTACTGCCTTAGTCAGGTCAGATATAGTCGTCTTTTTTAGACCAAAGATAGCTATTAACTCTTTTCCTTTCTCTATCAATTTATTTCTAATAATTTTTTGTTCCTGTGTTGAAAAGTGTCTAGGCATAGGTATCCCCTTTCTGAGACCAAATGACCATTTCTTATTTTTGGTCATTGTTGTGCAAAAAAATATTTTTCATAGCTCCATTTCTATTATACTTCCCCTTCAAATATTTGTCAATTACCTCAGCTTGTAATTAATGTAGATTAGCAGACCATATATTAAATCAACTCCTGCTTTTTTTAATTTTCTTGCAACATCAGTACTTGTTAATAACTATAACTTCCAATTTACCTTATGCTGTAATTCTTCATATTCTGCAAGATCTAATGAATACATTACAATTTTACAGGAATGTGGCAATTTCTTCTCATAATTGATATAATTAAGAAGAATCAGTATAGAAAGGGGATTTATTAATGACAGATCAAGCTAAACTCGTAAATTTATGTCCTGTTTTTATTTCTCAAGATGTTAAAAAGACTGTGAAATTTTATGTTGAACAACTGGGATTTACATATGCCGAACACTATGATAAAATCGATAACTTCGCAACAATATATAGGGATTCCATCGAATTCATAATTGTTCAGGCTAAATTTGGGGAGGTTAAATCAAATAGTAAAAGACACGGTGCCGGTTATGATGCCTACATAGACCCTACTGCTGTAGAGGGTGTGGATATATTATATCAAGAATTTCTTGCCAATGATGTAAATATAATATCTAAACCACAAAAAACAGATTACGGCAGCTATGAATTTGTCATCGAAGATATTGATGGCAGATTAATTGGCATTGGAAGGATCTATGATAAGCAGACTTATTTTGAGAATTCTGATTATCTTCAGGGCAAGTAATTTTTTTATACTGGCATATTTACATTATTCTAATGCAAAATCAACAGCTTTTTTGGCAGGTATCTTTCTTTATATCTTCCCTTTAGTTCTCTCCTTATCCTCCGTTCATAACATTTTTTAAAAAAATTTTCATTAATATATGCCATTATACGTCAAACCAGACTGGAATATCATGTTACTTTTGTTCCATAACCTTTCGCTAAAGTTATAGTTGCAGTTGTAAACAAACCACTTACAAAAACCACCACCATAATAAAATGCAGTAATATGTTTCCTTCAGATACACCCAGATAGGTATAGCGGGTAATATTAATAAGTGGGAAAATAGGGTTTATAAATTTAAAGAATGATAGAATACCGGGCAGTTTAGAGACTTCAAAAAATACACCACCTAAGTACGATAATGGGGTAATTACAATAGATAACATAAAATTCAAGCGTTCAAAGCTTTCTATTAACAGCCCAGAAATTAGGCCTAATGAAGCAAAAATAAAAGATGTTACACATAACATGATAAAGAAATTAACTGGAGATTCTATTTTAAAACCAACAAAAATTGCTGTTGCTGTGTAGGTTAATGAACCAACCAGAAGTCCTCTAATAGTTCCTCCAAGGATAAAGGCCAGGGATTTTTCTATATTAGAAATAGGGTAACTGTTTAGATCCTGTATAGTATTTTGATACTTATGTGATATTATAGAAAATGAAGGGTTCTGAAAGGCTGCCATAATTGCCCCCATAGTAGCCAGTCCCGGCACAATAAATAATAGGTAATTTACTCCTTCTACTCCCACCTGTCTTGTTCTCATCATTCCTCCAAATATCCCTAAATAAAGTATATTTGACAGCAATGGTGATAGTATAGTCTGAATTGGGACTTTCATGAATCTGCGAACTTCTCTTTGCAATAATGTAAAAAAACCAATTCTATTATAAAATAATGTCATAATTGACCCCCTATTCTTTAACCAGACTGAGATATACATCCTGTAAACTCTGCTTCTTAACATTAATATTATTAAACTCCAGCTCCATTTCAGTCATATCTCGAAATAGTTTTGTTAAATCTTTTTTTAATATATCAAGATAAACTCTTGTCTTAACAACTCTGGGATTATATTTATTTAAAAATCTAATATCATCCTTACCAAGCTCTTTATCAAAATCAATTTCTAATGATATATTTGTTGAGTAATTCTCCAGTAATTCCTCTTTGGGTTCATCCTTAATGATTCGCCCTTTATCGATGATAATTACCCGTTTACACAGCTTTTCGGCCTCTTCAAGATAATGGGTCGTTAAAATGATAGTAATGCCCAGTTGATGAAGTTTCTCTAAAAATTCATGCATAGAGTTACGTAAATCAACATCAACCCCAGCAGTTGGTTCATCTAAGATAAGAATTTTAGGTTTATGTACAAGGGCTTTGGCTATTAGCAGCCTCCGTCTCATACCGCCAGAAAGTCCCCGAATACTGGAACGTTTTTTGTCCTGTAATGATAAGATCTCTAATAACTCATCAATATATTGATTATTATTTTTAATACCAAAATACCCTGATTGTATTTCTAGTATTTCTTTAACTGTAAAAAAAGTATCTAAGGCAATTTCCTGAGGAACAACACCAATTATTTTTTTAGTTGCAAGTTCATCACTATCTAAATCATATCTTCCAATCTGAACAGTACCACTACTTTTTTTCACATTCCCTGCTAAGATATTTATTAAGGTGCTTTTACCAGCACCGTTCTGACCTAATAATGCTGTAAATTCCCCTTCCTCTATACTCAAATTAACATTCTTTAAAGCCTCTATTTTGCCATTGGCATATGTTTTTGATAGGTTTTTTATTACTAACATTAAACTATTACCTCTTTCTTTATTTTGCCTGTTTATTACTGACAGCCCTTCTTATTCCAAACTCCAGATAACTCTCCCTATTTTCTTTCATTTCCTTAAGAATTAATGATGAGGGAAGTAAAGATGAATTTGTTATTTTTTCTAATTCATTCTCAACAGCAAGCTGATATTTACTTTCAGAAGAATTCTCATCCATACACAGAGCAATAAGCCTTAGTTTTTTAAATATCTCTTTCCCCCATTCCTGTAAAGGTATTTTTTTATCGTTATATTTATAAAGTTCTAAGTCAGGGTTCCTGCCACACAGGGCTGATAAATTATGATTATTATTGATTTTATGTAATTCAGATTTAGTAATTATTTTGTTTTCTTCAAGGAGACAGAATAACATAAATACCTGTAAAAAATATAACTGTTCAATACTGATGCCTACTTTATCAAAGGGGTTTAAGTCTAATATTCGTACTTCCAAATACTCGACTCCTCTCTCTTTCAGTGAATTTAACATTGTTTCATCTTTTTTATTTATCTGTTTTGGACGGATCGAACAGTAGAATTCACTCTCTGTCTGCAATAAATTATCATTCAACTGTAATTGCTTTTCATCCTTATAGATACCAAGTTTCCTATATTTTTCACTCTTCAATGAAAGCAGTTTTCGCAGCTTTAATAGGTATTCTTCTATACTATTAAAGTAAATATTATACTTACTGGGATATGGATTAGAATACCCAAAACGGCTTACTCTCAAAGATGTTGAAAACTGCTCATATTCATTAATAACATTACAACATTCTGGACAACAATCTTTAATTAATTGTAATTCCTGATAAATTACAGAATAATAAGTAGGATGAGCAACTGGAGATGCACCAAAAAGATAAATTAATAACCAGCGATATCTCAAGCAATTTCTAATTATCGTAAAATATATTTGGTTTTTAAAAGAACGCCTTTCTTCCTCCTTACCAAAAGATTTATGTAGAAATTCCAGCATTCCATCACTTAAAGAGAAATTATAGTGAAGTCCAGAAATCATCTGTCTTTTTTTCCCATAACGCAGTGCCAGACCATTTCTATATATTTCTTTTTTTCTACCTTCTCTGGAATTATTAAACCTGGCTATTGGTATCTGGTCTTCATCAGGAAGCCTGGGCGGCATACTTAAGGGCCACAGCAGTTCTCCCTTGATTTCTTTTTCAACTTCTAATTGTATGTTTTTTAGGTGTTGATATGCTTCTTCGATGGATTTAGCTGGTGGTGTAATCAATTCCAATTGACATTCCGAAAAATCAGTAGTAATATAGGGATTTTCTAGCTTATCACCAAATACAGAAGGATGATCTGTTAGTGCAAGATCGCCGAGTTCAGTAACCCTCTGTGATTCCTTCTCCAATCCCCATTTGCCTTCTAATAATAACTTGCTTTTATTATCCTCAGAAAATTTATCTAACATTAATGAAAAGTTCCAGTTCATAATTTCCTCCACATATATTATTAATTTATGCTTCTAATGTTTTATAACAATCGAACATTTAAATATACTATTATATAAGTGTCTTCAAAATAATTTAATATAATCCCTACCATTTAAAAACTATTTAAGAAAATTCCTGACAGCTTCTACTGCTTCTAAATTGATTTTACAAACAAAACACCGGCCGTTACGAGTATATGTTATCAAACCCGCATTATGAAGTTCCTTAAAATGGTAGGAAATAGTTGAACGGGACAAATCCATACAACAGCAAGCCTTACTGAAACACTTCTCTATTCCTTCATCAAAAGATGATTCAAGGTCAGTACAGCCGCTGGATTTATACCATTCATATAACATCTTAAAAAGATGATACCTTTTTTCACTGGAAAGGGCTTTAAATATTTTAACTAAATCAACTTTTTTATTCATCATAGTTCTATTATAATCGAACTATGAAACAATGTCAATAACTTTTAGGTGTGAGATTGGGTCAATAATAGCAATCATATATTTCATTTTATATTCTCCTTTTCATCAATAGATTTAATCACAGTTGAAGAACCTTTACCCTGGTCTATACCGATAGCTTGTTAAAACTCCAAGTTCACCATAATCTTTTTTAATAATTTGACCCAGTTTTTTCCCACCATTCTGTAATACCTTTTCTAATACATCATCTACTGCATCAACATGAAATGCTATATGGCCAAAACCTTGAGCATTTATTTCACTCTCACTATTCCTTAATTTTTGAGGCTTATATTCAAAAACTTCTAAAGTTGGCCCATTTTCATAACCTGATAATCTTAAATGTATACCCTTTATATTAACATTATTAATATTTGTCACCTTATCTATCCATTTACCTGAAAGGTAGGTTAATTTCGTACTATTATAATAACTATAATAAATTGGATAAACAGATACACTATAGAGCATGGGGAGGTAAGTAGTGTATTACTCTAGGGTTATTTTTGCTGAGCATGTTCTTTTATACGTGTTATTATAATTGTAAGAGGAAGATTATATGACAATAGAGTTGTTTTAAAAAAAAGTAAGATACAAATTTGTATCTTACTTTTTTATAGTTAGATAATCCCATGTATAGAGATTCACCCTTCTTTCTCTTAACATATCACTACTTACTTATCAGCTTTGTTTATTATACTGACATATTATTATTTGTTTTTTCTTTTATATCCATTAACTTAAATAATTGGGTTAATGCTATTCCTATCAAACTTAGTACTAATGCAATATAAAATGCCTTTGTAAAACTACCATTGTTTGCCCCGGCAACTTGAGCAGCTATTCTTGGACCAAAAAACGCAGCTAGTGAATAACCGATAAATGTTATTCCATAGTTAACACCATAGTACTTCATACCAAACTTCTCAGCTACTATTGAAGGAAATACACCCAATGTTCCTCCGAAACATAACCCAATTCCGATTATTGAAAATGCATAACCCATTCCTGAATTTGAATTAGCCATAAGTAATAACATTACTGCTATAACAGTATATATGCACATTAAGGCCTTATACCGACCAAATTTATCAGATACAGTTCCCCAAAAAACACGACCGATACAATTACTAAATGAATATAAACTTACATAAAGAGCTGCCACTGACGCACTTAATCCAAACATTTTTTGTCCAATAGGTGAGGCATTGGCTGCAATCATCATTCCTGATAAAGCCCCTAACATAAACATTGCAGCAATAACATAGAATTTTGGAGTTCTTAGCATACCTGTCCAATTAATACTAACACCGTTTGCTTTACCCGAAACATTTTCAGTTGATGGATTCCAGCCTTCAGGTTTATATCCCATTGGGGCAGCCTTTATTAATAACCCAAAGCCCAAAATAACTAATAAATATACAAGTCCCATTATTTTGAAGCTAGATATAACACCACCAGTCTCAATTAAATAATTGGCAACTGGCGCTGCTATAATTGTAGCTCCACCAAAACCAGCAGTTGCTATCCCAGCAGCAAATCCTTTTTTATCAGGGAACCATTTCACAATATTACCGAGGGTTCCTGAATATGTTATACCCTGTCCAAGTCCAGCAAGTATTCCATATGATAAGTATAAGTGTATTGGTAATTTTGCAAAACCTGTTAAAATAAAGCCCAGACCAAACATTGCTCCCCCAAGCAATATTGAAATTTTGACTAAACCTTTATCCAGCAGCTTCCCACCTAAAATCATTGGAATTGGAGATATCGCTGCATTAATTGTAAAGGCCATCATAACCTGTACCTTAGTCCAATCAAAATGTTGTCCAAGAGGTCCAGCAAATACACTAAAAGCATAAACTGCACCTACACAAAGATTAACCATAGTTGAAGCGATTAGAATTAGATTACGGTTAACATTTTTATCTACCATTACTATTCCCCCATTATCTTTAATTAGTTTTTTACCTTGATAAGCAAATGAAATTTTATCAGATTAACCACCCCTTTGTGATATGTTTAACAAAACTTTTCATAAATAAATTTAGTAACTGTCCGGAAATAGCTAAGTATGCTAATCGATTAACCTGTTTTATTCATAATATATTATGTAATTTTATACATGTAAATGTTTACATAAAAATATAACATGTTTAATAAATAAAGTCAATGCTTTTTAATTTTTAAAAAGAAAAATGTTTTGAATAATAAATATAAAAAAGCAGTTAGCCCTTTAAAATCTAACTACTTTTAATTTACAATAGGTAAAATTATATTAGCTTTTTAGTTTATTTGTCCTACTTAACCACTCAATAAAACACTACTTTTCTTATGCCCAGGTATCTTTATACCTTCCATTTATTTCTCTTCCTGACAGCGTTTTATAGATTTCTTTAACCACCTAACATAGGCATCTTCTCTCATAATAGCACCTTCCAAAACCATATAGTCCCCATATTTTTCTTCCTCAAGTTTTGGTATTTCCTTATATTTGCTCATCCTGTCCTTTAAAAAATTAAGTTTTGTCAACCGTTGTTCTAACTGACTCTCCAATAGATTAATTAAACGTTCTTTCTCTATATTATGTGAAAAATACATTCGTAAGCGAAATTTATCTTTAGAAGTTGGCACCATCGGTTCGTCCTTGTTTAACCAGTTAAAGAAATCTTTTTTCCCTTTTTCCTTAATAAAATACAGTTTTTTCTCCAATACTTCTCCTGAGATTACAACTTTATATTCCAGCAGTCCTTCATCTACTAATTTTTTTAACTCAGGATATATTTGACTATGTCTTGCCCGCCAAAAATTCCCCAATTCCTTCTTAAATTCCTTAGCAATATCATACCCTGTGCTTGGACAGCTATTGACCAAACCCAGTATTGCATATTTTAGTGTTCTCATCAAAACCCCCTACCAAATAATACTTTCTTCCATATGTTATTATATCACTAAATAAAAAAATAACAAATTCCCTTATGGTTGCTGATAGTTGTTCTCCCATTATCATAAGGTTAAAGAATTAATTAGTAGAATTATAAACTATCAATGGTACCCAACAGTAATTGTTCATGGCCATCTTTCACTGTAAAACATTTATTTTCTTATCGTTAAAAAGTTTTTTAATATGTAAATATTGACATGTTTTAATTTAGATGATAGACTGAAATATATTAAGTTCAATAAAAAAATCACAAAAGAGAAAGGAGAAATCAAAAAATGCTTTCTTACGAAAATTTATTTAGTCCAATCAAAATCGCAGATGTAGAAATTAAGAATCGCTTCACCCTTGCTCCAATGGGACCTTTGGGTTTAGCAGATGCAGAAGGCGGTTTTAATCAGCGGGGAATTGACTATTACACAGAACGTGCAAAAGGTGGAACCGGGCTGATTATTACAGGTGTTACTTTTGTCGATAATGTTGTTGAAAAACACGGTATGCCCAACTGTCCTTGCTCAACTCATAACCCGGTTCATTTTATAAGAACATCAAGGGAAATGACTGAGCGAATCCATGCTTATAATGCAAAAGTATTTTTACAGATGTCTGGCGGTTTTGGCCGGGTAACAATCCCAACTAATCTGGGAGAATACCCACCAGTAGCTCCATCTCCTATTCAACACAGATGGCTTGATAAAACCTGTCGTGAACTTACTATTGAAGAAATTCAATCCATCGTAAAAAAATTTGGAGAAGGTGCCTATAACGCTAAAAGGGCTGGCTTTGACGGTGTCCAGATTCATGCTGTACATGAAGGTTATCTAATCGACCAATTTGCAATTTCATTGTTCAACCACCGCACAGATGAATATGGTGGTTGTCTGGAAAACAGACTCCGTTTTGCCCGTGAAATTGTAGAAGAAATTAAAGAAAAGTGCGGTAAGAATTTTCCTGTTACTCTACGTTATAGTCCAAAAAGTTTTATTAAAGATTTACGAGAAGGTGCTCTTCCTGGTGAAGAATTTGAAGAAAAAGGAAGGGATATACCAGAAGGGATTGAAGCTGCAAAGCTGTTAGTTTCTTATGGGTACGATGCCCTTGATGTTGATGTAGGTTCTTACGATTCCTGGTGGTGGAGTCACCCGCCAATGTATCAAGATAAGGGACTATACCGGCCTTATGCCAAAATAATGAAAGAATCTGTAGATGTACCGATCCTCTGCGCTGGACGTATGGACAATCCTTCTATGGCATCTGAAGCAATTGCAGATGGTACCTGTGATATTATAAGCTTGGGCCGTCCTTTACTTGCTGACCCTGATTATGTTAATAAACTCCGTGCTGGCTTAGTGGATGATATCCGCCCCTGTATTTCCTGCCAGGAAGGTTGTATGGGACGTATTCAGGAATATTCTATGTTAAATTGTGCAGTAAACCCTCAGGCCTGCCGGGAACGGGTAACTGCTTATAACCCGCTTACAAAGGCAAAAAATGTCTTGATTGTAGGCGGTGGTGTTGCCGGATGTGAGGCTGCCAGGGTTCTGGCCTTAAGAGGTCATAAACCAGAACTTATAGAAAAATCAGATCATCTTGGAGGTAATCTGATCCCCGGCGGTGTTCCAGATTTTAAAGAAGACGATTTACTATTAGCAGACTGGTATACCAGACAACTGGAAAAATTAAATGTTCCTGTCCGGTATAATACAACAGCTGACAAAGAATTAATCTTACAGGGAAATTATGATACAGTTATTGTTGCTACCGGTTCAAAACCAAAGGTATTTTCTTTAGGAAATGACGAAAAAGTACTAACTGCTGCTGATGTTTTGACAAAAGAAAAAGACTGTGGAGAAACAACAGTAATAGTAGGCGGTGGTCTTGTCGGGTGTGAAACTGCACTCTGGCTGGCCCAAAATGGTAAAAAAGTTACAATTGTAGAAGCACTGGATAAACTGCTGGCCTTAAATGGTCCATTGTGTCACGCCAATAGTGAAATGCTAGAGGAGTTAATCTCCTATCATAAGATTGAAGTGATTACTAATGCTCAGGCTAAAAGTTATGAAAACAATCAGCTTACTATAACAGCTGGTCAGGAAGAAAAAACCATTGATTGTGACAGCGTAATCCTTGCTATCGGCTATCAAGAAGAAAATTCCCTGTACAATGAATTAAAGTATGAACTTCCAGAATTATATTTATTAGGTGATGCTAAAAAGGTGTCCAATATTATGTATGGCATCTGGGATGCTTTTGAAGTAGCAAACCATATCTAAGCGATTTTTTTATTAATAACCATTTATTATGTTGATTTTTTTAGTATTAAATATAAGTATAAAAAGAACATTCCTTTTCTGACTTACCGGTATAACAAAATCATATAGAAAGGAATGTTCTTTTATTATAATCAATAACACAGAAAAATAAATGTATTATCTATATATCTATAAAGCATTTAGGCTTTAGGGAAATCAAATATCCTTACACTCACGATGTTTTTTAGCTTCAACAAAAATAACATCATTACTAGCAAACTCATTTTTAGCAATCAAATCAGTACTGACAGATATAATTTTAAATTTATTTTTATTCAATAACTCTTGTATTTTACTTTTAGAATAATAATGATCCCAAGTAATATATTCTCTAGGCTTTTTATTCTCTTCGATTATTATTGTCCTTGTTCCCCAAACCCTTAGTTCACTAAAATGCTTTACCTCTTCTAGTAATAAATGTGGATTATTAGACCAGAAATTTCCTCCATCCGAATAATGCCAATCTCTCTTCTCCTGTTTGTTTTCACATAATCCTTGTTGAAATACATCAAATATAAAAACCCCACCATCTTTCAAGCTATTATAAATTTTTTTCAATAAAACTTTCTGTTCATCAGGAATTAAAGCACCAAAATCACAATAAATACAGATCACAGCATCATATCCAGTACCTATATCATCATTAATATAATCCTTACAAAAATAATTTATTTGTAAATTTTCTTCTATGGCTTTCTTTTTTGCATAAGATATTGAGCGTTGTGATATATCAATTCCGGTAACTAAATATCCTTTTTTTGATAATAATGAAGCATATAAGCCTGGTCCACAGCCTAAATCTAATATCTTGGCTTCTTTTGCTAGTTTAGATTCTATCCATTTGATTGTCTTCTTTATAGTATTAATATTTCTACTAGCTCCATTACTATTTAAATCAAGATGAGCAGTTAACATATTCTTAGATATATATTCATCAGTCCAGATAAAATTATTGCTTCTTTGATACATTTGTAAATTACTAAATACCATGTATTATCACTCTTTTCTAGGTGGGATTTTGTTCATATTTGATTTTAATCACTAGAAAATTTATTATTATATTAATTATACCATTTTTTCATTTGGTTTTCACACACTTTGACGTTAGACAAAACTCCTAATGGTTAAATTCTACACTAAAAAGAAAGAGGAGAATATTATTCATCCTCCTCGCAAAAAGACTTAGCGTTGTCTGTAAATTTTAAAATACATAAGACACTAATTGATATTCAATTGAATAATCTATTAATAATAAATTTTACAGGAGGAAATACAATGGGATATTATGTTACAACAAAATCAAAGGTAAAAATATATGTACAGGATATTAATCCCAGAGCTAATAAGATAATCTTATTTTTACACGGTTGGCCCGGAAGTCACAGACTATTCGAATATCAATATGACCAGCTTCCAAAGATGGGATATAGATGTATAGGAATAGATACAAGAGGGTTTGGCGATTCGGATAAGCCTTTTTGGGGTTATGATTATGACACTCTGGCTGATGATGTCAGGTGTGTAGTAGATGAACTAGGATTATATAATTTTACTTTAGCAGGTCATTCCACTGGAGGGGCAATAGCTGTTAGATATATGGGGCGGCATAAAGGCTATGGTGTATCCAAACTAGCACTTTTTGCTGCAGCAGCACCCAGTCTTATCAGGCGCCCTAACTTTCCTTATGGTTTACCAGAAGAAACTGTTCTGCAAATTATACAGGACACCTATACAGACCGACCAGAAATGCTGAGGAATTTTGCTAATATGTTTTTCTTTCAACATACCTCAACAGCCTTTTTAGACTGGTTTTTCCAGTTAGGATTACAGGCAGCAGGTTGGGCAACGGCAGCTGTTGCAGATACCTGGATAAAAGAAGTACTGTTTGCTGATCTGGAAAAAATAAATATTCCAACATTAATTATTCACGGTATTCATGACCAGGTTGTTCCTTTCCAATTAGGTGAGATACAGCAGAAAATGATTAGAAATTCTAAACTTGTACCATTTGAATACAGTGGACATGGTTCATTCTATGATCAGAAAGATGAATTTAATAAAGTATTGATTAAATTCATTGAGAGTCATGTCTACTGATTTTATTTTTTTCCTTGTGACAAAAAATCAAGGAAAAGCAAATCCTGTCCCTGTCACATTGATATTGCTTTTCCCCTATGATTATTTTAGATTTTTCACCTTTTGCTGTTAATGACCACAATTTTCTCTTCCTGTAATTTATCTTTTCTTTTTGTATATCTGTTGCTTTATTCACATTCAGGAACTCTCTTGATCCTTGGATCTGTAAAAATATCAGATGCATCATCACTATTAGAAGAAAATTCAGATACTACAGCAGCATTTTTTCCAGCTTTAAACCAGTGTAATGTATCTGGGGCTATAGTATACTGTTCACCTGGTTTTAAAGCTATTTCCTTCAAAACAGTATAATATTCTTCATCACCCTCTGGTGGCTTAACCTTCCTATTTTTAGTTTCCTCCCCTTCAACATATAAATAAACCTTACCATAACGACACCGAAATGTTTCCTGTTTTCCCGGCTCACCGTTTTCTCGTGTTGGATGTCTATGTTCTGGACAGGTTTGATTCGGGAATAAGACCATTTCTTTAGCACAATAACGCTCTGTATTTATATAAGTAATTAGCTGTAATCCAGTTTTTTCGATATCACCTAAACCAAAATCTGCAATCTCAATCTTCTTTTTCTCATCCTCTGAGATAATGATCTTAGCAGATTTATAATACTCAATTGCTTTTTGCTGCAATTCTCTAACTTTCTTTTCAGTTAACATATCATTAAACCCCCCATGTATTTAAGTTTCCATCAGATTTTCTTGATATAATGTTTATCTATCATTCATTAAGGTCGAGACCTATTTTATAATTTAGATTCCGAAAGAATAATTTCTGGTTTATTGGCATCAGTTGCTACGATTTTATCTTCATTTGTAACCAAATGTAAAATCGCATCAATAACCGCTGTTTCATTTAGATGAGAATATGTTTTATAGTAATCAAAAGGCTGTTCTTCAGCACTAGACAGTAATAAACAGTCTGCCAGTCTAGATACCGGTGAAAATTCATATCCAGTAACTGCTATTATTTTAAGCCCTTTTTTCTTGGCCAGTTCCATGGCCTGCACCACATGTTTTGAAGTACCTGACTGGGAAATTGCCAGAACAATATCATTTTTCCCAGCCAAATTGATATGGTTCAAAAAATATTCTGGAAGCAGATTATAAGTACAGCGTATACCCAGACGTCCTAAACGAAATCCCATATACTGGGCCAGAGGACTTGTGTTACCAACTGCAACAATATGTACATAATGACATGATGTAATCAGCTCTACACATTCTTGCAATTTCTCTTCCCCAATGTTTTCTCCTATTTCTATCAATTTTGCAGCAAAATTTTGGAAAATACCGCTGACTGTTTCTGTATTGCTCTCTTCTGCAACAGCCTCCTGCTTGCGCCCCAGATCTCTTGATAAACTAATTCTTAATTGATAATATCCTTCATAACCAATATGCTTACACATTCTAATAACTGTCGCATCACTTACACCACTAAAATTGGCCAATTCCGATACATTGGCATTTACCGATCTTTCAGGATTCTCTAATATAAACTCAGCTACTTTCTTTTCAGCAGGAAAGATTTCATCATACTTTTCTTTAATTATCTCAATAACAGACTTCTCTTGTTTTATTTCCATATTATCTCACTCCTTTACATGAATATTTTTCTTAATTATACCATTTGTTAATATAATAAGTCCTATAATTAAAAAATAAAGTAAAAAATTAAATCTAAAAACAGAGCTGAACTCCCCCCACAAAGGAGTCACCCAGACCAATAGTATACTTTGGTTTATCAATATACTTCGTTGGTATAATAACAACTTCACCGGCATATTCGCTAGTAGAAATTATATTTTTAGCCTCTACCCCTTTAGAACTGAGTGGAAGTTTCAATAATTCTTTTAACTGACTTTTATTACCATACCACCCATTCTCTGCTTTGGCGGTTGCCAGTAAATTACCATAAATAAGTCCACTTTCTATATCAACCTCCAGTTTGTTGCCAACATACATCGAGTAGTCCTTCGTGTGGACAATAATACCTTTTTGAACCCTAAATTTTTCTTTAATAAATCTGGCCCCTTCCACACTGGAAATAATACTTTCTATATTGATAGGAAAATTATACATTTCAAGGGTATATTTCAGTTCTTCTTCATTTAAACTTACAATATCAACCTGGGAATAAATAGTTTCTAAACACAATTTTCTTATTTCTGAATTATGATAATGGGCGTCTTCAAAGAATACCATCCCCGACGGGTTATTATTTTTGTATTTTCTTAGATGCTGTTTAACATAATTTAACCGTTTCATTAACAATCCTTTATCTGAAAGTGCATTAAAACTGGATAAGACATTACTGCTAATTCTAGAAGCATTTTTTTCGATATATTTAAAATATGAATCAGAAAAGGGAACAAATTCATTCACGGTAATTTTTGTAAGAATTAAACGGTTGGAAAGGGGAATTTGGATCTCCTCTTTTCCTAATTTTATCATATCTCCCTTCTTAAATTGAATAATAAAATGAATTTCCTGTTCAGCACTGGAAACTACTTCATTGGTATGAATTAATTCTCCATTTTTTGATACTGTATAAATATAAGGGGAATCCAAAATATCGCAGACTTCTCTGGAATCGTCAGTTAAATGAACAATTGAGGGGCAACCAATAGCTGCTAAGGCCATTGCCGCCTGAACGGCTGTTCCTCCCATTCCATACTTCCATTTAAAGCTCTCTTCCAATACTTTTATGTTTTCTACATCTACTTCACCACCAATTCCATTTAGACAAAAGAAAACGATTGTTTTTAATAAAGTCTCTATTGAGACCACTTTCTCTGCTGATTTAATATCTGATAGTTTTGCTTCTGGAAGATATTTTTTTAAAAGTTTATTCAATGTCTCTATCTTAAAATCACACAGCAAATCCAGATTGCTTGTATAGCCCATAGCCGGGAAACACTTCTGGGCCAGATGTTTTTGAGTGATCTGGTCCAGTTTTTCATATGCTAGCAAATATTTTTCACTTATTCCCATACCATTTCACCTCAGATCGTAAGTTCTATTTTCTTACACAGACTAAATTGACTCCTCTTCATAGTTACTACTCCATTTATCTTGCATAGCCAAATTATTAATGATACAATATTATATATCTGTTTTCAACTATGAATTTATTAATTCATGAAGGATTTTTGCAGAGGAGTGTACAACTTATGCCTCATATTAAAGAAAGACGTAATAAAATCTTAGAAATACTGGCCAAGAACGGTCATGTTAAGTCTACTGAACTAATGGAAATTTTAAATACATCACGGGAAACCGTACGACGGGATTTGAATGCCCTGTCTAAAAAGGGGCTTTTAGTCAAAACATATGGAGGCGCTACTACCCCTGAAAATAAAAGTTCAGGATTTATTCCCTTGCAAGCACGGGAAAAATCTCATTTAGTTGAAAAACAGGCCTTATGCAGTCATGCTGCCAGGGCTATCAAAGAATATGATACAATTTTCCTTGACAACAGTTCAACTGTAATGCACATTATTCAATATATTCCAAAGCAATACCATATTACTTTCATTACAAATTCCATTAGACTCCTTACTGAATTTGCTATTCTTCATAATCAAAACTGGCATGTTATTAGTTTAGGTGGAGCTCTGGACTATGGAACCTATTCCACCAATCGTTACCTGACAATCAACAATCTGCGTAACTTTAAACCTAATAAAGCCTTTCTTTCCTGTCATGGGATTGACGAAGATTTTACCGTAACCGAAACTAGAATGGATGATGTTGAGATTAAAAAATATATAGTTGAAACCTGTCAAGAAACCTACCTGCTAACTGATTACTCTAAACTACCTAGCAAAGGTGTTATAAAAGTTACTGATGCTGCTAATTTTGAGGGCATCATCACAAACGATAATGCTGATGCCCTTTTTCTAAGTCATTTACATTCCCACGGTTGTCAAGTTCAATTAGCACCTACTAAAAATAAATCAAAAAACAGCTAAGATGATCATATTTTATAAAAATGCAGTTGCTATACTGTATAAAGACTTGCTTTGCCTACTGACTGGAAGAGTTCAATTTTATGGTAAGCAATCTCTTTCATAGCTTTTATACATGGCGGTTGGATAGTATTTGGTTCTCTGAGGCTTGTATCTTTAAGAATTTCACGCATTTTATCAAAATAAGCTACTTTAATATCACTGGAAATATTAATTTTATTTACACCAAGTGTTACAGCCTCACCGATCTCCTTATCCGGATTACTGGAGCCTCCGTGAAGTACCAGTGGAATAGTCACCTTACTCTTAATCTCTTTTAATAAATCTAGCTGTAGTTCTGGTGTCATCCCTGCTGGATAAATTCCATGTGAAGTTCCAATGGCAATTGCTAAGGTATCAACACCTGTAGCCTGAACAAATTCAACTGCATCTTCTGGATCGGTATAAATTATAGTGTTAGCTCCTGCCTCTGCTTCTGCGTCTGTAGAACCAATAGTCCCTAATTCACCTTCCACAGAAACATCTACTGAATGTGCTGCCTCAACTACTTTTTGGCAGATAGCAATATTATCTTCAAAAGCAAGACTGGAACCATCAATCATAACAGATGTGAAACCACTTTGAATTGCCAGCATAACCTGAGCAAAAGATGAGCCGTGGTCTAAATGGATACATATAGGTAAGATTGTCTTATTTGCTTTTTCAATTATGGACTTAAGCATTTCTACACCAATATGACTTAACTCATCAGGATGAATTGCAATAATAAGTGGAGACTCTTTCTCCTCTGATGCTTCAAAAATTCCCTTTAACATTGAATAATCACTAATGTTAAAGGCTGGTACTGCAAAATTGTTTTTGTCGGCTACGGTTAATAAATCTTTCATGTTCATTAACATATAAATTACCCCCTAAATATAATTGAATATAGTTATTTTAAAACATATGAATCATTGCATTGCTGGATTCATATCAAATATTTAAGCTAACTTTCCCATAAAAACATTTTGGTATTGAAACTAAAAAGAGAAAGTCAGAATTTTATCTAACTCTTGACAGAACCTGCTGTCATACCAGCTATAAAATACTTCTGAAATAAGAGAAACAAAATTATTACAGGCAGCGAACCAATCACACTCATGGCCATCATTTCATTCCATTTATAAGCATGCTGTCCCATCAACAAGTTGATGCCAACTGGTACTGTACGCATGTTATTGGTCTTAGTTAAAGCCAAGGCAAATAGGTATTCATTCCAGGCCCGCATAAAGGTATACATTCCAACTGATACTAACCCTGGAAGCGCCGTTGGTACCAGTACTGTCCAGAGTGCCCTGAAGCGCGAACCACCGTCAATCATAACTGCTTCATCCAGGTCTTCCGGCAAGGTATTCATATATCCTGTCATCATCAATATTGCATACGGAAGTGTGAATAACATATAAGTAAAAATTAATGCACCATATGTGTTATATAAGTTCATCATAACCACTAAACTTAGATAAGGAATTAACAATGTAATTGGCGGAACAGCCTGCACACTGATTATTAATGTATTAATCAGGCCTTTTCCAGGAAAATCAAATCTACTTAAAGCATAAGAAGCCAGAATACTAAAACACAATGTGAAAATTACTACAACAATACTAATAAGATAACTGTTTATAAAAAAACGAAGCTGTTCTGAGTTATGGAATATTGAGATATAGGTTCCCAAACTGAAATCCCTGGGAATCCAGGTAGGAGGCCAGGCGAATATTTCTACATTTGGTTTAAAAGAACTTAGAACCATCCATAAAATGGGGAATGCCGGGAAGAAAGCACCTATTGTAAGTATAATGATAATTGCTACTTTAATACACCTTGTTTTCTTTCTATTCATCTTAGGACCTCGCTTTCTGCTGTTTGGCATAGAAAACTGCTATAATAGTACAAACCAATAAAACAATAACTGCACTGGCTGAAGCCTGTGAATACTGAAAACTACTGAACCCTTGTTTGTAAATATAGGTACTCAAAGTCTCAGTTGCATTAATCGGCCCTCCACCTGTAGTCATCCAGATCAAGGCGAATTGTTGAATAGTCCAAACAAAATCCAAGGTTATCAAACTAATTAAAATTGGTTTCAACTGTGGAATGGTAATAAAGAGAAATTGTTTTATGGCATTGGCTCCATCTATTGAAGATGCCTCATATAAGTCCTTGGGTATTCCTTGGAGCCCGGCTAAAATACTAATCATATAAAAAGGATATCCAGCCCAAATATTAATAATAGTTACTGCAATTAAAGCAACACTCCTTGAACTCAACCAGGCAATATTTGTGCTAGTAAAATTAAAAACCTGCAGTAAATAGTTGATAACACCATTGGGATTAAGCATCATTTTCCATAGTATCGCAATAACTGCCGCTGTAAACATCCATGGTAAAACATATATAACTCGAAAAAAAGCCTTTATTTTTTTGCCCAGATAGCTAGTATTCAAAAGAGTGGCAAAGAACATTCCAAGAACTAAATGTGCTATAACACTTATGCAGACAAAAAAAGTAGTATTCTTGATTGCTACCATAAAGTCTTTATCAGTCAAAACCTTAATATAATTTTCCAAACCAATAAAAATAGGATTCTTATTGATAATTACATTATCAAAAAAGGAATATCCTATAACCATGGTAATTGGCAAAACCAGTAAGAGTATCATCAAAATTAATGTTGGCGAAAGGTATATATAAGCTGTACTTTGTTTGGTAAGATTACGCAAGCCTTTACCTTTATTAGTAAGGAGCTTAATATTTATTTTCATTAAATTAAACTCTCCTTTCTTCTTACAAATCTTAGGGTTATACGAATGTTTCCTCGTATAACCCATTTAATCTATGTATCCATGGATCAATTCACCCTAATTTATCAATTTAAGTATTATTTAAAAGCCTTCTCCCATTCTTTCTGTACTTCGGAAAGCATAGTCTCTGTAGAATCTATATCCCCGTCATAATATAATTGTAACTGCTCATCAAATTCTCTCATCAAGGCTTCAGATGTTGGAAGCCCGGTAAATTCATTAATTGCATATGATTTTTGGAATATTTTGTAGGCATTTACAAACAACGGGTCTGCTGATGAATAATCTGGGTCGGCAGTAGAGTTGCCCGGGAAGGCATTTGCATAAACTGCAAGCTTAGCATTAACCTCTGGACTCATTAAGTATTCTATAAAACGCATGGCTTCTGTTTTATATTCAGAGTTGGAAGAAATACCAATTCCCCAATTTGCAACACACATACCACTCTTGCCACTGTAATCATTCATTTTGGGAATACTCATGAAAGCAACATCCATATCAGGAGCGCTTTTTTTAATTGTTGTAAGATGGGCTAGAGAGTCAATCATAAATGCTACCCGTCCATTGGCAAACTCCTCTACCATATCGGCCTCTCTCATAGCATAAGCACCAGGTGTAACAAGATTATTATCAAAGAGATATTTCACAAAATTAACTGTCTTTATTAATTTTTCATTGCCAGTTAAATTTGGTTTGCCATTTTCTAGCATGCTTCCTCCAGAAGCCCATAACCAACTCATGAATTCGTTTTGAATTCCATTGGGAGCAGAAGTTGATAATGGAATAATCCAGCCATATACATTTTTATCTGCATTTGTAACAGTTTCAGCGGCTTTTTTAAATTCAGTCCAGTTTTTAGGTAATTTTGTAATACCTGCAGATTTCAGGAGATCCATGTTTACATACATAGGGTATGCAAAGTTCACAACTGGAATCATATAAGTACTGCCATCTACTTTGATCTGGCTAGATAACTGGCTATCATCATATCCATCAGCTGCCATTAACTCACTTAAATTTGAGATTGATCCCTGTTTTGCAAAGTCATATACCCAGGCACCATCAAGACCAACTACATCGGCCATGGTTGCTGTAGCCGCCCCTGCTGCAATTTGAACCTTGGTATCTGCATATGGATTACTCAATAATTTAATTTGAATACCTGTCTGTGCTGTAAACTCGTCGCAAATATCGCGAAGTACCTCTTGTGGAAGTTCGCCTTCCCACCACTGCTGAAACTCTAATGTTACTTTTTCACTTGCAAAACTAACTTGGGCTAAACCAAAAATCATAACCCCTACTAACAACACAGCTAAATACTTTTTCATACTCAACATAAACTTTCACCCTCCATTTTCGTGAAATTTTAATTTTCCAGCAAACACCAAGAGATAAGTATCTACTATAATTTTAGTTAAATATTATATTTTGTAATCAATTTGTGTTTGCTGGAAGTATATAACTATATTATATAATAAAATTTCATAATGTCAATACTTTTTTGTAAAAAACATATAAATACACATGATTACATATTATATTAGTATTTATATGTTTAAATTACACATCATTATGATAGTTTATTTTTTATATTGCATTTATATTGTTCTTGTCCCTTTTCACTTGCTTAAATTATTTTAAAAAAACACAAAAAAAACAAACGGCCTTTAGCCCAATTAAATTTGGGACTTTGGCCGCTTGCATCTGAATTTACTATTTTATCTGATTAACCCTTAACAAACCATGTGGGGCCCGGCGAAGAAGCAGGCTGATTCGAGCACAATTATAAATATACAGCATCTTTTTTAGCAATACGCTGAATAGGAAGACCTGAATACATTAATTTAATAAAGAGTAATGATTCAAGTAACTGTATAGCTCATTTTTAATCACTAATAGCCTTCTTATACTGGCCAGGAGTAATCCCGTATCTCTCCTTAAAACGACGGTTCATATGGCTCTGGTCTGAAAAACCAGCCATTACTGCTACTTTAGATAAAGATATGTCCTTATTTATTATCTTTTTAGCTATTTCAACCCTACGCTGATTTAAATAATTATGGGGCGTTAATCCGGTTGTTTTTCTAAACAATCTGGAAAAATAATAAGGAGATAAATTTATTTCTTCCGCTATATCATCCAGTAATATATTTCTGTGGGCATTACTATCAATGTATTCACAGGCTCTTTTTATTAAAAAATTATCTTTTTTAATGCTGACCGGATTTTTAGACAATTCTCCATACCTCAATAATAAGCCTGCAATCGCATCGTAAAACTTTGTGTGGACTTCCAGGAAATTATTATTTCCCTCATTTATTGCCCTGAATAAATCTACTAATTTATATGAAAGCTGGTTGTCATAATGAACTGTCTCATTAAAATGAAAATAACTAAAACTATTACCATACATTTCCCGCACAGTTTTATTAATTATCTCAGCATCAATATAAACTATCTGATACTCTAAACCGGATTTTAATTCTGAATAGCCGTCATGAACTTCTCCAGGATTTATAGTAATTATACCGTTCTTAGAGACTTTATATAAATGACCTTCACAATGAAAACTTTGAATCCCCCTTCTGGTTATGGCAATGGCATATTCCTTATGGCTATGTTTTTTATAAGTAAAATCATACATTTGGGCTTCCAGTAAAGAAACCCCTGTTAGCGCCTTTATTTCCAAAAAGTTAAACATTTTTTCACTGGCTCCTTTGTTCATTGTAAACTTCCCTGATAACATTATAACAAAATATTATTCTAAACAAAATTATAGGACTTAAAATACATATTCCCATAATATAGATACAGCCACTAATAACAAAATTACGGACATAACTTTGTTGAAAACAGAAAAAAATACCCTCTTTTTAATAAAGCTGCTTAAAAATTTTCCAATTAAAGAATAGGTAAAAGGAGCAAAAAAAGCAAGTACTCCAATTATAAATGAGATAATGAAAATATTAAAGCCCTTAATATTATTACTGGGAAAATAAACTGTAGCAATTGGTAAAGTTGCTAATATAGCCTTTGGATTGAATAACTGTATTACAAACCCGTTTTCAAAACCCAAAATTGCCTCTTTAGAATCACCCTCAACTTTATTATTGTGAATCCACAGCTTAAAGGCTAAATACAAAATATAAATAGAACCAGCAATACTAAAATATATCAAATAATCCTCTTTTATGACCTTTTCTCCACCTATACCAAATAAAAAACAGTAAATAAACATTGATAATCCAACACCCATAAAAAATCCTATAGATTTATTTATTCTATCGTTCAAACCAATATTAATTCCCAATAAATTAACAGGCCCGGGTGAATACATAACCCCTAATACATATAAAAACATTGAAACCATATAAATTATCTCCCTTCTTTATACTAATAAATATTTGTAATATAGTCATATTTAATTTTAAAGATATGATTATAATTATTATATATAACATAATAGCTTTTTTCTTGAATAAAATTGCTTTATATTACTTTTTTACATAACATAAACAGACCCCATCATTTAAGATAGGGCCTGTATTATTAAAATTCACATTATTAGTTAGTAAATTTGGTTAATACATCCATTAGTTCATTAATAATTGCATCACCTTCTTCATTTTTGATGGCTCGCTGTACACATCCATGTGTGTGTTTATCAAGAATTTTAAGACCAACTTTTTTCAAGGCCCCTCTGACAGCATTAATCTGGGTTAAGATATCCACACAATACTTATCCTCATCAATCATTCTTTGAATACCCCGTACCTGACCTTCTATTTTTTTTAGTCTCATATCTAAATCTTTTTTATCTAGTTCACATAATGAATTCATATAAATCCTCCCTCAAAATTCTTATACTCTATACCCTAATAAGGTATATTATTTATAAAATAGCATCTTTCTTTTATATTGTCAAGTGATTTCAAAAAAGTTGTTTCTTAGATATCAACCATAACTGGTAAAGCACAATTATAGATTAAAGGAAGTCATGCCCCCCTTTTATTTTTATGATTTGGCTCTACCTGTTTTTTTGTCCTACCGTCAGCACAGCAATCCGGAACATCATTACCATATTCTTTTTCATTAGCGGCTGCTAACTTATCTAGAAATCTCTGCCACCAGCTCTTCTTAGCCATTTTAACCTCCTCAAAAATTATTTTATTACATTACCCATGTAGGGTATTTATCGATTCATATAAAGGGGGTAAGAAAGTATATTTCCTTATCCCCCACATTTTAACCCTACTTTAGTTTAAAATTATCAATATGGTCAGTCTTGTTCATAACTAGGTTTAACATCAACCCTGCGCAGCATATTGGCATTAGTAATTACACTGATAGAACTGGTAGCCATTGCTATTTCTGCTATAACTGGATGTAGTAACCCTAATATAGCAAATGGAATAGCTATAGTATTGTAGATAAAGGCCCAAAAGAGATTTTGTTTTATTTTCCTGAAAGTCGCTCTGGAGAGTTTTACAGCTGTAATAACCGCCGATAAATCCCCGCGAACCAAGGTAATATCTGATGATTCAATGGCGATATCTGTTCCAGTACCAATAGCTATACCAACATTGGCCTGGGTTAAAGCTGGGGCATCATTGATACCATCCCCAACCATCGCAATTATACCAAACTCATCCTGTAGTTTCATTACCTCATCTACTTTACCATCAGGAAGAACCTCTGCTACAACATGATCAATGCCCACTTCTTTGGCAATTGCCTTTGCTGTTCTTTCATTATCACCAGTAATCATTGCGGTCTCCAATCCTAATTTCTTTAATTCATGGATAGCATTTACTGAATCTTCTTTCAAAGCATCAGCTACCGCAACTATACCCAGCAGCTTATCTTCAGAGGCCACTAACATAGCAGTCTTGGCTTCTTCCTCCAGGCGTATCATATCATTTTCTAATTCACCTGGATCTATCCCTGTTTCTTCCATTAGCCTACGGCTCCCTACCAGTATATCCTTACCGTCAATTTTGGCTTTAACACCTTTGCCCGTCACAGCTCCAAAGTCTTCTATGGCTTTAAGCTCCAGCTCTCTGTCTCTGGCACCATTTACTATTGCTACACCAAGGGGGTGTTCAGAGCCTGATTCAACACTGGCTGCCAGTTGAAGTAGTTCTTCTTCGCTGCTTCCATTGGCAGTTACCAGATCAGTAACCTCAGGTTTACCTTTTGTTATAGTACCTGTTTTATCAAAAACAATGGTATGGACATCTTTCATTATTTGAATTGCCTCACCCTTGCGGATTAAGACCCCATTTTCTGCACCTATTCCACTACCTACCATCAGGGCTGTTGGTGTCGCCAGTCCTAAAGCACAGGGACAGGCAATAACCAATACCGCAATAGTTGCAAAGATAGCCAGAGTAAATACCCCTAATGTTGGATTAACCCAGGGTAAAAAGCTTTGAGCCCAGAATCCAACACTGCGGAATATATCTGGGAATAACAGCCATAGTATAAATGTTACTGCGGCAATAATCAAAACCGTTGGCACAAATATCCCCGTGATTCTATCAGCAAACTCCTGAATAGGAACCTTGGTTCCCTGTGCTTCTTCTACCATTTTAACTACCTGTGATAAGAATGTGTCTTTACCTACTTTAGTAGCTTTTACTTTTATCATACCGTTTTGATTTACTGTTGCACCAATTACTTCATCACCAATAGTTCTTTCAATAGGCATTGATTCACCAGTAGCCATTGATTCATCGACTGTAGTCTTACCTTCTACTATTTCACCATCCGTAGGAATTTTCTCGCCAGGCTTGATTAACATAATATTACCTGGTTGGACATCCTCTATTGCTACTTCTTTTTCTTCACCATCTACAATAATAGTAGCTGTCTTAGCTCCCAGTTCAAGTAACTTTTTAATTGCCTGGGAAGCACGTCCTTTAGCCGTTTCTTCAATATACCTACCTGTCAAATGAAAGGCCATAATCATCGCTGAAACACCTGCATAATTGGCAATTGGTGTAAAGAATACTGCCGGACCAGTAAGAAAAGCTGCTCCAGTTCCTATTGCTATTAGTACATCCATATTGGCACTACCGTGACTTACTGCTCTATAAGCGGTTATAAAAGTTTTTCTCCCATATATAAACAAAGGTGGAATTGCTAATATTATCATACCCAAATCAAATATTACCATATTGGGCCAGGCTATACCCCAGACCATTTCAGGAATCATCCAGAGAATGATGGGTATTGTAAAAACCCAGGTGCCCCACATTTTATTTTGGGCATCTTGAACCTTCTTTAAATCCTTTTCTTCATCACTACTAGTAGTTTCATCACCTTCAAAACCCACAACCTCATACCCAGTTGCAGTTACAATCTCATTAAAATCCTCTCTCGAGAGTACAGAAGGGTCATATTCTACTGTGCCTTTTTCTGAGGCAATATTCACACCGGCCTCATATACCCCATCTGTTTTATTTAAGGCTTTTTCGACTGCCGCGGCACAACTGGCACAGGTCATACCACCAATCTTAAGTATCACTTTTTCTCTTTCTTCTTTTACATCATACCCTGTTGCCCGTACTATTTCAGCTAATTTTCTCTCATCTATTATAGATGATTCATATTCTACATAGGCTTTTTCAGCTGCAAAATTCACCTGTGCCTGATGAACCCCTTTAGCCTTATTTAAAGCCTTTTCTACGGTCTGAGCACAGCTGGCACAACTCATACCCTCTAATCTTAATGTTGCTTTGTTTAAATCTATTCCTTTGCCTGCCATTATCTTACACCTCCGTATATGTTATCACAAATCATTATATACTTGGTACCCCTATGAGGTATCATATGTACACAATATACCATTTTTATTTTAGTTTGTCAAGTAAATATAAAATAAATTCATACCTATAGGTTTATTTAGGACCAGGCTCTGGCTGAAAACAATTTGACTTACTGTATATATTTTATTATTTTGTATTTATCTCCAGTAATAATTACCTTGTATAGTCTTTTTCTATATGCCATTTACCATCTTTAACAACCATTATTTTATATTTCCGTACTACATCTCCTTTATCAGTAAACTTAATTCTACCAGTAACTCCAGTATAATCTATCTCAGCCAATACATCACGAATATTTTTGCGATTTGCACCAGCTTTTTCAATAACCTCTGCTAACATCATAGCAGCATCATAGGCAGTGGCAGCATGTAAGTTCGGATCACGGCCAGCTCTTTTTCTAAACTCACTAAGGAACTCCTGTACTATTGGATCCGGGTCATTTAAAGCAAAGAAGGTATTAGTTGCCATTCCTTCTACAGCTTTTCCCCCCAGATTCAGTAGAGCATCAGAAAAAACAGAACTCGGTGCTAATTTCTTAATATCCCACCCCATTTTTTCAATCTGACGGGCAATCAAAGAAGTCTCATTATACATTGCAACTATAAATATACCATCAGGATTATCAATACGCAGTTTAGCTAAGATAGCATTAAAATCATTCTCTCCTTCAAAAAATGGCTGTGAATTAGTAATTTTCAATCCATTTTCCTCTGCAGCCTGAATAAACCTATCCTTAGTAACTACACCCCAATCATTATTAATATAAATAATAGCAGCTGAATCTAAATCAAGATATTCCTGAGCAATATACTTGACATTAAAAGGACCTTCAGCATCCTGTGTGCCGACAATACCGAACATATAACTACCAGAAGAAGCAAAGTCCGGATGGGATGCTGTTGGTGATAATTGAACCAACTCATTTCTCTCATAAATCGGGGCAGCCGCTAATGAACTGGTACTGGTAAAATCACCAATAACTGCAACTATTTCTTTGTTTTGCACAAACCTCTGAGCAATAATAGCTGCTTCCCGTGGATCACCTTTACTATCCATAACAACAATCTCAACTTTTTTTCCATTAATCCCACCATTTTCATTAATCTTATCAACTGCCATTAGAGATGCATAACGAAAGTTTTCTCCAAACTCAGCATAATTACCAGTAATAGGTGCAGACAGACCGATCTTTATAATATCTGATGCTGCTAAGACTGATGAATTCAAAGCAAAAACACCTAACAACAAGACAAATACTACCCCAATAGTTACAATTCCTTGATCTTTATTAAACACTGTTCATCTCTCCTATTTTAGATTATTTTTTTAATACAATGGTTGTTATTATTTTTACTCAGAATAAACTTCCCATGAAGTCTATAATTTTTCTATCACCATTATATAAGTATTCCTATCGTTTTACTATGTTATAAAATAAAAAAATTACTTTAGTGCCTTAGCAAAATCACTTAATAAGTCTTCAATCTCCTCTAAGCCAACTGAAACCCTGATCAAATTAGCTGTTATTTCCTGAGCTTTTCTTTCTCTTTTAGGTACATTGGCATGAGACATCTTAACTGGATAAGAAACAATAGTCTCGACACCTCCCAGACTAACTGCGACTACAGCCATTTTAACATTATCCATAAATCTTTTGGCCAGACTACCATCTTCTAGCTTAAAAGAAAGTACTGCACCCCCTCCATCAGCTTGTGATAAATGGATTGATTTCCCCTGATGACTGTCTAATCCAGGATAGAATACCTTTTTAACTTTTGAATGATCTGCTAGGTATCTGGCCAATTGTAGGGCATTTTTTTGTTGAAAATCCATCCTCACCTTCAATGTCTTTAGTCCCCTTAGCAATAACCAACAATCCTGTGGTCCTGCAATTGCACCAAAGCTATTTTGCACAAAATATATTCTTTTAGCCAGTTCATGACTATTTACTACCACTAATCCTGCTATAACATCACTATGACCACCGATAAATTTAGTGGCACTATGTACAACAATATCAGCACCAAGTTCTAAAGGTCGTTGGAGATAAGGAGACATAAAAGTATTATCTACAATTGATATTAACTTATGTTTCCCGGCAATCTTAATTGCACCTTTCAAATCAGTAATTTTCAACAAAGGATTTGATGGGGTTTCTAAAAATATAGCTTTAGTGTTTTTTTTAATGGCCGGTTCAATATTAGCTAAATCACTTGTATCTACAAAAGTCACTTCCAGACCAAAATTGTTAAAAAACTTAGTAACTATTCTATGAGTACCACCATAAACATCTTTACTTACCAGCAAATGGTCACCTGTTTTAAAGATTGATAAAACTGATGAAGTGGCAGCCATACCGCTAGAAAACGCAAAACCCTGTTTACCCCCTTCAATAAAAGCAATAGTATCTTCCAGCGCTTTTCTGGTTGGATTTCCCGAACGGGAATAATCAAATTTCCCAGGATTATCTATATCATCTTGATGGAATGTTGATGCCTGGTAAATTGGTATACTTAAGGCACCTGTAATTTTATCCACTGCTCCATTATTATGTATTAATTTACTTCCTATTTTCAATTTTGATACCTCCTAATTTTAATCAATACCCCAAACTAAAGCCTGTTCTAGATCTCTTATCAGATCATTAGCATCCTCAATACCTACTGACAACCTTAATAGTCTATCATTAACACCTAGTCTTTCTCTCATCTCATCAGGTATATCACAATGGGTCTGAGCAATAGGGTAAGTAATAAGACTCTCAACTCCTCCCAGGCTCTCAGCAAATGATATTATCTGGAGATTTTCTAGTACCTTCTTTACTATTTCTTTATCCTGTACTACAAATGATATCATGGCACCTGCGCCAGTCGCCTGCTGCCGAGAAATATCAAATCCTTGATGCTCCGCTAAACCAACATATAAAACTCTTTCTATATACTTATGTTCTTTCAACCACTGGGCAATTTTCAATGCATTTCTTTCTTGTTTCTCAAGTCTAATACCCAGGGTTTTTAATCCCCTCAATACTAACCAGCTATCAAAAGGGGACAAGACTGCTCCTGTAGTCTTATAAATCAAACTTAGCTGATCTATTATTTTTTGATCATTAGCAATCACAAAACCCGCTAAAGTATCATTATGACCTGCCAGATATTTCGTACCACTATGTACAACAATATCAGCACCCAATTCTATTGGACGTTGCAGATAAGGAGTTAAGAAAGTATTATCTACAACCATTAGTGCATTTGATTCTCTAGCCAGTTTAGCAACCTTTTTTATATCTGTAACCTTCATCATAGGATTTGATGGGGTCTCAATAAAGATACAACTAGTATTAGAACGAAGTTCTTGCAGTACATTTTCAACTTTACTGGTATCAACATAACTAAACTCCATACCTTGCTTAGTACATATCTCTTCAAATAACCTATAAGTACCACCATAAAGATCATCTGACACAATAATATGTTCTCCAGCAGAAAACAAGTTGAAGACTGCTGTAATACCGGCCATACCACTGGAAAAAGCAAAAGCCATCTTTCCTCTTTCCAGTTTTGCTATGGTGTGTTCAAGCTCATCTCTAGTTGGATTGCTAACCCTACTATAATCAAATCCTGTAGATTGATTCAGACCAGGGTGTTTAAATGTTGCTGTTTGGTAAATTGGGTAGCTAATAGCACCAGTATGACTATCATAACCCTTATCACCATGTACCAAAATTGTGTCCATACAATGATAATCCTCTTCCATCTTTTCACCACCTTTTATATAATAAAAAATCTCCCGTTTCAAGGAGGGGAGAAATTATTTAACATACTCCTATCTTGCAGTGAGCTACTGCAGGGTTTAGCACCTGATACAAAATAAAAATGTACTGGTTGCCGGGTTTCACAGGGCCAGTCCCTCCACCTCTCTTGATATGAGTGTTTTATCTGATTTTTTATATGATAACACTTATTTTGATATATGTCAAGTAATCTTATCAATTTACTAGGTTTTGTTTTGTGTTTACTATATCAAGACCATAATAGTTAAGGTTCCAGTACTATTTCTTTGACAATATCAAAGAATAAATCGTTAACCTCTTTTATCGTTAAACCAGCCATTTTAATTTTTTCCATAGTTCTTCGATTAATATTAGCTCCATAGCCACAGCCTTTCTCGCCATCTTCCCATCTCTCCTTTTTCCATCATACTTTTCCAGCAAGTCATAAAAATAGGTGCTATTCGATTATAACGTTTTTTTATCTTCATATCACCCATTTATATAACTTCCTTTATTCTACCTATTGTAATTATATCTACTGACTACTCCATCCTTTATGCCTATATACAACAGGACGCAATATATTCATTGGTATATATCGAGGATATATTTATTAAGATAAAAACTGAAGGTTTACATAAGTAAAGGAATAATGAGAAATAAAAGTGCAGTTGATATAAACATACAATATTAAATTAAACACTTTTATACTAATATAAACATATTATGATATATAAAATTATGAAAGGAGCTAAACCAATGGCTGATACTGAAAAACAAAATTATCATGATAGGTATTATCCTGGTGAAAATAGAGATAGAACAAATAATAATTTAACAACACTGGAATTATTAAGAATTAATTTGACGGGTGAACTGGAAGCTATCAACCAATACGAGCGACACGCCAGAATAACAACAAACCCTGAAGCCAGTATGTTATTTCAAGAAATAGCTAATGATGAGAAGCATCATGTTGCAGAACTAATGCACTTAATTATGGATTTAGACCCAAGACAAAGGGAAGAAATGATGAGAGAAATGGAAAGAAGAAGACCGGGGATGTAAAAGGAAGTTATACTTTTTCACGAACTTAATAATGACCAGGAATATTTTTAAAGATGATTACTCTTACATCACACATAAACAAACGATAATCTCTAAGAACAGAGATTATCGTTTGTTTTTCTAGATATATATAGGTTAAATTATTCTTAAGTATTCATCATTTAGTTATTTAACTTCGACAAATTCATAACCTGCTTCTTCTACGGCAGCCTTAAATTTTGCTTCATCTATTTCATGAGCCAATTCTAGTACTGCAGTACCTTTATCAGCACTTACATCTGCTGAAGTAACACCACAGAGAACCTCTAATTCTTTCTTTACATGTCCCTCACAGTGTCCACAACTCATTCCTTTAATTTTGATGATCTTCTGCATATCCTTCACCCCCTCTCACGATTTTTTGATATTCTTTATAAACTTATTTAAACATTCCTGTGAACAGAAGTAATAATCAATGCCATTTATATTCTTCTTAATAGCTACATCTTCTGCAACATTACTTCCACAAACCGGGTCCTTATACAAAGTTTGGCCATTAATCACTTGAAATTGAGAATTGAATAAACTTGTACTGCTACTGTCTTCATGATTGCCACCCGATTCGTAACGACCACTATTCCCATGATTATGACCACCACAACAACCTCCACCACTACCGTGCATCCAATACATTACTCCAGCAAAAATTAATATCCAGATAAATGAACTCATCGCTTAACCAGCCACTCTTCTACACTTATAAAGGTAATTTCATGTGGTTCTTCATCAACCTTAATACGAGCTGTTATCTGATAAGTCTCTGTGTCAATAATTATCACTTCATTATCTCGTGCATTAGTGACCACTACTTTATTACCATCAGGAGTAAATTCCAGGTGATTTGTATATTCACCTGCAGCTATATACCGTTCAAGCTGACGAGTTTCAGCATCAATTACTGCAACATTATTTGTTTTTCTATTGGCTGTCCAGATCTTTTTACTATCTGGAGAAACAATAACACCATGTGTCCCCTCTCCAACATTTATTTCATCGACAACTTCAAAGCTTCTTAAATCAATTACTGAGATACTATTTGATTCCCAGTTTGCAGTATAGGCAAATTGCCCATCAGGAGCAATTCTTCCTTCATTAGGACCATTACCAACAGAAATCCTGGCTGTTACTTCAAAGCCAGGTATTGAAATAACAGAAACATCATTGGACTCCAGATTTGTTAAAATAGCAAAGTTTCCAGCTGGATCAAAGTCTATATGACTGGGACTTTCCCCAATACCTTCTTTAATAACCGTAATAATCTCCTGTTTTTTTGTATCTATCACTGCTACCTCACTTTTTGAACCAGACGCTATTAAAATATACTTGCCATCTGGACTCATATCTATCCCATGTGCTGTACTATTAACTTTTAATGTCTTGACAAATTCATTTTTAGTTAGGTCATATATTTTTACTAAACCATTTTGGAAATCACCAGTATATAGATGCTTACCATCTGGAGTAATTTCAATTCCATGGGAAGCCTCTTCCCCTACTTTTATAGTATTAACTACTTTTTCGGCTGCAATGTCAATTACAGAAACAATACCACTTGCTGCATTTGGTATATAGGCCAATAGTTTCTTATCTTGATTAATATCCCACCTAAAACTATGACCGGATTCTCTCATACCATTGATTGTAATTTCAAGATATTTCGTTTTCTCTGAATAAAATCTTACACCATTAATCATATTATTATTTATTTTAATCAAAGCTATAGGATGATGACTAGATTCTCTTTCCCATTCCCAGCTAATGCTTTCACTATCTAATTCACCTTACTTTTAACTGTAATTAATTCTGCAAAATCGTGATCCAACAGATTCCCACTATGTGTAGTCATATAAACTCTAAATAACAGTTGTTCAGCTGGAATTTTATCTGGATTTATAAATTCTACATCTAAAGTGACACCTGCTGCATCTGAACTTCTCACCCAATCCTCTCCACTGGCTAAAGCCGTTACCGCTAAAGTAAACAGAACCATTAATGCAATACCAAGACTAAATATACTTTTTGATTTAATTTTAAGCATCTACCTCACCTTTTCATAAATTATTTTTGATATAAATTACTCTAAGTATTGGTTTGATAAAATAACTGTTAGATGACTATTTATTAAAAAATGGTATAAAAGCAGGTGTAGTTTTCATGTATGCTAGATACTCTTCACCAAATTCTTCTATCATTACTTTTTCTTCTCTTTTGGCCAGTCTATAGTAGCTTACAAGTAAGATTGGAAACATAATTAAAGTAATAATTGTCGGCCATTGTACTAACATACCAACCATCATTAAAAAAATGCCGAGATATTGGGGATGGCGAATATATTTATATATCCCATCTCTCACTAAACCACCCTGTCCTTTAAATATTTTTCTCCAACCTATTGCGATTATGATCATACCTATGCCAAATAATAATCCTCCAATTTGACAGACCAGTAAGGCTTTATCTTCACCAACACCTAATATTGCCAGCAAATGTCCATTTGTATGTTGGTATGGGTTAAAAACTGGTATTCTATAACCAAAAACTGATGTTATTAAATATATTGTTAATGGAAAACCATACATCTCTGCAAATAAAGCTACAAAGAAACCACCTGTTACACCCATTGATCTCCATTCATACTTCTTTTTGGGCTTGATAAAACTTAATAGAAAGACTATCACAAAGAGAAAATTAAAGATAACAGCGCCCCAAAGACCGTAATCATATCTCATTAAATTACCTCCATCTACCATTTGTTTTACGGGGTACCCGTACATGGTATTTTATAAATTATAAGATAACATTTATTATTGGCCTAGTCAAGTGTTTTTTATATTATTTAATCAAATTTTAATATTAAAGTTATCCTGAATATGTAAAAAGCAGGCTAAGCTTGCCTTCAAGTTTTATTCAATTATAGTGGAAATACTGGTATTGTACTGGCTATAATTACGGCAACCAGAGGTAGTCCTTACCTCGAATGGTTTTGTAACTCTAATCTCTTCAAATAAAAGACTTATAAAATTTCCGGGTATAACTTTACTGTCAAGAATTATGAACAGCCAATAGAAGCACAATGTCAGCTGCCAAATTTATTGATATTTTGCTGTTACGGCCAAAAAAATTTCCGGTTAATAAAGAAGGAAAATAATATCACAGCTAGAATAATAAAATATATACTTATAAACAACATTACAGTAATTATCAATAGAAATATCATTTTTACTCAGGAGGAAAAAATAAATGGAAATAGTCTTTTTATGTCTTATTGCTTTTTTTGCTGCCCTGGTCGATGCTATCGCAGGAGGAGGGGGATTTTAACTATACCCTCACTATTAGCTGTTGGTATCCCACCTCATCTTGCCTTAGGGACTAATAAATTTTCTGCTTCCTGGGGATCTTTTACTAGCTCCTTTACCTTTTTCAAATCGAAAAAGATCTATCTACCCTTAATTAAATATGTTATTCCTTTTACCTTTTTAGGCGCTTCTCTGGGAGTTAATACTGCTTTAAAGATTAATCAGCAGTATCTAAAAATGATTGTCCTGATTATGTTATTCCTACTGGCTATTTATACCTCCTTTAAAAAAGATATCGGTATAGAAAATAAATTCACTGGTTTAAATCGCAAAAAGATTATTATTGGATGTATCATTGGTTTTCTTTTAGGATTTTATGACGGTTTCTTTGGTCCTGGTACAGGATCTTTTTTGCTATTTGCTTTTATCCGTTTTTTCGGTTTCAATTTTACGATCAGTACGGCCAATGCTAAAATATTAAACTTTACCAGTAATTTAACTTCCCTGATTCTCTTTGCCCTACATGGCAAAATAATCTACTCTATTGGTATACCGATGGCCATTTCCACTGCTCTGGGAGCACGCCTGGGTTCAAAAATAGCCATTAAACATGGCAGCAAGATCATTAAACCTATCTTTGTAACCATGTCAATGGCCATGGTAGTAAATTTATTAATTGAAACATTTTAAAGCTGATCTAGCTGGCTTTCTATTCTGGCAATCTCCTCTGCATCTCTGGCCTGTTCAAGCCGGGCTATCAATTCTGCCCTTTTCATTTTTATTAATTCATCTTCTAATTCCAGGCCAACTTTAAACTCTCCTTGTTTATATTTAAGAAAATCATTGTAGTTCCCCTGAAAACAATCCAGGCCATTATTAGTTAATTCCCAGATTTCATTTGCAATCTTTCTGGCAAAATACCTATCATGAGTGACAATCAGGAAAGAGCCCGGGTATTCCTTAAGTGCTGCTTCTATCCTTTCCCGGGAGACTATATCAAGGTGATTTAGAGGTTCATCAAGGAGTAAAAAATTAGCTTTACTTAGTAATAGAATTGTAAAAGCTACCCTGACCCTTTCTCCAATACTGAGATCACCTATTTTCTTAAAAACATCTTCACCTTTAAAAAGCATGGAACCCAGAAATGTCCTGATTAGCTCCTCTGACCTATCAGGAAGTTTCTCCTGTAATTCTTTTAAAACTGTATCTTGACCATGGAGATTGGCCATTTTTTGTGAAAAATACCCTATTTCTAAAGCTCTGGTTCGAAATATCTCACCAGTAGTAGGGTTTTGCTGACCGAGAATCAATTTTAACAATATAGTCTTTCCGATACCATTTTTACCCAAGAGAGCAATTTTACTCCCTCTGGAGATAGTAAAATTCAGATCCTTAAAGACCGGTTCTGATTGAAAACTTTTGCCTACCCCTTTACCCTGAATTATAATTTGACTGTGTAATTCTCTATTCTCAAACTCAGGATTTATCTCTTTATATTCAAATGGTTTTTCTTTTTTATCGAGTTGTTCCAGCTGGCTCCGCAAACTATCTACCCTTTTGGCCATACGACCAGTTCTCCGGTCAGATCCTTTCAATTGTTTCCAGAAAGAATCTGTTTTTTTTCTTCCCTTATCAGCTTTATTGACAAACTGCTGCTGTTTTTGTATTGCCGCTTTTAAACTTTTTTTCTCTGCATGATATTTTTGATATTCTCTTTTTTCCCTTTCCAGTTCTACTTCCCTCTGTTTCTGGTAATCACTATAATTACCTGTATATTCTTTAAGTTCCGCGTCTTCTAATTCCCAGACTTCTTTTACTACCTGATCCAGAAAATACCTATCATGGGAGACCAGTATTACTCCACCCTGGAATTTATTTAAGAAATTAGCTAACCAGTCCCTGGCCTCAATATCCAGGTGATTGGTAGGTTCATCGAGTATTAATAAGGCCGGTTCTTTAATTAACAACCTTATTAACTGGAGTTTAGTCTGTTCACCACCACTACAATTTCCAATCTGCCGGTCCAGAAAATCTGTTTCAAAGCCAAACTCTTTCATCAAACGGAGAAAACTACCGTAATCATAGCTTACCTCTGTGAAAAACTCTTCCACAGTCTGAACTGCCGGGTAATTATAATACTGGGGTAGATAACCCACCCTGGTATTTATAATAATCTGACCTTGATACTCCTTATCCTGACCACTAATTATTTTTAATAAGGTCGATTTCCCTGTTCCATTACGTCCAACAAAACCGACTTTATCTCCTTGATACATGTTAAAAGATATATCCTTTAATAATTGTCTGGCACCTATCCATTTATTCACTTCTTTAGTTTCTATTAATAACATAAAAATCTCTCCTTTTTAGCCGTATTCACACCAGGATATACTGGTTGGTTAGAATACTGACCAGAAAGCAGAGATCACCAATAGTTTATTATTTGTAAATATATGGAAATATATAGTTTCAATACTCTAACCAACCTAATTAAATAATTTTAAGTTACTGAATGGTTAAAGTACTGATACGCATGATTTTAAGTAAATTTCACCCTTTCTTAAATTTCTCATTTAAAGGTCTGCTCGAAAATTTCAGCTAAATATCCCCTGTTTTCGAACAGTGCCCTTTAAGTTTAACATATATCTATTAATTTAACAAGCTCCTTTTTCAGTAGTGTTACTAAATTTTTCCCTGCTTGATTAATGAAATTAGACGCCTGGTCAATTCTGTAATCTTATCGGTATCCAGCTCTTGCTTGGGGTTATTTACTGTTATAGAAACAGTATAGATATCACCCCCTGCTTCTCTCTGCAAAATATGGGTATATTGTAATACCCCTGGTTCTGATCCCCCTTTATACCCAACCAGCTGCCAATCTTTCTTTACTGCCAACCCCGGATTAATCCTTATTTCATCTGCATCCCGTAATTTATATATTAATTGACATAATTCTTGAGTAGAAAAAAACCATTCCAGCTCAGTAATTAATCTGGGTGAACTACTCATCACACTAGTTTTTACAGGTAAATTTTTTATATTATTTAATATCTGTCTTCTCTTTTCTATACCAGCTTTAATGTATTCAGTTTGAATAACTGAATCAACAGCATATTTAAGTCTTAATAAGTCTATAGTCTTTAAAAAAGGGATATTTATTTCCGTTACATATTTTTCAATATTTTCCCGTCCCACGGCATTAATTAATAAATCTGTTGCCGTATTATCACTAAGTGAGATCATCAGATTACTTAATGTCTTTATAGTTAGCGGTGTACCTTTCGGCCAGTCCTGTAAAATCCCACTCGCTAAAGACTTATTATCTTGATTTAATATTACTAGACTATCCCAGCTGATTTTACCGTTTTGGACTGCATCATAAACAGCTTTTAATACATACAACTTAAAGGAAGAACCAACTGCCATTTTTCTGTTTGAGTTATATGATAAAATCTTATCCTGATTATTTTTAATTACAGACACTGAAATAGCACCTGTTATAGATTTAAATTCTGAAATTACTTCAGCCAAATCATCTTCAGTTAGAATCCAGTTGCCAAACCATAATCCTTTTATTTTACCAACATTATTCAAAACTATTTTTGCCGGTGCAGTCCCTTTAACAAAGATAAGTGTATAATCCCCGCTACTGCCAGTAATTTTTTTGAGCTGACCAAGTTGATCATGATACTGCTTTAATATCCCGATAAGCTGATTAGCGGATACCTGATTTAAAAAGGATTTATCGAATAGTATTTCCACTTCATTTTCCTCTGTATTAAATAATTTAAACAATACTTCTTTTTCCTTATCAAACTGAGCCGTTACTGCTGTCGTTAATACTAACAAGATTATAAATGTCAGAACAATGCGTTTAATCATATCGACCATCCCCTAATATTATTTAATTCCTATAAAAGTGCTTGAAATATAAGAATTGTGTATCCTGTAAGGACAAAAGCATTTGAATTCAATCAAGAGAAAATTCATTATCGGCATAATCTTCCTTAAATAATTCGTCTTTTTCAAGATATTTAACTTACTAATATCATCTCTGCAAGTTTAAGCACATTATCCTGTCGTATTAACTGTCCATTTCTCTATACTTTTAATTGTAGTTTCCATATTTTTTAATGGATTTTTAAATTCAAACCTATCAATAATATTATTTTTCCCTATTAATTCTTCTATATGATCAAAAACCTTACCAGCCTGACCCTGATATGTACAAAATAATACAACATTTTTACCCTCAATTTGCTTATCCGTCAGCAAACTCCTGATAGGTGGGGTCATACTACCAGCCCAGACAGGGGAACCAATTACTATTTGATCATAATCTGCTAAATTTACTTCTATAGGTTTAATAGCTACTTTAATTTTAAATAATGACTGAAAACCGCCTATAATATATTTCACAAATCCTTTAGGGTAATCTTTAATAGGCTCGAGCATAACAATATCTGCATCTAGTTTTTCTGCCAATTTTTTAGCTACAAAATCAGTGTTACCATTTAATGAATAGTATAAAACAAGGTTTTTCATGATTATATCCATTCCTTTCGCTGCGCTCAAGGCACAAAATGTTATGAAATTGTGTCTTTGAGCTATTTTGTTTTATAATAAAGTCATAGGGATATCAGTAAACTACAAATCACGAGGGGGTGAGTGGGCTGCTTCATTTATGAAGTGACCGAATGATTATATGTGTAGATTGCCTTTTCAAGCACAAATAAGTGTGCCACCGAGCACGAAACCTTATCTTTGTATAAACAATACTCGTTTATCGCTAGGCAATCAGTCAATGCTGTCCATCCCTATAATTCTTAAAAAACCTCTTGGTTTAGAAAGGAATCCCTATGGCTTTAAAAATCGTATACAAAATTTGTTGTGGCATCGATGTCCACAAAACTTTCGTGGTTGCTTGTATAGCTTCCACTAATTCTAAAGGTGTTACCACCTACAAGAGTCATCGCTTTTCTACCTACACAAAGGGTTTGAGAGAGCTGTTACAATGGCTACTTGATAATGACTGCAAGGATGTCTGCATGGAATCCACAGGGAAATACTGGATCCCTGTATTTAATGTTCTTGAAACTTCCTGCAATATTGTTCTTGCCCACCCTAAATATGTTAAAGCAATCCGTGGTAAAAAAACTGATAAGAAAGATGCAAAGTGGATTGCTGACCTGTTTAAACATGATCTTGTTGCTGGTAGTTTTATGCCACCTGCCCAAATCCGACAGCTACGTGATCTGATGCGTTATCGTTTCAAGTTGATCTGCTTTATGTCAAGTGAGAAGAATCGACTGCAGAACTGTCTTACCGTTTCTAACATTCAGTTAGGTAATATCGTTTCTGATACTTTTGGTAAAAGTTCACAAAGGATTATAGATAAGATTCTGGAAAATCCTCTTGATACTTCTTTTGATATTGAGCCCTTAATTCATGGTTCCATGAAGAAAAAACTTCCCGAATTGGAACTCGCCATTGACGGTTATATTACACCGGAACAGGCTGGTAAATTAAAGGTTATCAAACAGCATTATGAGGATTTAGAAACCCGGAAATCTGATCTAGAAGAACTTATTCTCAAACTTGCCAAGCCATACCAGCAAGAAATTGATCTTATTTTAACTGCCCCATCCTTTAAAAACATCTTCTCAGCTATTGGTGTAATTTCAGAGATAGGGGTCAATATGGATGTTTTTCCTACTGCTAAGCATCTTTGTTCTTGGGCTGGGCTTACTCCTACTAACAACGAAAGTGCAGGTAAGAAAAAATCAGTCCGGGTTTCTAAATCAGGATGTTACATTAAACCACTTCTTGTACAGTGTGCAACCGCTGTAGTTAAAAGTGAAAAACACCCTGAGATCCGCAACCGTTATCTCCGCTTAAAGAAACGGCGTGGACATAAGAAAGCAATTATTGCCATTGCAAGAATGCTTCTATCAGCATTATACAACATGTTGAAAAAAAAGGAACCCTATAATGCTGATTTATATAGAAAATCTGATGTTCTTCCAGTAGACCGTGAAATTACGGTAGAACAAGCAATTTTATTAGCTCGGCTTCAGGGTTATCGAATTAAGTCAACTGCATAACCATAACACCTTTAACTTCATTTTTTAAAAGTCATTATATGATGGCTTATTTTGCTATGCCCTCTAATTCTTTAAATGCTATCTATTATTTATTTCAACCTTCTACCTCCTGATTTTATTTTACATAATATAGTTCTACTTATCTCAATTTTTACCTGCTTAATAAAAATATCTGAACCTCATTACTTATATGGTATAAGGGGTTAGGGTTGAAAAGTTGTAAAAAATTTAGAAGAAATGGGTGCTATGAGTCTTGCCTGGTTCACAAAGGGATCTAAATCCAAACACTGAAGTGGAATTCGGCTGGAATGTTAATTATAATTTTGTATGGTCAGAAGGAGGAGATTTAAAGCTAAAAAAAAGCAATCTAAAACAACGGCAAGTACAAAATAAAACCACGAAATAGAGATTTTGTCGATTAGAAAATTCATTTCCCTAATTAACAAACAGGCAAAAAAACCGCTATGACGAGCATACCATATTTTAATTTGGGGCATCGCCAAGCAGTATAAATAAATAGGGTTTATAATTAATTCTTGAGCAATTTCAGTAAGGGAATTTTCCTTAAGTATTCCTTAAGTATTCATCAAATATTCATCTAATTATTTAACTTCAACAAATTAATAGCCTGCTTCTTCTACAGCAGCCTTAAATTTAACTTCATCTACTTCATGAGCCAATTCTACTACTGCCGTACCTTTATCAGCACTAACATTAGCTGAGGTAACACCACAGACAGTTTTGTATAATCCTTTAAATTATCAAAATTATTATCATAAACTTCATTAATTCTTTTGATACAACGATTTATCGTTTGTTTCTTATTAATTAATACATCATCAACCAATAGAAGTCACCCCCATACACCTTCCAGCACTTCTTTTCTTTTTTCATTGAGATTAGCATACTCTCTTAAAGTTTTTAATTCAAATTCCATCTTTTTATAATTATTAGCATTATATATTAACTTACCCTGTATAATTTGGATTTTAAAAACAGTAGATGCTTGTTTAATATCAATTAAATCTACTTCTTTTTTAAATTTATCAGCTAACTTTTGAGCAAATAAGAATATTTGATATTCATCAACTTCATTTTCAGATAAAAAAGCTATATCAACATCACTATCTTTTCTCTCATTATTTTTAGAATAAGAACCAAATACATAAATTAATTCAGGAGACAGTTTTTGTTCTAAAAAATCTATTATAATAATTTTTTCCGCTTTAGAAATCATAATATTTTCCCCTTATTTTTTCGTTTGTCAGTTAAAATATTACTTAGCCTACCTATTATTAATCATAATTAGCAGTGCTTATCACCAATAATTTCTTTTCTTTTATTATAACTGACTCTCCTAATTTTAGCAACTTAATATTTTATTTGAAGCTATTTCTTTGTTTATTATTCTCTTAGATTATTTTTATTCATTCTTATTTACCTCAGTGTGAGGGCCTCGAACGGCCTATTACTGATCCAGCCTTGCGTTCACAATAAAGGGGTAGATTTATAATATTTCAAACCCGCCCCTTAACTTAAATCCAAATTAATGGGCCATCTCTTTTTTTAATCTCCACTTTGCCAGTCCAAAACTGCAGCAGCACATCACTATAAATAGTACAATAACAGGGAGAATTTCCCCTAATAAAATTGTCTCGCCAAGTATCAGACTACGCAGAGCGTTAATAATATGTGTAAATGGATTTAGTGTTACAGCTACAGCCAATCCACCTGATAAATTTTCAGTAGGAAAAAGGGCTGGGCTCAAAAAAAAGATAGGCAGCACAATCGCATTCATTATCGTCTCATAGATTACTTCATTTGGCAGAAAGAGACTAATAGAATAGGTAAGACCTGACATGAAAAACGCTGTCATAAAAACCAGTAATATCATGAGTGAAATTCCAGCGATACCCGATGCCACCTTTACTGAGAAAAAAAAGCCTACAACACATAAAATTACTACTTCCAGGAAGGAAACCAGTACTGCCTCCAGCATTTGCCCCAGCACAATAGAGTTTCTACTCACAGGTGCAATCAGGATTCTGTAAAAACTGCCGTTGGATTTCATGATATAATTGATAATACCACCACTACTGCAGGCAGCCAGGGTAACGAGCACTATAATGCCGGGTAGAATGAAAGCAGTGTAATTATCGATCCCCATATTTTGCACTGCCTGGCCTGCGACAGAGCTGTACAAAATAAGCCAGATAAGCGGTTGCAAGATAGTAATTACAATGGAAATAGGGTTTTGAAAACGCCACCTTATATTTCGCCACAAAATATTCAGCACACCCATTCCTCCCCTCTATCTTCCCCTGAACCAGTTAATGCCAGAAAAACATCCTCCAGACCAGGTTCTACAATCTCGATACCACGAAACTCTACATCATGATCTAAAAGCCACTTATTCACAGCTGTAAAAGCAGTTCTGCTGTCATCCACACCTAGTAAAACAGAATTATTCCGCACACTGCTGAACTTAATAAACCCGGTGTCATCAAAGACATCTTTATATTTTTTTCCTCGCTCAGCATTGGAAAATGTAATACGGAGCATATCCTGCCTGGTATAACTGCGCAGGCTGCCTGGTGCTCCCTGGACTAATTCCTTCCCCTTTTTAATGATACAAATGGTATCACTCAAATGGTCAGCTTCTTCAAGATAATGAGTTGTAAGAAATATACTTGTATTATATTCATCCCGGATTTTCAACATCATTTTCCACATGGCCTTCCGGGACTCAACATCCATACCTGCTGTGGGCTCATCTAAAAATAGAATTTTAGGTGAAGAGACCATATTCATGGCAATATCCAGCCTGCGCTTCACCCCACCAGAGTAGGATGCCGTGGGGTATTTCAAATATCCGGAAAGATTAAAACTGTCAATCAAAGTACTTATTCTTTCTTCTGCCAGCTGTGCATCTACTTTGTACAGCCTGCTTTGAAATAGCATATTTTCCATTAGTGAAAGGTGCTCATCAATGGAAATACGCTGGGCAACACAGGCAATCTGTGTACGAACCCGGTCCGGCTCCCTACATAAGTCTTTCCCCAATATGCTTACTTTCCCGGATGTGGGTTTATAATAGGTTGTCAGAATATTAATCAAAGAAGTTTTCCCAGCTCCATTGGGACCCAGCAGTGAGAAGATTTCCCCACTGTTCACTTTAAGACTTAAGCCATCCAGGGCTCTGACGCCATTCTTATACTCCTTTACCAATTTATCAGTTTCAATTACGGACATTTTATTCCACCTCTATTTTTAAATTATTTTTCTTTCTTAACTGCAATCCAGACTTCAGAATATCCACTTTTTAACTTATTCTCGCTGATGGGATAAACTTCTACATCTGGGAATTGAGCATATTTATACCCAGAAAACGGAAGCCATTCTCTGGCAAATCGTTTAAAGATTGTTTGAATGGAATCTTGAAAAGGTCCATCACATTTAAAGATAACCCATGTAGCTGCCGGAATTTCATATTCAACCAAATTCTCTGGAACAGCTAAATCGGTAGCAGTTGCAATGTAATAATAGATTTTCTCTGGATTTTGATATGCAGTAACACCTAAAATACCATGCGGCTTTTGATTTGCTAATTTGCTAATTTTTGAAACTAAATTGCTTTTTAATGTTTTGTTCCAAAATTTTGGAACAGTTTTGAAATTATGTTCCTGATCCTCTTGTAAGGGGACTCTAATCCCAACAATTCTAATAGGTTCTTTTGCTTCTACACGATATCTCATGCTTTCACCTCCAGTGACGTTAATAGAAAATCTAATGGGTGGATAAGAATCTAATATAGTTCCATCCTTACGAGCAAAAGTCGGAGAAACACCATGAACACTCTGGAATGCTCTATTAAATGATGTCGGTATATCATAACCATACTTTGAACCAATATCTGTTACTTTATTTTCGCTCAACTGCAATTCAAAGGCAGCTTTTGTCATTCTCCTACGGCGTATATATTCAGATAGTGGAATACCAGTTATATAGGAAAACATTCTTTGAAAATTATAAGTGGAACAACAGGCTATTTTTGCTGCTTTGTCGTAAGAAATATCACCTGCCAAATTGTCTTCTATATAATCTATTGCCCGGCTTAATTGCTTCAACCACTCCATATCATCACCTCCCTATGTTAAAGTTTAGCATAATATAAATTTTATATCTTCTCTTTTAATGTCCAATTTCGTAAACTTATTTATTTGAGTTTCACTTTACTATATAAATAACACTTAAAATATTGCACTTTTCTATTCCAGCAAATTCACCCCTGACCCCGTTCTTATTAATTATCTTCATAACTCTCTTCTATATCAACTTTGCCAGAATTATAACGCCACATTGAAAATACTGCTGCTACAACAACAATTACCAGGTTTCCAAATAATAGTGGTAATGACATGTCTGATCATAGTAATATAACTTGCATAATTGATACTACAACTGATACTAAAACAATAATTTTGGATACTCCAGGTGATGTTTTGAACTTGGATTTATTCCACAATTCAGTCATTGCTATTGCAACACCAGCAAGCGACATAATTCCTGCACCTATAATCTGACCAACCGCAGTTCCCATTAAGTCCCAAAACCCTAATACTCTTTTTAAATCTCTAGTTGAAACCTTTTTAGTAACTTCGTTTGACATTTTCCTCCCCCTCATTTAAATAATATTTTAAAATACAAATATACGTTTTGTATAACATATCTCTGTTATTATATAACCCAATACTATTTATTCTATACAGGTAGCGCTTTTAGTACGTCTTTTAATCTCTTTTAATCAAATTTACTTAATAGCTTTTACTGCCCTGCACAGTCTAGCTAAACCTTCTTCTAATAACTTTCTTGGACATGCATAGTTTAATCTCATAAATCCAGCTCCACCAGGACCAAACCATGAGCCACCATCCAAGCCCACCTTTCCTTCTTTTGCTACAGTTCCTTCCAATATGTCTGCATTTGTTTCATATTTTCTCAAATCTAACCAACCTAAATATGTTCCTTGAGGTTTTATTAATCTAGCATGAGGTAGATTTTCCTGTAAATAGTTTTCTATGAATTTCACGTTTGCTGCTAAATATACCAATAACTGCTCTAACCACTCTTCTCCCTCATTATAAGCTGCTTCAACTGCAACTATACTCAAAGGATTTTGTAGACCAATACTATTTCTTTCTAGATTGCTTTCAAACTTCAATCTCAATTTCCTATTTGGAATAATGATATTTGACGTTTGTAAACCAGCTAGATTGAAAGTCTTGCTAGGAGCAGTACAAGTGATTGAATTCTGTGCAAACTCTTCATTCATAGAAGCAAACATAGTATGAGTAAATCCTGAGTATACAAGATCATTATGGATCTCATCAGCAATAACTAAAACATCATTTTCCAGGCATATTTCTCCGATTTTTTCTAATTCTTCTTTTGTCCAGACTCTTGATACAGGATTATGTGGACTACAAAGGATAAAAGCAGTTACTTTAGAATCCTTTACCTTTTCCTCAAAGTCTTCAAAATCTATTTCATAATCTTCTCCATTAAAAACTAATGGGTTATTAACCACATGACATCCATTGTTTTCTATAGCATTTGCAAAAGGATAATAAACAGGTTGTTGTATAAGCACTTTTTCTCCAGGAACACAGAAAGTTTGAATCAGATAATTTATTGCCGGTACAATCCCTGGTGTATATAAAATCCAATCTTTTTTTATCTCCCATCCAAAACGTCTTTTAGTCCAATTAATAATTGCTTCATAATAAGAATCCGGTCGTGTAGAATATCCATATATTCCATGTTCTACTCTTTTCTTAAGAGCATCAATAATTGGCGGTGCCACTTTAAAGTCCATATCAGCTACCCAAAATGGCAAAACATCTTCTCCATTGAACATCTGCTTTAAAATTGCTGGTTCCCATTTTGAGGAATTTGTCCCTTTTCTGTCAATAACTTTATCAAAATTATACTTCATACTTTCACACCTTTCTTAAAATTAGTTTTAATGAATGTTAAATCTCTTAATTAATAATAACATTATCGTAACAATTTTGATATCAAATTGTTTAAAATTCAATAACTAAATGGCTATGCTCTTTATTTTCTTTATCAAGATTTAATCGGGAATCCTCTATTGCCAGATTTGCTGCTACCACGGCATATTGTACATACCTGTTATGCTATAGTAAAACAATATCATATGTCATTAAGTGAAAATGAACAAATATTGCTATTTCAAATTTAGACTCAGTACAGAGAATAGGTCTTTGTAATTATAAAACAAAAACAGATAGTCAGAAGAGTATTAGAACCCTGCATCTCGACTATCTGCTATATAATATATTTAAGATTCTTCTCTACTTACTTAAAAATAAACATATTACTTCACTGGTATCCAAATTTCACAATATTTTTTTCCATTCTCACTCACACCATACATTTCAAATTCAGGCCCATCTAATGGTTCATAATCTGATGTTGGAAACCATTCAGTATAAATGCGTTTCCATAATGCCTGGATTACTCCAGAAGTTTTATCTTCGGTATGCTCTTCAGTTTTAAAAATAACCCAGGTTAGAGCTGGAATTTCAGCATAAGTAAAACCTTTAGGTACACCACTTACAGGTGTAAATGCACAAATCATATAAGGAAAAGTATTTCCTCCAGTATCACGATAGCACATAACTGCATTTATAGGTCCTATACCCTTACAAGAACTATTCCACTTTATTCCTGATGCTTTTGTGATACGATCTAATGTTCCTTTTTTTATTTCATTCTGCCAAAACTCAGGTATTGCCTTTAGATTTTCATCATTTTCAAAGTTTGTAAATACCTCCTCTACACCAAAAACCGACAATGTACCTTTTTTCTCAATTCTGTAATTCATCTCAACATCACCTCTAATTGAAATTTGAAAGGAAATACACGGATAGGCTTTTAAATAAACACCCTGATTGCGCGCAATTGTGGGTGTAACACCATGCATATTTTGAAATGCACGTGAAAAAGCTTCTGGCGACTGATAACCATATTTTAAAGCAAGATCAATTATCTTTATAGCGCTATTTTGCAATTCAAGTGCAGCAAGTGTAAATCTACGTCGTCTTATATATTCTGATAAAGGTATATCAGTCATAAAAGAAAATATACGTTGGAAATTATAAACTGAGCAACATGCTATTTCAGCCACTTTAGTATTATCAATTTCCTCTGTTAGATTTTCTTCAATATAATTTATTGCACTATTCATTCGCTCAAGCCATCCCATATATATCCCCCCTTCAATTAAAGAATAACTTATCTTTATCTTATTTTCCTTGCATTTTCTGCCTGATAATGCAAGGTCAGTATTATTATTTAACTCCATATATCATTCACTAATGATCCCCAGTTGTAAGAATGCTACTGAAAGTAAGCTTAATAATTTATATTTTGAATTCTTCAGATAATACACTCCTGTTTATTAAATATACTATATTTGCATTTGCAAAATCATCAAAATTAAGTTCTATCTCTTTAATTTCTAGAAATTTATTTAACTCTTTATAATTACATTTATCATTTAAGTAATGACTATTATAATATTTTTTTAACTGCTATACAAGAACTCTTCAATCTTTCTTGCTCTATCCATTCTACCTCTTTTAATATTAACAGCTAACTGTAATTCAAGAGGTGGTACCTTTATTTGAAAACCTTCCCATTCTACTGTTTCCAGATGATTTAAAGCATAAGGTCCACAATCAACAGGTTCTGGGTCATCAAGAACAGCTGCTGGATCAGAAGCAATATCGATTCTTACATCCATAAATATGACACCAAATTCCTTTGTCAGCCATCCATTAGTATCAATAATCGGCTCGATTAAATAGTCTTGAAACAATTCTGTAATATCTTCTACATAATCTGAGTCAATCATAATGTCTATATCATGAGGATTCAATTCAACACCACGAATACAGCTAGCGCAACTTCCTGTCAGCCACCAATTAATATTGCTGTCTTTAGCCATAGAACAAAATTTCTTTAAGCCTGATTCCCAGGGAACATTAGTAAAATACCCTAATTGATTAAACATTTCTTGTGCGTATTTAGAATATCTTTCTCTCATCTTTTCTATATATTTAGCATCATTGGGATACTTCTTTATATATCCATTACCATCTTTCTGATAAAAACACATCTGAAGTACTTTCTCATACTTAGGATCAAAATCGAAAATACGGTAAATAACCTGACCATCAATATTTTGAAAACTAATTTTCATTTATAATCCACTCCTTTTCTATAAAGCTTTTATCTGTAATTTTTAATAAAATCCTCCAGAAAGTATATTACTTCTATAACTCTATTATAATCGACTAAATCTAATTGAACTAAGTTTCGCCTACTACCTCAATTCTTAGTTGCTAAAATTTCAAAACGATAAGTAGTAATATAATTCTCCCCGAAAGGATAGTAAATTTTACCCTCTGCAGACAGATTTTTGAGTATCTGAAAAATTTTATCTCTACTATCTTGAGCAGTTTCCATTCTGTCGAACCATAGTGGTAATTCATACTGTTCTTTTAATAGAAAAGTATGCTCTATAGTTAAAGGTAATTCTTTTAATAACTGATTCCATAACCGTGGTGAATAAGAAAACTGATGTGAACTATCTCTTAATAACTCAATATGGTTAATTTCTTTTTCAAATTCCTCCCCATCAATAACTGAACAATCTAAAATGTAAAATTTACCTCCAGGCTTTAATACCCTACACATTTCCCGAAGTGCTTTATTTACATCTGAAAAATGATGAACTGCAAATCTTGATGCAACAATGTCAAATTGACAGTCTGGAATATTTAAGTTATGTACATCTTCAACTCTAAACGTAATATTACTTATACCCTCTTGTCTTGAAGCTATTTTAGCCTCTGTCAACATTTCTGGAGTAATATCAATTGCAACCACCTGTTGCACCCATCTGGCTAAAGCAATTGCAGTATGCCCGCCTCCTGTTGCAACATCTAAAGCAGAGGCTTCTGAAGAAGGCTTTATAAGCTCAATCATTCTTTCCAGAACAACTGGATTACCATGTGTAGAACTCTTTCTGTATTCCGAAGCTCTTTGCCCAAAATTCTTTCTAACCTTATTTAGGTTGTCCATGCTAATTACCTCCTTTAATTGACTTTATTCTCATCACTTCATAATATCCCTAGTTTTTGAAAAATGCAATAATTAATTCAATTTATGATCTATTTCTTTTAATTAATTTATTGCAGTTCAAAAACACCTGTATAAAACTGATAGTACTTACCCCTTTCAGAAATTAATTCTTCATGGCTGCCTCTTTCTATGATCCGGCCATCTTCAAGCACCATAATAACATCTGAATTTTTGACTGTAGATAAGCGGTGGGCAATAACAAACACAGTTCTACCCTTCATTAATGAATCCATCCCCTGTTGAACAATAGCTTCAGTACGGGTATCTATAGATGATGTTGCTTCATCCAGAATCATAACAGGAGGATCGGCAACAGCAGCTCGAGCAATGGAAATTAATTGTCTTTGACCCTGAGACAGGCCGCTTTCAGTACCAGAAAGAACAGTTTCATAACCCTGAGGCAGCATTCTGATAAAACTATCCGCATTGGCCAGTTTTGCTGCTGCAATACATTCCTCATCACTGGCATCTAACCTGCCGTAGCGAATATTTTCCATTACCGTATCAGTAAATAGATTAACATCCTGTAGTACAATACCAAGGGAACGACGTAAATCACTCTTTTTAATTTTATTAATATTTATCCCATCATAACGAATTTTACCATCAGCAATATCGTAAAATCGATTAATTAAGTTAGTAATGGTAGTCTTTCCTGCCCCTGTTGCACCAACAAGGGCTACCTTCTGTCCAGGTTTAGCATATAAAGTAATATTGTGTAAGACCATCTCATCCTCTTCATAGGCGAAATCCACATCATAAAAACGTACTTCTCCTTTCAATTCAGTATAGCTAACTGTACCATCAGCATGTGGGTATTTCCAGGCCCACAACTCTGTACGTTTTTCAGTTTCAAAAATCCTGCCCTTTTCTTTTCTGGCATTAACAAGAGTAACATATCCATCATCTTTTTCTTTTTCCTCATCCATAAGTTTAAAAATACGCCCTGCACCGGCCAGGGCCATAACGACAGCATTTACCTGCTGAGATACCCGGGCAATAGGCATTATAAAGTTCCTGGATAACTGTAAAAATGAAGCAATCATACCAAGTGTCAGTACATTGATACCTGTCAGGTTGAGATTACTAACCCCCATAATCCCCATAATACCGCCTACAATTGCCAAAAGTACATATAATAAATAACCCAGATTGTTCATCACAGGCATCATAATATTGGCATATTTATTGGCAGTTGTCGCATGACTACATAATTGATCATTTTTAAGGTCAAATACCTCTTCTGCCTTTCTTTCATGGCAAAATACTTTGATAACCCTCTGACCGTGGATCATCTCTTCAATATAGCCGTTAACATCACCAAGGGACTGCTGTTGTTTTATAAAGAAACTACCACTTCTACCTGCAATAATACGGATCAGCTTCAAGACAAGAAAAACAAAAATAATAACAAAAATAGTTAACCAGAGACTAAGGTACAACATAGCAGCAAATACAGCTATAACTGTAACAATAGATGAAAATACCTGTGGTAAACTCTGAGCAATCATCTGGCGGAGTGTATCAATATCATTTGTATAATGACTCATAATATCACCATGTGTATGTGTGTCAAAATACTTGATCGGCAGAGACTGCATATGTGAAAACAGATCATCACGAATTTTTTTGAGCACTCCCTGGGCTATTACAACCATCAATCTATTATAAAATAAAGTAGCAAGAACACCTATCAGGTAAATACCGCCCATCAGAATTATTACTCTAAACAATCCCGAAAAATTTGGTACTGCTTCAAGTAAAAGTGGTGTAATATAATTGTCAATTAATTTCTGCAGAAAAAGTGAGGAAACTGCAGCTGTCACCGCACTTATTATTATACAAATTATAACTGCAATAAGTTGAACTTTATACTGCTTGATATATGAAAACAACCTTTTGATAGTATCTGATTCCATTTTGGCTTTTGTTGGAATATCCTGTATTCCGGAACCTGGGGTCATAGTTTTACTCATTTCCCTTACCTCCCTTGACCTGTGATTCATATACTTCCCTATATATTGGACTACTTTCTAATAATTCTTGGTGTGTACCTACTGCTGCAATTTTCCCATCATCCATAATAATAATTTGATCAGCTTCCTGTACAGAAGAAACCCTCTGAGAGATTATTAGCCTGGTAGTATCAGGAATTTCACCTCGAAATGCACTACGAATCAAGGCATCTGTTTTAGTATCAACTGCACTGGTAGAGTCATCCAGGATTAGTATTTTCGGCTTTTTAAGTAAAGCCCTTGCAATACATAAGCGCTGTTTTTGACCACCGGAAACATTGGAACCACCCTGTTCAAGATGGGTATCATACTTTTTCGGAAAGTTCTGGATGAAAGTATCAGCCTGAGCTAATTTACAGACACGGACCAGTTCCTGATCTGAAGCATTTTCATTACCCCAGCGGAGGTTTTCCTTAATGGTTCCAGAGAAAAGAACATTCTTTTGTAAGACCATTGCCACCTGATTGCGAAGGGTTTTAAGATCATAATCACGGACATCTATACCTCCAACAGTTACCCGGCCAGAATCAACATCATAGAGGCGGGGAATAAGTTGAACCAGACTACTTTTAGATGAACCTGTACCCCCAATAATACCTACTGTTTCACCTGATTTTATTTTTAAATTAATATCCTCAAGAACCAGTTTTCCCGTGTTTTTCCCATAACTAAAATTTACATCTTCAAAACAAATTTCCCCATCAAGGACTTCATATATAGGATTATCGCAATTCTTTAGATCACTTTCTTCATCCATCAACTCGACAGTTCTTTCTGCTGATGCCCTGGAGATGGTAATCATTACAAAGACCATGGAAAGCATCATCAGACTACCTAGAATCTGCATAGCATAAGTTATAAGACTGACTAACTGGCCCGTACTTAAGCCATATTCCGGATTACCCCCAGCAGCCACAATAATTCTGGCACCAAACCATGATACTAATAACAATGACCCATACATACAAAACTGCATTAGCGGCATATTAAAGGCCAGTGTCTTCTCAGCTGTGGAAAAATCCTGATAGATCTTCTGCGAGATATCTGTAAACTTCTTATTTTCGTGGTCCTCACGAATAAATGATTTTACAACTCGAATAGCCCGAAGGTTTTCCTGGACAACATTATTTAATTTATCATATTTTTTAAAAACACGTACAAAAATCGGGTGTGCTTTTTTCATAATCAAAAATAAACCACTTCCAAGAATAGGTATACAGGCAAGGAAAATTAATGATAGTTCTACATTGATACTAAAAGAAGCTGCCAAAGAGAAAATTAACATAATAGGACTGCGGATAGCCATCCTAATAATCATTTGAAAAGCATTCTGCAAATTAGTAACATCAGTTGTCAATCTGGTTACAATACTAGCTGTAGAGAACTTATCAATATTAGAAAAAGAAAAATTTTGCACATTATAGAACATATCATGCCGAAGATTCCTAGCAAATCCTGCTGATGCTACAGCTGCACTACGCCCTGCCAGAGTACCAAAAATCAGGGAAATAAAAGCAGATATCAGCAGGGCAGCACCCATTTTCAAGATAACTGTCATATTACCAGCATCAATTCCATAATCAATCATATTAGCCATTAAGATTGGGATTATAACTTCCATAATAACTTCCATTATTACATAAATTGGAGTTAGAATGGATTCCTTCTTGTACTGTCTTATACAAGCTGCTAAACGTCTTATCATAGGTCTAAATTCCCTCCAAATTATAATTATTACTCAGCTAAATTAGACTTCATTCTCTCTATATATGAAAAAAATTTATCAATTTCCTCCTGTGTAAATCCACGGGTCAGAGTAGCTTCCAGATTTTTGATGTCATCCTTGATAGCATTATGCAGGGTTAACGCCTGGGATGTAAGCACAAGTTTTTTCAGTCGGGCATCATCTGGGACACTACAGCGTGCAATTAATCCCTTCTGTTCCATCAACTTAACTACCTTTGATATGGTTGACCTGGTAACAGAAAATTTCTCTTCCAGGTCTTTTTGAAAAATATCTTTATCACGGTTTTCAGCAAGATAAGCAATAATCCAGCCATTGGTACCTGTAATGCTCTTTGCATATTGAAAGTTAATTGAATTTTCAAGATGGCGCCTGATGAGCTTTGTCAGTGAATGAACCACCATACCAACTTCTTGATCATTCATCTCATATTCCCCCAGAAAATAATGTTGGATATCAAACTATATAACAATAAATATTATAATTGCTTTTTAGTGATTAGTCAATATATTTCACTATTACTTAATGGGTCATCTCTTTTTTTAGTCTCCACATTGCCAGCCCAAAGCTTCCACAACACATCACTGCCAATAGCGCAACGACAGGCATAATATCCCCTAACAAGATCGTCTTTCCAAATATCAGGCTGCGCAGAGCGTTAATAATATGTGTAAATGGATTGAGGTTGATAGCTACCGCTAATCCTCCGGGCAAACTTTCAAGAGGAAAAAGGGCCGGGCTTAAAAAAAAGATAGGTAGCACAATCGCATTCATTATTGTCTCATAGATTACTTCATTTGTCAGAAAAAAAAGTAACAAAGATATAAGAGTATACACAAAAAAAGAGCAGCCACTTAGTCCGAAAGGAAGGCTACCCTATAATATGTATTTAAATTATATCCTCAAACCTATCTAACAACCATAGTCTTTTACCTACTCCCTCCTCTAGCTTCCTTTGTTCAGACTAATGGCCACTTTTGGGCGTGATCTTTTCCATTTTATTTCTTCATGAATCTGTTTTCTTACGTCAAATAATACACTCTTTTCTAAATCTACTTGTATTCCTAATGTTTTTCTATCTGATTTAATTACATCATATTCAACTACTGTTTTACCTACTTTAATCTTTTCCACTTCGCATTTCTACCTTTTCCCAGAACTTCAATTATTTCTTCTTTTTTTAATTTACTAAAAACCCTGTTAATTGTAGATTCAGAAACATCAGGACATGCATTTCTTATATCCTCTTTTGTCAAAGTTCCTAATACACTCTTTATTGCCTGTTCTACTTTCTACTCTATAACTCTTATTACCACTTCTATTCCTTATTAATCCTACTCTCTGTTCAAATTCTTTATAGGCAGCCAATAAAGTCTCCAAAAAATAATCTAACCATATAAACATATTATGATTGCCTTTATGCCATCCTATTGAAGATTGATTAAGTGTTTCATAATAACTTGCTTTATGGTTTTTGAACTACAAAGATGCGTTTTTATTTTTGGATAATAAAAAAACCACTATAAAAGCGGCAGCAAAACCTCTAATTAACATCACTCAATTATTACTCTATCTAAAATATATTTTTTAAACTCCACAGCTATATTATATGCCTCTGCAGTTTCTTCTTTTGTGGGTTCATACCAATTATCAGGATAACGAATTTCCACTGCATAACTCTCTAATATTTCAGCTTTTTGGTATAAACTTTCAGATACATTTTCAATATCATCCATAAGATCAAGTAAATATGATATACTATGTGATCTCTTAAACACTATATCCTGGTCTATCAAATATGCTTTTAAATACTTTTCAACTGCCTGTTGACAGTGAAAACAAATAGCATCTGTATATTCTACCTGATTATCCAGAGCAAGTTTTGCCATTCCTAGATCATTCCCGGCTTTATGTATCCATTCTTTTACTAAATCAAGTTTCTTATCCATAAAGCACCTTACCATTCTTTAATGCTTTATTAATAAAAGCATGTTCATTATTTTTCCATTCGTCAATCTCATCCTGGGAATATACAAGTAAATCGATGGGTACTTTAATTCCTCTTAAATATTTTCTGATTTCTCTGGACCTTTTATAACGTGGAATATTCATATCCTTTACTACCAGGATATCTAAATCACTATCATCATCTGGATTACCTTCAGCATAAGAACCAAAAAGAATTATTTTATCTGGATTTACATTAAAAGCTATTCTTTCAACAACTTCATTAATCTTATCTTCAGGTATCAAATAAATCACCTCATTTTTCAAATTACCTATTTACCTCTATTATAACATAATTTCCCGTTTAATAATACATTAGACATATAGTTTTATTAAGGCAATACGTTATTACCAAATATTTTTAAAACTGCTTCAGTGGATTTATTATATATAACAATTAGTTATTTATCAAGTAATATATTCAGCTTAATTAACATTTCGTTATATTGCATAAATTAATTTATTATTTTAAGGCTATTGATTTAGAGAAATGATTCCAGTTTTAACTTCCCATTTTCCAACTTAATCCCGGCACCTTTTTCCTGTTTAATCCTACCCTTAACATGATAGGCTTCACTTTTTCTATAGAATGTCTTACTTCAGTTTTCTTTTTTATTTGTTCCAGATGAATAATAAAATTTGTCGGTCTGAATTAATAAAATTCAACTTTTAGTAATATTATAAAACTTTTAAACTAGAGCAGATGGCTGCTCACATTTAAACTTCATATCATAGTGTTTTCCACTATTTGAAGCAATATGAAATCCATGCATGGCTTCAAGTACATGAAAAGCTAATTCTCCACTAGCGCGGTGCTTATCATCATCAAAAACTGCACGAGCCATATCTGACAAACCCATTCCCCTACTGTTTACAGAATATCCATGACTTAATGGTATTTCCTTCCATTTATCATAATCATATCTTTTTAGATAAATAGGCCCGCCGAAAGTATTCGGGTCAGGAACAATTAAAGAACCAAGGCTCCCATGTACCTCTATTCTTGGTAATTTAGAATCCCAGATATCAAAACTGGTAATGATAGTTGCAACTGCTCCGTTTTCAAAATCCATAACCCCTGCAACATGTGTGGGTATATCTACTTCTATTTTTTGACCATATTTAGCTTCACTTGTTATAGTCCTTTCAGGATAAGTTATTCTGGCTGAACCTGTAACACGGGAAATAGGTCCCATTAAAGAAACCAGAGCTGTTAAATAATAAGGCCCCATATCGAACATTGGTCCCCCACCGACTTTATAATAAAATTCAGGGTCAGGATGCCAGCTTTCATGCCCGTGACAGACCATAAAAGCTTCTGCAGCCACTGGCTCACCAATCCATCCATCATCAATTAATTTACGACAAGTCTGTAACCCTCCACCAAGAAAAGTATCCGGTGCACAGCCGACCTTTAAACCTTTTTTTTCCGCAAGACTTAATATCTTTTTCCCATCATCCATACTAATAGTAAGAGGTTTCTCGCCATAAACATGTTTACCAGATTCCAAAGCTGCCAGGGCAATTTCAGCATGTACATCCGGTGTGGTGAGATTTAATACTATATCAATATCCGGATCACCTAATAGCTCTTCACTTGTACAGACCTCAGGTATTTCATATTTTTCTTTTTTCTCCTCAGCCCGCTCAACTATCAAATCAGAAACTGCCTTTACATTTAAATTAGCGAAAACCTGGGTACAATTTTCTAAATATATATCACTAATATTTCCACAACCTATAATACCAACATTAAGCTTTTCTTCCATATCAGAATCCCCCCTTGTTATTATATCAATCTCTCTATATATATTTTTCAAAAATTATAGTTATATATATTAAAGCTATATCCTAAAAAATTATCTTTCACCCATAGCAAAATAAATCAAAACATTTTCTTATCACTTTTGAACTTATTAATATCTGCTCCCTCTTCCACTGCCAATTTCTTACCTTCAGCAGCCCATAGAAGACCCCTTTTCATTAACTCAAATGCTTCTGGTATATCAAAAATATCATTATGATGCCCCAGAGAATTATAAAAAACCCTCCCGTATCCCCAGCGTTTAGTCCAGACAACAGGTATATCAACTTCCCCATTTGATGCATGATACCAGTTTACAGCAGGGAAACGAGTTGTAGCCAAAACTTCTACAGCAGGATCAACATGTAAATAATAATGTTCACTCTCCACTTCAAAATCTGATATACCAGTAGTTATAGTGCTGGAACTATTCCTGACATTAACTATATATTTAACACCATCTCCACCTGGATGTGCTACCCAGTTTCCACCTGTCATAAACTGCCATGCAACACTTTCCCGAAAAGCATCACATAACCCACCATGACATCCGGCCAATCCAACCCCACTACCTACAGCTTCCATGACAGACTCCAACTGTTCTTCTGTAATTTTCCCCATTGTCCAAATAGGAACAATTAAATCTAAAAATTTAATCTTCTCCCTATCAAGAAAAACATCAAGGGTATCATGTGTCTCTACCTGAAAATTAGATTCCTTTAAAATCTTTTCAAATCTTTCCGCAACCTGAACTGGTTGGTGACCATCCCAGCCCCCCTGCACAATTAAAGCCTTTTTCACGCTAATTCCTCCCTATCTTCCTGTGTAATACTAAAATTTGTCCATTAGTATAACTCTCCAAGTAAATTTTATATAAAAAAAAGGCAAGATTCATGTCATATCTTGCCCTACTATTCTTAAATATTGCTAAATTAAATTATTTTATTTAAATGCTGATTTCTGAAACTCTTTAGGTGAACACCCTTTTATCTTTTTAAATACCCTGTAAAATGTCTTTATACTATTAAAACCTGTATCAAAAGAAATATCAGTAATTGACTTATCCCTTTCATTTATAAGAAGCCACTCTGCTTTTCCTATTCTATAGTGTTCAAGATACTGACCGAATGTCATTCCTGCAGCTTCCTTAAAAAATCTAGCAAAATAATAAACACTATAGTTTGCAACACCTGCAACCTTGTCTAAAGTAATATCATCAGTATAATATTTTTCAACATATTCAAAAACATTTTTCAACCTTTCTAATTGCTCATTCTGCTTATTCTTATCATTTAGGGTATATTCCTTTTGTGGGATATTCCTTAATAAAATGGCTACAATATCGTATAAACGTGCTTTTAAAACAAGATTATATCCATCCTGTTTTTTATTAAATTCTTCAATTATTTTTAGAATTTGCTTCTCTAATTTTTGATGTATTAATTCATTTTCATTAGATACAGGCTGTTCCTTTTTACTTAACTGATGAGTTTTACTAAGCAGTGGTGTAATAAATCTCCCCTCATTCCTTGCCGTTGATAAATCATTGAAGATTGATAAACCAAATTGTATAAAAACTTTTTTACTATCACCTAAACGCGGCAAAAAATAATGAACATCCCCACTTCCAATTAGTAAAATGTCACCTGTTTTTAAATCATATTGAATATTATTCAACCCCACTTTACAATTACCTGACTCTACATAAATTATCTCTATCTCCTCATGCCAGTGCGGCGGAAAACTAAAAGCCGCTTCATTCAGAAACAGTTTAAAAGGGAAGCCGGGCTCCAGGATTTCTTTTTGTTTAAATGCTTTCATTTACAATCACCATTTTGATTTTAACATTTCCATCTTATAATATCCAGTAATTTATAGGGTTCACCTTTTTTCCAGAGTTCAAATTATTGAATAATATGTTTACTCGGATCCTCTTCGATTCTTTACATAATCCTCAAAACTAATACCAGGCAATCTCCTCTTCCTATAACGCATATCAGTAATTATTTTTTCTATATCAGCAATATATTTATTTTTATATATGTAATATTCATATAAAATATCTAACGTAACTATATTATTTATCTCACCATTATCAATAAATAGCCTTATATCACGCAGATTATTGAAGTACTGCCAATATGCTCAATCTCTTCTGCAATCATCCCCAGCTTATTTAGCAGCTGCTTTTCCTCCCTGGCAAATAAATCCTGCCAGGCAGAACAATAATCTATTAAACTGACCGCATTATTTTCCAGTCCTATCATTTTTCATTCCTTCCTTATAATACTGCATATACCTCTAATATCTGCGGTTGATAGCTTTATTTACTTCCTCCAAATCGAATTCTTTATATCCCTGAGATTGTCCCCAGTCCATCATAGAATCATAGTCAGGATGATCAGGATCAGCTATTATCTCTAAAAATTTCTGATATCCATATTTTCCACCCACATCTTCCGGAGGTGTATTTCCCTCACCAGTTAGACATTGCGGATAGTTATAACTATAATCATCGATAATTTCCTCAACTTCAAGATAATGCTGCCAGTTATCTCCAAAGTCATAATTATATTTAATTCTGGCAGGAAGATATTTAGAAAGTCTGATTCCTTTTTCCAGTTTCATCTTCACATAATCATCCTGATATTCCAGATCCTCTTCTGAACCAATCAGACAGATAATAGGTCTCAAGCCATCTTTATGATATCCAGAATGATTTATATTAGAAATATCTGTTTTTTCTTCACCATAAATATAAAACTCATGCAGGTGATAATCCTTCCAACCAAAAGCAGCCTGAATTACCTGATGTAATTTCGCAAAAGATATATTTACCGGCACTACCAGTCTCCGCCAGACCTTTTCTTTCTCCAGAGCCAGGCTTATCATGATTACCGCAGCCTGACAGCTGAAAATATTCTCACCCGAAAGAGCCTCCAGATCCTGATAAAATTCCTCATTGGGGTCGATATAGCCACCTTCCCCATCTCCTACCATCATTTGACTAATACTTTTACTGAGAGCTGGTTGATATATTGAACTTTCGTCCAGTAATTCAGAGTAAAACTCTACTAATCTACATGATTCATTCATCCTGGAGACCAGAGAGCGATTTCTGGTCTTTGCATAGACTATATCCCCACTGTTATTTATAAATTTTTCTACAAGATCATCCTTAATATATTCTTCCTCTAGTGTCCTTCTTACAGCTTCCCTAATATGCTGATCAAATTCTTTTAAATCTTTAGCTTTCAAGCCATATAAAACAATTGAATAGCGATTTTTATCGTTGACCAGCACCACTGTCTTTCTGCGATTAACTGTTATTATATTAGTATGCCAGGAAAACAGTGCTTCTTCCTCTATCCCCGGCTCAGGTTTTACCTTTAGTTGATTCAGTAATTTTTTTGTACATTGTATTAGCATAAAGAAAACTCCTTTTCTCATAAGGTATATGATTTAAAAGATACTGGATTTCACTGAATTGAGGCGACCAAACTGCAGGTCCTATGCATGTTTAATATGGTCAATGGAATTAAGTAAAATATAGTATAATATAGCATAAGATAGTTCTCACTCCTGTTAGGTCTTTATTCTTTAGTTATTATTATAGATGGAGTTTCAGATATACCTAAATAAATTTCATAAATTCTTTAACAGCTTCAGTTATAACTGAAATGATAGCAATCTTTTTATACAAATCATCCTTATTAGATTTTAAGATAGATACTGTCCTATAACCTTCTTTCTGATACTAAACTATAATAATTATAACATATAAAATTACAAATACAAAAGTAGTAAAAAACAAGAGACTGGAGTATAAGCTAATAGTCATTTTCACCAGTATAAAAATTGGTCAAAGAGTTATTATAAAATCGGAGATGAGTTTATCTTCATTTAGTCCTTCATGATACATTTCCCTGATAAATTTTAAAATCTTTGTACCAGCATCATTACAAATATATTTTTTTCTTACTAAGTTTTGTTTTAAGCACTCCTAATCCTTGTCTATATTAACAGCTATTCTGGGCATTATTGGAAATATCTTTAACCTTTTTATTAAAATAAAAAACAGCCCTAACGGCTGTCATATCAATCATTATAGTTGGAGGCGGCATCCAGATTTGAACTGGAGAATAAAGGATTTGCAGTCCTCTGCCTTACCACTTGGCTATGCCGCCCCATATTTTATTATATGCAAATGGAGCGGGAAACGGGACTCGAACCCGCGACCTTCTCGTTGGCAACGAGATGCTCTACCAGCTGAGCTATTCCCGCAAAAAAAATGGTGGTGAGAGACAGAATCGAACTGTCGACACGTGGATTTTCAGTCCACTGCTCTACCGACTGAGCTATCTCACCAAAAATGGCGAAGGCGATGGGATTTGAACCCACGATCTCCGGCGTGACAGGCCGGCGCGATAAACCACTACGCTACGCCTCCATTTTGGAAGTTAGATAAAACCTCTTATTTACCTCTCATCTCTTACATCATAAATAAAATGGTGGGCGAAACAGGGCTCGAACCTGTGACCCCCTGCTTGTAAGGCAGGTGCTCTCCCAACTGAGCTATTCGCCCGTGACAACATGTTATGCTGTCAGCATTAATAAGTATACACAATAAGACTTCTTAAGTCAAAGACCATTATAACTAATAATAATCCTTTATTTTTATTTATACCTATTTATCTCTCTAATACTTGCTGTTTCTAGGAAAGAACTCCTCTAATAATCCAATCTATTCAGCAGGTTCTACAGTATAATCTATTGTCAATTCATCTTTATTCTTCATTAAATACTGAACAAGCTCTGTTATCAGTGTATATTCAATATTCGTATTTACTGTTTTAAAAGTATCTACAGTAGTATTAAAAAGCTCTGGTATATCAACCAGTCCCTTTTCCTGAAAAGCCTTATCTATTATGGCATTAATTACCTGCTGCTGCCGTTTAACACGGGTAGTTTCTTCTGTTCTATAGTCATACCAGCGGACATAATTAAGTGTTTCTTTTCCTGAAAGATTATTATTACCCTCATGCAAGTTAAGAGCCAGGCCAGGTATCTTTAAATCTTCATCCAGCTCTATAGTTATCCCCTCAAGATTATCAACTAGATTTTTGAAACCATTATAACTTACTGTAAAATAATAATCTATATTCGTACCGGTCAAAGCACCTGCCTCAGCCATTATATTACTTAATTCCTCTTCTTTTATATCTTCACTAACTGACTTATCCTCTGAAATAATATTAACTACATTTAAATTGTTTTCTAATGTATCTAGTTTTACTAAAACCATAGTATCAACGTTTATTTCCCCATCAGATTCACTACTACTAGCAGCATCATCAAAGCCCATTATTAATACATTCACATTATCCTGCAAATTAGTACTAGCCATACCTGGAATTAACTGTGGATAAAAATAATACAGATAAAACCCTACAGCAAGTAAAATTAAAGCAATAAACACTGCAATATATATCTTAAAGTTATTTCTTCGGGAACTATTCTGATTTTGATTCCCTTCTGCCATATAAATCACCCTCCTTAAAAATAATCCCACTAATTCTGATATCCTAACTTTATTATTCTATAAAATAATAAAAATTCCTGCTTTTATAAAAATTAATTCTGCAAATATAATCCTTTCTACCTGGTTACTGTTATTATTTTCATCATAAAAATTTTGTCAGAAATCTATTTTTATTATATAATATTTTTATTATCGAAATAACATATAATAAAAATATTATATGAAGAGGAGTGATCTAAATATGGAATTAAAGGAAGAGACAGTAAAGCTAGATAACCTGTTAAGGGGAATTAATACACATCTTAATAAATATACTAAAACAAAATTAAGTAAATACAGTTTAACCTTCCCCCGGTTTCATACACTATGGGTTATTTCTAAATTAGAACCAGTAAATATGAGCCAATTAAATAAAAAATTAATGGCAGCTAATAGTACCCTCACAGTCACTGTTGATCATTTAGTAGAAGAAGGCTTTGTTGATAGATGCAGGGATAAAAAAGATAGACGGATAGTCCTATTAAAAACCACCCAGCAGGGCAAAATACAGCTGCAAAAACTGCTTAATGAAAGACAGTTATTTTTTCAAAAAGCACTAAACGAAATAGATACAGATGAGCAGAAACAGGCAATTTGTTTATTAGAAAATCTTTTAAATAACCTAATAAATTTATAGTACACACATTATTTTTTGAGGAGAGATAAAATGTCAGAACTAACTATTGATACAAGTCCTAAACAAATGCGCAGAAATATATTAAGTCTGGCCTGGCCTGCAATCTTAAGGTTATTTTTGCAGAGTATTGTCGGGGTAGTAGATGTTATTATGATCGGACAGTTAGGTGCAGCTGCTATTGCCTCTGTAGACATTGGTAATAGAATTGTTTTTGTTCTCATCGGTTCTTTAATGTCACTTACTATAGGGGCCACCGCTATGGTTGCCCATTATGTTGGGGCTGGTAATAAAGAAGAAGCAAATCACATTATGTGGCAGTCTTTAATGAGTGGTTTTCTGGCAGCCTTAATATTGGCTTTTCTAGGTTCTCTTTTTTCAGAAGAAATATTAAAACTAATGATGGTCTTAATGGAGGAAGCAGATCAATTTATTATTAATGAAGGAAGTGTTTATTTAAAGATTGTTCTAGCATCTATGATTTTCGGCCTGCCAATGATGGTAATTAACGCAATACTTCAGGGAATAGGTGATATGAAAACACCCCTCTTTATTATGTTTATTACCAATATTATCAATGTCCTGCTTAACTACCTGCTAATCTTTGGTATCGGCTTCTTCCCTGCCTTGGGTGTAACAGGGGCTGCTCTGGGAACAGGAATAGGTAGACTAGTTGGTTTCATTATAGGGCTAATAGTTCTCATCAGAGGTGATATAGATATCAGATTAGATTGGAAACAGCTGAGCTGGAAATTTGATTGGGAGACAATCAAAAACATCTTAAAAATCGGTATCCCGGCCGCTATTGAACAATTTGCCAGACAGAGCAGTCAAATTATTTACACAGCACTGGTAGCTGGTTTAGGTACTATGACTATTGCTGCTAATGCAGTAGCAATGAATGTCACTACCCTTTCTTTTATGCCTGGCTTTGGATTTGGAATGGCAGCAACTACCTTAATCGGACAGAGCCTGGGAGCTGAAAAAAAGGACTTAGCTGAGAAATATGGTAAACAATCTGCCTATCTAACTGTAATATTAATGGCTCTGGCTTCAATAGCCATGTTTATCTGGATTCAACCTATTATCCACTTATATACAGATGAACCTGGTGTTATTAAGATGGCTACATCAGCCCTGAGGATATTCCTGTTTTTTCAGCCTCTTTTCGGCCTTTTTATGGTCCTGGCAGGGGCCTTGAGAGGTGCTGGAGATACTAAATGGGTTATGTACTTTACCATTATCGGGAACTGGGGGGTCAGATTAATATTCAGCCTTATCTTTGCCTTTTATTTTAAACTAGGTTTAAATGGTTTCTGGCTGGCTATGGGGGTAGATGTAATTGTCAGGGCTGGATTAATCGTTTGGCGTTTTCTATCTGGTAAATGGAAGGATTTAAAGGTAGTACGAAATAATGAAGGAATGATACTAGACTGAATAGAGACATATAATTTATATAAAGCAATTCTGCCTATAAATCAATAAAAAAGTTTCTATTTTTAGTTGACAGATAAAATATATATGTTATAATATATATCGTCATATCTTAATTGGGCCGAGGTGGCGGAACTGGCAGACGCGCTAGCTTGAGGGGCTAGTGGTCTAATAGACCGTGCGGGTTCAAATCCCGCCCTCGGCACCACTGTTTTTAAGGGTATTAAGAAACCCCATTAAGTACTGATATAATAGTAATTTTTGCCAAATAGATATCACACAAATATTATAGAATGTAATCCAATTTTAATAATTTCAGGGTCAAGATTATAACAAAAATATTTGAAGTCCTATTAAATTATAGGACTTTTTTCCATTTCAACTAGTATCAGTATATTTATATCCTACATCTGTATATACAATTATAAAAGTTATCTCAACTAGATATGTTAATATTACTTTAGACAAAGTGTTTTTGCTATTAATCCATCCATAAATACCTTTTTCATATTTACTATTATTTTTTACTTTTTTCTCGTCCATATGATAAATCCAATATGAATTTGAGTGCAACAATAACAGCATCGCAAACCTCATGTTGTTAGCCGAAGTCCCCTATTTATTAATAATAATTCTTTTGTTTGAATAGTCAATAGTGAAAACTATTTCTGATAATATATCTGAACCAAGTCCAAGCATAATTGGTTTTGGATAACCTTTACTTATCCCTGAAAAACTTGTTTTTTTAGCATTTTTTATTTTAAAATTATATGGACCAATCTCCACATTATTTAGTTCATATCCATCTTGACTAGAAGGTAATTTTAAATTTTTTATTAATTTTTCATCTACACAACTTCTACTTTTTCCTGTATCAATCTGTATTAATGTTTTAAATCCATTAATATATCCCTCGACAACTAACATTCCTTTATATCTATCATTCCAAATTAAAGGAATGCCCAAATCTTTTTTTGAAAACGAACTTGTGGTATTGGAAATTCCTAAAAACTCTTGTTCATAATCAAATGTAATTCTACTCTTATCAAATAAACTATCAATACCTATACTTCCGTCAAACATATTATCTTTCATCATATAAATTTTTTTATTTTCAAAAGTGGTATCAAAAAGTTTTAACTCCTTTACTTTATAAATATTATATTCTCCTACGATATTACCAGATGAATCCTGTAATATCCATTTATCCATTTGTTTTAAATTTATCTTTTTTGCTTCTTTTTGCGAAATCATTGTTCCAACTAAATTTCCTGTATCTATTAAAAGTGAGATTTTCTGTCCATTTATATAACCTTCAATATAAGGGAATCCATAATTTTCAATTTTTATCTGATATACTTCACCAAAATTATATCCATATTTCTGACCCCAATTAGCTATTTGATCATTATTACATCCATTTAAAAGATGTGAAAAAATTAATATTAAAATTATTATAACAATCAATTTTTTCTTATTCAAAGCTATCACCTCTACGTGATTTGGGATTTCGTCACGGCAGGGAAACACTATCCCCTTTGGGGACCTGGTAAACGCTGTAACTGAAATGCTGTATTTGTTAATGATATTGTTTTGTCGATTTACGACTTTCATCCTTCTGGAAAAGCACAATATAGATCCATAGATAATTTTAAAAATTTTCTTTAGCATATTAAATAAAATAGACTTATATCTGTAAGGTTTTCATGAATTAGCCTACTCATCCATATTAATTATCAATTAGATGAGTAGGCTAATTATATAATATGGTTAAACTATACTAAGCAAACCAGGATTTGATCTCTTTAGAACCAGGTATCTTCCCTTCACATTTTAATACTCCATCAACCATTACAGCTGGTGTCATCATCACACCACGATTAACAATTTCATCTAACTCCTGCACTTTTATCACTTCAGCTTCAACACCAGCTTCTTTAATCTCTTTTTCAATGATTTCGGTTGTCTTCTGACACTTTGGACAACCAGTCCCCAGTATCTCGATTTTTTTCATTACAAAACACTCTCCTTTTTTATTATTAGAATGAGTAATTCATAAAACCTAAATTCTTACTGTACATTCTTTTATTATTTTATGAGCATAAATCAAAGTTACCTATAGCAATTAAATCTATTAAGGTATTAAGCAATAACTCCATAGATTAACCCTGTTATAGTAGCCATGGCTACTACCAGTGAGACAAAAACCACCGTCTTTTTTGTACCTATTACACTACGTATAACCAGCATATTGGGCAAACTCAAAGCCGGGCCAGCCAGTAATAAAGCCAGTGCTGGTCCTTTACCCATTCCCAGACCTATTAATCCCTGTAAAATAGGAACCTCTGTCAATGTTGCAAAATACATAAAAGCCCCCAATATAGATGCTGTAAAATTGGCCAGTAGAGAATTACCGCCAACAAATCTTGATACCCATTCTGCAGGGATAATTCCAGCATTAGTATCAGGTCTACCCATTAGGAAGCCTGCTACTAAGACACCAGCAAACAAAAGTGGTAATATCTGTTCCGCAAAGCCCCAGGTTGATTCAAGCCATTCACTTAATTCCTCTTTCTTAAACCACTTAATAAGCATTAGGGCTAAGAAAATTAACAAAATAACTGTTACAGGCCACTTAAGCTTATAGATTGCAGCCCACATTCCGGTCATATCTGCTGGTCTGATCCAGTTAGCAAAAACCAGTATTAAGACCATTGATAGGAAGTAAAAAATATTCTGTAATCCACTCCTATTTTCTTCTTCATCAACTGAATTATTCATCATTGTACCAGCCAGACGTTCCTGATCATCTTTTCTAAAGATTACTGCCATCAGCAAGCCAATTATCAAAGCAAAGATAACAGCCCCCACAGCTCGGGCCAGACCTAGCTGCCAACCCAGAATACGAGCTGTAAGAATAATTGCCAGAACATTGATAGCAGGACCAGAATATAGAAAAGCAATTGCCGGACCTATCCCTGCTCCCCTCTTATAAATACCTGCAAAAAGAGGTAATACAGTACAGGAACAGACTGCCAGTATGGTACCAGAAACAGATGCAACAGAATAGGAGATCCATTTTTTAGCCTGACCACCAAAATATTTAATTACTGATTGTTGTGAGATAAAATTAGCGATAGCTCCAGCAATAAAAAAAGCCGGTACCAGGCATAAAATAACATGTTCCCGGGCATATTCCTGCAGCATGAGAAAAGATTCTAGTATTGCATTTTTAATTGTTGGATTAGAAAATGGAATATAAAATGCTCCCAGGAAAGCAGCCAGATATAAAAGAAACTTTTTGCTTTTAGACATAAAACTAACCCCCAATTTAGTAATTATTTAAACTTATGCACTATAAATTAAATCAGTAAAAAATCCAGAAATATTAAGCTCATACTTCTTTCTATTAATTTACCCTTCTATGAAATCAAGTTGTTCTTTCATTTTTTTAAAATCTTCTTCAATAATCCGATCCAGACAGGTAAAAAAATTTGCAACACAGGGTGTCCGTAGATAATAGCAGACATTTAAGCCCTCTTTCCGGAAATCCACAATTCCTGCATTTTTTAAAATACCTAGATGTTTTGAAACAGATGACTGACTAACTCCCAGAATTTCAGTAAGTTCACAGACACACTGTGCTTCTTTTTCCTTCAAGATATCAACTATCTCAAGCCTGGTTTCATGGGCAAGGGCTTTAGCAACTTTTGTTCTTGCTTCATATAATTTCTTTTTGATTGTCATCACCTCTTTCTTAAGGATATTTTATAAGGGGGATTTATATCCCTTTATTATTATATTACTATATTGGAATATAGTTGTCAAGGAATATTTTTTCTTGATTTCTCTTCAGAAGGCAATAGATTTATTATCCATTTTTACTTACAAAAGGAGTCAGTTCGAATTTGTTTTTTAAACTGACTCCTGTTATTTATCTATCTCTTTCATAAAAATTTTTTAATCCATTCTTCTCCTTTATATCTTATAAGCCTATGCAAGCAAAAGTGGAACAATAAGAACTAATGCAATACTTTTAAATAATGTATATACATCAATATTTCCTTACTGCCCAGTGAATGAAAGCAAATATACTGGTAACAGTAAAAGTTCTTGAAAGCTACTCTTAACCTTTCTAATAGTATTTGTATTTTGTTATTTTTTTTAAACAGGTACTACCAAGCAATAATATTCTTCCCTACTGCTTTTTTCTCTCTATATATCGCCTTCTCTAACCTTTTCGATCAATTTCTTTACTTTCTCTTCAATAGTAGACCTGGTTTCCCTGAATACCTCAATTGGTTTACCAACTGGGTCATCAAGTCCCCAGTCTTCTCTCATTTTGCATGGTATATAAGGACATTCCACCCCACAACCCATAGTTATCAGGATATCCAGTTCAGCAGGAATATCTTCCAGTAATTTTGGATATTGATCACTAATATCAATTCCAACCTCTTCCATTGCTTTTACAGCATTTGGTTTTACCCGATCAGCTGGATTAGTTCCTGCACTATAAACCTCAAAAAGGTCATTACCATATTCTTTAGCAAATCCCTCTGCTATCTGACTACGACATGAATTGCCTATACATACAAAAGCTACTTTATATTTCATTACTTGACCTCTCCTTTGATTTTTATTTTAAATGTTTATTACTAAATTTAAATTTTCATGAAATAATAATTTATCGAGTGTTAGCAAACTAAATTTAGCCCTGGAGAATAAGCTTTTTAAAGATACCTAAAGCCTTTTTTAAAACAATATTTTTTCCCGCTAGCATCTCATTAGAAATATTTTTATTTGTGTAGACTGTTATTTGCTTATAATTCTCTTTTTCATATTCATCAATATCAGCAGAAGCCAGTGTCCCCAGTTCTACCTGCGCTTCCATATCTACTGCAGTCTGCCCACCGCAACAACCCCTGATAGAATTAGTATAGATATAAACCTCTCCACCATTTTCAAGAATATATTGATAGGCTTTTTTTCTATTTCAAAATCCATAATTATTCTCCTAATGCTAATTGCTTTTACTTTTAGCGTAAAACCAGTGCCGTGTACGATTTGCTATTCTTACCAGTGCCAGCATTACCGGAACCTCTACCAGTACTCCTACAACTGTTGCCAATGCAGCACCTGAACTTAAACCAAAGATTGAAATAGCTGTAGCAACAGCCAGTTCAAAAAAGTTACTGGCTCCAATCATTCCGGCAGGTGCAGCCACTGAATGCTCTATCTTCCAGGCCTTAGCCCAGCTGTAGGCTATGGCAAAAATAAAGAAGGTCTGAATAGTCAGTGGAATTGCAATCAACAAAATGTGGAACGGATTGTTGACAATGACATCCCCCTGAAATGAGAATAGAATAACCAGTGTCAACAGTAAGCCTATAATAGTAAAATTACTTAACTTCTGTAAAAACACTTTTTCAAACCAGGATATTCCCCTGTTTTTGATTAAATATCTACGGGAAAGACAACCGGCAAGTAAAGGTATTACAATATATAAAACTACAGAAAGTAAAATTGTGTCCCAGGGAATGGTTAGCTCGCTAAGTCCCAGTAAGAACATAACTATTGGTGCATAGGCGAAAATTAAAACAAGATCATTTACTGCAACCTGAACCAGGGTATATCCTGGATCACCTTTGGTTAAGTAGCTCCAGACAAAGACCATAGCAGTACAGGGGGCTGCCCCTAATAAAATAGCACCGGCTATATATTGTTGGCCAAGGACCTCTGGTATAAAGTTAGCAAAGATCACCTTAATAAACAGCCAGGCAAAGAAATACATAGTAAAGGGTTTGATCAACCAGTTTGTTACCAGTGTTACTGTCAATCCTTTCGGCCTTTTCCCGGCATTTAAAATACTGCCAAAATCAATCTGTACCATCATCGGGTAGATCATAAACCAGATTAAAACTGCAACAGGTATTGAGACCTGGGCATATTCCCAACGACTTAATGTATCAGGAAAAGCAGGCCACAGTCTTCCAATTAAAACACCAACAACAATACAAATTCCAACCCAGAGGGTTAGATATCTCTCAAAAAAACCTAAATCATTACTTTTTGTGTCTTCAGTCATTATAGATTACCCCTTTCTTCTTAAAATAAATCAGAATCACTTAACTCCTCACAGGATAAACCACTTTCCTGATATTGTTTTAAACGTTGGTTATCCTCCTGACATATATCAAGTATATCAAGCTCCCTATCAAGGATGTTTTTTAAAAATTTATGTTCATTAAATAGATCTTCATTTATACTATAATAAACCCACTGGGCCTTTTGTTCAGCTTTTATAAGGTCTTCATGTTTTAATTTGCTTAAATGCCTCGATGCATTAGACTGGTTTACATCCATAATATTTTCCAGTTCACAAACACAGAGTTCCTGTTGTTTCAGTAAATTTAAGATCCGTATTCTATTTTCATGAGATAGGGCCTTTAATACCTCTATTAAATCCATATTAATTTTTCACCTACCCTTCGATATCTTTATATTCGTTTATACTCATATATAGTATTCTATTTTATTATTTATGTCAAGTAATTTATATATTTATTTGTCAATATAATAAATATTATTTAAAGAAGGAAGTCCAGTTAAAAATCTGTATCGGCATTACTGTAAAACTATCCATCAGATGTTCAGTAAACATAACAAAGGTTAAAGCCCCCATCATAATTAATAGTGCTGTCTCTCCAATCGCCTGGATATAGCCAGAATAAAGGAGGAACTAATTCCAGACAAGGCAGCAGGTACCATAACCCTGGTAGCCACTTCAAATCTGGTAGAACCCAGGGCATAAGCAGCTCAGGGCATAAGCAGCTGACCTACTTTTATCAGGCACAGCATTTATAGCATCTTCGCTTAAAGAGACCACCATAGGTAAGATCATTATTCCCTTCTATATTTAACTAATTAATTTGACACCCCTGTCATAACGCTTTATTTGCATATGTTCTCATTTGCTTTTAATCATATGATACTTAATATTTTTACGATAGTCAATAGTATCTAGACTGATTTTACATTATTGTAACAATAGGTTAACAATTCGTTCATAAATTAATATAGACAACACCTAGGGTTCGTATAATAGGTACATAGCCTTCTCTATATATTTATGATAAAGCTATTCCTCTGTCATGTAAAATTGTTCAACCCACAATGATGCGGGGGATAACAAACCCCCTTATTTAAAATTAATACCATAAATAAGGGGGTTTGTTAGAAAAAAACTAAACATTACATTGATAATAAATTAGGTAAAAATAATACTATTTGAGGAACAAAGGTAAATAACAATAAAGTAAGTCCTAATACTATAACATAAGGTGCAGAGGCTTTAACAATTTTCTCGAATGGAACTTTAGAGACCGATGAAAGTACATATAAAACCATTCCTAAAGGAGGAGTTAATAAGCCAATCATCAGATTTAAGATCATTATTATTCCAAAATGGGTTAAATCAAATCCAAAAGTTGTTGCCAGTGGTACAAGTATTGGTGTCAAAATTGTAATTGCAGCAATTGTTTCCATAAATGTCCCTACAATTAATAATAATAAATTAATTAATAATATAGCTGCAATTTGACTTGATATATTTGTTAGAAAAAAGTTTGTAATCAACTGTGGAACCTGTTCAATTGTCAAAATCCAGCCAAAAATAGAAGCACCTGCCACAATTAACATTACACTAACAGTATGGCTGGCTGTTTCTTTTAACAGTTCAGGGATTCTTTCTAAGGTAACATTGTTATAACAAAAACCAAGTACTAATGAATATGCCACAGCAATAATAGCTGCTTCTGTAGGAGTAAAGATACCTCCTAATAGACCACCAATTATAATAACAGGTGTTAATAATGCCCAAAATGATTCTTTAAATGAGGCAAACATTTCTTTTAATGGAGCCCGATTGTGAATAGGATAATCTTCATTCTTACTTTTAAAATAAACAAACACTGCCATAATTAAACCCATGATAATCCCGGGTACTATACCAGCAATAAATAATTTACCGACAGAAGCCCCTGCTAGAACTGCATATAAAACTGCGGGTACACTTGGAGGAATAATCGGACCAATTATAGAAGAAGCACCTGTAATGGCTAAACTAAAATCTTCATCATAACCTGCGTCTTTCATAGCCTTTAATTCAATAGCTCCCAAACCTCCTGCATCTGCTATTGCAGTACCAGACATACCGGAAAATATAATACTAGCCAAAATATTTGCATGACCAAGTCCACCAGTAATATGGCCAACTAATTTATCAGCAAAATTGAAAATCTTTTCAGTTATACCACCCGTATTCATTATTACTCCAGCTAAAATAAAAAATGGTACAGAAATTAAAGTAAAAGAATCACCAATACTCATTGTCATTCTTTGAATTGCTATAAATAATGAGATATCATGCTGTATCAAATAAGCAACTGAGCTAATTATAAGTGCAAATGATACAGGAACTCCTAACATTAATAATGAAACTAAGATTATTAATAACAAAGTCATTATTTATTACCTCCTAAATAATAGAAATTACTGAGTTGTTTTACGAAATAATCCAATGGTATCAATTAACAATCGGATTGACATTAGAACAAATCCAACTGGAACTGCTAAAAAAACCAATCCCATTGGTAAGCCAATAGCAGATGAAGCAACAGAAAACTGGTCAGCAGCCAGTCTTATACTGTCAGGGATTAAGTATATAAAAAATAAAATACAAACTATATTTGTACTACCACTTATTACTGTTCTTAATTTCTTGGAGAAAAAATTGAAAATAACTGTTAATTTAATGTGTGAAGAATCTCTAACACCAAAACTGGCGCCAATAAAAGCTACCCAAACAAATAAATATCTGGCTAATTCCTCACTCCAAATAAGTGGATGATTAAAAAAATATCTTAATATAATTTGAAAAAGTAAAATTACAAACATCATTCCTAAAAATACCAAAACTATAAAGTTCTCGAATTTCTCCAGTAATTTCATAATATCTCACCTCATAATTCTATTTGAAAATTATTAATGTTTTAAAAGCACTTAGCCCTTTATCCATGACTAAATTAATATTTTTTACAATATTTTGATCAAATTCCAATTTATCAGTTATAAATTTTTCTGGTTTAACTAATCCTTTACCAATACATTCAATTACATATTCAAAGTCAGTTTTTTTGGCTGCTCTACTGCCAAAAAGTCGAGTCTGCCTTTTATGAAATTCAATATCATCAATAACTAAATCACCATTATAGATACCAACATAAACTACTTTTCCACCATAACTTAAATATTTAAAACATGATTCCATTGATTTGTTACTTCCGGTAGTATCTATAATCGTATCAGGCATATTACCGTCAGTAAGTTCAGCAAGCTGTTTTCTATAATCTACAGCTAAGGGGTTTAATACATTTTTATAATCAAATCTCTTACTAACGAAATCTCTTCTTTCTTCACTAAGATCAGCTAGAATAACATTGGCCCCAAATGTTTTTGCAATTTCAGCTGCGCCTAAACCTATTGGTCCCATCCCAACAATCAAAATATTTTCATCTGATTTTGGATTTGCTTTGCGAACCGCATGAGTACTAATAGCAAGTGGTTCAACTAACGCTCCGTTTAAATCATCAATATTTTGTGGTAATTTTACTAAGTTATCTACCGGGATTTTAATAAATTCTGCTAATCCACCCGCTTGATGGACTCCAACTACCTTAAGGTTTTCACATGCTCCATAAATTTCTTTATTACAAGAAATACAGTGTCCACAATTTATGTAGGGTATAATTGCTACCCTGTCACCAATCCTTAATTTTTTTTGTTTAGCATTTATTTCAACAATTTCCCCCGAAATTTCATGTCCTATAATACGAGGATATTCAAATAAACCTTGTTTCCCATGATAAGCATGGATATCAGTACCACATAAAGCAACAGCATTAACTTTTATTAAGACTTCCCCCTGTGATAAGACAGGAATGTTAGTATTTTTTAGTTCTAATTTATAGGGTTTTTTTAGGAACAAAGCTTTCATTAAACTATTAGTCATTACTTTACCTCCTGCAGAAATTCTTTCTTAAATTCAAAACCCCAGCTAGCGGTTTACTTATTTTAGATAAAGCTCGACAAAAATTCATCTTTGATATTTTACTGTTCTTCATATTTGTCCTTTCTCAATTTAATATTTCAAACTATTTTATATTTAATAAATTATTTAAGAAAATGAAAGGGGGAATTCCCCCCTTCATTTTACTTATTCTAGCTTAATCAATATACAAATTTATTTTGCATTCTGTAGTTTTTCGTAAATCCCTTGACCCCATTGCTCTTCAAACTCTTTTACTATTTTTTTAGAAGATTCTTTAAATGCTTCTAGATCTGGTTCAATAACCTTAATTCCTGCCTCTTTCATTTCTGTAAGTTTTTCTTCTTCATATTTTAAAGTAGTATCATTTACTATATTCATTACCTCTTCAGCAGTTTCCTGTAAAATCCTTTGATATTCAGCTGGCAAATCATTAAAGGTTGATTCAGCAATAATCATTGGTGTAAAGCAAACAGTATGATTAGTCATAATAATATAATCCTGAACTTCATAAAATTTTTGACTATAGATAGTAGGAATAGGATTTTCCTGACCATCTACTACACCTTGCTGTAAAGCTAAATATACTTCTGAAAAAGCCATTGGAGTAGGCTTAGCTCCCATACCTCTTACTGTAGCTAGTGGCAAAGGCATATCAGGAGCCCGTACTTTCTTTCCGTTTAAATCTGCAGGTGTTTCGACCGGAGAATTCATTGTTAATTTCCTTGCTCCATAATATACACTAACTAAAGCCTTGATACCTGTTTCTTCCTGCATATCTGCTAGAATTTCTTTTCCTAATTCCCCATTTACTACCTTTTGACCGTGCTCATAACCTTCAAAAATAAAGGGTGCATCAAAAACTGACACCGGAGAATATCTTTTTCCTAATTCACCTGGTCCTACATAAGCCATATCAATTGCACCTGAATAAACAGAATCAAGCAGATCTTTTTCACTTCCCAACTGACCAGCAGGGAATACATTAATTATAAATTGACCATCTGTTTTTTCACTAACTCTTTTTGCTAATTCTCTAGCACCGATTGAATAAGGATGGTCTGGCGCATATATATGCCCAAACTTAAAATTAACCTTCTGTGCAGCTGCATTGACAGCAAATGAAAATGTTAATAACAAAAATAAACTTACTGTTAAGATTAAAGATTTCCTTTTCATTAATTATTCACTCCCTTTAATTTTTGGCTTTAAAGTACTTTTAGCTTATATTTTGATCCCTCCCTTTTTAAAAATAATTTATCTTCTAATAACTATACATAGAATTAGCATAGCTATTAATAACTATAATGTTACGCTAAAACTTAACCTGTACTTTGGCCATATTTCCATTATTATTACGTAATTCTTTAAATGCCTGTAATACATTTTCTTTATCAAAAACATGAGTAATAATTTTATCAATATCCAAGTTATTTTTAAGCACAGTATCAATTAATGGCTTAAAATCATGTAGACTATTACGTGACCCATAAACATCCAGTTCTTTTTTTAATAGGATTGAATGATTAAATGTTACTTCTGTTTTCCCATTACCTACCAGAATTATTTTTCCACCAAAACAGCTATTTTCAATACACTGTAAAAAAGTACTTGCCAGACCAACTGCTTCAACACAAACATCCATTCCATGTTCATTTGTTAATCTATTTACTTCTACTGATAAATCTACTTTATCAACATTAATAATATTATCTACTCCCATTTCTTGAGCCAATTCTAGTCTGTTTTCTAATTTGTCAGCAATAGTTACCTCAGCCCCCACCAGTTTTGCTGATAACATAGCAAAAATTCCAATTGGACCTGAGCCAATTACTAAAACCTTATCATTTTCTTTTACCTTTCCACGCTTTATAGCATGATATCCGATTGAAAATGGTTCAATAAGTGCCAGTGTTTTTGCAGAAAGGCCTTTTCCGGCTACAATTCTTTCAATCGGCATAGTTATATATTCTTGAAAAGAGCCATCTCTTTGCACACCCATTGTTTCATTATGTTCACAACAATTCACTTTACCCTTACCACAGGGATAACATCCTCCACAGTTAAAGTATGGATTGGCTGTTACGATCATTCCCTCTTTTAATCCAAGATCATTTTCTTCTATCCCAACTATCTCTGCAGAAAATTCATGGCCTGGAATTCTTGGATAACTGGCAAAAGGCTGGTTACCTATATAAGTAGAAATATCTGAACCACAAATACCGCAATATTTAATTTTTAAAAGCGCTTCCCCGGATTTAAGTTCAGGCTTTTTTTTATCTATTAATTCTATCTTTTCTGGTTTTCCAATTGACACTACTTTCAATCTTTTCACCTCTTTATTTTAAACTTTTAAAACTAAATATTAATTCCCAGTCTTAAGGCAACTTCTCTAGCTTGTCTTATATGTTCTTCCATTTCGGAAACAGCTTCATCTATTTCCCCTTCTAATAAAAAATCAATTATGCGCAGGTGCTCATTTATACTATTTTCTATTCTATCTGGTTTTTTAGCAGAAATTACTCTAATCCTGTGATTCTGGATAAATATCTGCTGCATCATATTAATTAAATATTTATTATCAGATGCTTTAACTAGAAAATAATGAAACCTGGCATCTAGCTCCGTATAATATAAATCATCCTTAGGATCAGTAAAATATTCTTTAAATAGTTCTTTATATTTTAATAGCTCATCCTCAACTAAATTTTTATATGAAATTTTCATAATATAGGGTTCCATAAGTAATCTTATCTGAAAAATATTTTCAATATCCTTCATGTTAATATCTGTAACAAAAATACCTCGTTTAGGTAATATGTTAATTAAGTCTTCCTGCTCTAATTTATTTAATGCTTCTCTTATTGGAGTCCGGCTTGCACCGATTTCTTCCTTTAGTTTCTCCTCTTCCAGAAAAGCCCCTGGTGGTATCTCACAATTTATTATTTTATCTTTTATAATATAGTAAGCCTTCTCTTTCAAATTATTATAAGATGGTGTTTCTTCATACATAAAACTCATAATTGGCCTCCTTCCCTTAATTATATATGTAATATATATATAATATATATCTTGTATATATCTTGTATACATCTTATACTAAAAAATATGAATTGTCAAGTTTCTTCGACAACTCATGATAAGAATTTTTATTTAGCAACTTTTTTTCACTTCGATAGCAAACAACTTTTTATGGTAAAAAAAGCCATATTATAAATCTTCATCCATATTTTTGATAATTAGAGTAAAGCTGTACTCCCTCCAACCCTTTCTCAGTTATCTGTTCAAACCCATACTTAAATATATCTTCTGTAAAAACAAGAATGCATACAAGTATGCATTCTTGTTTAAAAGTTCATCTTATAATCAAAACAAATTATTCTGCTGCTGAAACAGCCTCAGTTAGACTTTCTTCCTTAAAAATCTTTTTAAAGCCAGAAACAGCAACCAGAAAACCAAGACCGACAAGTAATATTGCAAATACCAGCTGCAAACCATCACTAACAATTACAAAATTATTAGTGAAAAATAATTTATTTAAAATCTTAAAGATGGTTTGACCTAGGGCCGTAAAAGTAACCGCAAGCATGATAGTCATTGGGGCCCACAGCATAAATCCTTTCCTTTTGGTCTTTTTCAAAAATACTGCTGCAGCAATCAAACCCAGGGCAGAAAGAAGCTGATTTGCTGAACCAAACAAAGGCCAAATATTTTTATAACCTACTATAGCCAATAAATAGGAGAAGAATAAAGTAAGAGCTGTTGTAAAAAATTTATTTGTCAATATCTTTTGCAGAGTAGAAGTGTTTTCTGGCTCTATCCCGTCATCAGTAAATAATTCCTGTAGAGAAAGACGACCGACCCTGGCTACAGAATCCAATGATGTTAAGGCAAAAGCAGAGATGGCCAGTGTAATAATTGTAAAGATAGTAATTCTAGAAAAACCTAATACACCTAGAAATCCAGCAATGGCTTCTGCAAAAATAACCGGTGGAGCAGCATTAGGCAGCTGTCCATTTACTGCCAGAGCCCCTACAGTAATTAAAGCAATCACAGCAAGCAGGGACTCTAAGAGCATAGCTCCAAAAGAAACCGGCAGCATATTCCTTTCATTTTGAATCTGCTTGGAGCTTGTGCCTGATGAAACCAGGGAGTGAAAACCGGAAACTGCCCCACAGGCAATCGTGACAAACAACATCGGAAACATCATTTGCCCCTTGACAGTAAAACCTGAAAATGCTGGGAGATTCATTGCTGGTCTGGCAGCAATTACCCCTATAAAAGCACAGATCATCATCGCCACTAACAAAAAAGAATTCAAATAATCCCTTGGTTGAAGTAAGGCCCACACCGGTGTAACAGATGCTATAAATATATACGCAAAAACAAAATAGAGCCAGGCTGTCTGGGAAACATACATGGGAAAAACCAATCCTAAAACAATTGCTACAATCAAAACTATAATACCGACAATATTAGTAACTGCAACAGATGGATTTTTATAACGAATAAACATACCCAGGGCTACTGCTAAGACAATAAATAAAATAGATGTTGTTGCAGTAGAGGCATTTGCTGGATTCAAACTTCCATCTGCTGCAAAACCATTAAAAGTACTGGCAACAATATCTGCAAAGGCTGCTATTACCAGGATCGAAAACAGCCATACAAAAAGAAGAAAAAGCCTCTTGCCAGTCTTACCGATATACAGTTCAATAATATAACCTATACTGCGACCCTTATTTTTAACTGAAGCATACATCGCAGCAAAATCCTGAACCGCACCAAAGAAAACACCACCAATTAAAACCCATAAAAGGACAGGAACCCAGCCAAACATCGCTGCTATTATCGGCCCATTAATCGGGCCGGCACCGGCAATTGATGCAAACTGATGACCAAAGACTACATTGGTCTTGGCCGGCACATAGTCCACACCATCCTCCATCTCATAGGCAGGGGTTTTTGCTTTAGAATCAATACCCCAGGTTTTGGCCAGCCATCTACCGTAAAATAGATAAGCCCCTCCTAACACAATAACTGCCAGAACTATCATTACTAATCCGTTCATTCCCAATACCTCCTAAAATTATTATAATAATAAAACAACTATATTTTAACAGAAGTCAAGAAAATTAATCCGTGATTTATAGTACTATAAAATTAAAATTTCACTAATCCTGCTTATTTTGCTATCCATTAAAAAAACTCCGCCCCTTATTTAAATAAGAGACGAAGTTTATATTCCGCGTTACCACTCTTGTTGCTGCCAGGCAACCCCTTTAATATATCAAACAAACTTAACAAAGTCTGTTAAATACACTTCTTTTTAACGGTAGAAACCCGGTCACACTTAATCGGCAGCTGCCTTTCAGCCGACTGCTCACAGGTGAGGTAAACCCTGGAATCCATATCATCTTCCAGCAGCGATGACTCTCTGTAATGGATCTGCCAGAACTACATTTCCTGTTCCCAGCATTTTTTCTTATCTTCTGTTACCGACAATTTTACCACTCTCATAGGCACTTGTCAATATAAATTACTAAAATTTTGTTCAAAATATATGAAACTTCTCTAACCATCTAAATTAATACAAGATCAATAATATTATCCTTATCTAAGCTTTTATTATCTAAGTATAGTGAACTACCCTTGATAGATACTTTACCCTCCAATTCATACAGCCTCCGCTGATCATAATATACCATCTTGACCTTAAACTGATCCCTTATGGCCTCTTTGATTAATATATCCAGCCGTTCCAACTGCTGCTCATCCAGTACCGGTTTGTCAATATCATTTCTATGTTCCCAGATTTTTCTTAAAGCCTTCCTGTGTTCAGTGAGCATCAATCCAGTCCATTTCTTGTTACCACGGTCCTTTAGCATTAATAATCTCTCCTCCCCTAAGACTTATGACCACCAATAGTAGTTCTCATTCTTTCTAAAATACTACCTTCCTTTAGGCTCCTGCCGTAAAAAAGAGCTTGATAACCATATCTATCCTGTAAAAGATCTTTAGTTTTATCGATTTTAAGCCTTTGCAAAGAATCATCAAATAAACTAAACTGCAAATTAATATCAGGAGTCAGATTGCTAACTGATAGATTAAGCCTTCTAACCCCTTGACCTTTATAATTATTGTCAAAAAGCCCCAGTGCAGTCAAGTACAACTCACAAGAGGAGTTACTATAATTCTTCATAGTTCGCTGAACGTGAAAACCACTACTTGTTTCATTATGACTATAGCCTATTCCCAGATTAACTGTTTTACCGATCAAATTATTCTCACGAAGGCGGCGGGCGGTTTCATCACACAGCTCAAAAATAACTGTCTTTATTTGTTCAGGGTCTGTATAATCTTTAAATAGAGTAATACCCCTACCCAGGGCTTTACGTTTATCATCATAATGACCTTCAAGCCTGGACAAATCTATTCCCCAGGCATGATAATAGAGCTGGTTACCCATAATACCAAACTTTTTCTCAAGATACTCCAGGGGCAAATGGGCCAGCTCACCAATAGTCTGTATACCGATTTTTTTAAAACGGTATGCCAGCCTGCTACCGATCCCCCAACAGTCTTTTAATCTCACCGGCCACAGTTTCTCCGGAACATCTTCATAGCTCCATTCCGCAAGGCCTTTCTTTTTACCCTCAATATCCATAGCTACTTTAGCTAAAAACATATTAGGACCTATACCCATACTGGAAGGCAGGGTAAATTTTTCTGCTAACTTTTCCTTTATCAACATAGCAGCCTGCCGACTATTACCCCACAATCTTTCTGTACCATTTAATTTTAACCATGATTCATCAATTGAATAAATATGAATAGCACTCAGGGGAACAAACTCTCTAAATAAAAGGGTGATTTCAAGTGAACGGTTTAAATAAAGCCCCATGCGGGCATCTACTATTTTTATTTCAGGCACACGGGGTATATCATATAACCTATTACCAGTTTTAATATTATATTTCTCTTTTAGCGCAGAAGATGCTGCCAGGACAACTGCCCCCGCTCTACTCTGGTCTCCTACTACCGCCAGACACACCTTTAAGGGATCCCAATTTCGGTCAACTGCCTCAACACTGGCAAAGAAAGACTTGATATCAACACAGAGTATTTTGTTTTTCGGCAGCCGCTCATAATTAATATCATTATTCATTTTTGAATTATCCTCCTATACGAATATATGTATGTCTTTAATTTAAATATTATCACACATCTGTTCGTCTTCCAAGAGGTATATTTTGTTAGAAAATATAAAAACCACACCCAGCATAATCTAATAACCTAAATGTGGTTTAATAATATATTTAACTTAAAAAAATTATAATAATCCTGTAAATCTCCACCATACTACTTCAAAAAGTAATATTATCAGAACTATTATAGTTAGTGGAAATCCTAATCTAATTACATCTCTATCAGAATACATGCCATTTTCTTTCCCTAATCCTACTAACATATTTAAATGATGAAAAGGAAAAATGTAATGTAAGGCAATTGCTGAATAAACTAATAAAGTTGGAACTAAAGGGCTCATTAAAGAACTATCTATAAAAAATAAAAAAGCTGGAATTGCAATCCCCATTACTGCAATAACGCTTCCCAGAATCATATGTAAAAAAATTGAAATAACACCAATTAGCAGCGCAAGTATAAAATAATTTGTAGGAATATTAGATGGTAAAACTACTGAAGCAATCCAGGAATTCATACCTGTTAATTCCCCAATCTTTCCGATTGATATAGCTGCCGTTAAAAAAATAAGTACATGAACTGGTACATGATTCCAGTCTTTAGCAGTTAACACATCTCCTATTACTGGCATACTCATCAACATAGCAACCAGTAGTGTAATCCAACCTAATGATATACCATGAATAGAATCAGTCATCCATAAAATTAGAACAAAACTAAGCCAGAAGATTGTTCTTTTTTCCTTTTTGCTTAGAGGCCCTAAGTCAGTCAGTTTTTTTCTTATTTGATTTTTATTAATATTAAATTCTGAACTAGGTTTAAATAGTAGTAAGATAAGAATAAGTGTGAATATACTGGCTAAAGTAGCTGGTATTCCTATCTGTAAAAACCAACCCAACCAACTTAAGTCTACCCCAGAAAACTCAACAGCTATAATGTTAATAGTACTATCTCCTGTAAGAAAAATCATGGAAATAGGTACTGAAGAAGCAAATACTGTTAAACCAATTTTGGCAGCATCCTCTTTTGATAAATTAGCATTTTTTATGACAACTGCCATAACCGACATAATTAAAAATGCCCGTGGCCAGGGATGGGGAATTAATAAGCTTAAAATAAAAGTAAGTACAAATATTGAAACTATCACACTTTTATATGAATCAACAAACTTAATAATAAAATTATAAGCAATTCTCTCACCCAGCCCTGATGATTCCACTGCTCCAGCTATTAAATAAGCTCCTATTACCAGATAAATTATGGGGGTTGTCCAGATAATAAAAACATTTTCCTCAGGTGCTATATTAAATAAAACCAAACTTACCAAATAAAGTCCAGATACATAACCTGGATGGGCTACCTTAGTTGCCCAGAAAATGACGGTCATCAAACTAAGAGCTAAACATCTTTGGCCTTCTGTTGAAAGACCTGTTATTTTTAGATTCCAAATAATTACTGCTGTTAACACACCAATTACTAATCCTATTTGTCTTTTATAATCCACAGCAATACCTCCTTGAAAATTATTTTTTCTTCTAGACACTGGACCTGATATACTTATTTACAACAACTATTTCATTTTTATTTTAAGAGGTACACTAAATACACATTAGTAATTTAATAAATATTTTTTATTAACTTCTGACTCATCTCTTTTTTAGCATAATTTTTCACCGCCTCTTAATCTGATTTAACTTATATATTACTAGATGTATGCTTTGTTGTAAAGAATTTATTATTTTGTTCAGAAATAATGTAACTATATCCTTTTTATATAATTTTATAAAGCTACCATTTATATATTGCTTTTTTTACCCATTTACTATAACTTGAAGTATTATCTTTAAAAAAGGAATTGCTTTCTCTGTCTTGAAGTATATAATATGACAATTTACCTAAAATTTTTACATTTATATTTCTATAAAAAAGATATAGCAAATCAATTTTAAAATGAGAGGTAACTGTATATGTCTAAAAGAAAACTAATTTTTATTATTATATTATTATGCACTTTTCTGCTTAATTTCACCTCTATTACCAAAGCAGAAATAATAGATTTAAGTAACTATGACCTGACAGAAAAGAATATTAATTTAAATGGCAAATGGGAATTTTACTGGAAGCAGCTACTAGAACCGACCGATTTCCAAGAAAAAAACCTGGAACCCAGCAGTATTGTTGAGGTTCCTACTGCCTGGAACGGTTATCAACTTCAAGATAAAAAATTACCAGGCATGGGATATGCTACATATCGTCTGCGAATTCATATAAAAAATAACACTGACTTAATTGGTCTAAGAATACCACCCATCTTAACATCATATAAATTATGGATAAATAGTAAACTAATAGCCTCTGCCGGTAAAGTTGGTACCAGCAGAGTTGAAACAGACCCACAATACCTGCCACAACTGGCCTTTTTTAAACCTGAAGAAGAAAATGAAATAATTATACAGGTAGCTAACTTCTATCATCGAAGTGGTGGTATCCTACAGAGTATTATGCTGGGAGAAGAAAAAAATATCCTTGCAGAAAATAACAAAAGACTGGGCTATAATCTCTTTCTCTTTGGTGCTTTATTTATTATGGGAATCTACCATCTGATAATATATTTGTACCGTAAAAAGTCATTATCAGTTTTTTACTTCAGCCTATTCTGTATATTGCTAAGCATTAGAACTGTTTTACTGGGGGAATATTTCTTCATCTACTTATTTCCTGATTTTAATTGGGAATTATTCAATAAACTACACACCTTAAGTTACTATTTAAGTGTTTATATTTTAATTATTTTTTTTAAAGCAGTTTTTTCAAAATACATGAAAAAAACTATAGTGAAAATTTCTGTAATTACTGTAGCAGTGTTTATCTTACTTGTACTCCTAAGCCCTGCCCGGGTCTATACCTATATTAATCCTGGATATCAATTGTTTACAATCATAATAATTATATACATAATACCTGTATTATACCGGGTTGTCCTTGATGAAATAATAAAAATGAAAAACATTTGTTCACTATACATTGTTAGTGGGGCAGTGATTTTATTAATTACTGTACTTAATGATATCCTGTTTTTTAGTATTCTCAGGTATGACCACCACTTTCTTAAATCTTTTATTATAATTGGGAACCTATCCTCACTTGGCTTATTAATTTTTGCCTTAACAAACTCTCTAGCTTTAGCTGTTAGTTTTGCCAATGCCTTTAACGAAAATGAAAAAATGTCAATTGAATTACAGAAACTCAATGAAAACCTGGAATCAATCATTAAAGAACGAACAAGGGAAATTCAGATTTCCAATGATAAAATAAGAGAACAAAAAAGTGAACTAGAAAAAGCCAATCTTGCTTTACAAAAAATATCTAAAATTGATCCCCTTACTAATATATGGAACCGGAGACACTTTGACAAAGTACTACTAAATAAATGGAAACAGGCCTTAAATGAACAGCTACCTGTATCAATCTTTTTTATAGATATAGATGACTTTAAAGCATATAATGATTATTATGGTCATACTGCTGGAGATGAATGTATAAAACAGGTTACTAGACAAATAAAACATTCCCTAACCCCCCCTGATGAATTAGTAGCTCGTTATGGTGGAGAAGAGTTTGTTGTTTTACTGGCTAATACAGACATTGATAAAGCCCGCAAAAAAGCTGAAATAATCCAGGCCAAAATTGAATCCCTAAATATTCCAAATATTAATTCGACAAATAGAGAGATTATTACCATAAGCCTGGGCATTACCAGTGTCATTCCAACTAAGAAGCTGCTTCCTGAAGATTTAATAATGGCAGCTGATAAAGCCATGTATTTAGCTAAAAATAATGGGAAAAATAAGATAAAAATCATTCCCATATAAATAACTTCTTAGAACATAATCCTCTTTACTAAAATATGATTTGCAGAATAATCTTAGTTTAACTGTTAATAATAAATAACATATCAAAGTAAAGGGGAATAAAGATGAATAGCATTTCTATCTTTAACAAAAAAAGAATTAAAAATAAGCAGATTTCTACTGCTGAAGCCCATAATATCTGGAACCTAATTAACTTAAATAACCTAAATATCAACACAGGTAATATTTTTAAGAATTTCATCCACGACCCTGAGTTCCTGGTTCTAGAAAATAATACAATAGAAGAATACAAAAAAATAAATAAAACCCTAAAAAACTTTGCCATAAAATATAAAATATCATTACCCTCAATGCCTCAAGAAGACATTCAGTTCACAACTAATATTGATGTAATAACTGATGAAGTGATTTTTAAAAATATGGTTAAAAATATTGTCTATTTTACCCACGAGTTAGTGGCCGCAATCAAAAGTTCCACAACTACCGACGACCTTAGAAAATCCCTGATAGATTTTGTTAAAAATAATTTGAATAGATATCAAACAATGTATAAATATGGCAAGTTAAAGGGGTGGGTTGAAATACCACCATCATACAAGACTAAACCAGCTAAAAACGAATCCCTCTCTGTAGCAGAAGCAACACATATCTGGGACCATCTTATCCTCCGCTATGATCAATTATGTCTTACAAACTTACACCTGGAATTTACCCATGACCCTGATTTTAGAGGAGTCTTGCAAATAGGCAAAAAAGTACTCAGTCAGCAAATAAGCAAACTGGAGGAATTGGGTTTGAAATTTGAAGTACCACTACCCAAAAAACCACCCTTGATTCAGGAAACCCCAATAGATCCAGAGCTAATTAGAGATGAGTTTACCTATCGAAATCTATTAAGCCGTATTCAAAGCGCTACAGATCTACATGTCAGGTCTATTATTGACTCAACTAGAAATGATGATTTACGTAAAGTATTTTTAAAATTCCTGGAAGAAGAATTAGATATTTATAATAATTTTGTTAAATACGGTAAGATAAAGACCTGGGCCCATATTGTTCCTATGTATAACGAAGAATAATTTTTTTCAAGTTTCAATTATAAACCCAGTCAATCCCTATACGTTCTGCCAATTCTTTATCAATAGAACAAAGGTCATCCCTATTTAATTCCTTAAAATCCTCTTTGCCCATGGCCTTGACAGCCAGTTTCATTTCTGCAATAGATGACTTGAGAAAATTAGCCAGGTAATTGCTTGCTTTATCTACATCCAGTTCATCTTTTAATCTACCACTATGTAATAATAGACTGGTAGGTGGTTCCCAAGGGGTTGCCTTTAATCCCTCAGTATGTGCTAAGGCCAGTAGTGCTGCAGTACCTGTATAAACTGCGTCAGCGCCCAGGGCCAAAGCCTTCAAAAAATGACCTGGTGTTATTAACCCACCCCCGGCTATAATACTAACCTTATCTTTAACTCCTTTCTCCTCCAGAAACTCAACGGTTCTTACTAGGGCAGGTAAAGTTGGCAAACCCATATCATCCTGTAAGATAGTCGGCCCCCCATGGGTACCTGCTGTTACACCATCAATGGCAATAAAATCAATACCAGCCTGAACAGCTATCTCCAGTTCTTCTTCCAGGTAATGGGTAGCTGCTATTTTCAGACCTATGGGAACAGTTAATTTAGCATGCAGGTCATTAACTAAATTAATAAAATCATTACTACTATTAACATTAGGTAGACGGGAATGAATAACAGCATCTTCACCTTTATCAAGTTTGAAAATAGTCCTCATCTCAGAATCAATCTGACTGGCAGGTGTCCTCATCGGTGCACCTGCCTGAGCACCCTGCCCCAGTTGAATTTCTATCATGTCAGCCTTACTTAAATCATCAATCTCTTCTGCCCAGCCACCCCGATTATACTGAAGAATAAACTTATCTGCTGCTTCCCTTTCTTCCATTATTAAGGGTGCTTCACCTGAATTAGTGGCAGTTTTAGCTATTTTAGAGGCCTTGGCTAAAGCAATCTTGCATTTTTTACTTAATGCACCACCATATGACATACCAGCAATTATTATCGGGATTTCAATCTCCAGTGGATTTTCAACAGCAGGCCCAATAACCGTTTTAGTAATAATCTTCGTATTCGTTGGAGTAGGTAACCTCTTTAAATGAACAGGGTTAAACAATAATTTATCCCAGTCAGAAAACTTATATGGACTGCCAAAAGGACGTGAAATTGGGGTTCGCCTTTCAGCCCTCATACTCGTTTCCACCACCAACTGTGGTGTTACCTTTTTAGTAGTCGAATACATCTCCCAGAGATTTTCTGTATAATTATCCCTTAATAGTTTTTCTCCTAAATCATCACTTATCCGATCTACAAATGGTTTTATAAAATGCTCCATTATAAAGTGATAAATAATATCTCCCCCATTCATTTTATTCCTATTTCATAATTTATTATAATATTAATTATCCCTTTATCTTAACTGTATTATAACAACATTCTCCAGTGGGATAGGCCTCTTTATAACTACCTTCCAGCGGATTACCTCCGTCATCTGTGCACCAGGACTGATTTTGAAAAGCCAGGAAATATCCAAGCCATTTATCTTCTTCAGTAAAATGTAGAAAAAAACAACCATCATGATATATGCGGTTTTCATCACTATAAAACTCAATATTCCCCTGGTTCATATGAATATTATGAATTCCTTTATCATCATTATTATAATGAATCCCAAAAACATAAATAGTAATCCCATCGTTATTTAAGGCTTTTTTCATGTCTTTTTCAATTAGTCCCCTTAGGTCATATTTCCCTGATATATCATAGGGTATTACTTTCATCTTATGGGGATCAAATAAACCACTACGTATATAATCAACGGCAATTTTAGGATTTATATTATTAGCATAATCAATTTCATGAAATCCATACTCCATATTCTGCAGAATACCGGTTATTTCTGCCTGGCAGACCTCTCCCATATAATATAATAACTGTGGTGATTTATCGTTAATAGACTGACAGTTTATAAGCACCTTGTAAATTTCATCATCCCTGATCCATATGTTTATCTTATAATGTGGTGTTTTATCCCTGGCTGGGTCTGCCTTTATTTCTTCTACTCTTCCGATTAAAACCCCATATTTAGAATTGGACATACTTTACCCCCCAATATTAATCATTCATTATTTTATTATTCCTAAAAAAGCCTCAAAATACAGGTAAAACTTTTACCAATTTAATAAGTATTCTATCTCTGAAATTTATTAACATGACAGGAGAACCGTCCCGGTGTCACAATTTTTTCAAACACTGCCCTAGCAATTGTTACATATACTAATTATATCTTATTTATAAGGTGGTGATTATGCTGTGGCTGTCGAACCGAAGATTTTCAATTTTGATGATGTTAAGGGGATCTCGGAAAACCAATTAAACCAACACTATCAACTTTACCTGGGATATATCAATTCACTGGAAAATATTATGACTACTCTTTCAACTGAAGAGCAGACCAATTACGAATATAGAGGTCTAAAAGAAGGAGAAACTTATTCCCTTGATGGAATTGTCCTCCATGAATTATATTTTGCAAATCTCGCTCAAACAAATGTTAACCCGGCCAGAGAATTAATCTGGCTAATCAACAGGGATTTTGGAAACTACCGTAACTGGTTAAATGACTTTATGCGTACTGCTAGAGTAGCCAGAGGCTGGGCTGTTCTCGCCTATGATTATCGAGATGAATCACTTCATAATATAATGCAAGACGCCCATAATGTGGGGGTAGTATGGCATGCCTGGCCATTACTGGTTCTAGATGTCTATGAACATGCCTATATGATCGATTTTGGAATTAATAAAGAGAGATACCTGGAGGTATTTAAACAAAACATTGACTGGTCAATTGTCAACAAAAGATTTTACAGCTTATCCCCTATAGGTCTGTAAAATGACAGACGAACCGTCCCCTTGTCATTAACCTAATTTATCACCCTTTTTTACAGGCTGTTCAGGTTGAATTAGGACTACACCTTGTTTAGCATAAACTCCCAACACCAGTACCTCTGACATAAAATCAGCAATCTGTTTGGGAGGAAAATTTACCACTCCTAAAACCTGCCTTCCTATCAGTTCATCTAGCTGATAACACTCAGTAATCTGGGCACTGGATTTTTTAATGCCAATTTGCTTACCAAAATCAATCCATAGTTTATAGGCAGGTTTATTTGCTTTTACAAAAAGCTCTGCCTTGATGATTTCTCCAACTCTGATATCCAATTTATTAAAATCTTTAAAATCTGCCATCTATACCTCTCCTTTAACTTAGTTCTAATTCCAGTGTAACCGGACAATGGTCTGAACCCATAACATCAGTCATTATTTCAGCATCTTTAATCTTTTCTGCCAGTCCCTCTGAGACAAAGTGATAATCTATTCTCCAGCCAGCATTCCTCTCCCTGGCCCTGGTTCGGTAGCTCCACCAGGAATACTCTACCTTATCAGGGTAAAAATAACGGTAGGTATCAAGATAACCATATTTCAGAAGTTTATCAAACCACTCCCTTTCAATGGGTAAGAACCCCGAGGTATCTTCATTGGCTTTGGGGTTCTTTAAATCTATCTCATGATGGGCAGTATTATAATCACCAAAGATAATTAACTCCTGACCCTTTTTCCTCAGACCTTCACAAAAATCCAGGATATCATCATAAAAGTCTAGTTTATATTTTAGCCTTGTCTTATTTCTTTTACCATTCGGGAAATAGACATTTAAAAGTGTAAATTCAGGGTATTCTGCCATTAAAACCCGGCCTTCCTTATCAAAACGTTCTATCCCAAGACCATGTCTGACTGAGATAGGTTCTTTTTTTGTATAAAGGGCCACACCACTATAACCCTTTCTTTCCGCAAAGGAAAAATAGGATTTATATCCCTCAATATCTCTTAAATCATCACTTATCTGTTCATCCTGAATTTTGGTTTCCTGAAGCCCGATAATATCTGGCTGTTCCTCTACCATCCAATCCAGAAAACCCTTCCTTTTAATAGCCCTGATTCCATTTACATTCCACGAATAAATCTTCATCTTATTACCTCCACTACTATATTTAATAAGAATAATTATTATTAAATATAGTTTACTTCATTTTAGCTATAATATCAAGGGGGTATTTATACAATTTTCTTTTTACTGGGCCTCTTTTAATGTTTTAGCCATCTTTTTAACAAGCTGACCAATACAGGCTTTTAAACGTGCCCCTTTAGTAATAATAGTTTCAAATTCCCTGTTTTGAATAGCAATTTTTAGATCAGCTATCTTTTCATACTCACTGTAAAAATGATTTTTTACAGTACCCATATGTAAAATATGATGGGTATCACTCCCTGCTATCAAGGGTATATCTATTTTATTAGACAATCTTGTTACCTTATCTCTATTTTTCAGGTCTTTTCCATTAAGACCTAGACCATCTAATCTTTTTAATAAATCAGTATCCATATCCATTAAATAATGACTTTTTTTGGCTGGATGTGCCCCAATTTTAATCATCTTACGTTTGTCAGCTTCATCTAACAAATATTTTAAAGCAGGATAATCAGCTTCACTAATGTTTTTGGAAAACAAACCCCTTATATCCAGAACATCTTCTTTCCTCCCGATAATTAATATATGTCCACTTTCTCTAATATCAACTTCCATCCCGCAAAAAACCTTAAAACTACCTAGATCATAGTAATCATGTTTATATTCATAAGCCTTATCCAAGGTATTATAGATATTAAAAAAATTTATAGTATGAAAATGTTCAGTTAGGACTATTGCATCTAAACCTTTTTTTCTGGCAACTGTTATTACCTTATTAAAACTATTTAATTCAAACTCAAACTTTTTGGATAACTTTGTATGACAATGAAAATCAATATACATTTTCCCACCCCTTATAATGGATAATTTTTACCAGTTAAAATTATGACCACAACTATAAGAATTGATACTATTAAAAAGAGAATATCCCTTTTTCCTATCTTCATATATGCTAATTTCAACTTCTTTACTTTCGGCTTATCTAAGGCATATGTAAATCCTTTTAATTCTAGGGCTTCTACCGTAGTTCTGGTTCGCTTGGCCGTATTTAATATCATGGGATAAAAGGCCAAAATTGCTATTTTGATCAGGTAAAAAACATATCGATACCCTAAAATCCCTTTATTATCCGGAGTTTTTCCCCTTAAACGAAAAGAATTAAATATATTATTATACTCTTCAAATAAGACTGGTAAGATCCTGTAGGCATACGAAACCCCAAAACTATACCTACCAGCAATACCAAAACTCAACAGGACATCACTAAATTTCTCGGGATCCATACTGGTGAATACTGCTATACTAGCCAGAGCAATAGTAGTCAACTTCATTGTTAAAATTAATAATGGTAAAAAAACCTCCATTCCACTCCCCAAAATATAGGCTACCACCACCATTGACCCTAATTCAGTCACTATACTCATCGAAAGTAAAAAAATTATTAAATTGCTAACATGAGAGATAAAAGTTATAATTAGCATAAATATAAACAGCCCCAATAGAATTGTCTTATTATGAAAAAACCAGGGAATAATCGCAAAAGAGATATACCAAATTATAAGTATCCTGGAATCCAATTTAGCCAGAAAGGTATCCTGGGTCCCATAAGCAGTCTTCATTAAGGCCATTTTAATGGTTTCAACAGATAAAACTGCAGCTATTTTATCACTAAATCGCTTCAAGTTTATCTCCTCCTAACCTGGATATAAAGTCTTTCACACTCAAAGCAACAGGTTTCATGCCTAGTCTTCTACTTAATTTCACAATCTGTGGAGGACACAAATTAGTTTGTTCTAATACCTTTTCATCTCCAAAAACACCATATTGATCGGTATCGATAAAGACTTTTCCCTCATTTAAAACAATTACCCTGTCTGCCCATTCCCCTACTAATTCCATATCATGGGTAGCAACAATAACTGTATTTACCCAATCTTCCAATCTGTTAATCATCGCAAACATCTCTTTTCGACTAAGCATATCAAGACTAGCCGTCGGTTCATCTAATAATATAACTGAGGGCTTTGTACCAGTCCCAATTGCCAGTGAGGCGCGCCGTTGCTGTCCCCCACTTAAGAGTCTTCCATCATGATTTTGAATATCAGTCAGTCCTAATGTTTTAATAATTTGATTGACAAACTTATTATAAGCAGGTATTTTTCTAGCCTGCAGATAATATTCAATATCCTGGCTAATATTATCATTTATAAACATTTCCTCAGGGTTTTGATAAATATAGCTTACTCTTTCAGCTAATTGTTCTGAAGATGTATCTTTAGTATTTTTTCCACAAACTATGACTTCTCCCTCCTGGGGTTTTATTATCCCTGTTATTAATTTAAGCAGAGTCGATTTCCCTGAACCATTATTACCGATTAAGGCTACCCGGTCACCTTTATAAAAAGACAAATTAATATTACTAAGAGCCTTTGCTGATTTTTTCTTTAGTGTCTTATAACTATGACTAAGATTTTTGAAACTTATAAGGGGTTTTTCATCAGTCTGCTTATTTTTTAGTTGATTATCATCTTCAGTTTTTATGCTTAGTTCTAAACAATTACCCTGAGAGAAATATGGTAAAGCCTCCTCAATAGTGATAGGATACTGACCCTCTATTTTAAATAAAGAACAAACTGCCTGTGTCACCTGTGGTGGATAAATATTGCTTTCTTTTAATTCTTCAACCATAGATAAGGCCTTATTAACAGATTTTTGCCACAAGACCCTTCCACTATCCATCATTATTACATTCTGACAATAACTTGCAATAAACTCGGTGTGATGTTCAATCACAATAATAGTTTTACCATGTTCCTGATTAAGCATTGCTAAGTTTTCATAAATCATTTGAGCATTAAAGGGATCAAGTTGAGCAACCGGTTCATCAATAATTATAATATCAGGATTCAAGGCCAACACCCCTGCCAGGGCTACCATATGCTTCTGTCCACCACTTAATTCCCAGATGAATTCATTCTGAATTGATTTAAGACCCAATATCTCCAGAGCATATTCACCCCTTTCTTGATAATTCCTTAAACCAAAGTTCAAAGGGGCAAAGGTAACCTCATCATAGACAGTCGAACGTACTAGTTGATTCTCAAAATCTTGATATATGTAAGCAACTTTTTGTGCCAGAGAAGCCACTGATGTACCCAGTGTATTATGACCAGCAACTATAACCTCACCTACAAAATCCCCTACATGATAATGAGGAATTAAACCATTAAAAGTTTTGCAGAGGGTCGTTTTTCCACCACCATTACCACCAATAATAGCTATAAAATCCCCCTGAAAGATCCTGAGATTAATATTATTTAAAACCTTATCACTTGCACCTGGATACTTAAAAGATAAATCCTTTATACTTATAATTTCCTCCATATTAATAACCCCTTCCCCTCTATTTTAACAATATCTCATTTTTAGCTCTGACTTTAAGCAAAAAAGTTATTTAAGGAACTTTTATACCCTGAAATAACTTTTTATTGCTTATAAAACTTTTTCGAATTATAAAAAATTTCATTTAAGAACTTCTTACTTCTAAAGAAATCACATAGCAATATCATCATTTTTTTTATTATTTCTAGCATAAGTTATAATAGAAATAATAAGCACTATAGCAATTATTACTCCAACCCAGATAAAGCCTGTACCATATTTATCTAAGAAATCAGGCTCCCAGACAGCAAAATTAATATCCATTTCAGAGATAAACTCTGCAATAGTAGCAATAAAAGCAAATACTACTGTACTAATAATTAATCTTGAAGTAATAAGACTGGTCATCGGGGTCGATTTCATTTGTTCACGGGGTTTGATACCCAATAATGGTTCTATCTTACCATGTAAACGTGGTACTAAATACATTGTTGGTAAAACACCAAATAAAAACCCGGTAATTACCATTTCATTAATAAAACTTAATCCTTCTAAGACAAGGATACTCTCGGGCAACCCAGGAATTGCCTCTAATTTTTCAATTCCAATCCATACTTTAGAAATATCCACTATTGAACTAAGCATCTGATCAATTCCAATACCTACAAATGAAGCGATTACTAATTGTTTTTTATTTTGGGGGTCTTTTACTAATAATCCAGCAACATATAAACCTATCACCAGTTGAATAAACCCCTCTAATTCTCCTAATCCTCCAAAATCGCCCATTAGTAAATCTGCAAAAATTATTTCACCAAAACAAGCACCCAAAGCTGCATATAATGGGTCAAATAAGATACATAGAATCAGTGGTATAAAAGCAAAATACGAGACAGAAAATTCAATTGGACCTACTGCAAATTCTGGTACAATCTCTGTAATTAAATCTGCCATACCAAACAAAGCCATTGCTAGTATAAAAACCATTGTCTTTTGAGACTGTGTTAAGGTAATATCCTTTCCTTTATTCATTCTCAAATCATCCCCTCTAAATATTTATTCTCTATCTGACAACATTTACAAGTTTATTATACTTCTTATTTGTTAACATTAAATGAACTAAAAGTTACGTTTTTGTAAATATTTTTTCATAAATAAATTATTGTAAATATTTTTTCATACGCTTTTACATTTTTTACAATTTGTATTATAATAAAAGTAATTTGAATTAACTTATAAGGAGATAATCATGAAAATTTATAATTTAGATATCGATATTAATCAACTATCCAAGAGTGAAAAAAAAATTGCTAATTTCATCACTAAAAATATGAGTAAAGTCCCTTATCTGAACTTACAGGAATTATCTAAGGCCATAGGTGTAAGTATTGCAACAATATCAAGGTTCTGCGTTTCTATTGGATTCTCAGGATTTAAAGACTTTAAAAACCACATTAAAAACAATTATGAAATAAGTCCGGCCAATAAAATGAAATCAATCCTAAATGAAATAAGGGATGAAGATATTGGTGCCCAGATAATTAACAAAACAATCAACTACCTTAAAAAAACTATAGAATATCTTTCCAATGATAATTTTAATAGGGCAATTAAATCAATAAATACTGCTGAAGACATCTATATTTTTAGTCCAGGTCCAAGTGAAAGTGTAGCTAATCTATTGTTTTTTCGACTCAACAGATTTGGACTTAATGTAAATAAGATGGCCAAAAGTGGTAAAGAACTCTTTGAAAATCTTATAAACTTAAGCAAAGATGATCTGATAATCATTTTTGGTTTTTTTAATGTTTCACCTGAAATCAAGATCATTCTGGATTATAAAAAGAAAATAGGGTTTAAAACAATCTTGATTACCGATCTAATTGTCTCTGAAATGAATAAAACAAGTGATATCATTTTATATGTAGAACGGGGTGAGATCTGGGAGTTCCATACAATGGTTACACCTATGGCTCTGATTGAGGCCCTAATAGTTGGAATTACTATTAATAATGAAGAAAAATATCTAAAGAAACTAAATAATTTACATGAGTTAAGAAAACACTACGCCAACTATTTAACAAAGTAATAGTATTTATTTTATAAATTATATCCCCTCTTTTATAGAATAATCAACCTTAACACTGTCTTTTCATTTGCTAATATCCATAGCCTCTAATAATAAACCAGTCCTCCTGATTTCTGTTTTAACTTTAACTGAACATTCTACCTGGGGAAATATTTCATTCCAATCTTCCTTAATTTTTTGCCAGTCTTGAGGGTATTTTTGATTAAAAAGACTCCCAAAACCAAAAACATCTGATTGGTATTTTTTTTGAACTATATCTATCGTATTTTCTACTTCTTTTTTAATAATCTTTTCTAAATTCTTTTCAATTATTGTTATCACTGCTGGTTTAGAGGTATCGATATCTCCCTGTTGTTCTACTAAGGTACCTTCAGAATTTATTTCTATCTTAAACCTAATATTATCTTTCTTAAGCTCAGGGATTATAGCTGTCCTAGCATTAAACACTTCAATTACTATCAAGTCATCACTCTTTCCAGGTGAAGGGACATTATAAATACTGGAATCAATCTTGGCAATTAATCAATTCAATCCCTTGGTCTGATAATTATCTATTAATTTTTTGATTAATTTAAGGTATTTAATTATTCTATTAAACACTATAATTTCACTTCTTCCTTTCTGGTTATATCAGGTTGGCTGGCTGTAATTATTATATTAATAGTTCTTATTTATTATATCTTTGTATTTTTAATAAAAAAAATACGGCAAAACTGATAAATTTCAGACACAAATCGAGATAAATACTATATATAGAAAAGACTACTGGAAATTTTCCAGTAGTCTTTTTTCTTATCATAGCTCTTTCTTAAATAAATTTTAAGTTCTGGATAAACCTTTATTCCTATAATATAGCATTATATCAGTCACTACCATTAAAAAGTTTAAAATGTAAAGATAAATTACCAAATCATAATTATAAAACAATTTATGAATTATCCCGGCAATATACCCTATTAAAATTATATACAAAAAAGAAATACTTTTCCCGGAGTTATCCCTGGAAGTATATGATTTATAGATAGATAATGGCCAGGCAGCCCCAAAACACAGCAACATAATTGCTTCAAAAATACTCATTTTTACATTACCTCTTCTCTTATAGATTTATTCTCTTATTTTTAACCATTACTAGAGTATACCATATTTTTAGACCAAAATAAACATCATTATTTTCTTCTATTTGGAAATCCAGCCTGGTAAAATCGGCTGTATTAGATCAATCAAAATCCTGGTAATAGAAGGGAATTTTACTCCAAAATGCCGCAGGGTATATAAGACAAAACCCAAAAATAACAGTAAAGAAAAGGCTATTACCTCCCGCCAGTATTTTCGGCGTATTAGGCCGGGTAGTTCAAAAAAAGCTATTATGGTAAAAACAGCAATTATCCCTAGCATTTATGATTCCCCCCGAGGTAATTTGCGGATGGTAGCAATAATTAAAGTCATCACCGGTATGATTACATGAAATATAGTAGCAATAAAAGGGTAGACATTCTGATATTCCATGGTCTCTACTATATTATAATAGTGAAGTTGAAAGGTAAGCAGTACACCGATCGGCAGAACCAGAGGGAGATAGGTCCGTAGGTTTAATAATTGTGCCCCAGCAAGTGTGGTAATATAAAAAGTAAATGCATATTGTAAAAACCCACTCCCCATAAAATTTAGGGCTATTAATATCTCTAGCCGGGTAAGTATTTCTCCATAATTTATTAAACGCACTGCCTGAAAAGAGGGGTAAGTATAGATGCCTCCCGTAATCCCCAGTACCCCGATATTTCTAACTGCTACAAAAATCAGTAATGATGCCGATATAAAGGTAGCCTTGATTACTGACTTTTTTACCTCCCCCTGTTTATTGGTAAAGGGGATTATCATCAAAAAATAAATAGGAGAAAAAGAGAAAATGGCAGTACGGTAAACTACCCAGGCCATTTTCGGGACTGATGCCTCAAAGACAGGCTGGAAATTCTCTAGATTAAAATCCTTTGCTAACAAAATACCAGTAAGGAGTGTACTAATAAAAACTATCGGTATAATAAACTGAGCACAGCGGGCAATTACTTCAATTCCATTCCTGACCCCAGATGCCGCCACCAGTGTAATTGAAATCATAAAGACAATAAATGGAGTACTGGTCATAAAAAGGAGATTAAAGAAATTAGAAAAATCGATTACCAGTAAAGATGATATGTGAAAAAAAAACAAAATATAAAGCAGGGAAATTAATCTGCCAAGAAAATTCCCATAAACAAGTTCACTTATTCTTACCAGGGTCTCCCCTGGAAATCTAGCAGCTAAACTAAGCTGAACCAGGGTCAGGATAAGCCCTACAAATAGGGCAGAGATAATAGCTATCCAGGCATCCTGATTAACAGTAGCCCCAGGAGGGATGACAAAACCAACACCTAACGACCTAGCTATTACCAAAAAAATAAGTTGTGAACTGGAAATCTTGCCCTTCTCTAATGCCATCTACTACCCTCTCTCTTATTTTTTTACCGGAATCGGTGGTTTAAGATTTAAACCAGCATGATGCAGCAGGGAGTCTACCTCTATACTTACCTTTATTTCAGGAAAAATATTATCCCAATCTCTTTTGATCTCCTGCCAGTTATTAGGGTATTTACGGTGAAAGGCTTCCCCAAAAGCAAAGATATCTGTCTTGTATTCTTTCGCCTTCTTGAGAGCAGCCTCAATCTCCCTCTTTACAGCCTCTTGTTTCTGTCTTTCCAGATAGGCAATCATTTTGCCAGTAGCTAAATTGGTAACACCCATCTGCTCCCCAATATTTCCTTCTGTAGAGACCTTAAGTTTAATCTTATACTCCCCATTAGTAATTTCTGCCTTTACCTTACTACTGGCTTTAGTAATTTCTAAACTTATTTTATTGTCCCGAGGGTCTTTAATGACAATAATCCCACTCTCCACCTCACCCTTTACCCATAAAAGGCCGCGGGTCTCTTTGGTATTTAGGTGAGTAAGCAATTTATCCCCTTTAAAAACCGCTGTTCCCTCAATCAGGGGCTTTTTTTCTCCGGCCTTTTCTAAAATACGGAGAGGTGTAGCTACAGGGTCTGTGGTTTTACTTATTAACATAGTTAAAAATTCCTGCAGCATAACCCCACTTATCTCTGAAGTTGCAACCCTGTCTTCAATCATTCTAGCAATCCCAACAGCTGGTATTTCTTCCAGGTCTGTCTTAACCCTCATTACATCACCTGCCTGGTCTTCAGCTATCAAAACCCAGACCATATTCCTTGTTTCATGGTCCCTAATAAAAAAACTGAGGTATGGGGTAATCCCTTTTTCGGCCAGCTCTTTACTAAATACTATTATATTATTGTGGGGAAAATATAATTTCCTGGAAGACTGGAAGGTAAAATTCCGAACAGCATCAAAAAGCGTCTCACCTGTACTTTCAACAACCCAGACAGTCTCTGCCCCTTCTTCTTTAGCGGAAGAACCCCCTTCCCCACCTCCCTGGGGCTGTCCTACTTCACCTGCCTTGATTATCTGGGCAGTTAGTTTTATTCCTTCTGTTTCCTGGTCATAATCAATAGCTATTCCAGCAACAACTGCCAGATCATCCAGTTCTTTACGGTCCCAGCAGGCCGTTAATAATAATAGTAAAAACAATAAGATAGTAAAAATTATATATTTAAGTAATTTCTTTTTCACCTATTTCACCTTTTTACTTTCATTCATTATCACTACTATCTGCCTCAGCTTCAGATTTATCCCTATCCTGGGGTGGATGTGGCATCATCCTGAAGTCCTGCCGCTGGGGATCCTGCCAGGCAATAGTCCTCGGCCGGGTAAACATAGCCCATAAGGGAGACCTTACCAGCACATCTTTTAAATCCCTCAGACTTAAAGGGGCTAAGGGGGAAAGATAAGGAACCCCAAAAGAACGCAGTGAAGTCATATGTATTAAGAGCCCTAACAAACCTATAATTATCCCAAAGGCCCCTAAAGAACCGGCCAGTATCACCAGTATAAACCGTAATACTGTTGCTGCATCAGCCTGTGATGAAACCACAAAACTGGAGATAGCTGTTAAAGCCACCATAATCACCAGTGGGGCACTAATCAGACCGGCTGAAACGGCAGCCTCACCTATTACTAAAGCACCTACAATACTTACCGCCTGACCGACCGGTCTGGGCAAACGTACACCGGCCTCCCGCAAAATCTCAAAAACAATCCCCATAAAGATAGCTGCCACAAAGACTGGAAAAGGGGTACCTTCACTGGCGGCAATCATGGTAATTAAAAGGGGGGTAGGTATTATCTCCTGATGAAAGGTAGCTAAGGCTACATAAGTAGCAGGTAATAATATGCTTATAAATAAAGCAACAATTCTTATCCAGCGAATTATTGTCGTATAAAACGGCCTTGAGTAATAATCCTCTGCAATCTGCAGGCTTTCTACAAATAACATTGGTACAGTTAAGACAAAAGGGGTCCCATCAATTAAAATAGCAGCCCTTCCCTCTAATAACTTGGCAGCTGCAACATCTGGTCTTTCAGTATTTGCTATGGTAGGAAAGGGTGAAAAGGGGGCATCTTCAATGAATTCCTCGATATAACCCGATTCTAGAATTGCATCTGTTTCTATACCTTCCAACCTCCTTTTTATCTCTTCTACCAATTTATCATTGACCAGACCTTTAATATATGCTATACAAATCTCAGTTTTGGTCTGCTTTCCCAGTTTCATTGCCTCAAAAATCAGATTAGGGTTATGTATTTTCCGTCTTAACTGAGATGTATTAGTACGCAGTGTCTCGGTAAATCCTTCCCGTGGTCCCCTGACAACAACCTCTGTTTCCGGCTGTTGAATACCTCTGGCCTCCCAGCCCCTTGTGGCGATAATTAGAGCCTTTTTAGAACTATTGATCAATATCCCCGTTTCACCTGTTAAAAGAGAATCAATCAGGCAATCCAGGTCTGCCGTATATCTTATATCCCCACTGGTAATGGTATTAGTTTCAATTACTTTAACTATATTTACTGCAGTATCTTCATTAGCAACTAATCTGGTATCAATCATCAGTGGTCTTAAAATATTCTCACTAATACTTGTCTTATCAACCAGTCCCTCTATATAAACAATGGCGGCCTCAATTTTATCTTCAGAGCCAAGTCTAATTTTTCTACAGACAAAATCAGAACTTTTGCCCAGTCTCTTCTCAATATAACTAAGGTTTTCCTGCAGTTTCTTAGCTACCTGAATATCAACAACGACCTCTTGATCACCTTCTTCATTATTTTCATTCCTTAATAATTCTATAAACCTTAATTTGCGCAGTAGTTTTCTTAACATTTATCTACCCCTTATAGCAATGCAAACTTTAAGTTATTATAGTATCTAGTATAATTCTTAAGGAATAAATATATTCAAAAAATTACTAAACTGTACTTAATAAAATATGACAAGAACTGTCCCTCTGTCATATTTAACAATACTGTTCAAGCCGTTTTCTGTTTTTTAACTGGAACTGTTTGGGAGTAATCTTAAAGTAGGCCTTAAAGCGTTTAATAAATGATGAAAGGCTGTTATAACCAACCTGATAAGCTACCTCACTAACTGATATATCACTCTTGCTCAATAATTTACGAGCTTGATTCATTCGTAACTCAATCAAATAATGTCCGGGTTTTATCTTCATATTCTCCTTAAATAACTCATTAAATTTATTAAAACTAATACCTATTTCAGAGCACATTTTTTCAATACTAATATCCTCCTGAAAATGTTGATTAAGGTATTTGATACCCTGCTGTAAGATATCATTATCCAGGAAATCACTTAGATCAAGGACCTGATTTAGGATGCCTTTTTTATATAAATAAAAAAATAGTTTCTCCTGGGTAATTCTAATTAAGAAATCATTTGTTTTATCTTCAGCTTGGTAAAGGTCAATTAACTCTACAGCAGTCTCCCTGACCTCTCTATCTAGTTGTGCATAATAATAATCTTTTTTATTCATATTTAAATATTTTTTGGGAAAAATTTCACATGGATTAGTATCTTTTATTTTTTCTAGTACACTATTAATAAAATCTTCGCTAAAAAATAACATTAATTCAGAAAAAGGGGTAGTTATTTGATATTTGTAATGCACATTTTGATTTACTAAAAAAAAGACATTTTCATTTAACATAATCTTAGTATTATAAGCGTGGATTTCTTTCCTCCCTTTAAACAATAAAGAAAAATAAGGAAAAAAAGTGTCAATATCAACTTCATTACCAATATTATCTTTATTTAAAATTACACCTATTACCCCTTTACTAATAGAAGAAAGATCTGTCTCTAAATTACCACTCTGATTGAATTTTAAATCACAATTTGATTGATAATTTATGTTTTCATCATAAAGTGTATCAAGATGAAAGAGTTCCATATGCACTTATTCCCCTTTCTCAATTTTATTTCTATTATTTCTTTACTACCTTAATATATTATTATACTATATTTAGATATATTTTTGAATGAAAATTTAAAAGAAACAAAATATAAAATTTTCAGATTAAACATTTCTCAAAAAAACTAATAATTTTATGAAAAACTCCTTATAATTAGGACTTAAAAAGTTTATAAATAATATGCTTAAAGTTCCCAAAAATAAGAAGTTTTTTTTAATATTATATTTTTTAATAAATTGTGTTAATAAAGATATGGTGCCTGAGCCTTTAATTCATCTCTAAAGGCAGGATGGGCAACATCAATTAGGGCAGCAGCCCTCTCCCTGGCAGTTTTACCTCTAAGTTGGGCTATGCCATATTCAGTAACTACATAATTAACTTCATTTTTGCTAGTCGTAACTACAGCTCCTTTTTCTAATATAGGCACAATAGTAGACTTCTTTCCTTGCATTGCCGTTGATTTTAAAGCAATAATACTTTTACCACCAGGGGATCTCAAAGCCCCTCGAATAAAATCAACCTGACCACCAGAGGCACTAATCTGTTTTACACCTACACTTTCAGCACAGCACTGCCCTAATAAATCAATCTCTATTGCTGAATTAATAGAAATCATTTGATTATTACGGCTAATAACCACTGGGTCATTAACATAAGAAACCGGATGCATTTCTACCATAGGATTATCATCTAAAAAATCATACAGTTTTCGTTTTCCTGAGGCAAAAGCACCAATTATTTTGCCAGAATGTAAAGTCTTCTTTTTGTTATTAATTACCCCTTTTTCCACTAAATCAACCATACCATCAGTAAGCATCTCACTATGAACTCCAAGATCCTTTTTATTTACCAGAGCCTGAGCTATGGCATTAGGGATACCACCAATCCCTAACTGAATAGTAGAACCATCTTCAATCAATTTGGCAACATAACTACCAATCTTTTGTTCTGTTTCAGTTGGTGGGTTAATTGTTAATTCTGGCAAAGGTTGATTATTATTAACTAAATAATCTATATCATTCACATGAATAAAGGAATCCCCTAGGGTCCTAGGCATATTTTCATTAACTTCAAGTATAACCAGAGCAGCCTGTTCAGCTACCTTACTGGTATAATCAACTGAAACCCCAAAGCTAAAATAACCGTGTTTATCCATTGGTGACACTGTAGCTAGTAAAACATCAACCTCAACATATTTCTTATACAGTTCCGGTATTTGGGAAAAATAATTAGGAGTAAAATCAGCTGCACCAGAATTAACTAATGACCGGCTAGCCTTACTACTAAACCAGGAATTATGTCTAATAAACTTTTCAACCCCTGGCTCATAGAGGCCATAAGTACTGCAAGGCAACATTTGGTCAACTATCACCCCTTTTAATTCTTCTTGGCGTTTTCCCAAAGCTTGAAGAATTTTTGAAGGAGCACTACAACCTAAACCAACAACAACTCGATCACCTGATTTAATTATTTTAGCAGCTTCTTGAGCAGAAACTAGCTTTCTGTTTAATATATTTTGATAATCCATCATAACCATTCCTTATTATATATATGACTATCTTGTAACAATAATCGCTGCTCCCTGACCACCACCAATACAAAGAGTAGCTAAACCATTTTTGCTATCACGTTTTTCCATTTCATATAAAAGTGTAACCAAAATACGGGCACCACTCGCTCCAATAGGATGGCCAAGGGCAATTGCACCGCCATTAACATTAACCTTTTCAGGGTCTAAGGAAAGTTCCTTTAAAACTGCCAGTGACTGAGAAGCAAAAGCCTCATTAGCCTCTACCAAATCAAGATCACTGACCTTCAAATTTGCCTTTTGTAAGGCTTTTTGAGTAGCTGGAATAGGTCCAGTTCCCATGATTTCTGGTTCAACACCTGCTGTGGCATAAGATTTAATAGTGGCTAATGGAGTAATCCCGAGCTCTTTAGCCTTTTCAGCTGACATCACTACTAAAGCAGCTGCTCCATCATTAATACCAGAGGCATTACCAGCAGTAACTGTACCATCTTTTTTAAAAGCTGGTCTTAATTTAGCAAGTTTCTCTACTGTAGTACCTGTCCTGGGGTGTTCATCCTGAGAAAAAATTATTGGATTACCCTTTCTCTGAGGGATTTCTAAGGGTATAATTTCATCTTTAAATCTCCCTGTACTTATTGCTTTCTCTGCCTTTTGCTGACTGCTTGCTGCAAATTCATCTTGTTCCTCTCTAGTAATTTTCCATTGTTCGGCAATGTTCTCAGCTGTAATACCCATATGATAGTCATTAAAGGCTTCCCATAGTCCATCTTTAATCATAAGATCAACTAGTTTGCCATCACCCATTCGCTCACCCCAACGGGCCTTTTCTAATAGATAACCAGCTCGACTCATATTTTCCATTCCACCAGCAACTATAATGTCAGCATCTCCTAACAAAATAGCCTGGGTAGCCAGATGAACTGCTTTTAAGCCAGAACCGCAAACCTTATTAATGGTCATTGATGGTACTTCATATGGCAAACCAGCATAAATTGCAGACTGTCTAGTTGAGTTTTGCCCTAAACCAGCTTGCAAAACATTACCCATAATTACTTCATCAACTTCAGATGATTTTACTTTTGCTCTTTTTAGTGCCTCTTTAATAACTTCCGCTCCTAAATTAACAGTTTTAATTCCTTTAAGACTTCCACCAAAGGTTCCTATTGCCGTTCTAACTGCACTTGCTATTACAACTTCTTTCATGCTTTCTTCACCATCCTTATTAAAATATTTGAATATAATTATTTGCCTTTAAAAACCACCTTTTCTTTATTTAAAAAAGCAGCCATACCATTCTTCTGGTCTTCTGTTTTAAAACATTTGGCAAAAGAAGAACACTCATGTTCCAGACCAGTATCAATATCAGCTGTTACAGCATAATTTACTGCTTTTTTAGTTAATTCAATGGCCACAGGGGCATTTTTAATTATTTTTTCGGCCAGTTCCCTGGCTTTAGCAAGTAAATCATCCTCAACAGAGACTACATGATTGACTAAACCAATACGCAGGGCCTCAGCTGCATCTATCATCTCTCCAGTAAATAATATTTCTTTAGCATAGGCCGGTCCAACAATCTTGGTTAAACGCTGAGTACCGCCAAAACCTGCTATAATACCCAGACCTACCTCTGGCTGACCAAATTTCGCTTTACTGCTGGCTATTCTAATATCACAGGCTAAGGCCAGTTCATTGCCCCCGCCCAGAGCAAAGCCATTTACTGCTGCAATCACTGGTTTAACGCTTTGCTCCAGCATAGTAAATACCCCCTGCCCCTTCCGGGCAAAATCCTCTGCCTCTCTTTCATTCATCTCCTTCATCTCAGCAATATCTGCTCCAGCCACAAAAGCCTTATTACCTTCACCAGTAATAATTATAGCCTTAACATCAGAATTATTTTCTAATTCACTTATTGCCTGGGCCATCTCCCCTAATAATTCACTATTTAGGGCATTTAAAGCCCGGGGACGATTGATCTTAAGTATAGCTAATTTATCCTCTATTTCTAAAATCAAATTTTGATAAGCTATTTTCAACACCTCCATTACGCCAAATATCTATTAATTATACTCAAAAAAACCTCTACCTATCTTCCTACCTAAGTGACCTGCCCTGACTTTTTTCCGTAATAAAGGACAAGGACGATATTTACTGTCACCGAATTCATTATAAAGTGTTTCCATAATAGCCAGACAGACATCCAGACCAACCAGATCACCCAGGGCCAGTGGTCCTAATGGATGATTAGCCCCTAACTTCATAGCTGTATCAATCTCATCTGCTTTCGCTATTCCTTCATATAGAATAAAGGCAGCTTCATTAATCATCGGTATTAAAATACGATTAACTACAAAACCAGGTGCTTCATTGACCTCAACTGGGGTTTTACCAATCTTTTCAACAAATTCTTTAGCCTTATTAAAAGTCTCCTCAGCAGTAGTTATACTCTTGATTAATTCTACCAGTTTCATTACTGGTACTGGATTAAAGAAATGGATTCCTAAAACCTTATCAGGGCGTTTAGTAGTAGTAGCAATCTCTGTAATACTTAAGGCAGAGGTATTACTGGCCAGAATTGTCTCTGGAGAACACAATTCATCTAAGTCCTGAAAAACCCTTTTTTTAATCTCCATCTGCTCGGTTATTGCCTCAACAACCAGGTCAGCATCAGCTAATTTAGACAATTCTGTTGTACCAGTAATTCTCCCCGAGACAGCATCCTTTTCAGCAGCACTTATTCTTTCTTTCTGGACACTACGAGCCAGGTTTTTCTCTATCTTAGCTAAGCCCTGATCAACAAAATCTTGTTCAATATCTCTCAAAATAACCTCATAACCACTTTGAGCTATTGTCTGAGCAATACCACTACCCATCGTGCCTGCTCCTACAATTCCGATCTTTTTCATAATATCACCTTCCTAATTTTATTCGTAATGTCAAAAATATTTTAAAATATATTGTCAAAACCCTATTATAGTAGGGATTTGATCTTAAATACTTGTCACCCCCCCTCTTTTTGAGGTATATTTAGGTTGCTTATTTACCTTTTTAAACCACAAATAGAAAAGGCGGTGACAAACTTTGAAACAAATTATTAATGTCTTACTTACTTATATTCAAATTCAATATCATATTATTTGCTATCTCTTGACTTTACTTGTTAGTAAAGACTTCATGCCCAAAGATGAGATTCCCATCAGCAAGAAATATCATCATCTTCAAGTTGATGATTTACCCATTATTGAAGTCCTGGAAAAGCTTGATTACCAAAAACTAATAATTGCTTACGAACAGGAACATGGTAAACCTCTTAAACCTGTCAGACGCCGTAACGCCAAATACAAAGTTCCTGAGTCTATGACCTGCCCAAGATGTGGTGCCCCACATATTTATCTTTATGATAATACTGGTGGTCGTGGTCAATATCTCTGTAAAATTTGTAAGACTAATTTTAATGATAAAATTCGCTTTTCTAAAACTGTTATCTTTAGGTGTCCCCATTGCTCTCGTACTCTAGAACAAATTAAAGAGCGTAAGAATTTCTATATCTACAAATGCAAGAATGATGACTGCTCTTTTTATCTTAAAAACCTTAGATCCATGAGTAAAGAAGAGAAAAAACACTTTAAAAAATATCCCCATAAGTTTAAAGTTAGATACATTTACAGAGAATTTGACTTTGACTTTCAACCATTGAGCAAGGAGTCTCCAGATTTACCTAAAGTTGATATCTCAGGAATACATTCTTCACCACATACTCTGGGGTTAATCCTTACTTACTATGTTAATTATGGTCTTTCTTCTCGCAACGTAGCTGCTATCATGGAAGATGTTCATAATGTTAATATCTCTCATCAAACTGTAATTAACTATGCTGATTCAGTTGGTTATCTAGTTAAACCCTATTTAGATAATTATCCTTATGAGCTTTCTGACTCTTTCTGTGGTGATGAAACCTACATTAAGGTTTATGGCAAGTGGCAGTATATTTTCTTCTTCTTTGATGCTGTGAAAAAGATTATTCTATCTTACCATGTCTCACCTAATAGAGATACACCTTCTGCAATTAAAGCTATTAATGATGTCCTTACTAAGATGGATACTATCCCTGATAACCTCAACTTCGTAGTTGACGGTAATCCTATCTATCTTCTGGCTAAACATTATTTCTATCAACAGGGTATTAATTTTGATATCACCCAGGTTCTCGGCCTTACTAATGACGACCCTGTCTCAAAGGAAAATCGACCTCTAAAACAAATTATTGAAAGACTCAATAGAACTTTTAAAAAAAGCTACAGATCAAGATGTGGTTTTAAGTCTTCTAAAGGATCAGTATCATACGTGAACCTTTTTGCAGCATACTTCAATTTCTTAAGACCACATTCAGCTCTAGAGAAAAAAGTACCTGTAACTGTACCTCAGCTTATTAATCTGCCTAACATGCCTGCAAGATGGGGCAAGCTGATTGAACTAGCTCAAGAGCATATACTCTACGAGCAACAGCATTCTGCTTAATCTTTATATCTATTTAGCAGAACCCGAGGCAGCTAAAAGCTTTATCTAAGCATTGGCGAAGCGAACCCTTTACAAACCGAACCAGACAAATGCTAAAATTGAAGTACGAGGGTTGGCTAATTTGCTATGCTCTTTATATCCATCCCCTTCAACCTCGGCTACTTACCAGCAGCATTTGGATGGTGTTTGTCAAGGGTTATGCAACGATCCAACCAGTAAAAATTACTTAAAAGACTAAAATCTGTCTCCAACATCACTTTTTCATAGATTTTTTGACACTACCATTTTATTAATTAATAAATTTATTTAAACAACTTCAACTTTTTGAAACGCCTTATTTAACAGGGGCACTATCTCATGTAAATCCCCAACAATACCATAATCACAGACTTCAAAGATCGAGGCAGCTGAATCAGTATTAATAGCAATAATAAAATCAGAATCCTGCATACCAGCCCGATGCTGGATAGCCCCAGATATTCCACAGGCTAGATATAGTTTGGGATGAACAGTCTTACCAGTCTGACCTACCTGATGTTCTTTATCAATCCAACCCTCATCAACAACAGCACGGGATGCACCAATCTCTCCACCCAAAGTAGTTGCCAACTCTTTAATTACCTCAAACCCATCAGCAGAACCAACCCCGCGCCCACCAGCAATAATTATCTCAGCCTCTTCTAGATTGACTGCTTTACTGGCTGCCTTAACAATATCAGTAATTTTAGTAAATAAATCTTCTCTAGACAACTGAGAATCCATCTTAATAATCTGGGCTTCTTTTTTATTAACAGACATAATATCTTTTTTAGATAAATCAGCAGAAACCTCTATTATATTCCCCTGGCGCTTATAATCTGGTTCTTCCTTAACCATAACCCCAGGACGTACTGTGGCCATTTGCGGTCTGTGCTCTGGGCAAATAATAGTTGCCATTAGATTCCCACCAAAGGCAGGACGAGTCTGTAATAAAATTTTCTTTTGCGGGTCAATTTCTAATTTAGTACAATCTGCTGTTAAACCAGTCTGCAATCTAGCTGATAGACGAGGAGCCAGATCCCTCCCATTATGAGTTGCCCCAATTAAAACTATTTCTGGTTTATATTGCTTAATTAAATCAGCTACCACCCGGGCATAAGGACCAGTTCGATAGTGTTTTAATTCCTGATTTTCAACCATAATAATCCTATCTGCCCCGTAGGCTACTAATTCTTTGCCTATCTCCTTTAGATCAAAACCCAATAATACTGCTGTTAATTCAACAGCAAGATCATCTGCCAGTTTTCTACCCTCACTAACCAACTCTTGAGAAACACTTAAAAGTTGACCATCTCGTTGTTCGGCCAAAACCCAAACACCCTTATATAAAGACACATCCTTTTTACTTCTTTTAACATTATTTGACATTTTGCTGGATCAACCTCCTCTATATATAATTAAATTATATGCTCTAACTTCAATTTTTCACTTAATTTAGCTACTATTTCTGATGGTGAACCCTCCAGTATCTCGCCTTGTTTTTCATGAGTAGGCACAAAAGTCTTAAAAACCTTGGTGGGTGATCCATGTAAACCCAGTCTTTCATCATCTACTGTAAAATCTGAAACAGACCACTCAGTTACTGTTAATTTTCGATGAGCATCTACTATTCCCCGAATTGAGGGATATCTTGGCTGATTAATATCAGCAACAACTGTCACTAGAAGGGGTAATTTGCTTTCTATTTTACTATACCCATCTTCTAATAAACGTTTAGCTGTTACTTTTTCTCCACTAAGTTCCAGTTCACTAACATAAGTCAATTGGGCAATCCCTAGGTTTTCCGCAATCTGGGGGCCTACCTGTGCTGTATCACCATCTATTGCCTGACGCCCGCAGAAAACAAGGTCATAAGAACCAATTTCTTTAATCACCTGACTTAGAGTATAAGCAGTAGCTAGTGTATCAGAACCAGCAAAAGCACGGTCACTAATCAAAATAGCCTCATCAGCTCCCATTGCTAATGCCTCCCGCAAAGCAACTTTTGCCTGGGAGGGTCCCATAGAAATAACTGTTATTTTAGCACCATTCTTTTCTTTAATTCTAATAGCCTCTTCTAAACCATTTCTGTCTTCTGGATTAATAATACTTGGTACACCTTTTCTAATTAAAGTACCTTTTTCTTGATCAATCCGTACTTCATTTGTATCTGGTACCTGTTTAATACAGACAATAATATTCATAATGTTTAAACCCCTCCTAAAAAATAAATCCTATCTAATTTATTAATAGACCATTTATTCGTTAAAAATAAATCAACATTATTTTATTAAACCTATCTTAATAATGAACCAGCAATAACCATCTTCTGTACTTCAGTTGTACCTTCATATATTTCTGTAATTTTAGCATCACGCATTAATCTCTCTACAGGATAATCCTTCATATAACCATATCCTCCATGGAGTTGTACCGCCTTGGTTGTTACTTCCATAGCTGCTTCTGAGGCAAAGTATTTAGCCATAGCAGCCTCTACAGAAAACCTCTTACCTGAATCCTTGGTCACAGCAGCCTTATAGACTAAATTTCGGGCTGCCTCTACCTTAGTAGCCATTTCAGCTACCATCCACTGCAGACCCTGAAATTTAGCTAGAGGACGCCCAAATTGCTCTCTTTCTTTTAAATAAGTAGTAGATTCATCCAAAGCCCGGCTGGCAATCCCTAAAGCCTGGGCGGCAATACCAATCCTACCTCCGTCAAGGGTGGCCATGGCAATCTTAAAGCCCTGCCCCTCTTTTCCCAGTAAATTCTCTTTAGGTATTCGACAGTCCTTAAAAATTAATTCCCTGGTATCTGAGGCATTAATCCCCATTTTATTCTCCTTTTTCCCTACACTAAAACCAGGGATAGTCCTCTCTACAATAAAAGCACTGATCCCCCTGCTGCCTTTACTTTGATCAGTCATAGCCATGATGACAAAAATATCGGCCTGGCCTGCATTAGTAATAAATATCTTATTCCCATTTAAAATATAACTATCCCCATCCAGTTTAGCAGTAGTTTTCAGTCCACTGGCATCTGTCCCTGCATTGGGTTCAGTCAGAGCAAAAGCCCCCAGTTTTTCCCCTTTAGCCAGAGGTATCAGGTATTTTTCCTTCTGCTCTTCAGTCCCATATTTAAAGATAGGATGGGCGCCCAGTGAAGTATGGGCAGAACAGATAACCCCATGGGTAGCACAGGCGTAAGATAATTCCTCAACTGTAAGTACATAGCTTAAGGTATCAGCCCCGGCCCCACCATATTCCTGGGGAAAAGGAACCCCTAACATATCAGCCCTGCCCATCTTGTTAACATTTTCCCGCGGAAATTCCTTTGTTTCATCTATCTCCGCTGCAATGGGCTCAACCTCCTTTTGGGCAAAATCCCGTACAACTTTCCTGATCATTTCTTGTTCTTCTGTCAAATTAAAATCCATCTTTATTCACTCCTTACTTTATCTTTTCTGGTGAATTTTTTCACTTAATCTGTAAAAAATTTTGTCCTGTAACTGTTAACTAGATTAAAATAATATTCTTACATGTTTATTATATAGTAAAACCCAAAAAATTTTTTGTTAATTATTTAACGATATTAGTTAATTTTTTATTTTTAGGAAATTAAACAAAAATATTATTACATTATTACTACTAAATCCTAATACACTATTCAAGCTATATATATATATATTATCATTATATATCTAAAAGGCAGGCACTTTAAACACGCCTGCCTTTTGTTTTTAATAATTATTTTCCTTTAACTCAAAGTATTTCTGGTCATGAAGACAGGCTGGACACTTTTGAGGAGCCTCTTTACCTTCATGGACATAACCGCAATTGCCACATTTCCAACGGACCACTTCTTCCCTCTTAAATACCCGACCTTCTCTTAAATTACTTAATAACTTTAAATAGCGTTTTTCATGTTCGGCCTCTACCTCTGCTATTTTTCTAAAAGCAGCAGCTATCTCCGAAAACCCTTCTTCCTCAGCAACCTGGGCAAACTCAGGATATAACTCAGTATATTCCTCATTTTCACCTGCTGCTGCAGCCTCAAGATTCTCCTCAGTTCTACCAATAACCCCTGCTGGATACTCAGCAGTTATTTCCACCATACCACCTTCTAAAAATTTAAAGAAACGCTCAGCATGTTCCTTTTCATTCCGGGCTGTCTCCAGGAAAATGGCTTCTATCTGTTTATAACCCTCTTTACTGGCTTTAGAAGCAAAGAATTTATACCTGCTTCTGGCCTGTGACTCCCCGGCAAATGACTTCAATAAGTTAGCTTCTGTTTTACTACCTTTTAGCTCTGTCATAATATCCCTCCAATTTGTTTGTATATTTATATTATAAAGTAAAATGACAGTCAGATAAAGAATTAATTTAAAATAATAAAAGACTTAAAGCCATAACGGCCATACCAGCAATAAAACCATAAATTTCCTGATGTTCTTTACCATATTTCCTGGAAGTAGGTAATAATTCATCAATAGATATATAGACCATAATACCAGCAACTACTCCAAATAAAACACCAAATACCAGGTCATTAAAGAAAAAACTAAAAATAAAATAACCAATAACAGCCCCGGCCGGTTCTGCAAGACCAGATAAAAATGAATAAACAAAGGCCTTTTTCTTATTCCCTGTAGCATAATAGAGTGGGACAGAAACCGAGATACCCTCTGGTATATTATGGATAGCAATAGCTATGGCAATTGACAATCCCAGGGCTGGGTCTGATAAAGCCGAAGCAAAGGTAGCTAAACCCTCAGGAAAATTATGAATAGCAATAGCCAGTGCCGAAAACATCCCCATTCTCTGTAACTCAATTTTATCATTCAGGCTGTCCTCTTTTATAATGGTCAGGTTTTTATCAGATACAGGCTCATGGGGATTTTCTAACTCAGGTACTAATTTATCTATTAAACCTATAATTAGTATTCCCAGAAAAAATGATAAAACAGTCACCCATTCACCAGTACTACTACCATAATAGCTAACTAATGCCTCCTGGGATTTATCTAATATCTCAACAAAAGAGACATAGATCATTACCCCTGCTGAAAAGCCTAAAGAGATTGATAAGAAAGAGGCATTGCTTTTTTTGGTAAAAAAAGCCAAAAAACTACCTATTCCAGTTGCTAAACCAGCAAATAATGTTAATAAAAACGCCAGAAATAAATTGCTGATTTCTACCACATCCTTCTTTGTAATAGTAATCATTATTACTAATATCTATATTATATTACATGTTCATAATTAAATCAACTATTAAACCTAATAAATTAAAAATCATTTTCATTATGTGACAGACGAACCGTCCCCTCGTCAAATTATTAACTAATAAAACATTAATGGTATATAGGTTACTGCCAGAAGTGTTATGACCATAGCTGCAATCATTGGTAATATTGCCCTGCTGATCTTTTCCATGGAGAGGTTGGAAACAGAGCTAGCCACATAGATATTTATCGCCACAGGTGGTGTAATCATACCAATAGAAAGTCCAATTATCTCTATTAATCCAAAATGAATTAAATTAATCCCCAGGCTGCTTACTATCGGTAAGAATACAGGTGTTAAAATAATTAAAGCCGAAGCCGTTTCCATAAAAACCCCAGCAATAAGTATAATAATATTAATAAATAAAAGTATGAGAAAAGTATTTTCAGTAAGACCCAGAACAGAACTGGCAATGATTTTCGGCAGCTGCCAGTTAGCCAGGACCCAGCTGAAAACCTTAGAAGTGGCAATTAGCAGCATAATCAAAGACATAGTAACCCCTGAATCAATAACTATTTTAATAATATCCTTCCATTTCAGGTCTTTATAAATAAACAAGGCCACAAAAACAGCATAGTCAACAGCAATAACTGCAGCCTCTGAAGGAGTAAAATAACCCGAAAATATGCCACCCAGAATTATAATTGGAGTCAACAAACCCCAGAAAGATTCTTTAAATCTATCCCAGATATTACGTAGATCAAATTTACTCCCCCTGGGATAGTCTTTTTTGTTGGCCCGGTAAATGGCAATAATCATCAGGGCAACAGCCATTAATATCCCAGGTAAAAATCCATTCATAAATAAACGAGCGACAGATTGGTCAGCAATTATGGCATAGAGTATCATTGGCACACTGGGAGGAATTATTATCCCAATTGTACCCGAAGCAGCAATCAGAGCAGAAGCAAAAACCTTTTCATAACCCTTATTTTCCATTTCTGGAATTAAAGGTGCACCAATAGCAGCTGTGGTAGCTGCCGCTGAACCAGAAATAGCCGCAAAGAACATAGAACCAAGGATAGCTACAGCAGATAATCCCCCTTTAACAAAACCAAGTAAAGAATCAGCAAAATCAACCAATCTCTTTGATACATTACCCTTAGCCAGGAGATTGCCAGCCAGAATAAAGAATGGTATCGCTACCAGTGGAAAAGAGTCAGCACCAGCAAACATCCTCTGTGGTAATAAAATTAATGGTATATCATTTGTTATTAATACCAGTAGAGAGCTAAGCCCAATAGAGATTGCCACTGGAACTCCGAGCATCATAAATAAAATTAAACTAATAGCTAATAGTGCTAACATACTTATTCCCCCCTTTCAAAACTCTGTACTAACTCAGAAAGACTATGAATCATCATCATAAACATACTGATTGGTATAACCAGGTAAACATGTTTCATCGGCAGCTTCAGGGCAGGTGAAATCTGAAATACCTGCATCTGAATCAATCTAATACTATAAAACCCTGCATAAGCAAAAAATACTATCATTATGATTAAGGTTATAACCCTACTTAAAATTGCCGCTTTCCCCTTAAGCTGGTCTGTAAAAAAAGTCACTGCAATATGGGCGCCCCTTTTTATTCCTATACTGGCTCCCAGAAAACTACTCCAGACCAAAAGATAACGAGATAGTTCCTCTGTCCAGGAGAGTGCTTCAAAAAAAACCCGGGATATTATCTGTAATGAGATAATTAAGGTCATTAAAAAAATGGCTGTAAAGACAAGCCATTGAACAACCTTATCAATTAGATTACTGGTCCTTATTAAAAACCGCATTTCCTATATTAACCCCCTTGTAATTTAAGATAGGAATTAGTGCCCAGCTCTTTAAGTGGACCCTAATTCCGCTTATCACTATTTATTGGCTAACTCTTCCCTTATTTCTTCAATTATATCTCCAAATTCAGACTCCTTATCCTGGTAAACAGATTCAACTGCCTCCTGGAAGGGAGTGAGATCTGGATAAGAAACCTGCATACCATTTTCTGTAATAACTGCCAGTTGTTTATCCCGTTCCTGGCTATTCCAATTACGTTCATATTCTGCTGCTTCCTGAGCTGCCTCTTTAAATATCTGCTGATTTTCTGCAGAAAGGCTATCAAATTTCAACTGGCTCATAACAAAGATAGCTGGAGCATAGGTATGCCTTGTTATAGATAGATAATCTTGGGTTTCATATAATTTAAAAGAATAGATAACATTAATAGGATTTTCCTGGCCGTCAATTGTACCCTGCTGTAAGGCAGTAAGGGCTTCAGTCCAGGCCATTGGTATAGCATTAGCCCCCAGTGCTTTAAAGGTATTAATATAGACCTGATTCTCCATAACCCTGATCTTTAATTTATCCATATCCTCAGGTGTCTCCACAGCCCGTTTTGAATTGGTCAGATTCCTAAATCCTCGTTCAGCATAAGCCAATCCCTTTAAGCCAACATTACTTAAGTCATCCAATACCCTCTGTCCAATAGGCCCATCAAGGATATAATAGGCTTCTTCTGGACTGGCAAAAAGGAAGGGCATCTCAAAAACACCCATCTCTGGATAAAAATTACTTACTGGTCCATTGGTGATAACCCCCATATCAATTACACCCATCTGCATACCTTCCAGTAGGGTCCTTTCATCACCAAGTTCAGCATTAGGGTGAATTTCAATAATAAGTTCACCTGCTGTACGCTCTTCGACCAGTTCCTTAAATTTAAGGGCTGCAATATGAAATCCATCCTGCTCATTAACAACATGTGATAGTTTAATTGTCGTAGCCGCAGCTGTTCCTATACTAAATACTATTGTAAAAACTAAAACCATAACTAGAACACTTTTTAATCTCCTCATCTTCTCCAACTCCTTTGTATTCATTTGTTTTTTTGATACCTACCTTTTAAAAACAGCACCTGTATCAGCTGAATCAACAGATTCACTGTATCTAACCAAATATCCATCTTCCACCTTGGATTTAACTTCCTTCAGATTAGCTATTCTCTCTTTTAGTTCTTCATCAGATATTTTAAGGTTTAATGAACGGGCCGGGATATCAATTTCAATAATGTCGCCTTCTTTTACAGCTGCAATCGGGCCTTTACTGGCAGCTTCAGGTGAAATATGACCAATAGATGAACCCCTTGAAGCACCAGAAAAACGTCCATCAGTTAGCAAAGCAACACTCTTATCTAAGCCCATTCCGGCCAGAGCTGAGGTTGGACTTAACATCTCTCTCATCCCGGGACCGCCCTGGGGACCCTCATAACGAATAACTACAACATCACCCTCTACTATCTTGCCTGCCATAATAAGCTCATTGGCTTCTTCTTCAGAGTCAAAAACCCTGGCCGGTCCAGTATGCTGCATCATCTCATCTGCTACAGCAGATTGTTTTACTACACTACCCCTGGGAGCAAGATTACCCTTCAGGATAGCCAGTCCTCCTTCCTGGTGATAGGGATTATTATAGGGTCTAATTACCTCTTCATCCTTTACCTCAGCTTCTGCCAGGTTTGCCCTCAAGTCAGTACCTGTTACTGTTATAAGATCCAGGTTCAGTTTATCTGCATCAGCAAGAACTTTCATAACTGCCTGTATACCACCAGCATAGTAAAGGTCTTCAATAAAGTGTTCCCCACCAGGACTCATACTACATAGGTGTGGTATCTGGCGGCTTATTCTATCAAAAAGGTTCAGGTCTATCTCCACACCAGCTGCATGGGCTACTGCTGGGATATGGAGTACCGTATTGGTTGACCCACCCAGGGCCATATCTACTGCAATTGCATTTTCAACACTCTCACGCACAATAATATCTCGCGGACGGATATCCTTTTCGAGAAGCTCCATTACCTGTAAGCCTGCCTTGCGGGCCAGGGCAATCCTGGAACCCATAACTGCCGGAATCGTACCATTACCAGGCAAACCCATACCTAAGGCCTCAGTAATACAGTTCATGGTATTGGCCGTAAACATACCAGAACAGCTTCCAGAGCCTGGACAGGCATATAATTCTAAATCCCTTAACTCTTCTTCTTCCATTTTACCTGCCGCAACAGCACCAACACCCTCAAAAACAGTCTTTAGGTCAACCCTTTTTCCTTTCCAGTGACCGGCCATCATAGGACCGCCGCTGACAATAACTGTAGGAATATTTAAACGACCAGCTGCCATTAACATACCTGGTACAATCTTGTCACAATTAGGTACCATAACCAGGGCATCAAACTGATGTCCCTTAGCCATAATTTCAATTGAATCGGCAATTAACTCACGACTGGGAAGGGAATACTTCATCCCCTGATGATTCATGGCAATCCCATCACAGACACCAATTGTAGGGAACTCAAAAGGTGTTCCTCCTCCCTCAATTACCCCCTGTTTAACAGCATCAGTAATCTTACGCAGGTGATTATGTCCTGGAATAATCTCATTAAAGGAATTCACAACACCAACCCAGGGTTTATTAATCTCCCTGTCTGATAAACCGTTGGCACGTAGTAGTGAACGATGTGGTGCCCTTTCCATACCTGATTTAGCATTTTCACTTAACAAATTTATCCCCTCCTGAATAAATCTCTTAAATTTAATTCCATACTATTTATTACTTAAAAATACCTGAATACATTTGCATTTCAAAATAAGCTTTATCCTTTTTTACATACTATTATAACCCCTTTTACTACTTTTTTCAAATAAAGATATTAAACAACAGAGATTTATTAATTGCAAGTTAAAATGCACGGTTTTTTAAAATATTTTCATCTTCAATATTTGTTAATATATGTTAAGCAACATTAAATGTCTTTTCCTTAAATATTTCTCTAGACGTTTTGAACTCAAAGATTTTTCTCGGGTAGGTATTTATAAATTCTTGTATTCTTTTAACTTTATTTCTGGTTAATCCTTTGAAGCTAATTCCTTTGGGTAGAAACCTACGGATCATCTTATTTATGTTCTCATTTGTTCCTCTTTGCCAGCTGCAGTATGCATCACAATAATACTGTTTTGTCCTAGGAATACTACTCCCTGTTATACACCCTGAGCTATCTCAGGAATATATTCTCCCTTATCTCTCCACATGTAGTTCTTTAGGATTGTAATTCCTTTTTTAATTTCTCTACTAATAGTGGTTCTATGGCAGTTCATCTCTCGGGCTATCTCAGTATAATTTTTTCCTTGCTTATTATATAAATAAGCTATGATTTTTCTATCTCCTAGAGTTAAGTGTTTTCCTTTTTTTCTTTGTATGTTATAATGAGTTTGACGCATATTCTGTATCCTCCTAATGTTTTGTGTGGTGCTTAACATTATATCGAAGATACAGATATGTGTCTATTTTTTTATTACCCCGTGCATTTAATTATACAATGTTTCAACAACAGAGATTCCTCAAACGGAATCAAAAAAATAAAATATTGTAAAATTATAAAAAAACGGCTGGCCTCTCTCAATTTATCTGTTCTGAGCAGCCAGCAGCTATAAAACTATTTATCATTATATTTTTTTAAATTTTTATATAATCTTTTTAAATCCTTATCATCAGGATTATTCTCCATCTTAGTTTCTATTGTTTTTTCAAGCTGATCAAAATCTAAACGCTGATTAACATAATCTTCATCTATATTTTTAGCTCTCAAGTAATATTTTATAGCACTAAAATATCTTCCTAGCCAAAAATAACTGGCAGATAGATTATAATATGCCTTGATATAATTCTTGTCCAGGTTTATCGCTAACTTAAAATCTTTCACAGCCTTTTTATATTCTCCAATATTATAATAAGCACAACCTAAATTATTATAATATATTGCTGAATGTGTATTTTTTTCAATTGCCAATTGGAAATATTGAATTGACTTTTTATAATTGCCTTCTTTCAATAAAATATATCCCTTTAAATTATATATCTCTGAATTAGATATTTCCTGTTTTGCAATACAAGAGTAATTATATAGCAATAAAACAACAAAGATAATTAAAACTAAGCTAAGGAAATTTAAAGCTTTCATTGAATACACCCATCTCTAAAAGTAGAGCCCAGCTTTTTATTTTTAAATATCATCTTTACCTATAACCACTAAATATTAATCTGATATGTAGAAATTACTCTTGCTTCTATTCTTGTATTAGCAGGAATTTTAGCATCTTCACCTTTCATTAAAGCAAAAAGTGGACAAATTAAAAGACTTAGTCCAGCAGAAGCAACTGTACTATCTTTCCCTTCTACCATTTTACTACCAGAAAGTGCTACATAAGTACCATCAACTGCTTCCACACTAGAAATATTTAATCCTAATTTTCCGGCCATCCCTATTAATCCACTTTCCTTGGAACTAGTAACTGTTGCGATAACCGGAGATCCAGCTTCAATAACCACTGTATTATTTACAAGCACATCAGATGATACAATCAAACTTACATTGTCTCCCACTTGTAATTGATCAGGATCAAGCATACTGGTAGTCTCTACAAAGATAATAGTCCCAGATTTAAGTTCTACCTCTTTTGCTGATACACCTAAGTTTAAAATAAATACAAATACTAATACTAAAATCAAACTGCGTTTTAACATAATAACCATCACTCCTTAATAATTTATTTTATTTAAAACAATATTAAATTTAGACATATATTTTTCTTTAATGTCTTCATTTGCATTTCTGGCAGTTTCATAAGACCCATATATATTGCCAGCATAAAACCCAAAATTAAAAGCAGCCAATAATATACCTAAAGCATCATTATCATTCTCAAATGCTTTACTTGCCCCCATATACAATAATCCATTAACAATTAAAGAAGACAATGCTGTTTTCTTATATCCATCATATAAATATCCCATTCCAGGAATTACACCCAAAAATGCAGCTAATTTGGGACTTTTATAAGATATACCTTTACCATTATTTGCTAGCTCTTTAAAATGATTAGCTGTTTTATAATAGATACTATTATTATTTACAAGATCAAAATAGTCTATTGCCTTAGCCCATTGTTCTTCATAAACATATGTGGTTCCTATTATTATATTTACCTTAGACCTATAATCAGTATCCTGAATATCTGGAATAATATCAAACAATTTCTCTCTGGCCATTTTGAAATTCTCTAAATTAATAAAAGCAACGGCCATATAATATTTTAGATCAACTTCATTTACAATTTTAATATCATTGGAATTTATTATTTTATTTCCCCAGGTAATTACCGCCATATAATTTCTAGTTAAAAAATTAATAGAAAAAATAGATATTAAGGCTCTAGATCGGTATTTAGAATTTGGATAATAAGACAACAACCTCTTATATTCAATGATAGCTTTATCATACTCATGATTTAATTCCAGTTCTTTAGCAAAATCAAATAGTAACTTTTCATTAGCACTTTTGATAATTTCTGTCTCAGTCTTACCATCAACAGTTTTATTATCATTTTGTTTATAATCACTATTAAAGTCAATTCTAGCTATTTGAATTTTTGCGTTCCTATATGTATTATTGCTTTTAATTGGTAAATCGTTATATCTTACTGCTCCATTAATATTTACTGTTTTATAATGTTCCAGATCATTACTACATCTTAACAATCGATCTGTGGTTTTCAACACTGCAATTATAGGATTCATCTGCTGAAAACATTGTTTTGCATACTGGGAACAGCTAGGATTCATAGGACAAGTCGTATAATTAATTGGGCTAATATATTCTTGATATACATTTATTAAACTGGATGTTAAAAATTTATCATAAGAATGTACACTATCATTTTCTACTGCCTTGACTGGCACATTTATACTATAAAACACAATGATAAATAAAAAAGCAATTAGAAATAGATTTTTAAAAGACAAAAAATACCCTCCCTAAAACTACCTTAATTTGTATAAAAAATAAAGAATTATTGTTTAATTATGAAATAATTGTGAAATAATAAATTTATAATTCTCTATTAATATAATAATTCCTTCTTCATTCTTCAAAAACTATATTTTTGGGACTTTTTACCTATTTTTTACCAAACAAACGTGGGTTTTCCTTAATTCTCAACAGCTATGTTATTAAGGCTCTTTCATAATAGACCTTTTGCATAATTGAATTGTTTCACAGTATAAATTAAATTATTAAAATCATTTAATTCACTTATTATCCATGTCTTTTTGATTATAAAATGTATAATTCTTGCTTTTCATTTTTCTCCGTCCTTTCTTTGTTATTTTTAAACTTCTACACAACCACCTAAACCTTGCGGTTTGAGATGATTTTAAAAAATCATTTGCGGAATCCATGCTTAAAAAACAAAGACTTTATTAATTGCAAGTTAATCTAATTTTTAAAAATATTACTTGACAATAATTGTAAATAGGGTTTATAATAAAATGGCATGAAAAAATTTAGTAAGGAGGTCGTGTAAAATGATTGCTATTAAACTTAATTATCGTTCTGCAGTTTCAGCAGATAGATTGGCCGCTCAAGGAGCAATTAATTATATTCAGACTGTAGACTCTGACAGAAAAATAGAAAATAATAATCAATTAAAAATGTACACGACCTGTATTTTTTGCTGATCTTTTAGCTACATACAATATAGTAAGCTTAATTTTTTATTTTTGGACCACAGGTTGTGTAATACTGTGGTTTTTTATGTCTTTGATAAAGATGGAATTCTACTTTCATTACTCAGATAGTATTGCCCGGAAAATATCTATTGCTTAAATAGATACTAGGGTTCCACTATATACTAATGCATGAAAGGCCACAGGCATTTAAAGCCCGTGGTCTTTTTCTGTCTTTATAGAATAAGAGTATTAAATATGAGGTGAAAGATTATGAAAAATATTAAATTTATCTGGAGGTATATGCAAGGTAATAGACTTTTATACCTGGGAGCAATCTTTAGTATTGCCATGGGAACTTTCTTTTCTGTGCTTAACCCTCTTGTTATTAAAGTTACTATTGATTCGATTATTGGAGATGAACCTCTGCAAATGCCCTTATGGTTCAAAGGGATTTTTAAAGAAATTATTTTTAACAATGGCCTTTTAAGCAGACTTATGCTAGCAGCTGCAGCATTGATTGTCCTGACTGCTGTTAGAGGAATCTTTCTCTATTATAAGGGGAAATGGTCAGCTACAGCTGCTGAAAGTATTGCCAAGAACCTGCGTGATGAGTTATATAATCATCTCCAGCATCTTCCTTATCACTATCATGTTCAGGTCAAGACCGGGGATCTGATCCAACGCTGTACATCAGATATTGAACAGATCAGGATGTTTATGGCTGTACAACTGGTTGAGGTCGGTAGAGCAATATTTATTCTGCTAATAGCTATTTCAATATTGTTTAGTCTTCATCTGAAATTGACTTTAGTTGCTATGGCTATAGTTCCTTTCATCGTAGCTTATTCTTATTTCTTTTATGCTGAAGTTAAAAAAACTTTTAAAGATGCTGATGAAGCTGATGGTTATATGTCAACAACCCTACAGGAAAATTTAACTGGAGTACGGGTCGTTAGAGCCTTTGCCCGACAGTCTTATGAAATCGAGAAATTTGATAAAAAAAGTATAGATTTTCGGGAAAAACAATACCGGGTATTGAGATATCTAGCCTGGTTCTGGTCTATCTCCGACTTTATGTGTATGTTTCAAATTGGCGCTGTACTGGTCTTAGGTGTATACTGGGCAGTATTAGGTGAAATCTCTTTAGGTACACTAGTGGTTTTTTCCAGTTATGAAGGGATGCTTCTCTGGCCAGTCAGACAGCTGGGCCGGATCCTGACAGATTTAGGGAAGATGCAAGTAGCTATCAACCGGGTACAGGAGATATTGGACCAAGCAGTTGAATATACAGAAAATGCAGGTTTAAAACCTACTCTTAAAGGGGAAATAGTATATGAAAATGTTTCTTTTAGTTATGAAGATAGCCTGATTCTAAAGGATATTTCCTTTGAAGTGAAAAAAGGTCAGACTGTAGCTCTTTTAGGTCCAACAGGTTCAGGCAAAAGTACTCTGGTCTATCTACTGGCCCGTCTATATGACTGTCAAAGTGGCGCAATTAAGATAGATGGTTATGATATTAAAGCTATAGATAAAAAATGGCTGCGCAAACATGTTGGTCTGGTCTTACAGGAACCTTTCCTTTTCGCCAGATCTATTAAAGAAAATATTAGTTTTGCTAATTCTGCTGCTGATAATTCTGAAATCTTTGAAGCTGCTATTAATGCTTCTATCCATGAGGTTATTCAGGGCTTCGATAAAGGATATGAGACTCTGGTAGGAGAAAGGGGTGTTTCTCTGTCTGGTGGGCAAAAACAGAGAATAGCTATTGCCAGAACAATTATACGTGATTGTCCTATTCTTATTTTTGATGATTCATTAAGTGCAGTTGATACAGAGACTGATGCCCGGATTCGCCAGGCCTTACAGGAAAGAAACAAAAACACCACCACTTTCATTATCTCCCATCGAATTAATACTTTAGCTACAGCAGACCTGATTCTGGTTCTGGAAGATGGCAAAATCACTCAGCAGGGAACTCATCAGCAGTTAATAGTAGAAGATGGTATGTATCAACGGCTCTGGAAGGTGCAGAATGAACTGGTACTAGATGGTTCATAAGATCTTATGAATGTAATTTGATTTTGGTAATAGTACTATTTTAGATCTGGAGGGTTTGTTATGACAGAATTTAAGGAAGAAGTTTATTCAAAAGAGTTTAATCTGAAACTGTGGAAAAAACTCTATAAATATTTAATTCCACACAAAAAAGTATTGCTTATTTTAGCTCTAGTAATGATTGCAGTTGGAGCTATAGATGCTGTTTTCCCGGTGATGAACAAATATGCTGTTGATAATTTTATAGTCAAAGGAAGATTAAATGGGCTGTCTGTTTTTGCTTGTACATATGGAGGGCTTGTGCTTATACAAGGTTTAAATGTCTGGTTATTAATTGCCTTTGCTGGCAAATTAGAGACCTGGCTGGCTTATGATATTAGAAAAGCAGGTTTCGAAAAATTACAACAGTTATCATTCTCGTATTATGATCAGAAAGCAGTTGGCTGGTTGATGTCCAGGATGACCTCTGATGTGAAAAAAATAGGCCAGATTATTTCTTGGGGTTTTGTTGATAGTATCTGGGGTTTGACAATGATGTTTTTTATGATGATCTTAATGTTTATATATAATTATAAATTAGCTCTGGTGACTTTAGCAGTGCTTCCAATTCTAGTAGTAGTGAGCGTTTATTTCCAAAAAAAAATATTAGCTGCCTATCGCAAAGTAAGAAAGATTAATTCCCGGATAACCGGTGCCTTTAATGAAGGTATTAGTGGAGCCAGGACAACAAAAACACTGGTCAGGGAAGATAAAAATCTGCTGGAATTCTCCTCTTTGACAAAAGAAATGAAAGGGTCTTCCATCAAGGCTGCTATTTTTTCTTCACTATATCTACCCATTGTGCTAACTTTAGCCAGTGTAGGTACTGCTCTGGCTCTTTATGCTGGCGGTAGAGCTGTTTTTTTGCAGGAGATAGAATATGGGACACTGGTCCTCTTCCTATCATATACAACACTTTTCTTCGAACCAGTCTTCCAACTGGCCAGGGTTTTTGCTGAATTACAGTATGCTCAGGCTTCTGCTGAGCGAGTTCTATCAATGATCGAAACAGAACCAGAGATTAAAGATAGTAAAGATGTTATTGCTGAGTTTGGTGATAATTTTAATCCTATTCGAGAAAACTGGCCAGAAATCAAGGGAGAAATCAGCTTCAATAATATATCATTCTATTATACAGCAGAAGAGAAAGTACTGGAGAATTTTAATTTAAAAGTAAATACCGGAGAGACTATTGCTCTGGTCGGCCAGACAGGTTCTGGCAAAAGTACAATTGTAAATATTCTATGCCGTTTCTATGAACCAGTTTCAGGAGAGGTGTTGATAGATGGGATAGATTACCGCCAAAGATCTCAATTATGGTTACACGAGAATATCGGCTATGTTCTACAGACACCACATCTATTTAGTGGTACTATCAGGGAAAACATTTGCTACGGGAAATTGGATGCCAGTGATGAAGAAATAATTGCTGCCGCTAAATTAGTTAATGCCCATCAGTTTATTAAGAAATTAGCAAAGGGTTATGATACTGAAGTAGGAGAAGGTGGTGGTCTGTTATCAACAGGACAGAAACAGCTGATCTCTTTTGCCAGAGCTGTTATTGCCAACCCCAGGATATTTGTCCTGGATGAAGCCACATCTTCTATCGATACAGAGATGGAGCAGATTATCCAGGAAGCTATCAAAAATGTTTTAAAAGGGAGGACCAACTTTATAATTGCCCACCGTTTATCGACAATTAGGGCAGCTGATAGAATACTGGTTATCAAAAAGGGCAAAACTATTGAAGAAGGCAGTCATAAAGAATTAATGGAGAAAGAGGGATATTATTATAATCTTTATACAAATCAATTTCTCAAAGAAAATCAGCAGGCAACAGGTTAAAAATCATCAGTCACAAAACCCCTCTTTCTGTTTCAGCCAATTATATTAATTCCGCTTGTCGTGCACCACAGGCATTCCGTATCTAAACAAACCGTACAAGAACATTAAGGCTGCGTTACGGTGTCCTGCATTAGTGTGAATATAATTAAATGAAACTTATAGTGTGTGTTCGAAAAGAATTGTTTTAGGTGATTATATTTCCCAGAACGAAGTTAAGGTGCTACCGTTGCGACACAAGTCGATTCGTTAGTACTGGCCTCAGCATTGCGTTTAAAATGGAAGAGGGCAGTGAGTAAAGGGATATATAATCACCGGAGTATAAGCAGTGACTTTTCGAACAGACTCTTATATAGATTTTTCAGCATTTCCTTAAAAAAAATAAATTTTTTTAAAATTTATTTAAAATTAATGTATAAAAAAATTCTCCCTGGGTAAGATAGTATTGTGAGGTCAACAGTAATTGTGTAAAGATTATTTTGGGTCATTAAGGGTCTACTGTCTGTAAAAGGCAGACAGTGGGTTTGTAACTGGCTCAGAATAGTCGACTAAGATTACAGCAGGTTCATTAAATATCTCTAATAGTCGAGAGATTATTAGAGGTATTGAAAAGGGTGTTTAATTATAATATATTTCAATCTCTGGTTGAAAAAAATTAATTTGTAAATCACCTGAATCTGCTGTAGTCGGGGCAAATGTCATTGTTGGTTTAGCCCTGTCTTTAGTAGTCGAGAGATTACTAAAGGTAGCTAAGGACCTGCAGTGGCAGTAGCCGTAGATTTCTGTTGGCCTCACTGTCTTATTTGTTTAAAAGAAGGACCTGCCGGAAAGCAGGTTCTTCTTCTTTTTTATTAAAATACACTTATATACCTAATGCTTTTCGTTTCTGCAGAATATGTTTCTCTATATCATCTGCTACAGCAGCTGGTTCATCACCCAGTGCCACCTTCCCTCCACTAATACCTTCCAGCTCTTCTGTTAATAGTTTGACCAAATTTTCCCCTCCGGTAATAGGTGGAGTTGGGGATAAATGGGTATAAAGACCATAAGCCAGTGAAAACATACCATCTATGGTTGCTTTCTGCTCCAGATATTGCGGTGCTGTTACTGCTACCGGCAAATCAGAAGTATCGACATCAAGAAAATCAGCTATCGCTGTAACTACCATCGAAATACGACCTGTATCTGTACACGTTCCAAAGGGAAGTACAGGAGGAATCTGGAGTTTGCTGCAGATTTCTTTTAAACCGCTACCAGCCTGTTCAATGGCCTTCAAACAGGCCAGACCAGCTGTCTCTAACCCTTCACAACCACATCCTCCAGTTATTACCATAATATCCCTTCTGATTAATTCCCTGGCCAAATTAACTGTCATATAATCATGTGGTCCATTTTGAAGAGTAGTACAATTAACCAGGGCCACTATTCCTTTTATTTTGCCTTCTTTGATTACCTCAACCAGGGCAGCTAAATTACCACCTACTGTTTCCAGGACAGCCTCTGTTGAAAATCCGGCCATAGCCTCCTGTGTTATCTGGGGTACATATGCTTCAATACCCCTTTCCTTTCTTTTTTTAAAATTCTCAATACCTAAACTGATTAGTTCTTGAGCAACATTAGCTACCTTATCTGGCATATAATTATAATTCCTTTCTACACCAGGAATTCTAACTAGCTCACTGACAGATACCAGAGTAACCTGAAATTTATCTTCATAAGGCTTCAAATATGGTGGTGAACAGTTTTCATCCATAGCAAAGACATCAATAGCACCAGTAGCTAATGCCGGTTCAATCGCTAACCAGTTACCAATTAACCCCCCAAATACATCATTCATACCAAAGCGTTGAGCCAGTTCCTGTCCTGTTTCAATACATCCTATGATTCTAAGTCCTTTAGCACCTGCCTGTCTGGCCCTCTCCTGAACCTTTTCATCACGGGCTGCATAGATAGTTGCCACACCTGTCCAAGGTTCATGACCATTAAAAACAATATTGATATAATCAGGGTCAAGTATACCCAAATCTGTTTGAATCGAATGAGGTTTAGGTGTGCCAAAAAGAATATCCTGAACCAGATTTAGACCTAGTTGTGAACCATAAATAGTTGCAATACCAAGACGCAAAGCCTTTTTGGCCATAGATACATAATAGCCATCAACGTTTGTTAAACAACTGGCTGTAGAATCCTTTATTTCATGAAATACCCCTGATGGATAAAGCCCTGTATCTTTCCATTTCTTTTTTCTGTATTTAGGGGCATATTTATCAACCATCATTGTAGGTCCTTCATAACCTGATGAAAGCTGGTCAATCATAGTACCAGCCAGCCTCAGGGCTACCTCTTCCTTTGAACCTGTATTATCAACACCAACTGTAGCTGCCATATCTCTTAGTTTTTGCTCATCTACGATTGAAAAGGGGGTTTTACCCTCAGCAGTTGCTTTTAAGGTTCTAAAGGCATTATAGGCATGATGTGTATATGTACCAGTACCCATGACATTCCTGAGCAGCATATCCCTCATAGCCATCGCATCAGGGTCAATACCACAGGTTCCCCTCTCTGCACCTGCTTTTTCAGAGATCCGGCAGGGACCACCTGTACATAATTGACAGCTAACCCCTTCTACACAAAAATTACACCTGATTTTCTCCTGGGCGTCAAAACGATCAAAGACATTACTCATCTTCCCATCTGACAATCTCTTCTCATACATCTCCTGGACAGAGTCATGAATACTGACCCTACCATCCAGAACATCTCTATACGATTTCTTTCTGGTCATAGAATTCCTCCTTACTTATTTGTACCTAGTTTATTTTCTTATTATCTTAGATAAATTATACGGAATATTTAAAAAGTAAAAAAAATGGGAATAACCCCGCTGGTTATTCCCCAAAAAAAATATTTATTTCTATTCCTGAACATCCCTGACCTCATCCCGTAAAATCGGTATAGAATCATTTGGACCCAGATTAGGAAACTCCCTTACCTGTGGATTGAGATCAAGAAAGTCTTCATAAACCAGTATTTCAACAGTTACTTCTGTAGCCAGGTCCTCAAACACCTCTGCTATACCACGGGTTGTTCTTAAACCAGTCTCCCTTCTTCTAACTGGCAATTATCCTCACCCCTTTTTCACATCATATGTAAAAAAGGGAGACTTGCTACTACATTTTTCTTTCATTAGAGGCAATACTACCAGTAAAAGTAGTCTTTTCATCATCACTTTCCTCTAGATCATCAATTTCATCATCGAAGATGGAATCTTCAATACCAACTGAGCCTACTATTTCATCAGAGTCAGTATATGTCTGTTTATCTGATTGATCACCAACTAATTCTGCTGGATTATCCTGAGGGGAATCAGAACTACCATATTGAGCAAGGTCCTGCCAGCAGTCTTCAGCATCATATTCTACCTGATCATTATCATCATTAAAGCCATGTCCAAAAGGTGGGAAAATAGTAGCCTCAGCCAGGGACCGTCTGCGTACACCTTCATTTTCTTCAATCCCCTTGCATTTCTCACAAAAACTGGTCTGGGGTACTACCTCAAGGCGGGATTCTTTAATTTCTTCACCACACCTTTGACAGATACCATAACGACCCTCTTCCATCTTGGCTAAAGCATCATTTACCTCGGTCAATAATGTAAGTGAATTATCCCTGATTCCCCGGTCTAATTCCCGACCATAGGTATTTGAGGCCTGATCAGCAGGGTGATTATCATATGATGAAAGTTCACCAGTAGATTCTTTTAAACTCCTTTTTTCTTCATTTGACATAAGTTCCAAACCGGCTTCCAGCTCATTTTTTTCTTTGAGTAATAATTTTTTATAGTAAATTAAGCGGCTTTTTTCCATATCCTGATCACCCTTCATTTTTAATATTACTATTATTATTTCCTTTCATCTAATTATTAATTAGCAAAATATTCAACAATACCTTCATAAATAGCAACAGCCGCCTGCTCTCTAGTAATATCTTTCATTAAAATTGCCTCTTCTTCTTTATTTGATAAAAATCCAATCTCCAGTAAAATTGAATTTATACCTGGGGTTTCACGAATTACATGAAAATTATCTGCCTTTAACCCCCTATCCAGAAAACCCAGCTTATCTACTATGTTTTTGTGAATATACCAGGCAAGTGCCCAGGTTTCTTTAGCAGTAGTATAATACGCATAGGTCTCAGTTCCATGCTGCCAACCAGTGTCATCAGCATTATTATGAATACTAAGATATATATCGGCATTGATACTCCTGGCAAAGGAAGACCTCTCATTAAGAGAAACAAATTTATCTGAGTCCCTGGTTAAATAAATCTCAGCCTTGGTTTTATTATTTAACAGCTCGTATAACCTTAAAGCAATATCCAAATTTATATCTTTCTCTTTTAAACCCTGAACACCAATAGCCCCTGGATCTGAACCACCATGTCCCGGATCAATAACAATTACCTTATCATCAAGATTCATGTTACTGCTAATAACTGCTTGCTTATCTTCTTGTAATACATCTCCATTTATCTTATCATCTGCTGAATCACTGAACAGATCACTTGCTCTGCTTATTAAATACATTACTGCAGCAATTTTTACTGTCTTTATTACCTCTTCTTTAATCTCTTTATCCAATGCATAGGCCTGATTATATGTCCCCATAGAAAACACAAAAAAAACCAGCACTATTAATAAACAGGAAATAAACCTAAACATAAAAATTCACCTACAGACTATAGAATTATATATAACTAAATTCTACTTAAGTTCCCCATAGCCTGTAGGTAAATAAAGGAAAGGAACTAAAGTTCAATCAAATTATATGCTCTGCTCCCTAACCCTATTGCTGCTGCATGATCTAGTTGCTGTCTATAATCCAGACCTGATTCACTCCATAATTCCTTTAGAAAATCCTTCTCTGCCCTTTCATTTAGTAGATCAACTGAAGCCTGATCGATTGCAAGTGGGTCAACTGATAAGAGGATACCAATATCCTCAATCACCGCATCCTGGGCATTCCCCAGACAATCACAACCCTTGCTAATGTGAATCAAAAAATTAAAAAAGAGTGACTTATCCCTCTTATCTTTAATTACTCCCAGAGCATATTCGGCCATCTTTTCCTGCAAGGCCTTACTTGTCCCACCCCATGAAACAGTTATAGCATCAAAACGGCAAGTTGTTATACATTCTGCACAACCATAACACTTTTCATAATCTATCACTGCATTCCCATCTATAATCTTGATGGCCTCAACCGGGCACCATTTAACACACTGGCCACATGCTGTACAATCATCAGCCGAAACAGAAGGATTCACATCAGCATGTTGTACCTGTTTCCCACTCCTGGAGGCACAGCCCATACCTATATTTTTTATGGAAGCACCCATACAGGCACCGACATGTCCGGTCAAATGAGAGATACCAATCAATACATCACTATGTAATATGTCATTAGCAATATTTACTGCCTCAAAATGTTTGCCTGCTATCTCAACCCTGGAAAAATTCTTGGACATCAGTCCATCAGCTATGATGACAGGGGCATCAATCTTGTCCAGTGTAAAACCATGTTGATAAGCCTGAATAAGGTGGTCAACAGAATTAGACCTCTGCCCCTTATAAAGGGTATTAGTATCAGTAAAAAATGGTTTTGCCCCACTATCCTTTATCCTACTGACCAGGGTTTTTAAATAATCTGGTTTAACATAGCCAATATTATCCCTTTCCCCAAAATGTATCTTCATTGCCACAAAATCATCTTTTGCTATCAAGCTATAATTCTTTGCAGCAGTTTCAAATAGCCTAATAACTTTACTATCAATATCACCTGGACTATCCCCTTTTTCAACTGGAATAAACCAGACCTTACTTTTACCCATCTTATCTCCCCCTATATCTATAGTTTTAATACTACTTTGTCCCTATACATTATGATATACATTGTTAAAAGAACTGTCAACCTGACTATAACACTATTAATAATAATGAACAAAATGGCTTCGCCACCCAGACTTAATCAATAATTATTTATTTTTACTTAGGAATATTTCTTACACAAAGTTAACTAATTTTAATAATCCAGACTGATATATTTGTTGTACGACTCTAGAAATTATCCGTAGGCAGGAACTTGGCCTCGATGGCCTGATACTGACTCAACCATGCGTAATAAAAAGAAGAGTCAGTGAGCCGGAGGATAATTTCTTGACAGTAAGCGGAGGTAGGACACCGCAGCGCAACCTCAAACTGTTCTTGTGCGCTCTGCTTAAATACGGAGTACCTGTGGTGCACGACAAGGAAAACAAATATATCTGTCGGCCTTCAAAGTTATCCACAAACCTACAAATCACAAAAACCTAAAATCCCTTCTATAAGAAAAGGAATTTTAGGTTAATATATTAAAATAAATACTAAATTTTATCTAATACTAAAACGGAACTCGGTTATTGTCTGATACTTTTCTCCCGGCCTTAAGATTGTGTCAGGAAAATTATCCTGATTAGGGGAATCCGGATAATGTTGTGTCTCCAGGCAGAAACCACTGTTCTTTTGGTAGGCCTTACCCTTTTTACCAACAAGACTCCCATCCAGGGCATTACCTGTATAGAACTGCATACCCGGTTCACTTGTCCATACCTCTAACTGCCTTCTACTTTCCTCATCATAAACCTGAGCAGCTATTGTCAATTTACCACTTTCTCCATTTAAAACATAGTTATGGTCATATCCCCCACCATACTCTAATTGTTGATCTGCTTGATTAATATCCTCAACTATTTTCTTTGTCTTCCTGAAATCAAAGGGGGTATCACTAACACCAGCAATCTCTCCAGTAGGTATCAAACCCTCATCTACTGGGGTATAATTATCGGCATTTATGTAGGCGAAATGACCCAGTATATCACCCTCTCCTTCACCATTAAGATTAAAATAACTATGCTGGGTTAAATTAATTGGTGTAGCCTGGTCTGTTTCTCCCTGATATTCAATCCGGAGTGTATTCTCATTAGTCAATAAATAGTTTATATTTACATCCAGGTTACCCGGATAACCCTCTTCCCCATCTCTGCTTAAGTAATGTAATCTTAAACCAGCAGCATTATCATGGATAATAGGTTCAGCATCCCAGACAATTTTATCAAAACCACGTTCACCGCCATGAAGGTGACAGGCCTTTCCTCCAGGTTGATTATTTAAGGCTAGACTATATTTCTTATTATCTAAAACAAATTCCCCTCCAGCAATCCGATTACCATATCTACCTACTACAGCCCCAAAATGGGCTGGGTCTTTTTCATAATCTGCCAGTCGATTATAACCTAAAACTATATCACTAAATTTCCCCCTGGCATCAGGGACAAATAGACTCTTTATAATCCCTCCATAATTAATAACCTCAAGCTGAACACCATTTTCATTGCTCAACCTATAAAGAAAAACCTCTCTGCCGTCTTTCAAACTACCAAATGGTTTAACTAAAACATTGGAACAAACATCTTTATTACCCTGCATATCTTACCCCTCCATTTAAATAATCTCACTACAACTCCCTGGCACCGTCAGCAGGCAGACTGACATACATCTCCGGTTCAATGTTAGTCGCTTCTTGATATCCTGCCTTTACCTCAGTAATAAACTGATCAACCCTATTCCTGGCTACCAGGTTTACAGTACAGCCCCCAAAACCAGCCCCAGTCATGCGGGCCCCCAATATACCATCCTGCTTAAGGGCCAGGTCAACTAAAAGGTCTAATTCCTGACAACTAACCTGATAATCATCCCGCAGACTGATATGTGATTCTGTCATTAGACTGCCAAATGTCTCCAGGTCATTATTTTTTAGAGCCGAAACAGCAGTTAATACCCTATTGTTTTCACTAATAACATGTCTGGCCCGGGAAAGGGTTACAGCTGCCAGCTCACCTGAGAATTCTACTAACTCATCTGTGCTGACATCCCTTAAAGCCTTAATCCGACGGTCTAATTTTTCAGCAAAAAATTTTGTAGCCTTTCCACACTCCTCCCTTCTCTTATTATATTCTGAGTCTACTAATCCTCTTTCTACTTTAGAATTACAGATAACTACCCTAAAATCCTCTATTGCCAAAGGAACTAATTCATATTCATTGCTCCGACAGTCTATTAATAAGGCATTACCCTCTTTACCAAGTCTGGAAATATATTGATCCATAATACCACAATTTACTCCAACAAAGTCATTTTCTGCCCGCTGACAGAGCAGGGCCATCTCCACAGGTGCTATATTAAGTTCATTAAGTGATGAAATGGTATAAGCAGTTACTACCTCCAGGGCAGCTGAGGAACTCAATCCAGAAGCCTTGGGTATATTACCAGTAAAAATCAGATTCATTCCCGGTAGATAATAATCTAATTTCTGTATCTCATCAATAACCCCCTGCAAATAATTAACCCAGATATTTTCCTGGTCAAACTCTAAATCCATTAAAGAAAAAACTGCTTCACTATCATAGTCAACAGAATAAGCTCTAACCTCCTTATCATCCCGTAATTGAGCTATCATAACAATACTTTTGTCAATAGCCATGGGAAGTACAAAACCATCATTATAATCTGTATGCTCTCCAATCAGATTAACCCTGCCGGGAGCAGCAAAAACCCCTTTTCTTAAACCTGTATCAGAAAAACGTTCATTGAAAATCTCCCATAATTCTTTGATATCGTTCAACTTAGCTTCACTCCTTTACTGGTTCTATTTTCCGCAATTCCTCAGCCTTATCCTCCGGCAGTGAATTATTGATGTAAGCCCCGGCACCTGCTTCACTACCTGCCAGGTATTTAAGCTTATCCTTGGTCCTATATGGTGGATAAAACTCTATATGAAAATGAGAATATTCTTCTCCACTACCATCAGTAGGCTGCTGGTGAATAGCCATAATATAGGGAAAAACAAATCCAAATAAATTATCATATTTCTGAATCACAGTCCGTAATATTTCTGCCAGGTCTTCAATTTCTCTGGCACTAAAGTTATTAAAAGATGAGAGGTGATTATTGGCATAAATATGTACCTCATAGGTATACCGGGCAAAAAAAGGAACTATTGCTGTAAAGGAATCATTACTAGTAACTACCCTTCTACCATCTGCAATCTCTTCTGCAATAAGACTACAGAAAAGGCATTCCCCTTCCCTTTCATAGTGTTCCCTACTGGAATCCAACTCTCTCTTTATTTTTGGTGGTATAAAGGGGTAAGCATAAATCTGACCGTGAGGGTGTTCCAGGGTAACCCCTACCTCTTCACCCTTATTTTCGAAAATAAAAACATAATCAATAAAATCCTTAGAACCAAGTTCTTGATACCTATCCTGCCAGACCTTAACCAATTTCACATAACGGCTTAAAGGCTCTCTGGACATAATACCATTATGTTCCGGGGTAAATAAAACAACCTCACAAATCCCTTCAGCCTTGTCAACCGGGTATAGAACACTTCCACCTATATCTGGTTCTGGTGGATTTGCTTGTAGAGATGGAAATTTATTCTGAAAAACAACCAGGTCATAATCCTCAGGAACTTCAGTTGGAAATCCACCCTCTTTAGTAGGACAGAGGGGACAATAATCCTTAGGTGGTTTGAAGGTCCGGTTCTGTCTATGTGTTGCTGTAATTACCCATTCCCTGTTAACTGGATCCCATCTAAGTTCAGACATTAACTTCTCTCCCCTTTACTACCTTCTTTATATTTATTACTTTTATCCTTATCTCCTTTGAATTCGTAAAAAATTATATAGCGCCCATCATCTTTAGTCTTTTTTCTTTTAGTCATTTCCATTAAAACCGCCCCCTTTATGCCATTTCCAGGCTGTCTCAATTATAGTTTCTAAAGCAGCATACTTCGGCTTCCAGCCCAGTTCTTCCCTGATTTTTTGGGAACTAGCTACCAGTACTGCAGGGTCACCTGCCCTACGGGGACCGATCTCCGCCTCTATTTCTTTCCCTATAAGAGCTGAGGCAGTCTCAATTACCTCTTTGACAGAATAACCCTCACCATTACCCAGATTATATATCCTACTATCCATACCATCAAGCAGGCCATCAAGGGCCAGTATATGGGCATCTGCCAGGTCTTCAACATGAATATAATCCCTGATACAGGAACCATCTCTGCTTGGATAATCATCACCAAAAATATAGAGTTTATCCCTGATACCAAGGGCCTTCTGCAGTACAATTGGTATTAGATGTGTTTCCGGACTGTGTGCCTCTCCGATTTCACCTGAATGATCAGCACCTGCGGCATTAAAATATCTCAATGATACATACTTTAAACCGTGTATCTGCTGATAACGTTCCAGGATTTTTTCAAAAAACAATTTGCTATCACCATAAGTGCTAGCTGGGTTTGTTGGGTGATCTTCTGTTATAGGAACTTCCTGTGGTTCACCATAAACTGCTGCTGTTGACGAAAATACAAGATAAGCTACATTATTACTGACCATCACCTCCAGCAGATTTAACCCATTTGAGAGGTTATTCTGAAAGTATTTCCCTGGTTTCTCCATTGACTCCCCTACAATACTATGTGCTGCTAGATGAACTACTGCTTCTATCTCTTCACTCTGCATTACTTCATTAAGAAGTTTTTTATCTGCCAGATCACCTTTAACAAACTTTGCTGTCAAAACAGCCTCCCGGTGACCCTTAACTAAATTATCAAATACTACAACATGATGACCAATACCATTCAATTTTTTAGCCACATGACTGCCAATATAACCTGCTCCACCTGTTACTAATATATTCATTTAACTCATACCTCCTCCTGAAAATTAAATAATTGTTCTAATACCATAGTTGCTCCACCTATAGCCCCAACCCATTCACCAAATGCACTTACCTCTATCTGCAGCTTACTACCTGGTATATTCAAGGTATTATTTTTAATCTTTTTCTTTAATAAGGGGAGTAACAAATCTGCCCCTTCAATAAAATCACCGGCCAGTAATATCTCTTCCGGATTTAATAAATTAACCAGATTAGCCAGTCCTAACCCCAGGTATTCTACCGCATCCTCCAGTAAAAATACTGCCTTCTCAATACCTGACCTGGCATCATTAAGTAGTTTAGACCATTCTGTCTGTAAAGTATGATGAGAGAGTTCCTCATTTAATTCTTCGTTATAATTATAGACAAGCCTATCTGTAGAAACAAAAGCCTCAACACAACCACGTTTTCCACAACTACAAAGTGGCCCCTTTTTATCCAGGGTCATATGTCCAAATTCACCGGCACTATAATCACGGCCATAATGCAGTTTTCCATCCATAACTATAGCCGCACCAATTCCTGACCCTGTATTAATAAACAGGAAATTATCTCTACCATTCCATTTCTCAGCCAGGGCCATAGCCCTAACATCATTGTCAAGTAAAACCGGGAGAGCAAATTTCTCCTCCAGCCTGGCCTTCAGGGGAATATCCCTCCATTTAAAATGTGGTGCAAACAGGGAATAACCCCTCATGGGATCAACTATCCCGTGAACACCTACCCCCAGACCACAGAGCTTTTCTTTTTCAATAGAATGCTCATAAAATTCCTCAATAATACTTGCTGATAGTTCAATAAAATTATCAAGTTGGTATGAGTTAATCCTCTTTTCACTGTAAGCAACCACCTTTTTATTAAGGTCCATTAAAACCCCGCGGAGTTCAGCAATCCCCCATTCCAGACCAATAAAATAGGCTCCTGAAGGGTTAATCTCCAGCAGGACAGGTTTCCTGCCACCGCGAGATTCCCCATGGATAGTCTCCTTGATCAATCCCAGCCCTAATATTTCCTTGGTAATATTAGTGACTGTAGCAGGTGAAAGACCAGTTATCTCTGCTATCTCCGCCCGTGAAATTGCCTTTTCATTATAAATCAACTTTAAGATCACCTGTTGATTTATTTTCTTCATAAGTTCAAAACTACCCCGTTTCAAAAAAACACCTGCCTTTCAATATAAATAAGTACAAGTTCGTTTATTTATTAAATTAACTAATTTTATTATATATTATTCTTATGTTTTTGTAAAGTATATTATATTTAGTACTAAAAAAAATAATCAAGACCATAGTTTATATAGCCTTGATTATTAAACATATCGTATCTATTCACAGTAAGAAGCTTTAGATGTGAAATTACCTTCCAGTAATTCTTTTATTTCCTTGGGAGAATCCAATTCATCAACCTTTTCAATTAATTTTTCCATATCTTCAATAATAAGTTGTTGTATAATCCATTTTGTTTTCAATATTGACCCAGAACTCATACTCAATTCATCTACCCCAAGAGCCACAAAATAAGGAATAAGAGCGGGAATACTAGCAGCTTCACCACAGATTCCAACCCAGATATTGTTTTTATGGGCATTTTCTATTATCTGTTTGATCAGTCTCAAAACTGATGGGTTAAATGGACTATATAATTTGGCAACTTTAGAATTCATCCTATCTACTACAGTAGTATATTGAATTAAATCATTTGTTCCAATACTAAAAAAATCAACTAGTTTGGCAAATTTATCAGAAATTACTGCTGCAGCCGGTGTTTCCATCATCATCCCAACTTCAAGGTCTTCAGCAAAAGGAATACCTTCTGCCTGCAATTCATCTTTAGCTTCATCTAATAAAGACCTGGCAGCCAATAATTCCGTTACTGTAGAAATCATCGGAAACATAATTTTAATATTACCATAATTGCTGGCCCTTATAATAGCCCTAAGTTGTGTTTTAAAGAGATCAGTCCTTTCCAGACAAAATCTTATTGCACGAAAACCTAGAAAAGGATTACTTTCCTGAGGGAATTTAAAGTATGGCAAATCTTTATCTCCACCAATATCCAGTGTTCTAATTATTACTGGACGCCCCTCCATCTTCTGGGCAGCAGCCTGATAAACAGCAAATTGTTCATCCTCAGTTGGAAAATCACTACGTCCCATATATAGAAATTCTGTCCGAAAAAGGCCTATCCCCTCAGCATCATTCTCTAGAGCCCGATCAACTTCTGCTAACAGACCTATATTAGCAGCCAATTTAACCCGCTGTCCGTCTTTAGTAGTAGACCATGTCCCTTTAAGCTGTTGATATTGTTCTTGTTCCTGTAAATATGCTTCCTGTTTCTGTTGGTATTTTTCTATAATCTGCTGCTCAGGGTTAAGATAAATATCACCCCTATCCCCATCTATAATAAGTTGATCACCCGTCTTGATTTTCTCAAGAATATCTTTTACACCAACAACAGCAGGAATCCCCAAAGAACGGGCAATTATTGCTGAATGGGATGTCACACCACCTACTTCGATAATAAATCCTAGAACTTTATCTTTTTCTAATTGAGCTGTATCAGATGGAGTCAGGTCATGTGCTACAATTATAGCTTTTTCCCCACTAAACTCTGTCTTCCTTATTCCCTGCAATATCCGTAATAAACGTCTGGCCACATCCCTGATATCAGTAGAACGCTGCTGCATATAACTATTATCCATCATCTCAAATATCTCAATAAATTTATCCCGAACTTCTTCTACAGCCCATTCTGCATTTTGTCCTTCATTTAAAATCAGTTCTTTAATTGGCCCTATAAATTCTTCATCCTGTAGAATTGATAGATGGGCATCAAATATTTCTGCTTCACCTTCTCCAATATTCTGAAGGGTCTGTTCGTAAATTTCCTTCAGCTGTCTGGAACATTCCTTTAAAGCTTCTCCCATCCTTTCCCATTCTTTTTCAGGGATCTGAACTTTTTCATGTCTAATCTCAGGTTCTTCAGAATTAATAAGAACTGCTCTCCCAGTGGAAATCCCGCTTGAAACACCAATCCCAGTTATATGTTCCATCTTACTCCCCCTTTTCAGAGAACCCACTTTCAATTAAGGCCTGTAAGTCTAGAACTGCCTTATCCTCATCTTCACCTTCGGCAACAATAGTGATTTTATCATTCATAGCAGCCCCCATACTCATCAGAGAAAGAATACTTTTCGGATTATACCTTTTACTTTCATTATTATTTTTATATAATACTATCTCAGACTCAAACTGACTTGCTATCCTGGAAAAAATATTGGCTGGTCTTGCATGTAGGCCTTCTTCATTATTCAAAACTACAGTGATCTTTTTCATATTGATCCTCCTCTATTTTCATAGATTTTTTGACACTACCTTTTAATTATTTCTTGCCTTTATAATTTAAAAGATACCTTTCTGCTTCTGCTGACCAAAGGCCATTATTTTTTTCTATAATCCCGGTTAACTCTGCAAATAGTGGATCTTCTTTAGCTTTACTGGCAAAATCATCTATTGCGGTTAATTCCATATCTATACCTGTATAAATTAGCTTTTTTCCACCCGGGATTTCTGGTAAATTCTTTATAGTATCTACTGCACTATCAATACCACCTACATGGGTAATCATTATTGCCGGATTTATCCTACCTGCAGCTGACAGGGCAAGGGATTCACGCATATCGTCATCATTACCACCAGTTGAACCCATAATATGAGTTGGGGAGTAATGAATATTATAGAAATTCACCTCAGCGACAAATTTTTTATCTGTTGGACCGGCAAAAAAATTTAGACAGCCGTCATTACCCAATATACTATCACCCTGTTCTACTAAAGCCTTAACAGGTGCATAGACAAAAACATCATCAAATCCTGTACCAGCTGTTAACTCCTTCAGAAAAGCAGTTGGATCATCAAGCCGGGCTGTATTTACAAAGTGAAGTTCTACACCCTGACTGGCTGCTTCTTTAACTGGAAAAAGTACTGCTGCCCTATTCAGTCTATCCTGATCAATATCAGTTACTACCAGCAGAGATGGACAGCGGTCAGCATGTAGTGCATAATCTATAGCACCCAGACCCATGGGGCCCGCTGCCCCCATTAATGCTGTCTTTCCTTTTTCAACAATCCCCATATTATGAACATAATTATTAATCTCTGTATGATAAACAGCATGATAACCACCAATGATACAAGACATAGGTTCAGCCAGAGAGGCTTCATAAAAAGCCTTACCCTGATAATCCAGTAAATAACCCAGTTCCATTACTTCTGGAGGAATAATTGTATACTCGGTGTTACCGCCAAAATATTTATATGAATACCCTGGAGCATAGGGACTACCTTTATAATTTAAAGCAGGCTGGATAGCAAATTTCTGACCTGCTTTAAACTGATTCTGCCATTTGGCACCAACTTTTACTATTTCTCCGGCAAATTCATGACCGGTAATTGTAGGATTATCAGCAACATCATCAGGGACACGTTTATGCCTGGCACCCTGAATTACAGCTTTATAAGTTGACATACAGATACTATTGGAAATTACCCGGGCCAGAATTTCATCATCTTTAATTTCTGGTAGTTCAAATTCTTCCAGACGTATATCATTTTCACCATACAATCTCACTGCTTTTGTCTTCATTTATCTTCACACCCTTTTATAGATAGTAATATTTAATCTGACTCTTTAAGTTTAAAATCTGGTCTTTTGTCCCCATTTCTGTTCCGTTGTTTAAGAGACTGGCACTACTGGCTGCAACAGAAAGTGTTATCATTTCTTCCATTCCCATCCCCTCAGTAATACCCAATGCCAGTGCACCGACCATTGCATCTCCTGCCCCAACTGTACTTTTAACATCCAGTGAAAGAGGCTCGATCACAATTCTTTTATCAGCTGTCAAAAATATTGCACCAGCAGAACCTAATGAAACCATAATCATTTCAACACCATATTCAAATAGTTTCACAGCAGAATTAATAATTACTTCCCTATCTATCATCTCTGTAGAAAAATAAGCAGATAACTCATGATTATTTGGTTTAATAAGGGTCGGCCCTGCTTTTACTCCATTCTTAAATAATGGTCCATCAACATCCAGTATAGTCTTGATCTGTAACCCCTTTGCTTTATTAATCCAGTCCTCATATATATGCTCACTAACACCAGCAGGAACACTACCAGATAAAACCAGTAAATCATCCTTCTCCAGATCATTAAAGATTAAAGCTTCCAATTCCTCTAATTTTTTAGCTAACAAAAATGCCCCTTTTTCATTTATATCAGTAAATGTATTACTCCTTAAATCAACTAATTTTAGATTTGTTCTGGTCTCACCAGTAGACTCAATAAAATTATGCTCGATCTCCATTCTTTCCAGTTCATTTTTTATAAAGGAGCCAGTAGCACCTGCCAGGACCCCTGTAGCTATACTCCTACCACCCAGGTTCCTGATCATTTTAGAAACATTTATTCCTTTACCACCAGCATCCTTAAAGATCTTCTTTACTCGATTAACCTGCCCGCTCCTAAATTCATCCAGGATAATAGTCTTATCAAGAGCAGGATTTAAAGTTATAGTTTTTATCATTTCTATCCATCACCTTATTCATTTGATTTACTAAACAGTAAATAGTTCATAGATATAGTCTAAATCATCTGTTTCCCATAGTTTTTTTGCCATTTCTGTATCTTCAACTAATTCCGATAGACTAGCCAGTATCTTAAGGTGCTCATTACCCAGACCAGCAATACCAATAACTAAATAAGCAGTACCATCTTCAAAAGCGATACCCTCTGGAAACTGTAGAATGGAAATCCCTGTTTTCTTGATTTCCTTTTTAGCAGCACCTACACCATGTGGGATAGCTACTCCCTGACCTACATATGTGGTCAGTTCTCTTTCCCTTTCCAACATGGCATCAATATAATCCTCTTCCACATATCCTTCATCAACCAGAATTTGGCCGGCCATTCTAATTGCCTGATCTCTATCAATACTTTCAAGACCCAGTCTAATATTTTCTTTTTTTAGAATTGGCAGTTCTTTGATCTCTTCAGACTCCTCCCGCGAATTTGCTGATTCTTCAGCTTGATTATTTATTGCTCTTACACGTTCTACCAATAGATCATAGGCTGGTGTCTGAATAAAATCCTGGATAGATATATGTTCTGCCTGAGGAGCTATATTCTTTGCCCTATCAGTCAAACTCTCATGGGTAACCACTATCTGTGCATCTTCAGGAATATCTTCTATAGCTTTATTACTTACCTCAATATCTAAGCCTACTTTATTGAGTTTATTGCGCAATCGGCTTGCACCCATAGCACTTGAACCCATCCCTGCATCACAGGCAAAGATTATTTTTTTAATATCCTGAAAATTAGCTTTTATTTCTCCATTGAATAGTAAGGAATTATCATCACCATCTTCTGTTTTTCCCTTTAAATTCTGAACCCTTTCTTTAGCAGATCTAAGTTCCTCTTCATCTTCAATATCATCTGATTTTTTTATGAAAATTGAAGCTACCAGGAATGATACTACCGCTGATACTACTACCCCTAATAGTACTGAAAACCATCCTCCTCTTGGAGTCATTGCCATTAGAGCAAATATACTACCAGGTGAAGGTGTTGCTACCAGACCAGCCCCAAAGAGATTAAAGGTAAATACACCACTTATCCCTCCTGCTATAACAGCTAATACTAATATTGGCTTCATCAATACATAGGGGAAATATATTTCATGAATACCACCAAAGAAGTGGATAATTATTGCCCCTGGTGATGATTGTTTTACTGTACCTTTAGAAAATGCCCAGTAGGCCAGTAATATCCCTAAGCCAGGACCGGGATTTGTCTCCAGTAAGAAGAAAATAGATTTACCAAGTTCATTTACTTCCTGGATACCTAGTGGTCCTAAGACACCGTGGTTGATAGCATTATTTAAAAACAATATTTTGCCTGGTTCGATAAATAATGAAGTAAGAGGAAGTAAACCTGCGTTTACTATCGCCTCTACCCCTGCTTTTAATATATTATTTAAGCCTAGTACCACTGGACCAATAGCCTGATAGGCAATGATAGCCAGTAAGGCACCAACAATACCTGCTGAAAAATTATTCACCAGCATTTCAAATCCTGCTGGAATTTTTCCCTCAAAAATCTCATCTAGCTTTTTAATCAAGTATCCACCTAATGGACCCATAATCATAGCTCCAATAAACATTGGGATATCTGCTCCAACTATTATACCCATTGTAGCTATTGCACCAAGAACCCCTCCCCTAGTACCGGCTACAATCTTACCACCTGTGTATCCAATAAGTAGTGGCAAAAGAAATTTTATCATTGGACCAACCAGGCTACCAAAACTCTCATTAGGAATCCAGCCTGTAGGGATAAAAAAGGCTGTAATTAATCCCCAGGCTATAAAAGCACCGATGTTAGGCATTACCATACCACTTAAAAAACGTCCAAAATTCTGTACTCTATATTGAAAATTCTCCTTTTTCAATTTAAAACCCCTCCTTCTGGTATTTCATTTTACACTTTTGTTGATAAAAATGATCAAAATAGTTGTCTAACTCAAAATATATTTCTTCTTCATTACCAGAATGAATGGCCTGTAAAAACCTTTCATTTTCAATTAACAATTTACTAATCTCACTTAAGACTTCTAACCCCTGTGAACTACAATCCAGTGGAGCTGCCATAACAACAACTACTTTGATCTCAATCTGAGAAGCTGTTTCCTTTCTAATCTTAAAAGGCTTTTCAGGTAATAATACTAATAAATTAAGTTCATCCATCGCTTTACTTCGACAATGAAGTAACATAATGTGATTATGCTCCAGTATGGTACTACCCTTTTCCTCCCTATTTTTCAGGTCTTCCTGAATCATTTTTTGGTCATTACTACTGACCAGGATTTTACTGACATCAGTTATTAAATGATTTACATTCCTGAACTGATAATTATTTATCAATCTTAAATTATCAAGTAACTCCAGAATACTCTGGTTATAATTATTTATAATTGCTAATTTATCCTTAAGATTAAGCTTATTTTTTTTCACCTGATATCTTCTTTTCTGTCTGGCCTGATGTGTTTCTATAAAATCCTCAATTTTCTGTTGATGTTTATCAGTTAAAAGAGGGTTTACTATAATTACCGGAATTTTACTGGCTGTAATGGGAACAGTTGATACTATAAAGTCAATATTAATCTTCCTTAATGATTCCTCATCAAAATCAATGGTAGATATCAAATCTACAATTTCTATATTTTCAAATTCTTTATTAATCCGTGAAGCCAGTAGCCTGGAAGCCCCTATGCCACTGGTACAAGCAACAGTTATCCGATATTTTGAAACAGGTTTTTTTCTCTTTCTTTCAACAGCTGCCCCAAGATGCATGGCAATAAAAGCAATCTCAGATTCTGGCACTTTAATTTTTTCACATTCTTCTATAATAGAAGCACATACCCTGGAAGCATTATATAATTTGCTATAGTGTTTTTTAATCTCTTCAATAAAGGGATTTCTAATATCAAGACCCAGTTTAATACGATTAATTGTTGGTTCCAGGTGGCGAACTAATCCGACAAGTAATTTCTCATCATCTTCTAAATAAATACCAAGATTTATTTCTGCTGTTTCTATTATTTTACGGGTCAGCTTGACTAATCTAAAATCCTCTGTCATTGAGATATCACTATTATAAAATGCCCCCCGTCCTTTAATACCCCTTAAATGCATCGCTACATAGGCAATTTCAGCATCGGGCATATCCAGTGAAAAGGCTTTAGAAATTGCCCTGAACAACCCTGATGCTATGATATACTCATTAGTCTGTTTAAGCTGCTCCAGTAGATCAGAATCAATAATTATTTTTTCACCACTACTGATCCTCTCTAAAGCAATTGCCAGATGGACAAGTAAAGCTACATAGGAATCATCTGCTAATTGATAACCTATATTATCTTCAACTTTCTGAATAAATTCACCCAACATATTTATGGTATCACTACTTATTAGACCTAATAATCTATTTTTTGAAAAATAATCTCTATCTGACTTATTTCCAGTATAGTCTTTTTGCTGTATTAATCTGAAAATTTCCTTCTGATCAATATTTTCATAAAGCAAGTTTATGCTGGCCTGGCGAATATCCTTCTCAGATCCTTTCAGGTAAACCCCCAGGCCAGGTTTTCTTATTAATTTCAACTTATATGATTTAAGCCATTTCTCTATTTCATCTAAATCATTACTAATTGTTGCTTCTGAGACATTGGTAAGTACTGTAAAACTATAAAGTTTAACTGGTTCCTGTTTTCTTAAAAGTTCAGATAATATAATAAATCTTCTTTCTTCTGGCATATAATAATCTTCTACAGATTCAAGTTGGAGTAGATTTTTAATAGCATCTTTTTCCTGATCAGTACAGTCCAGTCCTATTCCTGTACCCTTTTTTTTGTTTAGGTCATAGCCATTTTCCTGTAACCAGTTTTCTACCTTACTTAATTCCCTTAAAATAGTCCTGGAACTTACTCCTATTTCACGGGCAATGGACTTGACTGTTACATATTCCTTTCTATTACAAAGTATATTTAATATCTCCTTTGTTCTGGAACTGATTTTCATAATAATCTACTCCCTTAGGGATTAAAGAAAAATCCTTATTGTTTTAACCTTTCTATCAGTTGGTCAAATTCAGAACTATCCATAAAATTATTAATAGAATAATGCTCTGCCTGAGGAACTTTATTTCTGGCCCGTTCAGTTAATTTCTTATGTGTAACAATTATTTTGGCATCAGATGGAATATCTTCTATAGCTTTATGAAGTACTTTAATATCAAAGCCCTCTTTTTTAAGTCTCTTCCTCAAAGTAGTAGCTCCCATGGCACTTGAACCCATACCTGCATCACAAGCAAAAACAATCTTGTCTATATCAGAAATATTATATTTCGGAGAATTTTCAGATATTTGTTTTTTTTGTTTTCCCTTTAAATTCTGAACCCTTTCTTTAGCAGATCTAAGTTCCTCTTCATCTTCAATATCATCTGATTTTTTTATGAAAATTGAAGCTACCAGGAATGATACTACCGCTGATACTACTACCCCTAATAGTACTGAAAACCATCCTCCTCTTGGAGTCATTGCCATTAGAGCAAATATACTACCAGGTGAAGGTGTTGCTACCAGACCAGCCCCAAAGAGATTAAAGGTAAATACACCACTTATCCCTCCTGCTATAACAGCTAATACTAATATTGGCTTCATCAATACATAGGGGAAATATATTTCATGAATACCACCAAAGAAGTGGATAATTATTGCCCCTGGTGATGATTGTTTTACTGTACCTTTAGAAAATGCCCAGTAGGCCAGTAATATCCCTAAGCCAGGACCGGGATTTGTCTCCAGTAAGAAGAAAATAGATTTACCAAGTTCATTTACTTCCTGGATACCTAGTGGTCCTAAGACACCGTGGTTGATAGCATTATTTAAAAACAATATTTTGCCTGGTTCGATAAATAATGAAGTAAGAGGAAGTAAACCTGCGTTTACTATCGCCTCTACCCCTGCTTTTAATATATTATTTAAGCCTAGTACCACTGGACCAATAGCCTGATAGGCAATGATAGCCAGTAAGGCACCAACAATACCTGCTGAAAAATTATTCACCAGCATTTCAAATCCTGCTGGAATTTTTCCCTCAAAAATCTCATCTAGCTTTTTAATCAAATATCCACCTAATGGACCCATAATCATAGCTCCAATAAACATTGGGATATCTGCTCCAACTATTATACCCATTGTAGCTATTGCACCAAGAACCCCTCCCCTGGTACCGGCTACAATCTTACCACCTGTGTATCCAATAAGTAGTGGCAAAAGAAATTTTATCATTGGACCAACCAGGCTACCAAAACTCTCATTAGGAATCCAGCCTGTAGGGATAAAAAAGGCTGTAATTAATCCCCAGGCTATAAAAGCACCGATATTAGGCATTACCATACCACTTAAAAAACGCCCAAAATTCTGTACATTTTGTTGAAACCTGTTTTCAGTTTTCATAGTAGTGCTTTCCATCAAAATACCCTCCTATTAAATTTTCTTAACTAAAATTTAATAGTATATACTATTATTCATCCTTTAGCGCTAACTTAATTGTACTTATAATAGGATAATAATACAAGCAAAAGAAAAATACATATGTCAGGTATTGAAGATGACAGAATTAAAATATAATAAATCTTCCCTTCTAGAAAACCATCAACTCTACCAGCCATATAATAATAACATTCATCCAAATCCATAAATTTTTTTTGCCTGTGTATTTAATTATACAATGTTTCTTATACTAAAACTTCGCAGATGAATTTATCGCATAAAGCCTGGTTAGCCATAGCTTTATTCACAAAAAAAAGCTAAACACCAGCTCCTCTTCCAGGCTAAGAATAACAAAATAAACTCACTTCGCTATGCTACGTTCAAACAGGATTTTGTTAACCATTCATAGCCTTCCATGCGGGGCTGGAGTTTTTTTAACGTTCATTCAGCAAATGGCTAACCAAATTTCAACTATAATAGTAGCAACTGCGAAGTTTATATTTAGTACCTAAAAAAATAATCAAGACCATAGTTTATATAGCCTTGATTATAAATTAATTATATAAATATTTTTCTTTCTTAGCTTACTCAATTTTAAATCAATAATATTTTTCAATTTCTCAGACATATTATACATCTCTTCAGCACGTATAGAAAGGTCTTCTATTAGAGAAGATTTTAGTCTGGCCCCCTATTATACAGCAGCTGTCTGTTTGCTTGTTTCTAATCTTTTTGAAGAGGCTTTCTGTTCTTCCCTCTGAGCCGTAATTAAGCGCTGTAGGACTATAAAGACAAAGAGTAATATACCAACAAAGATCTTTGTCCACCAGGAACTTAAAGTACCCTGGAACATAATAATTACCTGGATTAGACCCTGAATTAAAACACCAAACAGTGTACCAAAAACATAACCTGATCCACCACTTAAGAGTGTTCCGCCTATTACTGCTGAAGCAATTGCATCCATTTCCAAACCATTAGTGTGAAGTCCATAACCCGACAACATATAGATAGTAAATAAGACACCACCTAGTGATGAACAAAATCCACTAAAACCATAGACCATAATCTTGGTCCTGCCGACAGGAAGTCCCATCAGTTTAGCTGATTCTTCATTACCACCAATAGCATATAAGACCCGGCCGTATCTGGTATAGTGTGCCAAATAAATTGCAATCCCCATCATAATCATTGCAATTACTACACTAATTGAGATATATGCCCCTCCGGGGAAACTTATCCTGGTTTGGGAAAGTGTTTTGAAAAACGGGTCATTAATTGAAATTGACTGAATACTGATTAAAAAACAGGAGCCCCTCAGAAAAAACATCCCTGATAGTGTTGCGATAAAGGGTTGGATCTTAAAGTATTCAATTAAAAAGCCCATTATTAACCCTGCTAATGTTCCAAGCAAAAGGGCAAATGGTATCACTATAACAGGACTTACACCCTTTTCCAGGAGACTGGCTATTACCATTGAAGTAAAGGCAATCATTGAGCCTACTGAAAGGTCAATCCCACCAGTTATAATGACAAATGTAACACCGATGGCAGTAACTATTAAAAAGGCATTATCTATAAATAAATTGAAAAAAACCTGCATTGAAAAAAAACCTGGATAGATTACCGAAGGTATGGCAAAAGCAATTATAAATAAAATTACGGTTATTATAACTGACAGGTATTTTGAGGATAAAATGCTTTTCATGTTAGATCCCTCCGTTTTACAATAAGTTTACTGATACCATCCCTGAAAACTTGTGACTGAATGATAGTAATTATAACAACTACTACAGCTTTTACCACTAAAGTTACCTCTGGAGCAATACCGGCTGCATAAACAGTTGTTGTCAATGTCTGTACTACAAGTGCACCTATAATGCTACCGGCAATTGTAAATTTACCTCCACTAAGGGAGTTACCACCAATAACTACTGATAATATGGCATCAAGTTCTTTCCAGAGACCTGCATTATTGGCATCAGCTGCTTTGACATTTGATGTTACTATTAACCCGGCAATCCCTGCCATTAATCCACAGATGGTATAGACAATAAATTTAATCCGGCTGGGTTTAATACCTACATATTTACTGGCTGTATCATTAATACCAATAGATTCTATATATAAACCTACTGCAGTCTTTCTAACAAATAGGTTTACCAGTAAAAATGCTAATGCTACTATAAAAATAGTGAATGGCAGTCCCAATAAATAACCTGTACCTATGTAGTGAAAAGGCTGATAATAAATAGTTATTATTTGAGCCTTGGTAATCAATTGAGCAATACCACGCCCTGCTACCATTAGAATAAGGGTAGCAACTATCGGCTGTACTTTTATCTTACCAACTAAAAAGCCATTCCACATTCCACAGAGGGCTGCTATTCCTATAGAAGCAAGCAGTGCAATAGGGAGAGACACCTGGGTTACATATTGAACAGTGCCATTTTCTATTACCAACTGCCCTCCAATTAGTTTAGCAGCTATTGCCCCTGAAATAGCAATTACTGCCCCAACAGAAAGGTCTATTCCCCCTGTTGCTATAACCAGTGTCATCCCTATAGCCAGTAGAGCCAGTGGAGCCGCTCTGTTTAATATATCTATTAGTGTGCCAAATAATCTCCCATCCCTTATTTCAATACTTAAAAAACCATCAATAAAGATAAAATCAAATAACAGTAAGATTAATAAGGCTAACAAAGGCGAGAAAATCTGTGACTCCTTAAATTTTTTTAATAGTTGAAACATTACTTAAGCCCTCCCTTCAGCAATAATACCCATAATATTGGATTCATTTATTTCATGCCCACTTAATTCAGTTACTTTTTTCCTATCCCGTAAAACAGCAATACGCTGGCTAACCCTGATAACCTCATCAAGCTCAGAGGAAACAAAAATAATACTCATCCCCTCATCAGCAAGTGATAAAACCATCTTCTGTATCTCTGTTTTTGTCCCTACATCTATTCCCCGTGTTGGTTCATCCAGTATTAATAAATCAGGTTGGGTTATTAACCACCTGGCTAATATTACTTTCTGTTGATTTCCCCCACTTAAGTTTTTGACCTTCTGTTCTGCACTAGGGGTTGCTATATTTAATAAATCTATATATTGATCGGCTATTCTCTCCTGTTCTTCTCTAGGTAAATACTTAAAACAGCCCCTTTCAACCTGTAAAGATAGAATTAAATTCTCCCGTACAGTCAAGTCATCTATCAAACCAGCTGTTTTTCTATCTTCGGGACATAGTGCAAATTTGTTTTCCATGGCGGCCTTAGGATTAGTTATCTTTTTTTCAATATCATTAATCTTAAGTTGACCCCCTTCAGCTGGATTCAAACCAAAAATTAATTCTACCAGTTCTGTTCTCCCTGAACCAAGTAATCCAGCCAGACCCAGCACCTCACCCTTGTGTAAAGATAGATCAAAGGGGCTAATTTCACTATTAACTAACTGCCTACCTTCTATAAAAAGCTCGTCCGGTTTAGCTGTTACCTTACTTTTTTCCTTGATATTCTCCAGTTGTTCTAAATCCTTACCGATCATTTTAGCTACCAGGTCTAGTTTGGGCAATGACTCAGTTGCAGATGTATCTACTATTTTACCATTTCTTAGAACAGTAACCCGATCTGTTATTTTATATACATCATCTATAAAATGGGTTATAAAAATAATTGCCATTCCTTCTTGTTTTAATTTCTCCATAATCACAAATAAATTACTGGTTTCATCTTGATCTAGACTGGCAGTAGGCTCATCTAGTACCAAGACTTTAGCTGATACTTCCAGCGCCCTGGCTATAGCAACCATCTGTTGAATGGCCACAGAAAAATAAGATAGATTCTTTGTTACATCTATCTCCTCTATATTAAATGTTTTTAATAATTCTCTGGCCTTAGTGTTGACTGTTTTCCAGTCTATTTTCCCGTTTTTAATCGGCTCACGCCCTATAAATATATTCTCAGCAACTGATAAATTAGGGCAGAGGTTTACCTCCTGATAGACTGTACTTATTCCTATCTGCTGGGCTTCAATTGGGTTAGCCGGCCTTATTTCTTTTCCTTTATAATATATTTCCCCTTTTTCTGCCTGATGAACCCCTGTTAATACTTTAATTAAGGTTGATTTTCCGGCACCATTTTCACCCATAAGGGCATGAATTTCCCCTGAACTTAATTCGAAATCAACATTTGATAAGGCTTTAACCCCGGGAAATTCCTTACTTATGTTCTTCATTCTAACAATCGGTTCTGCCTTAGACATCAGTATCTCCCCCTATTAATACTAATTTAAACTTTTTATTTAAATATCAGTATAATATTTCCCCCTCTCTTTAATATTTGTTAGAAAGGGGGAAATACTTTAATTAAAAAATAGAAAGAAAACAGGTGTTTCTCTAAAATGTAATCTTTAAATTAATTTATTAATATTTTCTATTTGGATATTCCTCTAAAGCTACTTCCTGAGGGAAAATACCTTCTATAGTTTTAATATGTTCGGGCACTTTTTTACCAGCCACAATGTCTTTAGCAGCCTGCATTAACTGGTCTCCAAGAAGTGGACTGCATTCTACTGTACAATTCATCTTACCCTGAATCATAGCTTCAAAAGCGCCTTTTACAGCATCAACACCAATTATTATAATATCTTTACCAGGTTTTAGACCATATTCTTCAATAGCCTGAATAGCACCAATAGCCATATCATCATTGTGGGAATATAAGACATCAATATTATCCCCTTCTGCTTTTAAGAAGGCTTCCATAACCTCTTTACCTTTGGAACGGGTAAAGTCTCCAGACTGGGATCTAATTATTTCATAATTAGGATAGTCTTTAATAATCTCTGCAAATCCTGTTTTACGATCATTAGCAGGCGCAGAACCAACTGTTCCTTGAAGCTCAACTATATTTATCTGTTCATTACCTCTACCCTGTTCTTCCATATATTCTATTAACCAATTTGCTGCTTTTTGGCCTTCTTCTACAAAGTCAGAACCCATATAGGTAACGTAATATGAATCATCAGCAGTAACTGTTCTATCTACCAGTATAACAGGTATACCTGCATCTTTAATCTCCTGTAATACTGTATCCCAACCTGTTTCGACAACTGGTGAAAAAGCAATAACATCTACACCACGGGCAATAAATGACCTGAGTGCTTTAAGCTGATTTTCCTGTTTCTGCTGTGCATCAGAAAAAATTAATTGAATATCTGGGTCTTCAGCAGCAGCACGTTTAATGTCTTCAGTATTTGCTGTTCTCCATTCACTTTCAGCACCTATCTGTGAGAAACCCAGTACGATTTTATCAGCAGCCATCACATTTAACGATAATCCCATGATCACCATAAGCAAGATAAACATTACCATTACTTTTGACATTTTCATAATCTAATATATCCCCCCATTTTTAAATTAAAAACCAAAACCACCAGACAACTACCTAAATCACCTGTTTTCTTCCTAAAATTTATTATTACTGGGTTATTAAAACTTGTACTTACAACTCATCTTATTAAAACCTAATATTCGGCATAAATCTCTTATATAATATTTTTTATTATATAAAATTTAAAAAACTCTAATAATTGTAGACATAATAGGTATAATTACTTATAAAATACCTTTAATTTATTTTAAAAAAACTATAATATTTTTTATTAAATTATATTTATAGAAACAAGAGAACCAATAGCCAATCATTGTACATACAGATCCAATTAATTTGTACATACAACTTGTATGATTATAATATAATATTTAGCATAAAATGTCAAGTGTTAATTTGCAATATAATTAATTATTTCAATAGTAAATAAATTCTTTCCAAAAAAAATTGATGTGCCTGTTAAAAACAGACACATCAATATAAAGAGGAGATATTTTCTTAAAGGTAGATGTTTTTTTATCTTTTTACCCTACCAGAGGCATTACCACCAGCAAGGGATTCCACTTCCTGAACACTCACCTGGTTGAAGTCTCCAGGGATTGACTGTTTAAGACAGGAAGCAGCTGCACCAAATTCAGCAGATTCCTGGAGGCTCTTACCGGTTAACCTGGAGTATATTAGTCCACCAGCAAAGGAGTCTCCTCCACCTACTCGATCTACAATATGAATACTATATTGATTTGATTTTACAAATTCACTACCATCATAAAGGACAACCAGCCAATCATTGTCTGAAGCACTATGGCTAATCCTCAAATGACTGCCTACAAGTTCTAGATCAAATCTGTCGATTAGTTGTTGGGCAACATCTTTAAACCCATCAACATTAATATCACCACTGGTAATATCAGAACCACTCTTAATGCCGAAGACCATCTCAGCATCCTCTTCATTGGCAATACATACATCAACATATTCCATTACCTTTGACATCACCTGTCCAGCACGCTCTTTGGTCCATAGTTTAGCCCTGTAATTAAGGTCACAACTCACTTTAACCCCATGTTCTTTGGCAGCTTTAACAGCCTGCAGAGTAATTTCAGACATGTTTTCACTTAAGGCTGGGGTAATACCAGTAGTATGGAACCATTCAACATCTGCAAATATTTCATCCCAATTAAAATCATCAGCAGAAGCCTCTGCAATAGCTGAATAAGCCCTATCATAAACAACATTAGAAGGACGCTGGCTGGCCCCATTTTCACAGTAATAAATACCTAACCTATCACCACCACGGGCAATATAATCTGTATTAACCCCATAACGCCTTAAATCATTCAGGGCAGCCTGGCCTACAGGATTCTCAGGCACCTTGCTTACAAAATAGGCATCTAGTCCGTAATTAGCCAGTGATACAGAGACATTGGCCTCACCTCCACCATAAATAACATTAAACCTATCAGTCTGTACAATCCTCTTTAACTCCGGTGGAGTTAACCTGAGCATAATCTCACCAAAAGTAACAACTTTCTTGGACATAATATCATCCTTTCCTTTTATAATTCTTTTCTAGTTACCATTAAAGATTAAAAACCCTTAATTTTCTCGTGCCTCTTTAATTCTCTTAATAAACTCCTTAGCAGTTCTAGTAACCTCATCATAGTCACCTTTTTTAGCCCCTGCAGTTAAGGCACTACCTGCACCAACTGCAAAACTACCTGCCTTAATCCATTCATGTACATTATCAAGACTTACTCCACCTGTTGGTAATAAAGGGGCCTGAGGAATTGGTCCTTTAATGGCCTTAATGATTTTAGGTCCAAATAATGTAGCCGGGAAAACCTTGACAACATCGGCGCCATACTGCATTGCCCTATGTACCTCAGTTACACTCATAGCCCCAGGCATAACTGCTTTCTGGTAACTATTACATAAAGCAATAGTATCCTTATCCAGACAGGGTGATACAATATACTCTGCCCCAGCCAGCAAACAAGCGCGAGCTGTCTCAGCGTCAAGTACTGAACCAGCACCAATTAATATTTCATTATTCTGATAGGTATTAGCCAGTTCTTTAATAACATCTACCGCACCTGGTACAGTCATGGTAATCTCAATCGCCTGGATACCACCGGCCCTGACAGCCTCTGATATTTTTAAGGCCTGTTCTGAATTCTCTGCCCTGACAACAGCAACAATACCTGTTTCTTCAATTCTCTTTAAATTTTCAATCTTTGGGATCATTTGATCCACCCTCCTCAAATTTATTTATGTTTTACATTATAAAACATAGTTTTGTTATTATTCTTTAATTATTTACTTCTATATTAACTTTAAAAATCCTGCATTTTTTTAGCTATTTTTCTGTTTTAAATATTTCCTGTTTCATATATTTGTTCCAGACATTTTCAAACCAGCTATCTTCCTGTGGTATTGCTTTGACTTCTTCCCATTTAAACCTACATTGACTATTATTATATAATACCCTTTGAATTTTATCTGTTAGCAAACCAGCACTTATAGAAAAGCGGAAGGTCTCTGCTAGACCGGTTAAAGGCAGTTCTCCCTCAGGGTCATATACTAGATAAGACCCTCTACTCTTACCACCCTTTTCGATATAATCATTAATTGCCGATAAATATACATACTGGGTTATTAAGAGATCATAGTTTTGAAAGGCAAGGGGCAGTTCGTAAATACTGGATAACTCAGTTGCTTCTACCAGTGACTGCAATTGCTTTTTAGCCTCTAGAGCACCTTCAGCAGCCTTCCTGGCAGAACGAATATGGGCCCCTTTTCTGCTCATTCTTTCACCTATTTCCTGTCGAATCTCCAGTACATTTTTACTACCACTAGTATTGGCAGAAAAGGCTTCACCTAATGATATCTTTTTCATAACCTGTTCCCCAACCAGGGAAATAAATTGATGCTTATCTAATGGTTCTTCCTGATACCTGGCGGCTATATATTGGGCTGCCCTGGTACTACCTACCTGACCAGCATTTAGTGCAGTTCCCCCGGGCCGATAAACACCGTGGCTCCCATTAACTTCTCCTACCGGAAAAAAATGTTTTACATTGCTTTCCCACCAGATATTAGCAGATAATCCACCATTATTGTGTTGGGCAGAAACTGCAATCTCCAGATACTCATCCCTTAAGTCTATCCCGTTTTCCTGATAAAGGTCTACAGCTGGTTGATTCATCTGGGCAAGCCTGTCAATTGGCCTACCAAAAAGGGCCGCGGAGTTTTCCAGGTACTGATAAGCCTCTTTACCTAAAAGGGAGAAGTCTAATTCACCATCCCTACTGGCCCAGCCGGGATTATGCCTAAAATCAAGATAGACCTTTCTTCCTTTAAGAACAGTCTCATTATAAACCAGTATATCTACAATAGAAGAGGCATAATTCTTTATTTTTTTAGGATCAAAAGGCCATTGATAACCCTTTAGAAATACAGCATCCAGCATTTTTCCAGGGTCGTCAAAATAACTATTAAGAAATTCCTTTTCATCACTGCCGTCCTGTTCAACTGAAATATACCTGGGTAAAACCTGCTGATAAGTACCAGATAGATTCCAACGAAATTTAACAGAGGCAATACCATATTGAGATTCTGTAAGATTTTTACCCATAACACCTGCTTCAAAAGCAAGTCCTGAAGCACCTGTCTGACTCTCAGGATAAACTGAACTGGCATAAATCCCAGCCGGTCCACCAGTAGCATAAACAATATTAGTACAGTTAAATAGTACATACCTATGATCTTGATCAGCTAGTTTATTAATATTTAAAGCCAGCAGCCCAATTGCTCTTTTTTCATGAGCTTCTGGCTTAGCTGTCAATATACCAATTACCTGATAACCATCAAATATTCTTATACCCTTCTGTCTGACCTGCTCTTCCAGTTTCTCTGTCATAAATTTCGAGGTCAAAGGCCCGGCAGAACTTGCCCTCTGTCTGGGGTCATGGTCTGTCTTATACCCTACAAATTCACCAAACCTATCGTGGGGAAACGGAACACCTATATCTACTAAATGGTAAAAAGACTGTGCTGATAGAGCTGCTTCAACCAGGGCAAGATCCCCATCCATACTCCCACCGTTAAATAAGGTACTGGCCATTTCATAGACTGAATCACTTTCATTACCAGCTAAGGTCAATTTATAGTATGTCTGTTTATCAGAACCAGTATTCCTGGAGGTACCCATTTTAAGACCCTCTGTAATAATAGCAATATCTTTTTGCCCATAATTAAAAAGACGGTCTGCCGCATTAAACCCGGCAGCGCCTGAACCTACTATAGCTGTATTGAGGGAAAATACCTCTACTTTAAAACCCTCAATTTCAATGACATCCCTTTTCATATTTACAGCCTCCTCAAATGAAAACCACCGTCTACATTAATTACCTCACCTGTAGAAAAGTTCAATCTGCCCGAACACAGGACAGAAACAGCATTAGCTATATCTGCTGGATAACCCCATCTTTTAATAGGGGTAAGACCCCCTTTAATTAGTCTATCATACTTATCCTTGACAACACTAGTCATATCAGTATAAATAATCCCCGGCCTTATTTCATAGACATATATTCCATCTTCAGCTAAACGGTCAGCAAAAAGCCTGGTTAACATACTTATACCAGCCTTTGAGATACAGTATTCACTCCTATCTGTTGACGAAGCATATGAAGAAAGTGATGATATATTAATTATTCGGGGGCTATACTCCAGATTATCTTTTTCCTTAAATGCCTTGACATCTCTAAGCATTATTTTAGCTACTGCCTGGGTTAGAAAAAATGTACCTTTTAAATTAATATTTAACACAAAATTAAAACTTTCCTCTGATGTTTCCAAAATATCATTTCTAACTTTAGGGGCTACACCAGCATTATTAACCAACAGATCAAGACGACCAAATTCTTGATAGGTTTCCGCTAAAAAAGAACCCCTATCCCCTGCAGAAGATAAATCCCCTGAATAATAAAATACAGGAACACCTTTTTTTTTGATCTCTTCAATCTTATCTTTTACTTTTTCTATTGATGAACGGGCTAAAATAGCCAAAGCAAAACCCTCCCTGGCTAACTGTAGTGCAACAGCATGCCCAATACCCCTTGAAGCACCTGTAATAACTGCAACCTTTCGCTCAATCATCCTCTTCCTCCTTAACAATATAATCTAATTTAACTGACAAGATTATTACACTAAGAATTGGCCTAACGGCCATCCAAACTTAATCAAAAACGTCAGCTTTCTTAACTTAACTATTTATTATCCATAGTTAATCAATAAACTATTAACCAGACAAATATATTTGTCGGGTCTTAGAAATCATACATAATCCCAATTTCAATTAAAGAGTCTGTTCGAAAAGTATCAGTATATACCGCCGGGGATTATATATCCCTTCACTCAACGGTAACACCTTAACTTCGTTCAGGGATATATAATCCCGAAATTTATGCCTTTCCGAACATACACTTAAAGCATTACAATTCTATTTTCATCTGCAGCTACTCTGGCCTTTAAACAGACCTCTGTAATATAAAATGAATCTTCAGCACTGACCAAGCATTTCCCCTTACCCCTTACTTGTCTTAAAAAATCAAGAAAAATACCCTCACTATTTTCCAGGCTGACCTCCTGAACACCTTTTTTCTTACTATTTATTAAAAATACCCTCTCATCACAAACCTCAATAACCCCTTCAGTACCAGCAACTCTGATCCTATCATCACCATGGCTTCCTGCTGTATCCGGTCTTAAATAATCAATATTTACTGAGCCCATAACCCCATTTGTAAGCCTAAAATGAAGCAGAGCACTTACCTCTAACTCACCATGACCCTGATTATATTGGCTGGAATGAGCTGCATAAACAGTTTCAAATCTTTCCCCTGAAAACCAGTGTAACCAGTCAACTGCATGACTCCCTACCCATGGTATTGTACCACCATAGGTCTCTCTTTTTTTATAGAATTCCGGCCTTGAACCCAATTTATAAGATTTCTGGGCATTCATCAACCGCACTTTTCCAACCCCTCCCTGCTGAACAAGTTTCCAGGCCGTCATAAACCAGGGTTTATACCTGATACCAAACATCGCCGCCAGATGTAGATTGCTTTGCTGATAAAAGCGTTTTACACTTGCCAGTTCTGACAGATTAGTGGCAACTGGTTTTTCTACAAAAACATTAATACCACGTTTTAATACCTCCAGGGTAATTGAAGCCTGTTGATAGAAATGACTGGCCACAGCAACTACATCTGGTTGCAACTGTTCCAGCATCTCACGATAGTCATCAAAAACAGCCGGTTTTTCCCCCAGTTCCCCTATTTGCTCAGTAAGTTTATCAATCCCTTCTCCTTGAATACCAGCAGCAATTCCAACAATCCTGGAGTCTTTATCTCTCCTGACACCATCCAGGACATAATTTGTATGACCTGCCGAACCAATAATACATATCTTCACTGTCTACCTCCTCTTGTTTTAAGAGTGAATACGCCAGCCTGCTACGACCATAATAATTTTCTTTATACCTCTTATCCTGCACCACAAGCACTCTGCATCTGCCAAATCATACAAGAAAAAATTAAGATTGCACTTCAGCATCTGTGTCTTCGCCCACCTTAACTTAGACAAATATATTTGTTGTACGACTCTAGAAATTGTCTGAAGGTAGGACACCGAAAGACAATTTCTCGACAGTAAGCGAAGGCAGGAACTTGGCCTCGATGGCCTGATACTGACTCGCCCATGCGTAATAAAAAGAAGAGTCAGTGAGCCGTAGTGCACGACAAGGGAAACAAATATATTTGTCGATCTTTAAAGTTATAGACACACTTGTCAAACAGCAGAATAATTTCCTGAAGGAAAATATTCATAAGCTGTTAAATCTACTTCCTTCCCTAGCTCTGTCCAATGAACCTCGGTCTCATCAGGAAGCTGCCAGTTATTATAACAATCCAGGAATAATTTACTTAAACCCTTAACATAGACTCCTCTCTCTCTACCGTCTTCATCCCTATCCTGCTCAATTAATTCATTTGGAAAATTACTTATTTCAGGCAGAGATTCCTGCATACCATTAACACAGATAACATGAGGTAAAGCAGCTTCAACACCGCAGAGATAAGATCCCTCACCTTTAATAGCATCCAGGACAGTCCATATTTTATTAAATTTGTCTGCAAAAGGGTCACCATAAACCTTGTTTCTACCATCCTTAAATTCTGCTTTTATCTGACAATCCTTATCCTGGTCAAAATATATTATTGCCTGTTCAAATTCATAAGAAAATCTAGGATTTATTTTTTCCTGACTGGCATGTGTTGCCAGATAGAGCAGTTCTACACCCTGCTCAGTAAAAACACGGACCGCAGCAGTATCATAGTTATCAATATCATTAGCCCTATAAAGCTCAGCTCTTAATTTTACCGGCCAGGCACTTTTTTCAATCTCCTTACCCAACACATAAAACATATTATGGAGATAATGTGCAGTAGCATTATTAGCAACACTATCCAGTATCCACTGACCACTATCCCTCTTTTTACCAGCCCAGTTATTTCGCTTATAGTATTCAATATCCCTGGGCCAGCTAACCAGAGTCTTTAACCTGAGTGGTTTACCAAAAACACCAGCAATTATATCTTTTTTTAATAATTGAATAGCCTGACTAAAAGACCATTGATAAGCAATACCAACAGGTCTATCACTCTCCCGCTCAGCTTCAAGCATCTTTCTACCTTCTTGAACAGTTGCTGATAAAGGCTTTTCACAAATTACACCTGCACCATTATCTAAGGCTATTACTGTCTGACTGGCATGAAATTGAATCGGTGAAGAGATACACACATAATCAGCAGTATGTTCCTGATAAAAGTCTTCCATTTTACTAAATACAGGAATTCCCCTGCCTCGTACTTCTTTTATTTTCGGCGACTTTTCTGCATATGGATCAACTACAGCTGCAATTTGATAATCGCTCCTATTTGTATTATTTGCCAATTCGTCAAAATAGTTTTTACCGTAACCACCTATGCCAACCAGTAAAACTGAAATTAAATCTTTCATGACACTAATCCCCCTCTGATCAATTTAATATAGAGAGGCAAAGATAATATTTTATCCATATACTATTTCCTATGCTTTTTCTGCTTTATATTCTTCAAGTAATTTTTGATAGATTGGCAGATATACTTCTTTATCGCGTATTACACAACCACTATGTTTTTTCTTTGCCTTCAATTCTGCACACTTACTACAGGTGACACATACCTTTTTAGTATTCATCTGGCCATCTTTAACAATATCTTTAGCAAAATCCGGGTAAGCAAAAGCCTGCCTCCCAAAACCAATCATTTTTGCCCAACCATTTTTGATAACTCCAGCAGCTACATGAGGCGCAAATTGCCTTAACCAGGTATATCCAGTACCTACTACAATACAGTCATTAAGCTCCTCCTGAACTACTCTTCCCAATCTAAGTAAACGCTCCACTCCAATAAGTGGATGTTCTGGCGGTTTATAGCCAAGATTCCCGGGCAAATCATAAGGACGGTTAATATGGGGATAAATGTATGGAGTCGCAGCAGTTACATTTATTAGTTTTACCCCCAGTTCTTCCATTTCTCTTACTAATCTCCGGGGCTCACTTAAATCTTCATTTCCTTTTTGATCAGTACCCCAGCCATATGGATATGGTATAGCATCATAGATATTCATTCTAGAAGCCAGGTCTATATCTACCCTTTCACTAATTTTACGTACTGCATTTTTAAACAAACGGGTGCGGTTTTCATAATCCCCACCATATTTGCCATTCCTGGTATGGGCAGCCAGATTTTCTGAAAGCAAATAACGGTGACAGGCCTTGACATCAACAGCATCAAATCCTGCTTTTTTCGCCAGTCTAGCAGCCCTTAAAAAATCATCTTCAAGACTAGCAAGCTCTTCATCAGTCATTACCGCCTTACTACTGTCAATACCAGCAGCCTTATCAGCCAGTTCATGATGGAATAGTATATCCCTATTTTCACCAAAGCGACCTGAATGAGTCAGCTGGATTACCAGATAGGGATTGAAATCATGCCCCATGGTTTCAGCGGCTTTTTCCCTAATCATATCTACCATATTCTCGAACTCAGCAACTGTCTCTTCATTTAGATACAACTGTTTATTATTGGCCCGACCTGACTCATTGACAGCTACCGCCTCAACCCAGATTAAACCAGCACCACTTTCAGCATATCTTTTATATCTCCTTAAGGTTAATTCACCAGGTCTACCATCACTGTTGGCATCTGCCCCTTCCATAGGGTGAATAGCCAGACGATTTGGTATAACCCTTTCAACAATCTTTATTTCTTCACCTAAAACATCAATATCTTCTTCTACCGGACAGTTAAGGTTAAGCCGTCTGATATCATCCTTTAACTCCCCCAGTGTTTTGTAGTTAAACTTATTATTTCTCATATTAAGCCCCCTTACTTTATAAATATTTTCTTTTTCCTACTTTTCCTTATTTTTATTCAAGGAAATTCTTTCACCCTTCTCAGCGGATAAATATGCAGCATAGATTACTTTTAGGGTTTCTTCAGCTAAATACCACCCTGATAAAGCTTCTTTATCTTCAATAATAGAATCCATAAAATCTTCCATTTCAGCAGGATATCCCCGCATCCAGTCTTCATCAGGGCTCGGATTACTCCACCCGGCAGTAGTTTCAATTTTTTCAGTAATATACTCATCAGCAAAAATTCCATCTGCCGGTGCAAAGGCAGTCACAGCATTACTCTGACTCATATCAAGATTTACTACTGAATTAGTGGTAAAGACCCTCATTTCATTGCGTACACCACCAAGAACACAATCAGATGAAACAACAATAGCTTTGGTGCCATCACTAAAATTAATCACTACTGTAGCCCAGTCCTCTACATCAACCCATTCCTTGACCAGGAAGGAATTTTTATCTCTTTTGACAGCATCTAACTTACTGTTATAACTTACTTCCCCCACCACAGCTTCAGGTATTATCGGCTGATTATGTCTATTTATTCCTTCAAAATACTTCAGATAAATTACTCCTGCTACTGGATGGGCCCCCAGTCTGAGTAAAGCTCCACCACCAGAGTTTTCCCATGTTCTGGAATATTGGGCATGTGACCCTGAATGACTCTCTTCTGCTCTAATATCAAGGATAACACCATCACTCTTATTTAACAAATTGAGCATTTTTTGATATGGTGGGGCATATATCCAGTTTTCTGCATACATAAATTTTACTTTATTTTTATTTATTACCTCTTGGATTTCATTTATCTCTCTATTAATCTTTTGAAACATTTTTTCCCTTGATACTTCTTCTCCTACACGGTCTAAATTTAATTCCTTACCAAAGTATCCACTCAAGGGCTTTTCACAAATAATAGACTTACCTGCTGATGCTATTTCCTTGATCATCACACCATGCAAATTTGTCGGGGTACAAATATCGATAACATCTATATCTTCTTGCTTAATAAGTTCCTTCCAATCAGTATAGATTAATGGAATATTATGCTTTTCAGCAAATGATTTAAGCCTATTTTTATTTCGGGCAGCAACCCCAACAACTTCCACTTTACTATTCCTTAAGTGTTCTAAAGCATTTAGATGGATATCAGCAACAAATCCAGCACCAATAATACCATATTTAACCTTCTTCATTTATATTCCCTCCAGAATAATAAATTCTATCCATCAGTTATAATTAGGAAGCATGTATTTGAATAATTTAGCATGCTTCCCAATTAGTAAGTATATCATTATTTATTTTTTTATAAGGCCTACAGCCCGTTTTTTGGTAATACTCCAGAAATTTCTAAACCAGCTTGTTTTACTTAACATTGTCAGGATTGTTAAGGCAATAATAACAAGACTTATAGGGCGATCAAATATTTGTAGGATATTCCCCTCACTTACTATTAAAGCCCTTCGTAAATTTTTATCAAGAATATCCCCCAGGATTATACCAAGAACAAGTGGTGCTACCGGGTAATCCATTTCCTTCATCAAAAAACCTAGTAGACCAAAGACTACCATTATTGTAACATCAAATAGATTTGATTCCAGGGCAAAGGCTCCGATCACACAGAGTACAAATATAATAGGCATTAATTTTTCACGTGGTACCTGAAGTACTTTAACCAGCCATTTAACCATTGATAAACCCAGAACAAACATAGCAACTGTAGCCAACAATACCATTGCAACTGTCTGAAAAACAAATTCTGGGTTTTCAACCATAATTAAAGGTCCAGGTCTTACACCATGAATAAACATAGCAGCCATAAGTACTGCTGCAGGGGCAGACCCCGGTATACCTAAAGAAAGAACCGGAATAATAGTCCCTCCACAGGCAGCATTATTGCCACATTCCGCTGAAATAAGTCCTTCATAACTACCTTTACCAAATTTCTCTGGTTCTTTACTGGCATTTTTAGCAAAATCATAGGATACCCAGGCACCAATATCTTCACCAACACCAGGTATAGCTCCTACAAAAACACCAATAATTCCTGACCTAATAATTGTTTTCCAGTAACGTAAAACCTCTCTCACTTTAGGTATTATACGTGTTATCTTGGTATTAACTACCTGAAGTTTTTGGTTCTTCATAACCATTATAATTTCAGAAAATCCAAAGACCCCAACCATAGCTGGAATAAGGTCTATACCCCCAGCAAGATTAACATTGCCAAAGGAAAAACGTATGTGGGCATGTATACCTTCCATACCAATCATAGCTACAAATAATCCCAGAAAACCTGCTATCCAACCCTTGATAGGGTCTTTAGGCGCAGTAAGATTACCACAGATTACCACCCCAAAAATTGCTAAAGTAAAAAACTCAAAGGATTGAAAATTGAGAGCGAAATTCCCAATCAAGGGAGTAAAAACTGCCAGGCAAAATATTCCAACTACACTACCTAAAAATGAACCAGTAGTGGCAATACCAATCGCTCTTCCTGCTAGCCCCTGCTGGGCAAGTGGGTGACCATCAACTGCAGTAGCAGCATTTGCTGGTGTTCCAGGGATATTAAGGAGAATTGCACTCCTACTCCCTCCATAAATAGCCCCAACATAATTACAAATGAGAATTAATATTGCCTCACCTGCCGGCAATTTAAAGGTCAGTGTTGTTAATAAAGCAACACCCATTGTAGCTGTAAGTCCAGGAAGCATACCAATGATAATCCCTAACTGGGTCGCCCAGAGCACATTAAATAATGTCATTGGTTTCATAAAACCTGCCAGACTTTCAAGAAACATCATTAATCCATCAAACAATTCAAGCAACTCCTTCCTATGGTAGTCTGATCATAAATGCATATTGAAATAAGGCTGATACTGCAGCAGCAGCAATCAAACCAATAATAATTGCCACTATTATTTTTTTAATTTTTTTCTGTCTCTTTTCTTTTCGATTATATTCAAAGATAATAATAAATACAGTGATAAATAAAAAGGTTGCTAAAATATAGGGCATACTACCAATAAGACCCCAGGCGTAGATCAATGTAAGTAATACAGTTAATAAAAGTCGAATAGAGGCAGGTTTATGGAGCCAGTCTATTAACTTTTCTTTAGAAATACCTAAATTACGGCCCTTTCTTTTAATAGAGCGAACTAACAAAGCAATACCCATCAGACCAATACTCACCCCCAGTATACCTGGTACAATACCAGGGACTGACCAGGGATTAGCACCCCTGTATTCAAATCTGGGCATTTGTAATGACATAACTATAACAGCAATCGAAAATACTATTAATACAATTGATGTTATAAAATCAGCCTTGGGCATATCTTTTTCTTTCACAATCATCACCCTCCTTTATAATCAGGATAGTAGCTAAGTTTTATTTAAATGCGGAACGCCCTTAAAAAGGGCAGTTCCGCAGAAATAATCCTTAAGGACGTGGAATACCTAATTTAACAGGATTTATTATCAGATCGCCTGCCTCGTATTTAAGATAGGCATCAAGTTGAATCATAGGGAATGATTTAGCAACAGCCTTTGCTCCATAAACAGGGTCATAGACAACTGCATTTTCAGCTGCCCAGTCTTCTAACTTTTCTGACTTCATAACCACATTCTCCCAAATTGTGTTCAAAGTATAGGTTACCTCTTCTGGTACACCTTTAGGAACAAAAAGGCCAAAATAGATAGGAGCACTTACAAACTCAGGTATCCACTTCTTAATAGAAGGTACAGGCTCATCATAACCTGCAATCTTCAGGGGTTCATCTGATAAAACAGCCAGAGGTCTCAGTCTTCCAGCATTAATCATATCAACCTGTTCAACAGATAACTGTGGTACAACATCACTCTCACCACTTACAACTGATACAACAGCAGGATTCCCACCATCATAGGTTACATGATTGTATTCAATACCAGTATAGTTCTTAATCTGTGCTATAGCAGTTCCACCAGCTGAATTTATCCCAGCAGTAGCAACTTTGATTTTTCCGGGATTATCTTTAAAAGCCTGTAAAAGGTCGCCAAAATCTTCATATGGTGAATCAACACTTACAGAAATAACCGACGGCATAGCTACATTTGTATAAATATGCCAGTCATCTAGGGTAGTATTCAGGAGTCCCTGGGCTTTGTATAAACCTAGGTCTTTTACTGCCCCTGCAGTCCAGGTCAAGCCATCTTTAGGGGCCTGCAAAGCATTATTAGTACCAACAGCCCCTGATGAACCACCTTGGTTAACAACTATAATTTCAACTCCTAAGGCATCACTAACAATATCAGCGGTAACACGGGCAGACCTATCTGTTGAACCACCAGCACCCCAGGGCACAATTAAATTAATAGGTTTCTTAGGCTGCCATTCATAATCATCTGCCATTACAACACAAGTAGAAACAAGAACAAAAAGAACCAAAATACCAAGAATAGTTAATTTCTTCATCTTTTAAATACCTCCTAGTTTAAATTAAATGAGTCATCCCGGAACAATTTAAAAAAAAATTTTTATCACCCCCAGTATATGAATTCTGCTAATAGCTTTAAAAAGCTACTGCATCCCTATAAACCAAGCAGGTAATCATAACTCTGTACTGCTGTTTCTTTGACACTGGCCTGCAGTTCAAAGATTTCAAGTGAAAGATACCTGTTATAATTTATATTATTTAATTCTTCAATAATTGGGGCAAAGTCTGTTTTACCAAAACCCGGGGCAATACCATTAGCATCATTCAAATGAATATGGTAAAGGTATTTAGCTGCTTCCCGAATAATTTCCTTAATTGGTTTATTTTCTGTTAAGGCAGCCTTAATATCAACCATAGCCTGAAAATTTTTATGATCAACCATCTCTATTAACTGGATAGCCTCAGTAATACTATTAATAAAATTAGTCTCATTTTGACCAAGTGGCTCAATGCAGATAGTAACACCTCTCTCAGCTGCATAACCCATACACTGACTGAAAATATCTGCTGCATATCTATAGCCATCTTCTCTGCTAACACCATCTAAGAGATCCCTCTGGCGGGGAGAACCAAAAACTATTACTTCTCCTCCAATATCACCACAAAACTCTAGCAAATTTAATAGATAATCCCTGGTAATCTTTCTAATTGATTTTTCAGGGTGAGTTAAATGAACACCCTCTGGACCTACTAAAACCCAGTGTAGCCCTACAATTTCCAGGCCGTACTCGGCAGCCTGTTTTTTGATTTTACGTCTGCTCTTCTTACTTATATCATTCACATTATCAGCATACACAACAGGGGCAATCTCAATCCCCTGGTAACCCTTATCAGCTATGAACTGAAATATCTCTTCCTGTGGCCAATCTTCAAATAAATCAGTACAAATAGATAGTTTCATTTTCTTTCCCCCAATTGTGTTGATACTTATTATTTTTAGAAAACCTTTTCCATTTATATAAAAATTTTAAATTATATTGTTTTTCTAAATATTCATAGAGATATTATTTTTACAAAGAATTATAACGTTAAATTTAATTTAAAGTAGATTTTTAACCGATTTCCGCTCAATCAAACCGATTTTAACATCAATATCCTCCAGAATAACCTTGTTATTTAATAATTTACTCATCAGGCAATTACCAATTTTTTTACCTAATTCAAATAAAGGTAAGGCAATTGTAGTTAATGGTGGATAGGCATATTTGGTTTCTGGAATATTACCAATCCCAACTACTGAAACATCCTCTGGAATATTCACTCCATTATGTTTTAATTCCCACATAAGTCCCAGAGCAGTGGCATCATTGGCAGTCACTACTGCCGTAATATCACTAATGTGATCTAATAATTCTAAAGCAGCCTTACGCCCACCTTCAAAAGTAAAATCACCAGAAATAACAAATTCCTCTCTAAAGATAAGTCCTTTATTTTTTAAGGCATCTTTATAACCGGAAAACCTTTCCCAGGTTGTATGAGAAATTGCTGGTCCAGTAACATAAGCAATATTTTCATGTCCCTTGTTAAACAAATATTCAGTAATAGTCCTGGTAGCCAACTTATTACCTATGTCTATATCTTTAATATTATAAGGATAGGGATTAACACTTATAATATAACACCCCTGTTGTTTCAACTGTTTAATATACTCCCTTATCTGCCGGTCATAAAAATCATCAATCAAGTGACCACCAGTAAAGACTATAGCCTCTGCCTGATTAGCCTTCAGCATATTAACAGCCTGCAATTCCTTATGTATGTCCCTGTCTGTATTATAAATATTGATGATATAATCATTTTCAAAGGTAACTTCCTCAATCCCCTTAACCATCTCTGAAAAATAAGTGTCAGATATATCATGGACAATTACCCCTATAATACTCGATTTATTATTTATTAAACCCTGGGCAAGCCGATTAGGTTGAAAATTCAGTTCTTTAATCGCCTTTTGAACTTCAACCCTGGTTTTACTACTTACCGGGTGCTTACTATTATTAATAACCCTTGACACAGTTGTTATAGAAACCCCTGCCAGTTTGGCGACATCCTTTATTGAAATCTTATTATTATTAATAGCCATAAAAAACAACTCCTCAGAAAACGCTTTCCATAATATATTTTAACACAGGTACTCTTTAAAGTCAAAAAATTTTATCAATCGACAACTTCCTCTTAGCAAACCATACTCCCCTGTCAATAGTCCGGATAGTCTTTGATTTTTCTCCAAACTAAATATATTTAAAGAACAAACCTAAACAAAATACTGTTCATTATAATTTCCAATCTTTTTATAACTTAAATCACTCGTCCTTATCTTTCTCATACTAGCCAATAACTCTTCCCCATTCATTTTTTCTGTCTCTTTCTGCAATACCCCTGACATTTCTTTTCTTAACTCTATTGGTGAAACATATTTTCAATAATTCAGCTAAACCCATCAACCCCAATTACATAGACAAATATATAAACCCCAGATCTATCTGCAAATCTGGGGTTTTATTTATTATGATACCTTATCTGTTATTTTAAACACAATATTACAGCTAAATAAACTTCACCTTACCATTATTAATCTCAACCTTCTTATTCCCAAAGCCTATTTCACTACCAGTTTTGGACAGCTTACCATATCCTTTTTCATTCTTAAGTTCTATTTCACCTTTCTTGATTACTGCTTGATTATCACTGCTGGTCATCTTGATTTCTTCTGCTGTTATTTCCAGTACTGCCTCTTCCTCTGGAGAAGCTATATATATCGAACCATTGTTTAGTTTTATAATATAGCCCCCAGGGGTTCTGATTGTTTTATCAGCAGGGTTCTGCTCTATCTCTCTTGCTTCATCTGTGGTACTGCTTTTTAAGGTAGCATATTTCTCGTTTTTGTTCCTGAAGTAGATATCTACTATATCCCCTATGTCAGGAGAACTGTAAGCCGCTGTATATGGCTTATCTATAGGAAACCAGTGGGCCTTATCTGTCTGATAATCATCTTCAATGTCTATAAAACTGACTTGGGCCTGGTGTTTTTGGTTGACTTCCCTAACCTCTGCCCGATAACTCCTGCCTTCCATCAAAAATTTCCTCTGTTTATTGAGAATTTTTATATTTTCTTCTCTGGCCAGGGTTAGTTCTGAGTAGAGGATACCCTTTTGCAGGTATATTTTGTTTTTGATAATACCCATTTCTACTGTAGTGTTATTTTCATGGTCTATAAGCAGCTCTACGTTTTTGCCTACTTCAAAGACATGGTCTGACCTGAAGTGTTCATGCTGGTAGACTTTGTAATACCTGTAAATAGTGTTTTTAGGCCCTGTATCTTTACACTTGGCCCAGTTATCATTGTTAAGTTCAACTGCCTGGGCTGAATGAAAGCCTAGCTGGATATTGATAGTTTCATTGTCATCTTTAGTGTCATCTACTATTAGTACCTGATCCAGGTAAGAGGCTATCCTGTTAATAAATTCCCAGTCGGTTTCCTTGTGTTGTAAGACCAGGGGGTATTGTTCTGATACTAAAGGGACTTCTCCTGCACTGCTTCTGGCAAAATTGATATTAAATTTCTCATTGGCTGTACTTAGTTTTTGACAGACCTGATTATAGCTTGTCCCCAGGTTTTGATATACCCTGGTATGTCTCTCTCTATCAAGGAGGATAGTATATGATACTGCCCATAGTTCCAGGTAATAGTTAAAATATTTATAGTCTATGTTATAGTCATTGATAATACCCTTGAAGAGTATTTTACTGTCATCATCATCATAAGTGATAATAATCCTGGGGTCTGCTTCTTTTTCCAGATAGTCCCGGTATTTCTCGGCGTTTTCATCTTTAATAACCCCGGCTATCTTTACTCTGCTGTGTTCATAGATGGATTTTTCTATGACCATTTCCTTGAGGTCTACAAACTCTACACAGTCAAACCTTACTTTATGATAGGCTGTATAGGTAACCGCCTGTTTATCATCTTCTTGCTGCCGGACTTTCTCCCTTAGGGTAATACCATAGTCTCCGTTCTGGAAACCTTCAATGATAAGCTCGTCTTCTTTCTGAGGGCCATAGATATAGATTAAATCACCACTTAACTGACCATATGTTGTTTTTTTATCCCTCAAGATGATATTTTTACCAAAGTAGGTATCACGCAGTGTTTTAATCCGGCCGGCAATATTAGCTTCCTCTCTGTCTTTCTCCTCATACTGTCCAGAAATATCCCGGCCATCTATCTTTATTCCCTGTTCCGGATTTTTATGGGTACTGAGGATGATAAAACCTGCCCCCTGTTGGGAGGAGAAGTTATAGGCCCCTTCCTCATGGTCATATATCTTCTGATAATTGGCTGGTTTTCCATGGCTGCCATAAATTTTATTTTGTGATGGCTGGTCAAGTTCCAGTCTTATCTCTTCCCTCTGGTTATTGAAAACACCTGTTGAACTGTGGTATTTTATTACTTCTTCTGAGTCAATTTGACTCCCTAGAATAAGGAAGATACCATCAGCGCTTAGTTTCCATTCCCAGAGAGCGGTAATCTCTGCTGTTCTCATTTTTTCAAACTGCTTGATTACTGCCCTATCCAGGGGATAGGTTTTTTTAGCATTCTGAAATAAACCCGGGTTATTTCTTAAAAAGTCTGAGCTATATTCTATTGCTGATTCTTTCAATAAACCCTTATGGTACATACTATAAACAAGTCTATCTTTTACCAAATAAATCAATTCATCTTTTCTGGAACTATAGGATTTTTGGAATAATTCTTTTATCAGGGAATGGTCCTTATTATTTATCTCTATAACTATATCTTTAATCAAGGAAGATAAGTAATCATAGCTCATTTTATCAGTTAGCTGATTTAACTTAGGTTTTTCTCTTAATCTATTTTTGGCCTCACTACCATTACCATCTTCTTTTAATAATAGATATGGTTCAAATACTTCAAAGTTATGTTCTTTAAAATTATTTAGTTTATCTTCCTCTATTTCCTCTAACTGATTAAGTGATTTTCTCCTTAGGTCACCATTATATTTTTTTAATCCCTCATCAACTAGATAGCTTGCACCTATCTGTTTAAATAATTGGGCTGGTATATTTTCTGAAAAGATATAATTAACTATCTTATCATTTTTCTCCCTATTCTTTTTTTCATATAACTCATATCTATCAATAAAACGCATCTTTCGTTCTACTATTCCAGGGTCAAACTGCTCTTCTACCAGGTCTGCTGCTACTTTTTCTTCTATTTCTAAACAATTTTTAAATATATCAGCTAATACTTTTTTTATTTTACCTTCATTTAATTTATCCCCTCGATATGTCCTGTATTCTTCACTTATATTACCATACTTTATTAAGCCGCAGTCTTCACAGCTATATAATATCTCTTTCATCATGCTACGCTGCTCATAATAGAGATCATTTAGGTAATATAACAAACCAATTTTTAAACCCAGAAATTCATTTCCCTGAAATCTCAAGAATTTTTTTAAACCAATAGAGTTATAGGTCTCTGCCTGGCAGTGTTCTACAAAACCCTCAGCTATAATAGCGGCATACTGGGCTAAGGAACCGCAGAGTAGTGAGCCTTCCAGGTAATATTTGTATTCTGTTTTATCCTCACTATCCCCCTTCTTTTCTGTCTGTTTCTCCCGGTCTTTGTATATATTTTCTGCCTTTAAAAACTCTTTAGTCGGCAAACCAGCTGCTATTGACAATATCATAACCCTGTTCAAATTATCATCAATGTGATAATTAACTATTTTTTTACTGTCTTCAATTATCTCTTCTTCAACTGTAACTTTACTCTCTGCATCTATCTCCCCTGCCAACTCTTCAATTATTTCTAAGGGGGTTTTTTGAAAATCTATCTCAAAGGCTTTTCTCAATAACTTTTTTTGTTTTTCTTCCATTTTATCTATCAACTCCAAATCACTTTAATATCCTAGCCGAGCGAGTTTTCTTTCGGCCTTTCATGTTTTTTACAATACTTAATTAAATCAGCAGTTTTAATAGGTTTTCCTCCCCGGCGAAATTTCATCTCCACCGTTGCCCCTTTTTTAATATCAATACCCTGGGCCAACAGGCTTTTTCTCCCTGGTTCTGTATGTCTGATGATCAAATCATATTTAGGGACGCAAGCAACACTTTCTACATGTTCTTTGAGACCCATTATTTCTAATATACCCCCTGTTACACAGTCATAGGGGTTATATTTATACTCCATAACTGTTTTCCCTTTTCCTGCAGCAGGATTTACTGTTATTATCCCTGCTATCCTGGTAAATAGGCCTTTAAAGCTCTCCATCTTTTTTGAACCGTCTTTGTAATATTTGTTTTCCAGCTTTTCTTTTTCTGACCTTAATTTTTTTAAAACCTTCCGGTAATGATTAAAGGCGGCATGATAATCGTCATATTGAGAATAGGGTTTTTCAATAAATATAATATTACTTATCTCCTCCATTTTTTGAAGCAATTCTTCATTAAGGTCAATTTCTCCAAATAATTTTTTGAAGTCATCTGAGTATTCGACCCTTTCTCCTTTTTCATATTTAATCTTATGTAAATAGTGTTTTTTCTGGTCTTCATAATGATATTGAATCATTGATTTAAACACACTGGCTATATACTCTTGTCTTAATTCATTTTCTAGATATCCCTCTTTACTTATATAAGGCATAAAGATGAATTCATTAATTAGTGTTTCCCCAGGCAGCTTATCCATTAACTCATTGACAGTAATTGTTGCTTTTTTTAATAGATTCCCTATCCCTCTGCTTTCTGGTATAGTTTTTAAGTAGTTTATTATCTTTGAGTCTACTTCTTTGTTTGATTCCTCTATTTCATCTAGTAAATCCAATAGATTATCTTTTATTAATAAATCCCCTGCTTCGCTGGAAACAAAATCCCTCTTATCATAGTAATTAAACCTTATTCTGGCTGCCCTGTTGATATAATTCCTCTGTATTCCACCCATCATTTCCATAATACTGGTAAGCACTTCACCTGAAGCCAGTTTCTCTTCCCGTTCTTCTTCATTTAACTCTCTATAAAGAAGCCCTTTAGTAAATACCTCTGTTATTTGATAAATGCCTTCTTTTTCTTCCAGGATATATTTTTCAGCATCTGAGCCTATTCTGCTTATACTGTGAATTATTTCTACTTTTAATCTGCCCTGTGAGTCTTTAATAATATCATCATCATATTCCTTTGATAGCAGGTATATGGCATCTTCTTTTTTTATATCTACTTTTTTACCCCCTTCTATTTCCAGGGTAATATAATCCGAATCCATGAATTCATTGGTCATATATCCCTTTATTCTATTTTCAAGTTTTAATAAATACCCTTCCTGCTCTTTCTTATCATTTGACTTAATTAAGCCCAACTTTTTAAGTTCATCATATATTCTCCTGATTTTAGCTGCATTTACTAACTCTGCCATTGCTTTTATCCCCTGCCAGATAATTAGTGTTAATAGGACTGTTTTTAGACTGGCTATTCCAGCAGCCATCTTCACCCCTTTTAGGGTCACAGCAATAACTGCATAAAAGGTCCTGACTGCTACTGCCTTACTTAAGTCTTCACTCCCTGAGATAACAATCTCTATATTACTTTTATAGTCTTTGTCTAGATGATTTCTGGTGAAATTCAGGTATTCTGCTGTCTTTTCAATACTGTTATAAAAGAAATGGGCAGTACCAAAGTTGTTTTCATCTACTATTAAGGAATTTAAGAAACTTAGGTCTGCTCCTTCTTGATAGCCTGTAAAACTTATCCTGCTTTCTTCATCAAAGAAATCCCTCTGTTCTAATAATTGATAGACTATATGTAGATTATAGAATTCTGCTGGTAATACCTTGTTATCATCTGTCTTTTCACCTTTATAGGCGATAACAATATTATCCCCCTTCCTGAGGACTAATACCCGAAAACCAGTATCAAAGAGTGTCAATTTCTCGATAATTTCCATATTCATAGCCCTGCTATATGACTCCAGGGCTTTTTTTATATCTTTTTTTAGCTTTACATTTTCAACCCTTGAAAGGCTGTCATTCTCCAGGTCTTTAATGAGTTTATCTACATCATAATCACATTGTTTACGCAGGTATTTTGATATTGGTGAACTTACGTATTTTAATACCGGTAAAAGTATTTTGGGATCCAATTTTTCTACCTCTAATAATGCTGTCCCTATAATTTGCAATACCAGGGAGTCTGATTGTTCTAATACCTCCCTGATTGTATTTTTAGATATATTCCTGGCTATATCTTTACTTATATTTGTAGGAGTTGTACCATCTAAACCTACATAATTACAGCTAATAGATAGGGCTGCATCTGCCAGGGAAAAACCCAATTTTATTATTTTCTCCGTATTATTTAAATGCTCAAGGTCCTCCCTACTGGGAAACTTTATCCCCTTTGAATCATCACTATCATCACCCTCCCCTGCCTCCTCACTTTCACCACTAAAAGAACTAAAAAACCCCTTCAAATAATCAATATAGTCTGTCACTAATTTATAATTATCAGCCGCATAAACCACTTCCCAGTTCTTTAAAAACTCCCCCTCATCCTTCTCCAGATACTCCATAGCAATCCCTGCTTCTTTACGGAGTTCTTTTAGGCCTGTTTCTTTCCCATGGTAATTACCTTGAATATCTGTACCATAAACATATTCCTTCACTTCCCCATTTTCATCTCTTATAGCAAACCTTTCCGGGTCTTTCAAAACTTCGCTTAGTCTTAAAACTTCTCTTGATTCTTTACCAAATTTATTTTTTACCTTTTTATTTAACGATACAAACTCCCACTTAAGATTAGTTAAATTAGTAAATGTTAATAACTCTTTATCATTTACTGTCCTTTCACTATCAATAGGCAATTTCTCAAATTCAAAACCTGAATCTTTTTTCTTATCATTTCTCATTATTTTTTCCCTCCTGACTCAGATATATATAATTTTCTCCTTTGCCTAAGCGAACATGTTCTAATTTACTATAATCCCTATTTTTATCTCTTCTACTTAAAGATGATGGATAATTCTCTTCAAGCATTCCCCATGAATAAATAAAAGTACCATATTGTGAATTGTATTTCGTCAAATCTACCAACCTACTCTTCTTTATCCTCCCCATCCTCTCCAGCAGTTCTTCCTCACTCATCTTATCTATCTCTTCCTGTAGCTTTGCTGACATCTCCTTCCTTAATTCCAGCGGCGGTAGATATACTTTCTTCCCTCCTATCTCTACCTTTTCCTTATCTGAAAACCTCACTGCCAGGCTATATTCTCCATACCCCGGGGCCAGCACCCTTTCATCTATAAAGATGACCCCCAGTTCCAGGTATTTATATAGGCCTTCTTCCTTTAGATACTGCACAAACTCAAATATCTCTCTCCTCCTCGCTTCCTTTTCTTCTTCCGTTTCTATCCGGTCGAAGATATAAATGAATAGTTTTAAAATTAATTTATTTTTGTCAGGGGCATTAATAACCCTCTGTCTAGCCTTTTTAAAATTCCTCTCTTTATATCCAATAAAAGCATCTACTCCATCACTGTTTGGATCTTTTTTTCTATATTCCTTTACTATTACCTCTTCACGCCCCCAAATTTCTATTTCACTATCTACTTTCATTAGAACTCTATTTCCAAATATCTTTTTTGCTACAGGCAAAATATACTCTTCAGCCGTTTTGTTCATCATCACATAACTATAACTATCACCTGGATTACCTAATTTACCAAAATTAAATTTTTCTAAAGTTGCACTGGCATAATAAAAATCATCACCTTCTTTATTGGTACCTACTATTGATTTTGGATATATCCTTGCTTGATACAACTCCTTATTACGTCTATTCCTCGTTCCTATCCTGTCAACAACAAACTCCTCTCCATACCTTTCATATAAATACTCCTCCATCTTTATCCTGACATCCTCAATATCATGACTGCCAAGGTTTACTAAAAGTCCAATAATCACAGGGGCAATTAACACAACCGCTGCTATGATAATAACCTGTTTCTGCTTACTTTTATCTGTCTGAGTCATCTTTACTATCTACTCCCTCTACTTTAGTTTAAGACTTTAAAATAACTATATTGTGATTCTAAACTATAGTTTAAAAATTACCACTAAAATTATAGTATTGATAGATTGTAATAATTATTTATAAGAGAAGTTAAGGTAACACCAGACTCCACTCTCATTCTAAACAAAGGCACCATTGAACGTTAAATAATTATTACAATCTATCACTTCTAATCATAACTACAGGATTATTTAAAAACTCCCCCTCATCCTTCTCCAGATACTCCATAGCAATCCCTGCTTCTTTACGGAGTTCTTTTAGGCCTGTTTCTTTACCATGGTAATTACCTTGAATATCTGTACCATAGACATATATAGGGTCTTCCTTTTTTACTGGATCCCTGTAACCTCTGACAAACCTTTCCGGGTCTTTCAAAACTTCACTTAGTCGAGTTGACCTTTTTTTCTCATCGTCATTTCCAGAAAAAATATCAGCAAACTCCCATTTAAGATTGGTTAAATTAGTGAATGTAAGTAATTCCTTATCATTTACTGTCCTTTCCTTATCAATAGGTAATTTCTCAAATGCAAAACTCGGTTGTCTCTCCTTATTCTCTCCCATCATTTTCTCCTTCCTAATTTAGGTAAATATATTTATTGTATTTTTCTATTTTTATATCCTTCAAACTATCATGATATGTATTTTTATCTTCCTCTGTTATTGAAGAACTATAATTTTTTTCTAACATCCCTATAGAATATATCCATGTCTGATATTGGCCATTATATTTTCTTATCCCACTATAACTCAAATCACTCTTCTTTATCCTCCCCATCCTCTCCAACAGTTCTTCCTCACTCATCTTATCTATCTCTTCCTGTAGCTTTACTGTCATCTCCTTCCTCAATTCCAGCGGCGGTAGATATACTTTCTTCCCTCCTACCTCTACCTTTTCCTTATCTGAAAACCTCACTGCCAGGCTATATTCTCCATACCCCGGGGCCAGCACCCTTTCATCTATAAAGATGACCCCCAGTTCCAGGTATTTATATAGGCCTTCTTCCTTTAGATACTGCACAAACTCAAATATCTCTTTCCTCCTCGTTTCCTTTTCTTCTTCCGTTTCTATCCGGTCGAAAATATAAATGAATAGTTGTAGTTCTATTCGATGAGTTCCAGGGTTATTCATAGTTTTTTTAAGTAATTCTTTAAATCCTGACCGAATTTGCCACGAAAAATAATCATTACCTTCTTTTTTCTTCTTATATCTAATTTTTGTTTTTAATTTTATCTTATCTCCAAATATTTCTCTTGCTTTAGGTTTCAAATATTCTTCACCCTCAATATTTAGCAATACTATATCATAACCATCACCTACATTTCCTAACTTCCTTTCTATTTTTATACCTGCCTGTGAGTAATAATAAGAGTCGCCTTCTTTACTAGTTCCAATTATTGATTTCGGATATATCCTCGCCTCATAATATCCACTCCTCGTTCCTATCCTGTCAACAACAAACTCCTCTCCATACCTTTCATATAAATACTCCTCCATCTTTATCCTAACATCTTCAATATCATGACTACCAAGATTTACTAAAAGCCCAATAATCACAGGGGCAATTAACACAATCGCTGCTATGATAATAATCTGTTTCTGCTTACTTTTATCTGTCTGAGTCATCTTTACTATCTACTCCCTCTACTTTAGTTTAAGACTTTAAAATAACTATATTGTGATTCTAAACTATAGTTTAAAAATTACCACTAAAATTATAGTATTGATAGATTGTAAAGATTGTAATAATTATTTATAAGTGAAGTTAAGGTAACACCAGACTCCACTCTCATTTTAAACGAAGGCACCATTGAACGTTAAATAATTATTACAATCTATCACTTCTAAGTCATAGCCAAATACTTTTTTTGCTATTTCATTAGCATATAAGAGAATATTCTTGATGAAATAAATATTTCCTTTAACTGTAAATCGCTTTATTATATTTCCTTCTAAAGTCCTATTATTGATAGATTGTAATAATTATTTATAAGTGAAGTTAAGGTAACACCAGACCTCACTTTCATTTTAAGCAAAGGCACCATTGAGTGTTAAATAATTATTACAATCTATCCATCGATTCAAAGTTACACACACAATATCAAAATTACATAATTTATTTATACCACAAAAAAATATGGTACTAATCATTAGATATTCTAATGATTAGTACCATAGGTTAGAACTAAATTATTATATTAATTAGCAGTAAAAAACAACTCCTCCTGTTGTTTATAACTTAATCCTACAGCCAGTTCTGCAGCAACATTATACGGCATCTGTCCCTTCTCAACCATTTTCCCCAGGGTACTGGACATAACCCTTCTGAACATCTCTGTTCTGGAACCATAGGAGATTAATTTCCGGGAATCAGTAACCATACCGGCAAAATTAGCTAATAAATCAATTGTAGAGATAAGTTTTAACTGCTCTTCCATACCATAAGGGCTATCATTATACCACCATGCTGCCCCCAGACTAACATTAGAGAAAGCCCTGCTAAGAGTGGCAAGATTGGACCAGTGAGTAGGGTCTAAAGAATAAAGTACTATCTTTAATTCCTGGTCAAATTTATTCATGAAATAATTTAAATTATTCACTATCTCAATATGCTGGTTAGAGAGATCACCACCACTGTCAGGTCCCAGTTCCTCAAATAGACTATCACGATAATCACGAACAGCACCTATATGCAGTTGGGTTACCCAATCTGTTTCCTTATTCATCTCACCAAATTTACATAAAAGAAAGGCCTTATAATCCTTTATTTCCCCTACTGTCAGTTCTTCACCTTGAAAGGCCTTTTGATGAATATTAGCAGCATCTTCTTGCTTCACCTGATAAGTGATAGGTTCAAAAATTCCATGATCACTGGCTTTACAACCATTTTCATTAAAGAAATCATGTGATTTCTGTAAGGCCTTTATAAATCCACTAAAAACAGCTGTGTCCTCATTATACCTTTTACCCATATCTACTACAAAATCATGCCAGGCCTTTTGTTCAATATTCATAGCTTTATCAGGCCGCCAGGTAGGAAGAATGGATACACCTTCTATCTCAGAGGCTGCCTGCTGGTGAAATTCCAGGGTAGAAGTCGGATCATCTGTAGTACACATAATCTTAACATTCATATCTTTAAGCAATCTCTGTGGTTTCATCTCTTCACTGCCCAGACTTACCCTGGTTTTTTCCCAAATCATCTCAGCAGTGTGTTCATTTATATTTTGTTCAATCCCGAATCTGCGTTTTAAATCAAGATGAATCCATTCATATGTCGGATTACCAGCAATTTCAGGGAAGATTCTAGCCAGGGCCAGCCATTTCTCCTTATTTGAGGCTTTGCCTGTTATTTTTTCCTCAGGGACACCCCTTTTTCTCATCAGCTCCCAGACATAATGATCAGTAGCAGCTTCGACCTCCCAGATATCTGTCCATCCGTCATTTTTGACAATCTCTTCTACATCACCATGGTTATGGGCATCTACAATCGGCAGATCCTTAACCTGCTGGTAGAGTCTTTTACCAGTCTCATTTTCTACCAAATAATTCTCATCCAAAAAAGCCATTATAGATCTCTCCTTTTTTTATATTAATAGTTTGATTTTATCATTATAAGGTAACACCTGTTTTTAAAATGGCTATCTCTTTATAACCATTTTCCTCATTTTTAGTCTTAATATCCTTTGAAGCAAGTTCAAGAATATAATCAAACAATTCGTCAACTAAGTTTTCCATACTGTCCCCTGTTAATAAACTACCAGCATTAAAATCTATCCAGCTGTTTTTTTTCTCATAAAGCCCAGTATTTGTAGAAACCTTTACAGTAGGAACCGGCGCCCCAAAGGGTGTCCCCCGGCCTGTAGTAAATAGAATTAAATGGGCACCAGCTGCTGTTAAAACAGTAGTTGAGACAAGGTCATTACCCGGGCCCTCCAATAGCTGTAGTCCTTTACCTATAACCTGTTCACCATAAAAATTAACACCATTTACAATACTGCTCCCACCCTTTTGTGTACAACCCAGGGATTTCTCTTCCAGGGTAGTAATACCCCCTTCTTTATTACCAGGAGAAGGGTTTTCATAAACAGGCTGTTTATTGCTAATAAAATAATCCTTAAAACCATTAACCAATTTAACGATCTCCTTAAAGGTATCTTCATCCCTGGCCCGATTCATCAAAATAGTTTCTGCCCCGAACATCTCAGGTACCTCAGTTAGAATTGTAGTACCACCAATTCCCACCAGCTTATCACTGATTCTTCCCAGTAAGGGATTCGCTGTAATACCTGAAAATCCATCAGAACCACCACATTTAAGTCCAATTTTCAGGGAAGAGGCAGGTACTGCTTCCTGTTTAAAACCAGCAGCAAAATCTACCAGCTCAGCAATCTCCCTTAAACCTGTTTCCAGGTCATCTCCCACATCCTGTAATTTTAAAAACCTGACCCGCTTATGGTCATAACCACCAATAATCTCCTGGAAATCCTCCAGAATATTATTCTCACAGCCAAGTCCTACTACCAGAACAGCAGCTGCATTAGGGTGTTTTACTAGTCCAGCCAGTATCTTCTGGGTATTTAATAAGTCACCACCTAACTGAGAACAACCATAGGGATGTGGAAAGGCATGAATACCATCCAGTTTTCCTTCGGCTATCCTCTTGCTGAATTTTTCTTCAGCTAATAATGCCATCTTTTCAACCGGTTTATTAATACAACCAACTGTAGGTATCAACCAAATTTCATTCCTGATTCCCACCTGGCCGTCATTACGCCGATATCCCTTAAATTGAGGGATATCGCCTTTATCAGTACTGCTAATCTCCCCCTCAAAAACAGGGGTGTATTTATATTCCTCTTTACCACCTAGAGCTGTCTTCATATTATGGGAATGTACCCAATCACCCTTTTTAATATTTTTAACAGCCTTACCAATTTGGAAGCCATATTTCACTATTTTCTCGCCTTTAACAATATCTTTCAGGGCAAGCTTATGGCCCAGAGGTATATCATTATTAAGTACCAGGACATCAGTATCAAGCTCAATTTCCCTACCCATACCCAGCTCTTTTAAAGAGACCGCCACATTATCAGCGGCATCTATCTTCAACAACTGTTTCTGCAAAATATCACCTTCTTTATGAGTAATTTTCTTAATTATTTATCCAACAAAGCAGTAAGACTTTTTTTGACACCCTGTTCTTCAATTTGTTTAAGATAATCTGTTATAGCAGCTGTCAGACCAGGCAGTTTATTTAAATCCTGCTGCCAGAACTCCTGATGTCCTAAAACATCTTCAGCCAGTTTTTCAATTCCTAGCTCATTATTCTCGTACCTACTCCAGAGGTCTGCAAAAAACTCCAGTGCTGAGATATCATCTTTAATCAGGTATTCCTCCTGCTGACGATAAGCTACCAGGTGTTTATCCCTAATTTCAGTCCCTTTATAAAAAGTAATTAGTGCTGCCAGCGAGAAAATCAGTTTATCAGGTAGTTCTTCCTTTTGTTCTATAAATTCCACCAGTGATGGCAAAACACGGGTCTTAAATTTGGATGTTGAATTTAAGGAAATATCAAGCCATTTGTGATCAATAAAGGGATTAGCAAACCTCTCTAATATTTTCTTAGCAAAATCCTCTAATTCTTCAGCAGAAAGACTCATAGTTGGAATAATATTTTCAAAGATTACACTTTTTATAAAATTACTTAAAAGTTGATCATCTACCGCATCCCTTACCAGGTCAATTCCTGCCAGGTAAGAGACAGGGACAGTAGATGTATGTGCCCCATTTAATATCTTTACCTTTCTGGAACGATATGGTGTTACATCATCAACCCATTTAACATTTAAACCAGCTTTATGGAAGGGGAGTTTTTCTTTTAAGGCTTCATCTCCTTCAATAATCCAGAGGTGGAAAATTTCCCCTGTATCCAGGTTTTCATCACAATAACCCAACTCTTCTTCCAGTTTATCTTTCTCTTTGAAGGGATAACCGGTTACTATACGGTCAACCAGTGTGTTGACAAAAGTATTATGCTCTCTTATCCAGTCCTTAAAACCTTCAGGTAGTTTCCAATTATCAGCCAGTTTAAGAACAACTTCTCTTAATATATCCCCATTACGTTCAATTAGTTCTACAGGAATAATTAACATTCCCTTATCACTGTCTCCATTAAAAAATTGGTAGCGGTGATATAAATAAGCAGTCAACTTCCCGGGATAACTATCAGGTGGTGTGTCATTCAATTTATCATCAGGTGAATAAACAATACCTGCCTCAGTGGTATTGGAAACAATAAATTCTATCTTCGGGTTCTCAGCCAATTTTAGAACCTCATCCCACTGAGTATAGGCCTCTAGACCCCTACTAACAGCTGTCATAACCTCACGCTGATCAACTACCTTACCATCTTGCTTCCCCCTCAAAAATAAAGTATAGAGACCATCCTGTTTGTTTAAATTGCTGACTCTCCCCTGTGGAATCGGCTGTACAATTACTGCCCTACCTTTAAAAACATCCTCTTTATTCATCTGGTGGAACATCCAGTCCACAAAGGCCCGCAGGAAATTCCCTTCACCAAATTGAATAACCCTTTCAGGGTATTCCAAAATGTCAGCTGAATAATCAGCTAGTTCTGTTCCAAGTAAATTATCCTTTAAATATTCTTTATTTAATTTAGGTAGATTTTTAGACATGCTTTCACTCCTTTTTTTATATAGTATTAATTAATCTTATATCATAAAAATTATAAACCTATATCAACATTTATATTATGACCTATATTAAAAACAGATTCCAAAATCAATGCTGCTGCTCCAATCGCCACCCCCTCTTTACCCATCCTGGAGTTTATAATTTTTACATGTTCTGCCGGATATGATAAAGCCCTGTTATGAACTGTAGAACGCATGCTTTCCAGGATAATATCTCCGGCCAAAACAATATCCCCACCAATAATAACTACTTCCGGGTTGAGTATATTTATTAAGTTAGCAATACCAATACCCAGATAACGTCCTGTATCCTGTAATACCTGTCCAGCCAGTTGATCACCCTGTTTAGCAGCCAGGAAAACAGTTTCTTCATTTATTTCCTTCAGATTATTAACCATACTATTAATCTTACTATCTGCCCCCTGTTTTAACGCCTTAACTGTCCGTTTAACTATTGCAGGAGTTGAAGCCATACTCTCCAGACAACCGTAATTCCCACAACTACATAAGGGACCATCTTCATCTACCATGGTGTGACCGATCTCACCGGCTGAATTACTGGCCCCCCGGTAGAGCTTACCATCTGTAAAAATACCTGAACCTATACCACTACCCACCTTAAGGCAGATAAAATTATTCAGGTCTTTAGCCATCCCAAACCAGTTCTCCGCCAGGGTTAAAGCCCTGACGTTATTCTCTATTATTACAGGTAGATCAAACTCCTTTTTAATCATGTCAGCCACCGGTATATCCCGCCATCCAAATGCAGGTGGGAAAATAGATATACCTCTGGCATAATCAACCAATCCATGCATACCTATCCCAATACCAGTAACCCTTGAGAGATAATCTTTTTTAGACAGAAGTTTTTTTATTATTTCTATAACCCTATTTATTATGTGATCCTGCTCCCTTTCCCCTTTAATACTTAAATTATCCTCAAGCAGAACTCTACCGTTTAAGTCTATGATCAATCCCTTTATCTCATCTATTTCTAGATCTATACCCACTGTTAAAACAGCACCAGGGTTCAATTCCAGCAGAATTGGTTTCCTACCACCGCTGGATTCTCCGTAACCTGTTTCTGTAACCAGATTAAATTCAATCAGTTTACTGACAATTCTCGATACAGTAGCAGCAGTAAGATTTGTCTTTTCCACAATTTCTGAACGGGATATTGGATTGAACTGCCTGATCACTCTTAGAATTTGCTTGGTATTTAATTCATGCATTAATTCCAGATTACCTGATAAGTAATTCATCTCTTCACCGCCTTTTTTTCTATTTGTAATAAAGTTCCCTTTAATATAAGCAAACAATCAGTCATTTACCTGTACCCAGGAATTATAATAACTTGTTTTTTTCTTTGTGTAAATAAGTATATTATAATAATACCATATATGCATTATAAGTTCAAACTATTTTTTGTAATTAGGGATTCCGCAAATGGAATCTCTATATTATATTAATTATTTGTACATATTTTAAATCTCTAAACACTAATCTCAACCAAATACAAATAGATAACTCCTGTTTACTTCTATATAATGTATTATAATAAGCAGCAGAAACGTTTCTATATTACAGCCTACATTAGATACTTAATTTCAAAAAAGCCTTAATAAATTCTACAGCTGTATTATCTGTTATTTTAAGATCAGCATAAATTGCATTTTCTGCCTGGTTAACGGCAAGGTGTTTTATCCCCCCTGGTATCTTAAGATTCTCAAACAGTTCCATAAATTTAACAAGGGTTTCTTTGTTTTTATACCAGTAATGCACTATCTCTCCATTAATACCTCTACTGCCCCTTTTCAGTTCACTAATACCCTCTGGTGGCTTTATCCACCTACCAGTTTTGAAATGAATGCTACTATAGGGAATTTTAGACCTAGCCTTGATCAATATCTGAACCCTGTCCCTTTTCCCTGTCAGTAAAGAAACCGGTAGATAAAACAGGCTATGTCTGGGCAAGAGTGAAATGGTTAATTTTGCCTCCGTATAGTTATCTGTCTTTAACTTATAATCAGCAACTACCCCGACATAACCTCCAATCCAGGTATACTCAGCTTTTACAGGCTGAAAGGCCTCTTCCATACTACTACTTAATCCCCTAATTAATTTCAGGTTTAATTTCCTTCCCCACCTGTACTGCAGGGTTATCAATAAAGCCAGCAGACTAATGATCAGTATCTTTTCATCCATCACTATCAACTTCCTGTTTTATTATATTATTATAAATATTTTCCCCAATCTTAAGTAAGTCTTTCCGTTCCAGTAGCTCTACTCCCAGTTCCCGCTGTTTAATTATATTTAAACCATCATATTCCCTGTTTAGCATTTCTTCTAGATGGTATTTATTATCATTTTTTCTCCACTTATTTAAAAAAAGTGAATTAACATAAATACCCTGTTCCCTCAGTTTATTTATTATCCGCATTGTTTCCAGTAAAGATAGTTGGTCATTGTTTAAAATAATAATAGATTCACTAACTACCGGGTTTTTTAAAGTATTATTAACCCATTCCATTTCCTGATAATAGTCTTCCAATTTCCTGAGCACTGCATCACCTTTTTGAGATAATAGTAGTTCTTTTTCCCCCTCTATATTTCTGGCGCCTTTACCCATTATATTCCCTATCGAATCCCGCTGCTTTAAAATCTTCTTTCTTATTTTTATTAACTCAGTAATCCATCTGCCTGTTAATTGAGGGAGATTTAAAATCTTCAGGGTTGTCCCGGTAGGAGCAGTATCAAAAATAACCATATCATATTCTCCCCCGGATTTAAGGAGTTTAATTATCGAATCCAACATAATAAATTCTTCCATACCAGGGGAATCAGCCATAATATCAAAGAGATTATTTAGATTAAAAATACTGAGGTGTTTATAAAGGGATTTTAACTGTTGTTTTGTCTTGACCAAATATTCCTGACGTGCTTTTTCCAGATCAAATTCCAGGGCAAATAGATTATTCCCTATTTCCACCGGTGAAGACAATAATTCTTGTCCCAATACATCCCCCAGGTTATGGGCCTGGTCAAGGGAAACCAGCAAAACCCTTTTCCCTCTTTTGGCTGCTGCCAGAGCCAGGGAAGAAGCAGTAGTTGTCTTACCAGTTCCCCCTTTACCGATTACAAAATAAATCTTAGCAGACCTGGCTATCATAGCACCTTCTTTACTAGATATCAAATAATCCCGCCATCTGGCCAAAAAGGTCATCACCATTCACCACCCTGTTTTCCATTATCTTTAATTCTTCTCCCAGATAAGGTAATAATTCAAGAGATAATCCTACTGGTGGGGCAGGGATACCAATTAAAGAGCCAAACAATAAGAGCATAAAGACATGTGCTAACTCCTTTTCTTCAGCCCGGATATACCCTGTTGCTTCAGAAATTAACCATTCTCTAATTAATATTTTCCAGTTCTGCAAAAAATCATCTCCATCATAGATATAAAGGAAAACCTATCTATAAGTTACTAATAGATTTCCCCTTGTTAAGTCCTTAGATTTTAATACTACTGTCAATTGTTCCAGGGATATCAGGACCTTTATATGATTGGTAAAAATCATAAAGAAGAATCAAAGCCAGAACAATCTCTATTAAAAGAAAACCCCGGACAATAATGGTGGCCGGTACTGCCCATATATACCAGATTAAAGCTGCTACAACAGTTATCCAGAGGAAAATAGCCGGTATCAGAACTGCCCAGAGGTATTTTTTCTCAACCCTACGCACCTTATACACCCAGAGGGCAACAGTTAACATAGTTACAGCTGCCAGCATCTGGTTAGCCCCACCAAAAGCAGGCCAGAGGATATTATAGGCTCCACCCCAGGCAAGTAAAATAACTATTCCAGAGGCCAGGCCTGAGCCAAACCAGCGGTTCATCATTAGTTTACCAAAAATAGTATCACCAGTAATAGGTTCCATAACTTCTTCCCAGGCAAAACGGGCAACCCTGGCCCCGGTATCCATTGAGGTTAAAACAAAGGCAGATACCCATAGACTGGAAAACACTGCCCCAATCTGGGGGGAAACATTAAAGGCTCGACCAACAGCCCGGCCATAACTGCGGACAAACATACCCAGTGGTCCCCCAACAGAACCGAGGGATTTAACATAATTTGCCCCAAAATACAGGGGGTCTTTCAGATTCTCAAATACTATCCCCATTTCCCCTAATTTGCCAGCTGCATCCTTAAATACCAGGATACCAAAAGCAGCAATAGTTACAGTTACAATGGTAGATAATAATCCCTCGGTAAGCATTCCACCATAACCCACAATTAAACCCTGTGTTTCTTTATCCAGCTGTTTAGAGGTAGTACCTGAACCAATCAAAGCATGAATTCCTGAAAGTGAACCACAGGCAACAACCAGCGGTATAACCGGCCAAAGTGGAGAACCTACACCACCAACCACCCTGGCACTCCAGGTGGTAAAACCGGCTACTTCCATACTACCTGCTGCAAAAATCAGGGCAAATACACCCCCGGCTAAACCCAGAAACAAAATATAGGAATTAAGATAATCCCGGGGCTGTAATAAAATCCAGACTGGTAAAGCACTGGCTGCCATCATATAAATAAAGAAAATAAGCATCCAGCCCTGATAACTAATATTTAAAGGCCAGAGCATCCCTAGATAGACTGCTGCAACAGTTAACAACAAACCAATTATTGTCCCCAAGGTAAAATTTGTTTTTACTCTATATAATAATATCCCAGTAATAATAGCCGCAACAATAAACCAGACTGCCGCACTGGCTATATTAGGATTAGCAACAAAAAGATTGCCCAGAGAAGTAGCAAAAGCCGCCAGGGCCAGTACTAAAGCCAGATAGGCAAAGACCTGAAACATATAGCTTGTCCTCTTTTTCATCATCTTGCCGGCTATCCACTGGATTGATTTCCCCTCATATCTAACAGAGGCCATTATGGCCAGATAATCATGAACAGCCCCAATGATAATATTACCAAACCAGATCCATAACAAACCAGCCCACCAGCCCCAGGCCATAGCCAGTACTGGACCAAGAATAGGGGCAGCCCCGGCAATGGAAGCAAAATGGTGCCCAAACAAAACAGCTGGTTTGGCCGGCACAAAATCAACCCCATCCCCCTTACTATAAGCAGGTGTAGGACGTGAGTCATCACTTCCCACCACTTTTTTTGATAAAGCCTTACCATAAGTAAAATAAAAAATAACATAAATCAAAAAACCAATAATAACCAGTAGTGAAGTATTCATCAATTAAACACTCTCCTCATCTTTTCTACCCACTCCTTAAACCAGTCTCAACACCTCCAGGATACTAATCATCTTAAAACTGTCCAATATCCTGAAAATTCTATTTTATACAGGTATTATATCAAAAAAACCGACAGGTGAAAAGAAATACTGCTATAATAGTAATAGGGCAGTTTGAAAACTGCCCTATTACTATTATTTGTTTACTAATAAAAATAAAAAATATTATTTCTAAGCTAACACAGTCTTCACTCTTTTAACAATATTATCAGCAGTAAGACCATAATACTCTAATAATTCTTCTGGAGAACCAGACTGACCAAAGGTATCATTTAGCCCCATTCTTACCACAGGGGTAGGTCTTTGTTCACATAGGAGTTCACATATCGCTGCACCAAGACCTCCAATAATTGAATGTTCTTCTACACTAACAATTAATTTGGTTTCTTCAGCGGCCTTGATAATTGTCTCTTTGTCCAGAGGTTTAATGGTATGTACATTTAATACCCGTACATTAATACCATCTTTTTTTAATAATTTTGCTGCCTGTAAAGCCTCTGTTACCATTATACCAGTAGCAGCAATACTAAGGTCTGAACCATCAGTTAAGGTAGAAATCTTCCCAAACTCATATTCATAATCATCATTAAAAAGAACAGGGACAGGATTCCTACCTAAACGTATATAAAACGGGCCTTCAATCTCCAGGGCAGCCTCTAATACCTTCCTGGTTTCATAAGCATCTGCTGGAACAACAACCTTCATATTAGGGACCAATCTCATCAAGCCAATATCCTCTACAGACTGGTGGGAACCCCCATCTGGTCCTACAGTTATTCCTGAATGGCTGGCTGCAATTTTAACATTAAGATTAGGATAAGCAATACTATTCCTTACCTGTTCATAGGCCCGGCCAGTTGCAAACAAGGCAAAGGTACTAACAAAAGGGGTTTTACCCATAACTGCTGTACCAGCAGCCGTCCCCATCATATCCTGTTCAGCAATACCCATCTGAAAAAATCGTTCCGGGTATTTGGCAGCAAAGTGCTCTGTTTTGGTTGCACAGGATAAATCAGCATCAAAAACAAAGATCTCTTCACTTTCCCCTAGAGCAACCAGAGCCTCACCATATGCATCTCTAGTAGCAATTAACTCATTCATTTTATTCAACCCCCTTTAATTCTTTTAAGGCCAGTTCAACCTCTTCCTTAGATGGCGCTTTACCATGCCAGCCCACTTCATCTTCCATAAAAGATATCCCTTTACCTTTAATAGTATTGCAAATTATACAGACAGGTTTCCACTTGACCTGCCATGCTTTTCTGGTGGTTTCAATAATACTTTTTATATCATGACCATCAATAGTAAAAACACCCCAACCAAAGGATAGAAATTTTTCCTTTATCTTATCTAATGATTTAACCTCTACACAGCTTCCATCAATCTGTAAATTATTATGGTCCACATAAGTAATAAGATTATCTAAGCGTCTATGCCTTGCAGTCATAACAGCCTCCCAGATCTGTCCTTCCTGTAATTCCCCATCCCCCAGTAAAACATATATTCTTTGATCACTTTTATCATATTTAGCGGCAATAGCCATCCCATTTGCTGCCGACAGTCCCTGTCCTAAAGACCCTGTTGAAAAATGAACACCTGGAGTCTTTTTCATATCTGGATGTCCCTGAAGAATACTACCTAATTTACGTAATGTCATTAATTCTTTTTTAGCAAAATACCCTTTATCAGCTAAAATTGAATATAATGCTGGGGCAGAATGTCCTTTGGAAAGAACAAACTTATCCCCTTCTTCCATTAATTCATAATACAAACTACTCAATATTTCTACAGCTGATAAAGAACCACCCGGATGGCCAGAACCAGCCTCCCCTAACATAGTAATAATATCCCTTCTAATCATATCGGTTTTTGACTTAAAATATTCTAATTCTTTACTCATACCCTTAACCCCCTCTTGATATAACTATCCTTTTGTAGAACCGGCAGTCAAACCGGCAATCAAATATTTCTGACCTAACACAAAGATCAAAATAACAGGTATTACAGTAATAACCCCGGCTGAAGTTAAAAGATCCCAACGAATAGTGTATTCACCCATAAATGTATGCAGTCCGATAGGTAATGTCCTATCAACTGTCCTGGAGGTTAGTGTTAAGGCATATAAAAATTCTTTCCAGGAAAAAATAAATATATAGGTTGCAACACCAACTACACCAGGTATAATCAGTGGTAACAAAACATGCCAGAATATCTGCAGTGGACTGGCACCATCAATAGCAGCAGCTTCATCAATACTCCTTGGTATCTCATTTATAAACCCAGTCATTGTCCAGGTTGCAAAGGGAATCGCATATGTGCTGTGGGCCAGAATTAGTTTGACAATAGAATTTACAAAGCTTAGTTTATTAAATATCAAAAACAATGGTATCGCCAGCAGTATTGCTGGGACCATCTGTGATACTAACATACCAGATAACAAACCCCTGCTGCCGCGAAAAGGTAACCTTGAAAAAACAAAAGCCGCAGTTACTGAAGCAATTAAGGCTATAACTGTTGTCCCAACAGCAACAAGCAAGCTATTTAAAAAATACCTGATAAATGGCGTGGTTTTTAATAGGCTTAGATAAGATTCTATGCTAGGGTTATTGGGCCAGTAATTTATTGTTTTAGTGTATATTTCTGCCGGTGGTTTCAGTGATGTTATAAACATCCATAGGTATGGTGCAATAATAAAAAATAACCAGCCAAATATAACCAAGTATTTCAGCCTAGACGTTATTTTTGTCCTGTTCATTAAAAATCACGCCCCCTTTTCTTTAGTAAACGTAAATACCATAAAACTACTATTAATAATAAAACAACCTGAATGATAGCCACTGCAGCACCCTGCCCCATTTCCAATTTTTTGTAGGCCTTTATATATGAATAAACAGGTAGAATCATACTACTACTACCCGGCCCTCCACCTGTCATAATATATATTAAATCCATATAATTTGCTGTCCACATGATTCTTAACATACTAGTAATCAAAATAGTCGGCAGCAGAAAGGGCAATTTAATATACCAGAATATCTGCCATGAATTAGCTGAATCTATCTTGGCAGCTTCATATAATTCTTCAGGTATTGACTGCAGTGAAGCCAGTAACATAACCGCAAAAAATGGTGTTCCCTGCCATATGTTAGCCAGAATAACACTGGGTAAGGCAGTACTGCCCTGGGCTAACCAGGGAATATAATGTCTAATCAGTCCTAATTTTTGCAGCAAATCATTGATAACCCCATAGTTACCATCAAGTAACCAGGCCCACATTAAAGCCACCAGAACACTAGGAGTAGCCCAGGGCACTAAGGAAATACCCCTGACAAGACCTCGACCTTTAAAATTCTGATCCATTATCAGTGCCCCGATTAAGCCGGCAATCAATTGAAAGGATACACAGGAAATCACCCAGACAATAGAACGATACAATGCAGTATAAAAATCCTTATTTGAAAAAAGTTCAATATAATTCTTAAGACCAATAAACTCAGAGGCATTTGGCATTAAAAGATGTGTATTTGTTAGACTTAAGGCAATAGCATAATAAACTGGATATGCTATAATACAAACCAGCAAAAACAGACTTGGACCTAAGAGGATAGAGCGCAGCCAGAACTGCGCCCTCTTATCATATAGTTTAATAATAACAACCCCCTTCTATTGTATATTTTCTGCAATTTGATCAAGCATTTCCTGACTACTAATCTCACCTAGAAGTGCTTTTTGCATTAATTCCTGCCATAATGAAGAGGTTATATATCCTACACCTGGTAATGGTGGCCAGGTTTTAGCATAATCTGCAGCCTCCATTGATACCTTATAAAATGGGTCATCCTGGAATTTAGGCATCCGGGCAACTGATTTCAGGACAGGTAACTGGCCATCTGCCGAATTAGTCCATTTCTCCATAGCACGTTTTTCAGTCATCCAGGACATAAATTTAAAGGCTGCGTCTTTTTTAGCAGAAGTTTTAAACATTACATGTCCACTCATAGCAGCAATTGTTGCAGGATTATCAGGGTCTTTTTGAGGTATAGCTGTTACCGCAACATTGTCCCCTAGAGCCTCTTGCATAGTTTTAGAAGAACCTACATGATGCATAGCCATAGCAGTATTACCTGACTGGAAACCACCCATTATTTGGGCAAAGCCATCTGTAGGACAGGTAGGTGGTGCAATATGATGTTTGCGGAAAAGATCAATATACAATTGATTTACCTCAACAGCCGTATCATTATTAATAATAACATTCCCATCTTCATCTATCACCCTGGCTCCACCTGCTAACATAAAGGCCAGCCACTGGTCACCACCGCCTGCCCCACCACGTAGTGCAAAACCATAGCGCTGCTCATCCGGGTCTGTAAGAGCCTTCCCCGCCTCAAGCATATCTGCAAAGCTTACTGGTTCACTTAAACCATTTTCTTCAAACCAGTCCTGGCGGTAATACATATAAAAACTAATAAACTGGTGTGGCATCATGTAAACTTCATCCTTACCAGGAACCTTACCGGTATCCCACAAGTTATCAATAACATCATTCTTCATATCCCAAGAATTTATATAATTATCCAGCCCCTCTAATAATCCAGCCTTTTCGAATTCCCCAAGCCACCATATCTTAAACCTGGCCACATCTGGTCCAGAATTGGTTGCCAGGGCTGTAGCAAGCCTATCATGATACTGTGACATCGGGATCATTTCCATATTCACATTAATATCTGGATGTGTTTTATTATATTCTTCAACTAAATTTTTAATTGTCGGGTCTGTTGGGTCATCCAGCCATAACCAGTAAGTAATATCAGTCTGAGCCAATACATTAACAGCAGTCAAAACCAATAATAAAGTAAATGTTAGCACAAATAAAACCTTTCTCATTAAAAATCCCCCTTAAATTTTTTTTAATGATTTGAATCCAGGTTTTTAACTGGTATACCCCCCTTTCTACAAAATATAAGTTTTTATTACACTATAATCAATAATAACAAATTTTCAGCTAATTTATAAGGAGGTATATTTTAGTTTTATACCTGTATTTTTTGGTATTTTCAAATAATTTTGCATATTGGGTAGGTTTTATAGTAAAATAAAAGTAGTAAAATTCAATCTTTTTTAATCATAGAGTCTGTTCGAAAAATATCAGTATACGCCCCGCCGGGGATTATATATCTTTTCGAACACACACTCATAATAGCTTTTTGCATAATTAATTATATTTAGTTAAAATTCGACAAAGGGGAATCTATATGGCTGAGCACTATTATAATATCATGGTAGTAGATGATGAATTCTTTATCCGAGAAGGACTTATGTCTTATGAGTGGGAAAAACTTGGTTTTCAGGCCGTATGTTCAGCTAAAAATGGAAAAAAGGCCCTTGAACACCTGGAGGATAAGGATATAGATCTTATCATAGCTGACATAAAAATGCCTGTAATGAACGGTTTAGAAATGAGTAAAATTGTAAGGGAAAAATATCCCCATATAATAGTAATCATTCTGTCTGGTTACAAGGAATTTAACTATGCCAGGGAAGCAGTCAAAAATCAGGTCTATGACTATTTATTAAAACCCTTTAACTTTAAAGATTTACAAAAACTATTTAAAAAAGTCAAAAAAGAATTAAATAGTAAAAGAAAAGAATTACAAAAGTTAAAAACCTATAAAAAACAGATCCAAGAAACCCTACCCATTGCCAGAAACCAATTTTTAAAGGATTTAGTCGAAGGTAAAATTACTGACTATGAAGAAGTCAAGGAAAAAACAGACCTATTGGAATTAAACCTAAATAAAGATTACCTTAATTGTACAATCATAAATTTCCATAAAATATTTGATCTAAAAATCACTATTAAGCTCTCTGATTATTTATTAAGTAATAACCTCGGAGAATTATTAATACAATCCGAACAGCAGGTTTTACTTATCTTAACACCTACAAAAAACTCACGAAGTTTATTGGAAAAGCAAATAAACCGCATTATTGATATACTTGATGATCATCTATCTGAAGACGATACTAATAATTTTACTCTGGCAGTAGGTCGTATTTGCAAAAATATATTGTCACTAGCAGATAGTTACCAGGATGCCCTATCATTAGTCCAAAAATATCTCTACCATCAAGCTAAAAGGGTTAATTATATCTATAATGAAGAAAATATAAAAGAATCTACTAATAACTATCCTTATAGCCAGGAAAACAGGCTCTTAAATTCAATTATGGAGGGTAATAAAAAAGAAAGTCTGAAAAATTTCCTAACTTACTGGCAGTCAATTAGCAAAAGCAAGAAATACAGTATTACAGCAATTAAAAAAAATATAGTTCAGTTCTTAAATATATTAGAACACCGCCTGATAAACCATGACATATCCCTGGAGAAAAACTATAATATAATACCACCATTTACTACTTTTATAAGGAATCTGGAAACACTTACCGAGCTTGAAAATAAACTCAGGGATTTAATTATCAAGGTGGTTAAATTAACTGCAAAAGTCAATAATCAAACCGCCCAGTCATCCTATCCAGCAATTCACAAAGCAATAAAATATATCAGAGATAATTATAATAAAAAAATAACTCTAAAAGAAGTAGCTGACAATGTATATTTAAATCCCAGTTACTTGAGTGTATTATTCAAACAGGAAACCGGCCAAAATTTTATAGATTATCTAAGCAATTATCGTTTAGCAAAGGCCAAGGAATTATTAAAAAGGTTGGATCTTAAAATATATCAGGTAGGTGACCTGGTTGGTTATAAAAATCCCAAATATTTTACTGAAATCTTCAAAAAAAACACTGGTCTTACCCCTAATGAATACCGTAAATCCAATTTATAATGATAGTAGGTGCAATTATGACAACAATCTTTAAAATACTTAAGATATTTAAAAGCTTTGACATACGGAAAAAGCTACTATTCTATTCCCTGCTTATAACCCTGATATCTGTACCTGTTCTTTATTTTTTTTCCCAACACATTGTCTATAGTTTAATCATCCGTGAAAATGTTGACTACGAATACAGGTATCTTCATATAAGCGCTTCATATATAGAGACATTTTTTGAAACTATAGAAGGAAACATACGTCAGATATACAATAATGAAGCTATACGTAAATCCTTAACTAACAGCAGGATTACTAACGATTTCAGTAATATCAGTATTACTACAAACATAATCACCAGGGAATTAGATAGTATTTTATTTCAACAAAACTATATAGATAGTGTGATCTTATTAGGTATAAACGACTTTGCTTATTACTATAACTGGGGCAGCTCTGGACATTACCTGGGTAATAATTTTAACTTTTCAGAATTTAATGATAAAGGAGACATCTTAAATAATAAAGAAGAAGGACTCCCCTTTTACTTTCAAGAAAAAACATTAGTTAGTGACAAAAATAAGACTGAGGGTAAAATATATAATTTATTAAACAACCGTCTCGTTTATCTTAGAAAAATCAGGGACCAGGAAAATACAATTAAAGGTGCAATTATTGTATCATTTTATCCAAATTTTATATCATCTTTGACAGCTAGTGATCCCCAAAAAAACCTGGTATTATATGATTATAAACATGAATTAATCTGGTCCAACTCTAATAATCATGACAAAATAGCTTTAAATAATACCGGTTATAAGATAAGCAGTATAAATAATGAACAGCAATTGGTGGTTCAGGAAAAACTAAACCCCTACGGCTTTAATCTTATAGCCTATACTCCAATTAAAAACATTTTGAAGGAACTATATAATATTAAAAAATATTCTATCACATATAGTATTATCTGTGTATTATTAGTTACTATATCTTCCTATATATTTTCTAAAAAAATTGCTGAACCCTTTCACAAGCTCACTGATAAATTCTCTGAAAAACTATCCCTACCAAATATAAACTACCAGGATGAAAATATTAATAGTAGTTTTTATAATAGATTGAGTATCAAAAGTAAAATTATTATATATTTTTTTATAACAATCATTATACCAAATCTTATTTTTATTTCCATACTCTTTTCCACATATTTTAATATCTACAGAGATGAAGTCAAAAAATTATCAACCAATAATATAAAAATGGTAAAAGAAAACCTGGATTATAACCTGCAAAAAATAGACGAGTTTACTAAACGAATTGCCTATTCTTCCCAGGTTCAGTCCTTTGTAAATAAAAACAATGAAGACAATATCCCTATTGATAAATTTTTCTCATATATTAAAATGGACAAACCAGATTTACTGGCCTTAAGTCTATATAATACCCAGGGAGATAACCTTTATTCCTCAATTTACTTTAATACCTTTCCTGTAGAAAGAGTTAATAAAAACTTTTTTGCAGAAATGGAGAATAGTAAAGGCCAACTGCAATTTCTTAAAACTAACAATAATTACTATACAGATTCACTTATTACATTTTCCAGGACTATCCGTAGTATACAAAACCATAATTTTCAGGAGATAATTGCTTACGCGGTTTTTTATTTAAAAAAGGATTTTTTTAACTTATACAGCTTTTCTAATTTAGAAGACAAGTCATATTTTCTTATATCTACCCAGAACGGCCATATTATTAACCGTAATGACAATGGTCTTTTATTTAAATCAGATGGTAATATACTAAGCCTCCTTAAAAGTGAAGATACATCACTTAGTTATCAAGGCAATAAATATTTGGTAAGCCAGGAGACTACTGACAGCCATAATTTTAAATTAATCGGTTTAGTCCCATATAATCAAATAAACAACAAATTAATACCATTAAGTAAAATAAATATATTATTCATTACCTCCTGTTTTATTATATTATTGGGAATATCATCACTAATTTCATTGAGTATAACCAGGCGTTTAAACACATTAGAAAATGCTATGAAAAGAATAACTAAAAACAATGACCTAAGCATACAGGTAGCTAACCAGGGTAATGATGAAATTGCCATTTTAACCAAGCAGTTCAATAGTATGATTAAACGAATAAATGAACTAATTAAAGAAAACTATCAGGTCAAATTACATGAAAGCAAATTAATGTTTTTAGAAAAAGAGGCCCAATTAAATGCACTACAACAACAAATAAACCCCCATTTTCTCTATAATACCTTAGAATCTATAAAATGGATGGCTTATACAAAGGGGGCCCTGGAAATCTGTGATATGACTACAGCCCTGGGCAACTTCTTTCGCGGAACTATTTCCAAAGATAATAAATTTATTACTGTTAAGGAGGAACTACAACACTTAAATAACTATATTTATATTCAAAATTTAAGATATCAGGATAAATTCAGGGTTATTATTGATGTAAAGGAAGAAGTTAAAAAATGTAAAATACCCAAACTTATACTCCAGCCAATAGTAGAAAATGCCATCGAACATGGTTTAGGAGAATTAGAAGAAGGAGGTATTATCTCTATCAGTGGTTTTATTAGAAATAATGTAATGCATTTTACAATTAAAGACAATGGAATAGGAATTAAAGCTGAAAATCTAAAGAAGATTAGAGATAATCTTCAATCTGATGAAACAGAAAACACCCCTAACTCTGGTATAGGGGTGAAAAATGTATATAAAAGATTAAAGTTATATTTTGACAGTAAGGGAAATTTAGAAATAAAAAGCAAAGAAAAAAAAGGTACAATAGTTAAATTTTCAATGCCTGTTATTTTTCAGGAAAAATAACAAAATGTAGATAAAATATCATCAAGATAAAATAAACTTCCTGTTTTATCTTGATGATATTTTTTTATTATTTATTAGCTTTATTTCTATTAAGATGCCCTAAGGTTTAAGAACTACTTTTATACCCTCTTTTGATTCTACTAATTCAAATCCTCTTTCCCATTCTTCGATACTAAGTTGATGAGTTATTAAACCTGATAAATCTACCTGACCCTTTTCAAGTAATTTTAAACTTTTTTCCCATACATCCCAGGTATGGCTAAAAGATCCCCTTAAAGTTATAGCTTTTTCTATTATCTTATCTAAACTATAATTGATTGGTTTAGGACCCCAGGCAATCTTATTCACTGTTCCTTCAGGCCTGACTGCTTCTAATGCCAATTTCAAAGTGACTGCAGGACCAGCAGCGTCTATAACTACATCAGCGCCATATCCTTCATTTTTTTCCTTAATTATAGGCAGAGGCTCAGTTTTACCACTGTTTATTGTCGTTGTTGCACCATATTCCTTAGATTTTTCAAGCCTTTTTTCATCCCCATTAGTACCAATCATAATAATTTCACTTGCACCTGCAATCGCAGCCATTTTGCAAGATAATATTCCTATCGGTCCAGGTCCTATTACTACAACGACATCACCAGGGTTAACAGTCATATTATTTACAACAAGGTTATAAGCTACACATAATGGTTCAGTTAAAGAAGCCTCTTCCAGGCTCACATTATCAGGCACACGGTGTAAAATTCTTTCAGGAACTTTAACATAGCTAGCATAGGCTCCATCAACACCAAAACCATAACCCTTTCTTTCTTGACAAAGGTGATAATTATTTGTCCTGCACATTACACATTTTCCACAATATTCAGCATGTGTTTCAGCAGTAACCCTATCACCTTTACTAAACTTTTCTACTTTCTCTCCAACCTTATCAATAATACCAGAAAATTCATGTCCTAAAATTAAAGGAACTTCCACAGGATAACTAACATTATTATGATGCATATGGGGATCACTCCCACAAATTCCTATACTATCAACCTTAACCAAAACATCTGTAGGTCCAATTTCAGGTATCGGAACATCTCTAACCTCAGTACTCCCATCTTCTAAAGCATATTTCACAACTGCTTTCATGTCTTTCCCTCCTGATTTTAATTTTATTATTTAATTATCATTTTTATACCTTTTGTCTAACCCCTACCTTAGACTATCAAAATCTTCATCTTTAATTACCACTTTGATTTCTTAAAATCTATGTTAAAAACCTAATAATTTAGGTACAAATAACACAAGTGAAGGCCAATATGTTAATAAAAGCAAGACTGATATTTCTACTGCTAAAAATGGCAAAATCGCTTTGGTAATATCTTCAAGTGTTATTTTAGCAATCGGAGCCGCCACAAACAAGCAGACACCTAATGGAGGTGTTGCTAAACCAATATTCAAATTAACTATCATAATAATTGCAAAGTGCAAGGGGTCTACTCCCAAATTCATCGCTAAAGGTGCTAAAATTGGGGCAAGAATAATAACATTTGCTCCTACTTCCATTATCATACCCATAAATAATAGGAAGATATTGATAAATAGCAATATAATAAATGGATTAGTTGTTATAGATAAAACCCAGTTAGCCAACATTTCAGGTAGATGTAAAACTGTTAAAGCCCAACCGAAAGCAGTAGCACTAGACATTATCAACAATATTACACCTGTTGTTCTAGCACTTTCCAGTAAAGCTGATGGTAAATCTTTTAATTTAAGTGTACGGAAAATAAAAAAGCCAACAAATAATGCATAGGCAACTGCTACAGCCGCAGCTTCAGTAGGGGTAAAAACACCAAGTGTTATACCACCAATAATTATAATAGGCATTATTAAAGCTAAAATACCATCTTTTGTTACTGATAAGGCATGTTTAACACTGATACTTTCTGTCCTTCTGGGATGATCATACTTTTTAGCATAGAAAAAACACAGTGCCATTAAACCGATACCCACTAATACACCTGGTACAATACCACCAGCAAATAATTCTCCTACTGATATTCCTACAACATTTGCATAGATAACCATTAATACACTGGGTGGAATGATTGGACCTATAACCGATGAAGCTGCAGTTACTGCTGCACTGTAATCCCTTTCAAAACCCTGTTCTTCCATAGCCGGTATTAAAATAGACCCTACAGCTGAAGTATCTGCAACACCAGAACCAGTTAACCCTGCAAATATAATGCTTGCTAAAATGTTCACCTGTGCCAGGCCACCATATACTTTACCAATTATAACATCGGCAAATTGAACCAATCTTTTAGTAATACCACATTTATTCATTAATTGGCCAGCGAGCACAAAAAAGGGAATTGCTAATTGAGGGAAACTATTTATACCACTAAACATCTTATTGGGAATAATATTTAAAGGTATCATACCCCATTGACTCATAAAAATTATAACAGCAAATAACAAACAAAAAGCAATAGGAATATTAGCGAACAACATTAATACAAATGGCACTAACAACCATATACTCATTTATTATCCCTCCCTTACATCAGTTTTAGTTTCAACTTTGTTATTAAACAATAAACTCAAATCATTAAAAATAAAATTTAGAATATGAACTACCATAATACTAGTGCCAGCAAATATTGCAGATTTAGGTAATTTAAATGAAATTTGCATTGTAGGGGTTACTGAACGTGAAGTAATTATATAATCATAAGCATAATATATTACTACACAAAGGAAGATAAAAATAATTATATCTGTGAATAATTTGAATGCTTCTGACAGCTTTTCAGGCAGTAAATTTACAAAAAAACTAACCCCAACATGATCTCCATATTTAAGCCCAACACTAGCTCCTAAAAAAGCTACCCAAATATTCAAATAGCGAGAAAGCTCATCAACCCATGGTAAACCAATATTTAAAATATAACGAAAAATTACCTGTAATAAAACTATTGATGTTAACACGGCCACTAACCCTATTACTACAATTTTAGCAATATCATTAATTCTATCACTCAGGTTTTCGATAAAACATTTTAGATGCCCGAACACAAAAAATCCCCCTTATAATTTTTTTATAAATAAAGGAGAATATCCCAGTAGGAATATTCTCCTTTATCAGGACTTTTGATTAGTAACCTAATTTTTCTGTATATTCTTCAACAGTTTCTATCATACCATCAACTAGTTCAGCTCCAATTTCATCTTTTAACCATTTAATAACGGGTGGCTGTGCAGTGTTCCTAAATACTTCTAATTCTTCAGGAGTTGGTTTATATATTTTCATATTATTATCCTGGAGAATTTTAACTCCAGTAATATAGGATTTAATAGTTTCACTAGCTGTACCTGCAGTAGCAGCCGCTTTACCAGCTTCTTTAATTACAACCTGATATTTATTAGGTAAACTATTGAAAAAGTCATCATTAATTACCAAAAAGTTTTCACTCCAGAGGTGACCATCAAGGGTTATATAATCCTGCACTTCATATAAACTACCAAGTACAACAGAAGATATTGGGTTTTCTTCTCCATCAACTACACCAGTTTTTAAAGCTGTATATAACTCTGACCAGGCAATTGGAACTGCTGTTCCCCCAGCAGCCTCTACAACTTTTTGGTAGATTGGGCCCTGCATTACTCTAAATTTCAATCCCTTAAGGTCTTCTGGGCTGCGAATTTCTCTTTCACTATTTGTGAAATGTCTAAAACCATTCTGGGCAACTCCAAGAACCCTCAAGCCAGTTTCTTTTCTCATATCTTCATACAGGTCTAACATGAAATCACTTTCATTCATAACTGCCATTGCAATATCTGAATTCTGGAACAGATATGGTATTGAGAAAACCTGCCATGCTGGATAAAATGAAGGTATTGCAGCAGTTCCAGTAACAGCTTCCATTTGACCACCCTGGGTAGCTTCTAACATACTCATTAAACCACCCAACTGACCTGCTGGGAAGACCTCTACTTGTATAGCTCCACCAGTATTGGTTTCAACCATAGACTCAAAGACTTTACACATGGTATATTCTAGACCAACAGCAAGATCATCTTTTTGATCAGTGGTACCGATCCTAATTGTAACTGGATTATCTGGGGTTGGATTTAATTCTGCTGCCAAAACGCTTCCTGCCAGTAATATAACAACTGCTAATGTTAATATTGCTAATAGATAAAGTTTTTTCATTCTTTTTACATCCTCCTTTAAATTTTAAATACAGACTTCTAACAATTCATTAAAAATTCTTAATATAATTATTTCATTAATCCCCCCCTTTTAAAATGAACGTAATGTCAAAAATATTTTAAAATATATTGTCAAAACCCTATTATAGTAGGGATTTGATCTTAAATACTTGTCACCCCCCCTCTTTTTGAGGTATATTTAGGTTGCTTATTTACCTTTTTAAACCACAAATAGAAAAGGCGGTGACAAACTTTGAAACAAATTATTAATGTCTTACTTACTTATATTCAAATTCAATATCATATTATTTGCTATCTCTTGACTTTACTTGTTAGTAAAGACTTCATGCCCAAAGATGAGATTCCTATCAGCAAGAAATATCATCATCTTCAAGTTGATGATTTACCCATTATTGAAGTCCTGGAAAAGCTTGATTACCAAAAACTAATAATTGCTTACGAACAGGAACATGGTAAACCTCTTAAACCTGTCAGACGCCGTAACGCCAAATACAAAGTTCCTGAGTCTATGACCTGCCCAAGATGTGGTGCCCCACATATTTATCTTTATGATAATACTGGTGGTCGTGGTCAATATCTCTGTAAAATTTGTAAGACTAATTTTAATGATAAAAATCGCTTTTCTAAAACTGTTATCTTTAGGTGTCCCCATTGCTCTCGTACTCTAGAACAAATTAAAGAGCGTAAGAATTTCTATATCTACAAATGCAAGAATGATGACTGCTCTTTTTATCTTAAAAACCTTAGATCCATGAGTAAAGAAGAGAAAAAACACTTTAAAAAATATCCCCATAAGTTTAAAGTTAGATACATTTACAGAGAATTTGACTTTGACTTTCAACCATTGAGCAAGGAGTCTCCAGATTTACCTAAAGTTGATATCTCAGGAATACATTCTTCACCACATACTCTGGGGTTAATCCTTACTTACTATGTTAATTATGGTCTTTCTTCTCGCAACGTAGCTGCTATCATGGAAGATGTTCATAATGTTAATATCTCTCATCAAACTGTAATTAACTATGCTGATTCAGTTGGTTATCTAGTTAAACCCTATTTAGATAATTATCCTTATGAGCTTTCTGACTCTTTCTGTGGTGATGAAACCTACATTAAGGTTTATGGCAAGTGGCAGTATATTTTCTTCTTCTTTGATGCTGTGAAAAAGATTATTCTATCTTACCATGTCTCACCTAATAGAGATACACCTTCTGCAATTAAAGCTATTAATGATGTCCTTACTAAGATGGATACTATCCCTGATAACCTCAACTTCGTAGTTGACGGTAATCCTATCTATCTTCTGGCTAAACATTATTTCTATCAACAGGGTATTAATTTTGATATCACCCAGGTTCTCGGCCTTACTAATGACGACCCTGTCTCAAAGGAAAATCGACCTCTAAAACAAATTATTGAAAGACTCAATAGAACTTTTAAAAAAAGCTACAGATCAAGATGTGGTTTTAAGTCTTCTAAAGGATCAGTATCATACGTGAACCTTTTTGCAGCATACTTCAATTTCTTAAGACCACATTCAGCTCTAGAGAAAAAAGTACCTGTAACTGTACCTCAGCTTATTAATCTGCCTAACATGCCTGCAAGATGGGGCAAGCTGATTGAACTAGCTCAAGAGCATATACTCTACGAGCAACAGCATTCTGCTTAATCTTTATATCTATTTAGCAGAACCCGAGGCAGCTAAAAGCTTTATCTAAGCATTGGCGAAGCGAACCCTTTACAAACCGAACCAGACAAATGCTAAAATTGAAGTACGAGGGTTGGCTAATTTGCTATGCTCTTTATATCCATCCCCTTCAACCTCGGCTACTTACCAGCAGCATTTGGATGGTGTTTGTCAAGGGTTATGCAACGATCCAACCAGTAAAAATTACTTAAAAGACTAAAATCTGTCTCCAACATCACTTTTTCATAAATTTTTTGACACTACCAAAATGAATTTATTCAAAAATTACCACTATTTTGCATTGAATATTAAATTCTTAATCCTTTTTCAAAGAAATATTATTAAGTTGCTCATAGAACAATCCTAAACCACCATGATCTACCTCTATATGGCCGTCATTTAATAATTTCTGCATCATTTCCATAACCTGTGCTGTTAAAGGCATATATGAATGCAATTCTCTACTAGTTTCAAAGGCATTTGTCAGGTCTTTAACATGTAATTTCATCTTGAATCCTGGGTCATATTCACCTTTTAACATCCGGGGTGCCTTATCTTCCATACATTTACTTCCGGCCAGTCCCCCTCTAATGGCATTAAAGATATTTTCAGGGTCAACTCCTGCTTTTTTACCCAGACTTAAAGCCTCTGCTACTGCTGCTATATTGATACCGACAATGACCTGATTAGCTAGTTTGGTTGTCTCTCCGGCACCTATACCACCTACCAGGGTGACACTCCCGCCCATTACTTCCAGGATTGCTTTGTTTGCTTCAAACACCTCTTCTTTGCCACCTACCATAAAGGCTACTGTACCAGCTTCCGCACCTTCCTGACCACCACTAACTGGGGCGTCTAACATCTCGACTCCTTTTTTCTCCAACTCTGCAGCCACTTCCTGGGAAACTAGCGGGGCTATGGAACTCATATCTATTAATACCTGTCCTTTTTTAACCCCTTCTATTACCCCATTTTCACCTAAGACTACTGCTTTAACATGTGGTGAATTAGGCAGCATGGTAATAATAACCTCACTATTTTCTGCTATATTTTTGGGAGAACTAGCTTTTTCTGCACCATAGTCTACCATTTCATTGACTGCATCTTCATTAAGATCATAAGCTATCAGGTCATAACCAGCATCGATTAAATTCTTGGCCATGGGCTTACCCATAATTCCAATTCCAATAAAACCTATCTTTTTCATCGTTATCATCTCCTAATAAAGAATATTTTGTATTTACATTAACTTATCCAGGACAAACCTTAAATAAGTTCTTGAGCTTTTCTTACTATCTCATCAGTGGTTAAACCATAATGTTCCAGGAGTTTATCATAATCACAGGAAGATTGTCCAAATCTGTCCTGAACCCCAACCCTCTTTATACGTATTAATTCATCACTTAAAGCCTCTGCAATAGCCCCACCAAGTCCACCTATAATACTATGTTCCTCTGCAGTAATAATACCTTTTACATCACTGGCATATTCTTTAATCTTCTCTACATCCAGCGGTTTTATTGTACTAACATTAATTATTCTGACCGATATATCTATTTTAGCTAACTCTTCCCTGGCTTGCAAGGATTTATGGACCATTAGTCCATTAGCAAATATTGTTATATCATTTCCATCTGCTATTTTACTTACTTTTCCTATTTCAAATGACTCCTCTTCTGTGGTTATTATCGGTAAATCAGCACGGCTAACCCTTAAATAAACCGGACCCTCATATTCTACCATGGCCCTGACTGCTTTCCTGGTCTCCAAAGCATCTACTGGAGATATTACTGTCATATTGGGTATCGAACGCATGATTGACATATCTTCTATGGCTTGATGGGTAGCTCCATCTCCAGCATCAGATAAACCACAACTTGAACCAGCTATTTTGACATTAAGATTAGGGAGAGCCACCCCTTGTCTTATCTGGTCATAAGGCCTACCTGTTGCAAATACAGCAAATGAATTAACAAATGGTATTTTACCGGTTAATGATAGCCCAGCTGCTGTAGTAACCATATTTTGTTCTGCTATTCCCATTTCAAAAAATCTATCTGGGTATTCCTCACCTAAGTAACAGGACATTGTAGAACCACTCAAATCTGCATCCAGCGCCACTATGTTTTTGTTTTTTCTGGCCTGATTTAACAATTCTTTTCCATAAGCCTCTCTTAAACTTGCTGTTTTCATTTATATTTCACCCCAGTATTATAAATTTGCTATATCTTCTTTAGCCTGCCTATATTGTTCTTCAGTAAGTTTAGCATTGTGATAACTCGCCTTGTTTTCTGCAAAAGATACACCTTTACCTTTAACTGTATTGGCTATTATCACTGAAGGTCTACCTTTGACATTATCTGTAGCATCTAAAGCTTCAACGATCTCTTCCATATTATGACCATCTATTTCGAAAGTTTCCCAGCCTGAAGCCTCAAATTTAGCCTTAATGTCACCTAAATCATATCTCTCAGCTATTGGGCCAGTAGCCTGGACTTTATTGCTATCTACTATAGCCACTAGATTATCTACTTTAAAATTATTAGCGGCAATAATTGCTTCCCATATCTGTCCCTCAGCCAGTTCACCATCCCCAACAATTACATAAACATTATAAGCACGTTTATCCAGTTTACCACCCAGGGCCATCCCTAAGCCTAATGACAGTCCTTGTCCTAATGACCCTGTATTAGCTTCAATTCCTGGTGTGTCTTTTTCAGGGTGTCCCTGTAAGATAGAACCAAAGGTTTTAGTTTTCTTAAGTTCATCTTTTGAGAAATAACCTGTTTCAGCCAGGGCAGCATACTGAGCCAAAACTGAATGCCCCTTACTAAAAATAAACCGGTCACGGTCAGGGTCTTCAGGATTATTAGCATCATGATTCATCTTATAAAAATAGAGAGCTGTTACTAGATCAGCTGATGACATCGAACCCCCTACATGCCCCTTTTTGCCTACTCCAATGGTCTCTAATATATTTTCCCTTATTACTATAGCTTTTTTCTTTAATTCAGCAACTGTATTCCCCAAATTAATCCCCTCCTATAATTTGTTTGATATATTTATGAATAAATTCTTAATCTATAATAATATTTTGCCCTTCTTTTCTCACCTCCCAGTCAGAGCATAACCTTAATCACTAAGTCTCCCTTCATTACTCGTAATCTATTTAAGATATAATTATTATGGTTGTTTGTTGTGTGTTGTTTGTTGTTAGTTGTATTACAACTGTATTTAAATAATAACACTTAAATAATATTCTGTCAAATATAATTTAAATTATTATCTAAGTGTTTTTCCATTAACTCTTTGGCAGCTTCTTTATCCTTATTCTCAATAGCCTCAATAATTTCACCATGGTAACGGATTCCATCTTCTGAACCCATAGTTTTAATAATTTCTGACATAGTTTCTTTTAAATAATCTTTCATCAGAAAATTTGCCTTTTCAATGATAGGATTTTTAGTGATCTGACATAGTGTTAAATGAAAATTCAAATCCTCTAAAGCAAATCTCTCTAAGTCATCTTTATATTTTTTCATATTATTCAATATTTTTTTTAACTCTACTATGTCTTCATCAGTAACCCTTTCTACTACTAATTCAATTGCTCCAACTTCTATTATTTTTCTATATTCATGAACAGAAAATGATTTGGAACGTTTTAGATTTACAAAAGTCGGCAACAGGGCATCAATATATGTCTCACCAGATAATTCCTTGACAAAAGTACCCTCACCCTGTTTTTTTTCAAGTAGATCCAGGGCTACTAATGTCTGTAAGGCCTCTCTTATAGTCACCCGGCTGACATTTAACATCTCAGATAATTCATTCTCAGAGGGGATTTTCTCCCCGGGCTCCCATTTACCTGTGATAATTTGCTGTTTTAATTGTTCAAAAACCTGACGGCTTAAACTCTCACGCTTTTTAATCGGTTTCATCTTTAACTCCCTCAACACATCAATGTAATTGTTAGTTGTGTTACAACTGGTTTATTTAAAATAATAGCATGTTTTTTTACTACTGTCAAGTGGTAATTTAATGATTTTAACTTTTTCTTTTTCAAAAATACCTACCTATACTTATTTGCTGTCTATATAGAAAATTGCTATAATTAATTGAGAATACATAAAGGAGGAGTTTCCAGCAATGACCCTGGAAAAGTCAGATTTGATAGTAGAACACATTAGTAGAAAAGGAGCTCCTTTTAATATGGCGGCCAGACATTATCATGATCAATATGAAATATATTATCTCCTTAATGGTGAACGCTATTACTTTATAGATAATAGGACATATCACGTAAAAAAAGGTGACATTGTTCTGATAGATAAGAATATTTTACATAAGACCAATACAACCAGGGAGTACCCCCATGAAAGAATCTTAATACAATTCAGTGCTGACATAACTGATAAAATAACTAAAGACATTGATTTATATTACTGTTTTCATTTAAAACAAAATGTATACTCTTTAAACCCTGAAGAACAATTATGGATGGAAAATCACTTATTCAATATCTTACAGGAAAAAAAGAAAAAACAGGCAGGTTACTTCACTTATCTTACTATTTTAATTACAGAATTACTTATTTTCCTTAATAGATTTATCAAGTCAACGACTTCTTTTTCAGCAAATTATCCCAATGAAACCCATAAAAAAATATCAGAGATAGCAGGTTTTATAAATAAGAATTTTAATAATAAACTATCTCTGACTGAGCTGGCAGAACAATTTAATTACAGTCCCACTTATTTAAGCAAGACCTTTAAGAAAGTAACTGGTTTCTCATTTGTCGAGTATAAAAATAATGTGAGAATTAAAGAGGCCAGTAAATTACTACAACAGAGCAGTCTCAATATTACTGAAATCGCCTGTCAGGTAGGTTATAACAATCTAACCCATTTTGGGCGCATATTTAAAAATATAACCGGTCACTCCCCTCTGGAATATAGAAAAATAAAGAAAAATTCAAGAAAAAAAGATTAATTAATATTCTTAAGAGAAAGCGTTTTTAAGAAATTCATCAACCCTATCTCCATTCCAAATATGACCACCATTAAAGACATGATGGTAAAGATTTCCCTCTACATTCATTAGTTTATAAGCACTACGGACAATGTCAAGCTGACTGTAAACATTAGCAAGGCCGCTATTGCCATTAAGCTTATCCTCACTACCAGATTTTATCATTAAAGGCCTTGGTGCAATCATAGCCCCCAGGTCTCCCATATCACAATAACGCCATAATTGAGGCACAAAATTGCAGCTACACATATTTGATTGAAAAATAGTATCTTTAAAACCATGAAAATACCCGGCAACAATAGCTGCCTTTACTCTCTCATCCATTACCGCCAGCCAGAGAGCCTGTAAGCCCCCTCCAGAAAAACCACATACAGCAATTCTATTACTATCTACATATTGACAGGTTTCAGCATAATCCAGCAGACGCATTAAATCCCAGACAAACATTCCTGTAAGAGACTGGCCCAGTGCTATAGCCAGATTATTAAGTTCATGACAGCTGCTACTTAAGATATCTTCTCCCACATCCCCCTGCTTTATAATTTCTCTCCTTTCACCAAAACCCCGGGCATCAGGGCAGAAAACTATATAACCCTTTTTTACTAACTGGATCCCATAATCATAATTATATTTCTTTATTACCCTATTGACCTCTGGTATATCAATTCTGCCAGCAACTGCATATTTTCCACCACTATCATGTCCATGTAGTGCAATTACAGCTGTCCTTTCTTCCCCTTCCTGTAAATCATCAGGGAGTAATATATAAAACGGCATTAATACAGCAGGTTCAGTTTGAATTATAGCCTTAATTTTTTTATAATCATCCATCTCCTTTGTCTCAAAGAGCTCGGGTTTTAATTCAGAGAAGGTCATCTGATTTAATCCTGTAATATCAGCAAGTTTTACCCTAAGTTTTTTCTTCCACAATCTATATTGTGATAGATACTCTGCTTTAAAAGCATATCTAGCAGATATATTATCATAAACCTGTAATAAATGTTGAAAACTGGTATAACGGCTCAATATAACCCCCCCTTAGCTGAAACATAATACTCATTAACAAAGCATCTACTATTTTTAAAAAAAATCCTTACATTCTACCATTATCATTAGAATCCCTTAGTTTTAAGAAACCCTTTATTTCTTCCTGCCGGTTCCCACTAAAATAAGTATTCCTTACCCCGTCAAAAAGAATACAGGGGTCATTTTCATCAATCTTATCTATTTTACACCCATTAAAATCAATTCCCTCAGCATTTACAATCTCAAAACCAGGTCCCAAATGACCGCTTACCCTAACATTAATAAATTTTATATCTCGAACATTATTACAATAAAAACCCTGCTGAACCACCGGCCCTATTTTATCAGCCATTGCAGGTACAGCTGGTCTGGCATCTTCCGCCAGTTCAATACTTATATTATCAAAAGTTATTTCTTCTAGCGGCATTTCTGGTAAACCATAAAGGAAAACAGCTGTATTACAAACCCCTCTGGCAGTAATATCACTAAAATGAATCCTTCTAAAAGAAGGTGTACTTTTATCTACAGGGTATATTTCTTTATCCCATACCCTTTTATCTTTACCACCTTTACCACAGAAATAGTATAAATTCATTATAATCGGGCAAAAAACATCTTTCATGATTATATTATTTACCCTGATATCCTCAACAAGACCACCCCGCCCCCTTCTGGATTTTAATCTGATACCACGATCTGTCCCCTCAAAAATACAGTTACTAATCACTACATTTCTTATATCACCACTCATTTCACTGCCAATAACAACACCACCATGTCCATGAACCATTGTACAGTTTATGATGGTGATATTTTCACAGGATACAAATTTAGGACAATCTTCTGTACCTGATTTAAGGGCAATACAATCATCACCTACATCAATATGACAATTAGCAATCTGTACGTTCTTACATGAACTAGGATTTATTCCATCAGTATTGGGGGAATTAGCTGGATTTTTAATCGTTACCTTATTGACTGTAACATTGTGACATTCAACAGGATTAATTGTCCAAGCTGGGGAATTTACCAATCTAATCCCTTCAATCAAGACATTATCACAGTTTCTAAAAGCAATAAAACGCGGTCTGGGGTGTTTTAATTCATTGTTTTTAAATAACTGCCACCAGTATTCACCCTGGCCATCCAGGAGGCCCCGGCCGCTTATAGTAATATTCTCAAGGCCTTTACCATAAATCAGTGGGGTATATAGTTCCTGTTCACTACCCTCCCACCTGCCTTGTACTAATTTATATTGAGCAACATCCTGAACAAATTTTACAATAGAACCTATTTCAAAATACAAGGTTATATTGCTTTTTAAAATAATGGAAGCAGTCAAAAAAATACCAGCTGGTACATAAACAGTGCCACCACCATTTTGGGCACATTCTTGAATTGCCCTGGCAAAGGCAGCGGTATTAATTGTTTTTCCATCACCAACTGCCCCATAATCAGTAATATTATAAAAATTTTTATTCATTAAGAAACCCCCTGAAAATTAATCATATTTATTTAATTGATATAGAAAATTTTACCAGTTCTCCAATATTGACTTTTCTCCCCCATTCAATAGAGCGCCTGGCAGCAATACCTGTTAGAATAGACATAACACCATCCCTACCCCCTGCTTTTCTTTTTAAAGGGTCCGCTGTATTCTCATCCAGGAAAATATCTTTTAGTAAACGAATATCTCCACCACCATGGCCGCCTTCCTCAACTTCAACCTCAACTTTATATGGTTCATCAAAGAGAGGAAATACTTCCAGACGAACATTATTTTCTCTTGTCCTTCTCTCTACCTGACCATCATGGCCACTGATATATGAAGTCTCGACCACATCCTGCTCAATCCTACCTTTAGTACCAATAAAGGCTACCTTATATCCCTCATAGGGGGCATAATTATTAAGTGAGTAGCTTAAGAGAACATCATTCTTATAGCCCACTGTAACTGCCCTGGTATCCCAGATATTGATTTCCGGGGAAAAAACACAGGCATCTCTGAAATATCCATCTTCATGTTCAGCTTTAGTATATAAAGCAGTTAATTCTTCCGATTCTGATAAATCAAGATAAAATTTGCATTCACTACTCAGATCACATGTACTACAGCGCAGGTGATAGGGAAAGGTCTCTGCCTGGTAAAATCTTTTCTTCCCCAGAGCAAAAACCTCAACTGGAAAGCTATCTATCCACCAATTTACCAGGTCAAAATGATGTGTCGACTTATGTACTAATAAAGACCCTGAATTATTTATATTACGGTGCCACCTCCTGTAATAATCTGCACCATGGGTTGTATCCAAAAACCAGTGGAACTCCACCATTGTTAACTCCCCTATAGTCCCCTGATCAAGTAATTCTTTTACTTTAGAACGATATGGTGAATAACGGTAATTAAAGGTAACAATAAGGTCATTACCTGTCTGTTCCATAGTATTCAATATTTCCTGGCATTTTTCTTCATCAGTAGTCATCGGCTTTTCACTAATAACCTTTAAATCCCGTTTTAATCCCTCTATTATATAATAATGATGATGAGAATCCTTAGTAGTAACAATAATACCTTCAACATTTTCTTTTTCTAACATCTTATTAAATTGGTGTGGTTTATATACAGGTAGATTTAAATCTAAACACTTATTGACATATTGCATTCTGCTTTCATTTAAATCCAGTAGTGCCACTAATTCATTTTTTCCTTTTACTCCGTCTAAGTCCTGGATAGCCTTATAATACATCGATGAACGTGAACCTGTACCAATTAATGCATACCTCATTTTCCTTTTCACACTCCCTTAAAATCTTATTTAATCTTCGAATCTTAAGGGTATTTTATAAAAAGAAATGGATAATAACAAGACATATATTGTTCTTAATGGGTTATTTTATACATTTTTTGTGGTGTTATAATAATATGATATGATTAAAATAAAGCTATTGAATTTTATCCTTCAATAGCTTTATTTATTATAGTAGTATTATTTTTTAATCATTTTAGAACCCTATCTGTACGCATCCTCAATTCCTGGTATGCCTCAGATGGTGTTTGACTCCCCTCCAGTATTTTATAATGTACTTCTTCCAAAATTTCTATCACCTGATCATACTGGGCAGGTGGTGGTGGTTCAATAATACTTGAGTTATTGGAAATGTATTTTATAAAATTAAACATCTTCCTTTCCGGATCATCAAGCATAGGCTGTAATTTTTGCCTGATATCAAAAGAAATCGGCACACCACGGTCACCGTTTAAAAGTTTATTAGCTTCTAAATTATTAATCAAAAAATTAATGAATCTTGCTGCTATCTCAGGGTGTTTACTATTTTTGGTTATAGTCCAGTACATGGAGGGCTTTAAGTAATAACCAGACCTGGTTTCATCTTTAGCCTGAGGAAAAGGTAACATTTTTAATGGTTTACCAGCAGCTTTAGAAATAGCAACAATCTGATTAGTCCAATAGGCAGCCATAACTGCAGCATCTTTAACAATTAAATCGTTTTCTATAGTGTGATTTTCCAGACGGAGTTCTCCAGGGGCAAAGACCCCTTCCCTGCTTAACTCTAAATCCATTTTATAAAAATCAACAAACAAATCCTCCGTAAATCCCAGTTTATGAGCTGACATGTCAAATAAAGACTGGCCATGCTGCCTGACATAATGCTCAAGGCCTGTAATATTTCTGGTTGCCATCGGAAGACTGGTCGCTGCATATATACCCAGTCTCTCATGGAGTTTTCTACATATTTCCTTATATTCATTCCATGTCCAATTATAAGAAGGTTCTGTTAGTCCAGCCTCTGCAAACTTTTTCGGAGCATATAATATAGTATATGTATTAAGTCCAGCAGGAATACCATATAACTTACCATCAAACCTGGCAGATTCCAATAAAGCCTCATCAACCTCTGCAACCTTGATAATACTATCTATGTAATCATCCATGTCCCTTAAAATATTATAGTCAACATAGGAATTAAAATACTTATAATCCTGCTGCATAATATCAGGCAAATTACCCCCTACAGCATATGCAGCTATTCTATCCCAGTACTCCCTCCATCCTGTATAAACAGGCTGTATTTTTATATCCGGGTTTTTTCTTTCAAATAGTTCTATCACCGCTAAAGTCTTATTATGTCTAACCTGTGAGCCCCACCATGATATACTAATAGTTATATTATTATTGGAAACAACAGCTACTTCTGTTTTAACAATAAGCAATAATAATATTATCAAAAAATATAATAAAACCTTTCTGGACATAGAAAACAACCCCTTCTTTATTGACCTGACTAATTACATTATATACCAGATTTATCAGAAAATAAAGAATAGAAATAATCATTTATACAAAATAAATGAAAGGGGTTGTTTTCTGACTATCCTTTCTTCTTACTTAGTAGTTAACTTTAGAAAATCACCTATCATTATCCTTCCGTTATCATCCCTTTCAAAAGGGAGTTGTGGTATTAAAGTCACAAAATCATTTTTGTTTATTCTATTGCCCAGCTGGTTTTCTGATACACTACCATTAAACATATAATTTTTAGCTGATTCTAATTCTACAGGAAAATTATCTGCTGGAATATCTTTGGTAGCAATAGACATAAAACCATCAATTTCAAAATCAACAGCAATTTCTTTATAAGTAGTAAATTCCAGATTTCCCCCAATATTATTCAAAGCAATATTATTGATAGCAATAACAGCTGGATTACTATTACTTGTAAAACCAACAGCCCCATTGTCAAAGGCTAGGCAGTTTTTAATAATATGGGGTACATGAACACCTTCACCACCAAGTTTGAACCCATTCTTATCACCATTACCTACTGTACCATCTGTTAAGGTACCATTACTATAGGCAATAGAGTCCTCTATCACAACTGGACCGATAGCACCTGTTCCTACCTTAGTATATAAATCCCACCCATCATCAATATTATGATGGGCAATACATCCCCTAAATACATTACCTACACCTGATGTAAGCTTAGCAGCAAACCCATCAGCATTATTATCAGATGGATCACGATTATCAAAAGATGTACAGTTAAGGATTAAATTATAAGACGGCCATTTAGACTTATCATCTTCATTTATGTCGGTACGGCTTATCTGTAAACCTGTATTACCATTCTCATAGAATAGACATTCCTCAATTATGTTATGGTTCCCACCAACAACAAAGCCTTTCTCATTTGCTGCTGAACGAGTAAATTCAATCCCTTTCACCTGCCAGTAGTTACCACTTAAGAGAACACCCTCAGTTTTTTTATCAAAATCTATGATTGGATTTGTGTTTGCTGCCGCTACCAGATACTTCCTTGCCTCAGCAGTACCATCATTATATTTTTTAATCTCCAATTTGGAATCACGTACATATCTACCCTCAAGTAAGATGATCTTCTGACCTTCACGTACAAAGGAAATTGCTGTATCAATATCTAGTGGATCTTCTAAAGTACCTGCACCACCACTACTGGCAGTTGGTGAAACATAAATATCACCATCTTCTACATAGCTTTTCATCTCGACAGTAAAGTTCTTAACTAATTTATCGTAAGATGTTAAATACTGAGTATCATCAGGTAAAAAGCTGACACTAAAATTAGTCTTAGTATTCTCAGCAAGTTCTGTTTCTATTAAGTATTCCTGCTTAGCTTTAACTACCTGGTCTCTAGCTATTACTTTTCTCCCTTGTTTAACAATAACTATCCCCTTAACATTAGATTTTAATAAGAAATTATAATCAGTCTTAGAAGTCTTATCTAATGATAAGAAATCCAAGGTCGGTGTTACAGCCTCTTCAGGAGGCTCCACCTTTGGTGCATCAGTTTTTGCTGCTGAGACTTTAAAGTCTACATTACTTACTTCAATATGCCCAACACGACCAGCAAAGAAACCTAAATAAACCTTTGAATCTTGAACATTTAGAAAATCAGGTTCAAATAACATTACCTCTTTACCACCATTAAGTCTTCCTGTATAACCACTGTTTGTTTTCGCTAAAGTCAATCTATATTCCTTAGCAGGATAGGTATTACTGGTTTTAGGTTTCTCTTCCTTGATCATCATACTTGAGGTCCCATTACTTCCTGTCCCATCTGAAGATTCTACTCCAGTTCTCATAAAGAGCTGTGTTCCATTAGGATCCTTGCTTCCTCCACTATAACCACCTAGACCTACCATATTAGAAGCAAATACCCCGGTATCACCAAATTCTCCGATGGCATCTCTGGCCATAATACCAAAGGCTTCCTGACCATCATGTGAACTTTTAGCATATTCAATCACTTTAATATCAGCCGATAATACAAAATTATCTTTGGAGGCATCAATCACTGTATAATAAAAACTGATGCCATCATGGTCTGTGGCAACTTTTCCACCACCATTAATAGAAGCAAGCTCTATTGTACCATCTTCTTTTATATCGATAAAATTATCCTCTTCACTAGTAGATTGACCAAATCTAGTATATTTCCACTCATATTCAGTCTTTTCTCGTACAGTTACTGGATAAGTAATAGCTGTGATTAAACTATCAGCAGGAATAATCTTAACATCATATACTCCCATCTTAGTATTATCAAAATTCGAAAAATCAACTGTATAATTACTTCCTGCTAATACCTCTTTATCACCATTGTCATATACTAAAGATACCTCTAACCCTCTACTTGTAAAATCATCACCAAGATAAAATGTTGTCTGTGGGTATTCTGTGACTTCAAGACCTGTTAACTCCTTCATTTTAACAGTTAAATTTAATACTGCCTCTTTTCCTTTATGGGAAATTATAACCTTTTTTTCACCAGGACTCGTAGTATCTAAAGAAGATACTGAGAATTCATCTTTCATCAGTCTAATTCTAGAACCATCACTATATTTAGCATAGACAGTCATACCTGTAAGGTTTAATTTATCACTAAGAAAATATAATTCCTTTTCTGGTACTTTACTAATTTCTAAGCAAGTAATTTCAGCAGCTTTAACATTTACAGCAAAACTTATAGATATAGCGGGATTCTCCATTGAGCTTACAGTAACTATTTTTTCTCCTGCACTATCAAATACATAGTCACTTCCTGCCATAGATTCTCCTGCAATAGAAAAGGTATATTTATCAACTGTTAGTTCTTCATTTTTATATCCTTCATTATATTCTGCTATTACAGCAAAACCTTCAGGGTCAAATCTATCTCCTAGATAATAATCTGTTTTTGCCGGATAGTACTTTATTTTCAAACCTGTACAGGTCAAAGAGTTTATCTCTAAATTAACCGTTCTACTTACTCCATTATAATTTATGCTAATTGGGTTAGTCCCTACTGTGCTACTATCAAAACCGGTTACAATATAATCATCCTCTGACAGTATCTCTTTTGACCCATCAGAAAATTTTGCTGTGACTTTCAATCCTGTTAAATCTAACTCTTCTTCTAAAAGATAATCGGTCGGCATTGCAGTTGTATTTACATATAAGTCCTTGACCTTCCTGGTATCCAAACTGAAATTAATATCACTAAAGATAACTGTTGTATTTCTGGCAGTATAGAGACCGGCAAATAATTTTCCAGTTTCAAATCCACTAAAATTTTCAATTATAACAGGTTCTTCATTACCAAACTTTAATATATATACATCACCAGATTTTTTAATACTTAAATCATAGGTATTACCAGCACTAGGGACAGCATCATTTACCAACTCCCCTAGCTTTGTCTGCCCCTCAGCTGTTCTATAAAAACCTATTTTAGGAACATCCTTTTTGGCATTAAGAATTCCAGCAGCCAGAGTATAACCAATATCTTCTTTATTACTCTCATTAATGAGCACCTTATCACGAAGCATTAAACCAAAAGATACCTGATTATGCATCTCAAAAGATTCAACAGTAGCTGTAGCACTTAATTCAAAGTTAGCATCAGCAGGTACTTCTTTAAAGTAGTAGGCTATTCCCTCTGATTTACTTTCAATCTTACCCCTATTATTAGAACTCCTAAGCCTAACACTTCCATCATTATTCTCAGTAATTTCAAAGTTTTCTTTTGTGATCTTTTTTTGACCACCAACATTCCCAAAGATACTCCCCTGCCAATCACCGGAAACACTTATCATTTCATCTTCAGCCAGAATAAATGCTGATATCATGAAAGATATTAATAAAACCAATGTTAATATAAACCATAATCCACCTTTTAAATTATACTTCAAAAAAAAACCTCCTTTTTTGTTTTCTTCTTAAAGTGGTGTTCGAAAAGCTATAAATAGGGGATTATATATCCCTGAACGAAGTTAAGGTGTTACCGTTGAGTGAAGGGATATATAATCCCCGGCGGTATATACTGATACTTTTCGAACAGACTCTTAAACGATTATATTTTTCCTTAGTAAAAAAAGACAAAATAGAAATAGCGACTTTCTTCGGAATACCACTGGCTATTGTATACTATCTCGTCTTTTTCTATGAAATATATATAATAAATTTTTTTGATATATAATCTATAACATTTAGCCCTTTAATCCAGATGAAGCTACACCTTCTACTAAGTATTTCTGGAAGAAAATAAAGATTACTAAGGTTGGTACAATAGATAGAACAGTCATACCAAACATAGCACCCCAATTAGTAATAGCATTAGGATCAGAAAACATCCGTAAGGCTATAGATATAGGATACTTAGTTACAGTTTGCAGATAGAGTAATGGTGTCATAAAATCATTCCAGGTCCAGTAAAACCTGAATATACCTGCTGTAACCATAACTGGTTTCAAATTTGGTAAGATAATTCTAAAATAAATGCCGAACTTGTTACAACCATCAATCAAAGCAGCTTCATCTAACTCTGACGGAATTCCACGAATAAATTGAACCATCAAAAAGGTGAAAAATGGTACTGGAAGCATCTGAGGAAGTAAGACTGGTAGATATGAATCCATCCAACCCCAGTTATTAAACATAATATACTGCGGAATACGTAAAACCTGAGCTGGTAACAGGACAGTAGCAATCATTACGGCAAAAAACACCTTTTGACCAATAAACCTGGTCCTGGCAAAACCAAAAGCAGCAAAAGAAGAAGTAAAAAGCTGTCCCAATGTAGCCATCCCAGCTATAAAAAAAGAATTTCTGAAAAAAATAGAGAAACTATGTCCACCAAATCCTTTCCAACCCTGTAGATAATTACTAAAATTTAACCCATCTGGTATTAGTGTAGCAGTCAAAGCATTTCCCGAAGTTTTTAAGGAACCTGCTAACATCCAGAGTAAGGGATAGATCATTACAAAACAAAAGAGAGAAACAAAAACCTGAAATAAAATATTATTAAGCCGTTCTTTTTTGGCAAATGATAAACTCATTATTTTCCCCCCTTTTAAACAACATTTATTAGGATTCATAATAAACCCATTTATTTGATGTTTTAAAGATAATAATTGTCGCTACAGTTAGTATCACCAATATAATCCAGGCCAGAGCTGATCCATATCCCAAATGTCCAAAACTAATACCCTTTCTATACAAATATAGTGCATAGACCAAGGTTCTGTCTAAAGGACCACCATCAGTAATAATAAAGGCCTGGGTAAACATCAAAAATAACCTGACCATCTGCATCAGTAAATTAAAGAAAATAACCGGAGTTAACAACGGTATTGTTATCCGTGTAAATTGCTGCCACTTGCTGGCACCGTCTATTTTAGCAGCCTCATAGAGGCTCTTCGGAATTTGTTTCAGACCAGCTAAAAAGACAATCATGGGAGAACCAAACTGCCATGCCGCTAATAGTATCAAAGTCCAGATAGCTGTATCAGGGGTCCCAATCCAGGAGATGCGCTGATTAATAAGACCTAATGATAGTAAAATATCATTAAAAGCCCCCTTAGAACCAAATAATTGACGCCAAACCACTGAAATAGCCACACTTCCACCTAAGATTGAAGGGACATAATAAGCTGCCCTATAAAAATTAGTTAATGGTCTGGCCTTTTTAAATAACATCGCCAGAGCCAGGGCAGCAGCCAATCTTAATGGGACTGCAAAAACCACATAATAAAAAGTAACCTTTAAGGACATCCAGAATTTTTCATCTGTCAAAAATATCCTTAGATAATTCCCTAAACCAATCCATTCTGGATTGCCCACAATACTATACTTCGTAAATGAATAATATAAAGACATTAATAAAGGATATAACATGAAAGCTAAGAAACCTATCAACCACGGGAGAATAAAAGCATATCCCTCCAGATTCATTTTTATGATCTTCTTAATTCCAATCCTGTGATCTATCCGTGACACATCTTTTAGTGCTTCAAATCTATTATTCAAGTCTTATCCCTCCCCTTTTGAAATAGGGGTATAAGCCAGCAAAATAATCTTCACTAACCTATACCCATTATTATATTTTACCTGTTTATTGATTAGCCAAAATGCTGTTGGCTTTTTCCCTAAATTCTTTGGCTCCCTCCTCAGGAGTAATTTGCTTATAGATTACTTTCCAGTAAACATCTTCATATGCTGCAACTACTTCCTGATAGGCAGGTGGTTGAGCTGCCAGAGCTTCTCCAGCATTAGCAGCAGCTAAATCAATATAATCAAAGACAGCCTGATCTATCTCACTTGCATCTTCTTTTAGTGCTGCCTTTACCTTGCTTTCAGTAGGTACACCCCTATCAGTACCCAGTATCTTACCAGCCTCAATGTCATGTAACCAGAAATTAAGGAAGGTAATGGCTTCTTTAGGATGTTCAGTATTAGCACTAACGGTAAGAAGCATAGCAGGTTTCAAGAATCGCCCCTCTGCTAGTTGATTATCAAGTTTAGGCATAGTAGTAATGCCTAACATTTTACCTGAGGAGTTAACTAAAGCACCAAGCTGATTACTCCAATATATTGTCGCCATAGCTGCTTCCTGTCTGGTAATGGGATCCTGTTCAACCCCTGTATCAGCATTTTCAGCCCGTTCTGGGGCTGACCAGACAGCACCTGAATCAAGGACATTTAAAGTCATTTCCATAAAATCAATATATATCTGGTCATCATCATAACCCAAGGCAGTTCCATCTTCATTATATAAAGCACCACCATGTTGCCTTACCCAGACAGTAAAACCACCAACATCTGTCTGTGATGTTAGATTAGCAGAACCTAAAATACCCAATTTATCATGTAGCTTTTTAATTAAAGCTACCTCATCCTGCCAGGTCCGATCTGGACTTGGATAAGAAATCCCTGCCTTATTAAATAATCCTTTATCATAATAAACTGCTGGTGCATTTACTCCAGTAGCCACCCCATATTGCCTGCCATTAATATTTCCCATAGCAACAAGGGAATCCGGAATATTACTGGTATCTAATGTACCATCTTTTAAATAAGTAGTTAAATTTAATAAATTTTCATTCTTAACATAGCCACTAATATATTTACGGACATGTTGTACTATATCTGGCAAATTTCCTCCAGCCATCTGGGTATTAATTCTATCCCAATAACCACTCCAACCAGTAAATTCAGGTTGAATATCTATATCAGGATATTTTTCTTCAAACAACTCTATAACTTTCATTGTCCGATCATGTCTATCCTGTGAACCCCACCATGAAAATCTTAAAGTAACCTTCTCAGCAGCAACACCAATGGTACATGAAAGAACTAATAATAACACCAAACAACTAACTAAAATCTTTTTTGTCATTTTTCTCCCCCTTAGTATTTTTTTCTTTCTACAATAAATATAGCTTTTTAGTTAATATAATATCACCCCTTTTCAAATTTCTAATACTTAAGATATTTAAAAAAAGAAATGTATTTTTCATTAAGTAATTATGTAGTGAAAAATATAATTACTACGTTACTACAATAATATTCTTAGTTTATAAATTATCAAAAACAATTAACATAATGTTCTTAAGATTATTATATTTTATGGTTTGTTATATTAAAATGTACTTTCCTTATTAATCTTTGTGCTTATATTAGAAAGTAAAACAATACAAAATCAAATAAAACGGGATTTTAGTACCAATATCCTCAATTAACAGTTAAGAAGCGGAAGGGAATTCCGCCCACTTAACTGCTAACTTAATCCTTAAAACTTATACCGCAAGCGGAGCATATTCTTGGTTTGGTCATCACCAATAACATAGTGTTCAAACTCTAAGCTGGTTTGTTTGCTAAGATGATACTTAGCCCCAATAGCAGACCCATCATACTCTTTATCAGTATCTTCAAAACGTGGGTTAAGGGCATATTCCATACTAAAATCTATTTTAGAACCACCAATGGCCTTCCATTGAAAACCAAGAACTGGATCCAGACCATCAATACCCTTTTTATCATAGACAGAATCCTCGATAGAAGCATTTGATTCATCATTACTACTATAATCAACTGCATCAACAAAGAACTTCATCCCTTTAATTGGTGTGTAATAAACATCAAAGGCAAAAACATCGGCATCATCAGCACTGTCATCAACAGCAAAAACTGCTTCATCTGGTTTTTGCAAATCAGCATAGGTCAATTTAATTCCCCATTTATCAGCATTATAATTAGTAGATAACCCATAAGCCCCATCACCCTGCGTTTTTTGTTCATAAGGTTGGAACATTAGATCAAAGGTCAGGCCATTTACCGGGGTATTAAAGGTAGTAGCAGCCATTATATCAACCTTTTGCCACTCGTGAAAATAACCAGATTTTAACAAAACACGACTCGGAGTAAATTTATATCCATAGTAACCGGCTTTTACAGAACCCCAGAATCTTTTATATTTTACATAATATTCGTTTAAATCAAAATCTGTATCATCATCATTTTTTTGATGCCGCGCCCTGAATTTAGCAAAGGCAGTAAGTGAATCACTAAGCTCATCTTGAATACTAATCCTTAAATCAGCTGTCGCAAAGGACTGTTCATCATCTTCTTTGCTTTCATCATTATACATATCATATCTAAAATCCCCTTTAATAATAGGCGCACCCATAGAAACTAAAGTCATAGAAAAAACCAATACTGCACTAAGTAACAAAACATAGATCTTTTTCATTTAGATATTTCCCCCTTTTTTCATTAAGACTAATTTGTTTTACTAAAATACTGATAATAGTCCCTAGATTTTAAATCAAATTTATTTATTTCAATTGATATAAAAATCTGACTATCAGCATTTTCTTTGTCCAACTTTTACTTTACAATAAGCTAGCCAAAACAAATCAAAACAACTTTAATAATAGTAAACAATATTTTAATCATTTATTTATTCATCTATCTCCCCCTTTAAAATTTTCCTTAGCCCTTCTTAATATTTCTAAAAAATCACCCCTTTCGCTTATAATTATTGTATTTACTGCAAAACATATTTTTAATTGCATAATGTAAAAAAGTTTGCATTTTAAACCTCATTTTTACTCTATTTTTAGGACGTATTAACTATAATGACGACTTAAGCACCAGGTAGTTTCCTGTCGTTTTTTTCATTGTGTAATTATTCTTCAAAGAAAAAAGCACTATCGTTCCTTTTTCTATAAAAAATTATTTTAATCAAAAATATAATTTCCATAATTATTATATAAATTATATATTATTACTTTAGTAGTTAAAATGTACTATTCTTAGTAATACTTGTATTTATATTAGGAATTATTAGAACAAAATAAAACCACCCTTTTTAAGGGTGGTTTTATTTTGTCGATTCTATACATTTTTTTTCTTGAATTCACTCGGGCTGAGACCTTTATGTTTTTTAAATATTTTACAGAAATGATAATAGTCTTTATAACCAACCCTTCGGGCTATCTCGTAGAACAATAGGTCTTTAGAAAAAAGCCTAATTGCCTTTTTAATACGAAATTCAATTAAATAATTTGTAAATGTCTGTCCTGTTTCCTTTTTAAATAACTGACTCAAATAATTATAATTGACATGATATTTAAGGGCTAAATCCTGAAGGCGTAAATCTTTATGGAAATTTTCTTTTATCTCTTTGACAATATCTCCTATAATATTATGTGATACACCTGATTTTCCACCATCTTCATGCTTATTTAAAATATCTCTTAATTGAGCAAATAACCCATGAAGGTCATTAAATAAATATATTATATCAACCGGATCCAAAAGTTCAATTTCTTCACTAAGATTACAGAGGGTATTAGACTTTTCCTGAAGCTGGTTATACAAATAAGCAACTTCTTCCAAATTAATTCTTTTTTCGTTTAATAATTTAGGTAATTTAGCAACAAATCTCTCTAAGTCTCCACAGGAAGTCAGACCCTTAATTTTTGTTGACAGCCCTATGTAATTATTATTATATAATGAATGTTTATATATACCACCCTTTTTATAAATAAAATGATTATAAGAAAGTAGTTCTGCCTCTTTATAGTGGTGTTTTAAATCAATTAAATTATCAAAACTGTCACTAATACCTATTGACAGCTTATATTTATCTGCTATCAAACCCAGTTTTTCAAAACACCTACTATCTCTCAAATCAGCCAAACTAAAATTAAATAATATCAACCATTTCTTCCCACCAAGTTGAATAAACAATAATTTATATGAAGAAAAACAATTCTGCAATTGGCTCTGCCATTGTTCATTAATAGCATCATTACCAAGTAAATTTACTATTAAAATACAATAACTTTCAAAGAATACATCATACCCTATATTATTTAATTTTTTTACGATTTCGTCTTCCTCCAGCTCGTTTTCTAACAACTCCAAAAACAGTTCTGTTTTTCTATACTTCTCTAATTCCTTTTTTTCTTCACTATCTTTATCTAAACGGGAAGACACCCTATTGAGGACATCTTTTAGTTCCTTATCCTTGGTTGGTTTTAAAATATAATCAAAGGCCCCTAATTCAATTGCCTCTTTAGCATAGGCAAATTCACTGTAGGCACTTACAAAAACAACATAAATACCGGGGAAATCTACTTTAACCATTTTCATCAATTCAAGACCATTTAATCCCGGCATTTTTATATCACAGACAATTAAATCTGGCTGCTGTTTTTTTATTAACTGAACAGCCTCCCTACTATTACTTATTTTTGCAATCACTTCAAATCCAAACTTATTCCAATCTACCAATAGTTCAAGGTCTTTTAAGATCCAGGGTTCATCATCAATCAATAAAGCCTTATACATCTTCTTCTTTCCCCTTTCTATATGGATAAGAAATTGTAACAACCGTTCCAATATCCTCCCAGCTCTTTACTTCCAGTCCAAAATCATTTCCATAATATAACTGAATCCTCTTGTGGATATTAACCAGTCCAATCCCTATATCACTCCCCTTACTACTATCAGTTACAATATCCTGTTTTTGTATTCCCAATTTTATCTGCTCTAATTCCCTTTTTTTAATACCTGTACCATTATCCATAACCCTGATTAGAGCCTTATCCCCCTTTTGAAAAGCCGAAATCTGAATAACACCATTTCCTGATATCTGTCTTAACCCGTGAAAAATAGCATTCTCCAGGACTGGCTGAACAGTAAGCTTCAAGATTTTAAGTCTCTCTAGACCAGATTCTATTCTGTATTTAACTTTGAATTTATTAGCAAACCGTAGATTCTCAATATTCTTATATTTATTAAGCTGCTCAAGTTCCTCTTCCAGACTTACAAACTCATGTACTTTACTTATATAACGTAGATAATCTACCAGGTTACTGATCATTCTATCCATTTCTTTTTTAGCACCAGTAAGGGCCATCACCCTGATCGTATTTAGGGTATTATAAAGAAAATGGGCATTTATCTGAGCCTGTAAACCATCTAACTGAAATTGCTTTTTTTCCAGCTCTATTAGGTGTGCCTTTTCCTGGGTATCCAAAAGGTTTTTAGTCAGACCCTCCAGCTCTCTGAGCATATTATTGAAATTATCCTCTATATTAGTAATCTCATTTTTATACTTAAACTTAAGCTGATAATTAAAATCACCTGTCGCAACCCGGTCAAAGGCATCAGCCATTTTCTTTAAGGGGAATGTTAGGCGGTAATTAAATACTAAAGTAGTTATTACTACAAAAACAAAGACTATCAAAGCAATTAATATTATGATATATTGCACAACCCGCCCCTCTTTAACCAGCTTATCTCTATTAATCAATGCCTTGATAGTCCAGCCTACCTTATTAAGCTCACTTGTTCTCTGCATATAAGTCACACCATTTATATTAATATATTTCTTATTTGAATTAAGATCAGCCTGTGAACTCCGATAAATATCTACTGTCTCATCCCTGGTAACTGTAATTACTTCTCCAGCATTATTTTGAATAAAAACATGAGACCCTTCAGGGAGATTATTTTCCTCAATAATTTTTTCTATTTTTTTAGCATCCAAAATAACTGCTCCCCTTGCTATATTCTCCATAAAGTTTTCGAAAAACATAGATTTGATTACTCGGTAGGCAATAAAATATAAGTCACCACCCTTGGTCTTAAGCGGATCAGCAAAATACAGCTTACCGTCATTTATTTTAGCTGAATCAATATTAATAATAAAATTCTTAAACTCATCTCTGAAAACTATGGATTTAGAATGATAGATATTATGATTATTATCAATTACATAGATATCCTCAACAGATTCATAAAATTTTAAAAAAGACTGAAATAAGAGGTCTATTTCATTATATTTATCCCAGTAGTTCTTATCTTTACTGATTATTAGCTCCTGTAATTTCTTATCAAAGAAAACAGAATCAGCAATAATATTTACTGTATCTAAATATTCCTCTAATCTATGATTAACCTGATTAAAATACAAATCAACAGAATCGGAAACATACTTCTCAATATTATTTAAAAATATATTGTAAAATATCAGGGCAATTAGTATGATCGGCAAAATAGATATCAGTAAGTTAACAAAAATCATCTTATACCTTAATTTGTATTTTCTATGTATCTTTTTAAATCTCTCAAACATAATACCACACCACCCTGCTTTACCATCTATCCTCAATCCACTTACTTATAATTATTTTCCACTTTCATACAATATATATTATATACTAAATTATTTCATAAGTTAAATAAACTACCCACCTTATTATAATAAGGTGGGTAGTTTATCACTTGCGTATCTTTGAATTTTCATTAATTATATAATTTATCTATATAAGCTAAATAGTATTTAAAAGACTGTGAATAAATAGCTGCGTCTTCTTTTTTCGGTCTGAACTTCTTTTTAACACTAAAGCGTTCAATAAACTCACTATAATTATTGAGTAGTCCCAGTGCCTTATAGGCCATTAATGCTGTTCCCATTGATGGGGCACCTATCCCCAGATCTAATACATTAACCTCCAGATTTAAAACATTGGCTAAAATCTGGGGCCACACCTTACTCTTACCACCCCCACCAATTAAGTTCAGCTTTCTTATAGAATCACCTAAACCCTTTAGTTCATTTAGATTATGCTTTAATGAAAAAGAAACACCTTCCAGAACAGCCCTTAATAATAGGTACTTATCTGTCTCAGGTCCAAGGCCCAGAAATACACCATTGTTCTCCTTTACTTTTATCGGGCTCCTTTCCCCATTAATAAATGGTAAAAAGAAAACCCCTTTCTCAGCTGCATTAAGGTCTTTTATTTTCTCCTCATTATTTAAGTAATCTTCTTCTTTAAGCCCCTTATCTATATACTTATTTAAAAAATTAGCCAGATACCAGTCATAGGGTTTACCGGCATTCAGAATTGCACCAGCTAAGATATAACCCTCACCATCAATATTACTTAAGGTAAAAACATTGGGATTATCAGTCAGTCTCTCTAAAGGGGCGGCCAGCCAACCTGTTGTACCGAGATAGCAGTAAATATCCCCTTCTCTCCATGCCCCTGCACCTAATGTTGAAGCACCTACATCACCAGAACCATTTATAACCGGTATCCCTGACGGGATTTTTAATTCTTCAGCAAGCTCTTTCTTTACTTCACCTATAATAGAGGTTGATTTATTTATCTGTGGCAGCTTACTGATATCAATCTCTAATTCATCTATTATTCTGGAACTCCATTTTAGTTTTTTCAAATCCATAAATCCAGTTGTAGAGGCATTAGTATAATCAGTTACATTATATCCCGTTAGTTTAAAATTTAAATAATCCTTTGCTCCTAATATAAGATAGGCATGTTCTTTAAAGACCTCTTTCCTATGTTTCTTAAGCCAGAGATACTTATTAACTGACATTAAAGAGTCAAAATTATTAGCTAATATATAGTATAAATCCTCTTCACCTATTCTATCAATAATATATTTTTGCTCTTCAGTGGCCCTACCATCAGAATATAATAATACCTCTGTTAAAATATCTCCTTTTGAATCAAGGAGCAGACAGTCCTCCATCTGACCAGTAGAAACTATAGCTGAAATACTATTTAAATCAATACCAGAATCAGCTAGTCTATGGGTCAATGTAATAATACCATCCCACCAGTTTTCAGCCTGCTGAACCTGATGCCCGTCTATATTATAGTTATCAAGATTAAAACTGTCATCATATACAATGTTTCCTTCCTGGTCAAAGAGTACTAATTTAATCATGGTGGTTCCCATATCATAAGTAAGTATATATTTTTCAGTCATAATCTATCCCTCCAGACCTGCTCTTAACTCCCTTATTAAAGTTAAAGCCCTATTCTCACTCTCTTGAAATGCCTTTAGCATTGCAGTACCTATAATTATTCCATCATAACCAAGACTACGTACACGGAATGCATCTTCCCCAGTACTTATCCCAAAACCCACCAGTAACGGCAGATCCTTTAAAACAGTCTCCCTTAATTTTTCTTTTAATTTAGTCAAATGAAGTTTGTCTATCTTACCACTATTACCAGTCTTACCTTTATATGCAGGGCAGTAGATAAATGGAGCATTTTTAAATAAGCTGTAATTCAAATTAAAATCCAAGCGGCTTATAAACGGAATCAATTTATACCCACAATCCTGTATATATTTTACTTCTGTTTTATTACTTAGATTTAAATCAGGCAAAAGTAAATACTTAATACCACTTCTCAACCAGGAATTCTCAAATTTGCTATAGAACTTTTCCCTTAATTCCTTCCAGTAACCCATAGCAATCAGTCTGCCGGAACTATTCCTGGAAACATATCTAGCAATCATTTCATAATCACTTTCTTTGAAACCATCATTTTTTACTTCCTGATGGGCATCACTAATAGTTTTACCATCCATATCAGTAGATTTTGACGGATAACCCAGTTCAACTGCATCAATACCATTATCAAACAAAATCTCTATCCATTTTTTAGAGGTCTCAATATCGGGATAAGCTGCAGGTAAATAAGCAATCATCACTGGCTTATTATCTTCTTTCTTTTTGATAAGACTATTTTTTAAAATATTAGTTTGCAACATATTACGTCAACCCCTTATCTGTTCTGCACCTTCATTCCCTGAAATACTAAAGCTGAAACTATAATAGCCCCTGTCAACATATCCTGAAAATAGTTGGGTACACTCAAAATTGTTAATCCATTGGCCAGTACCCCCATTATTAAAACCCCTACCAGAGTACCTGGGATATTGGGCTCCCCTTCCTTAAAGAGTGTCATACCCAGAAAAACAGTTGCATAGGATTTTAATAGATATCCACCACCAGCTGTTGGATGTGCTGAACCTAGTTTTGAAGTCAAGATAATCCCTGTCATAGCAGCCAGTAGTCCGGCCAATCCAAAGGCAATTGTCTTGTCTCTCTCTATTTTAATACCTGAATACTTAGCCGCTTTTTCATTACCCCCTATTGCATATAAATTCCTCCCTAACATCGTCTGATTAAAAATATACCAGAAAATAATAAATATCACGATCATAATAATTGCTGGTATAGGTAATCCAAATAACTCTCCCTGACCCCATATTAGAAAATCATCTGGTATTCCTGAAAAAATAATCGTCCCTCCTGAATACCAGAAAGTAATCCCAGCGAGAAAAGTCCCCGTTGACAGGGTAGTAATAAAGGATAATATATTAAGTTTTGATACCAAGAGACCATTTACTAGACCAAATACAAAACCTAAAATAAGCACTACCGGTATTACCAGATATATTGGTAAACCAGCTACCAGTAAACCTGCCGAAATTATACCTGCAAAACTGCTTATATTTGCTAAAGATAAATCAAATTCACCAATTACCATAATGACAGTAGCACCCATAGCAATTATAGAAAGCAGAGAAATCTGTTCTAATATATTTACTAAATTTCGTAAAGTAGGAAATACACCAGGCCTTAAGATTGTAAATACAATGAAGATAAGAATCAGGCCAATTAGTGTACCATACCTTTTCAAAATACTCTTCATATCCTAAACCCCCTGATAACTAAGATTTAATATTTTCGCTTCACTAATATCTTCACCTGCTAAAATACCAGTAATTTGACCATTAGCCATAACCGCAACCCGGTCACAAATTCCCACTATTTCTGGTAGGTCAGAGGAAACTACAATTATCCCACTTTCTTTAGTAAGATTATTTATAAGATTATATACCTCAGTCCTGGCACCTACATCAATTCCTACAGTTGGTTCATCAAAAATAATAACAGAATTATCTCTTATTAACCATTTACCTATTACTACTTTCTGTTGATTTCCACCACTTAAAAACTTTATTCTTTGTCCTAAAGATGGTGTCTTTACCTGTAGTTCATTAACATATTTTTGAGCAATGTCCTTTTCTCTGGCCTTATCAATGTTTTTTAGTATCTTTGATTTAAGCATCAAAGGCAGATTTGGCAGCGAAAAATTCTCTAAAACACTCATATTTAAAACCAGTCCTTCTTCCCTTCTATCTTCAGGTATCAAGACAATACCCTTATTTATTACTTCATAAGGGTTTTTAGCTTCCAGCAAATTATTTTCTAATATTATTTCACCATCATTTATATCATTAAGACCACATATTGCTTCCATTAATTCGGTTCTACCTGCCCCTACCAAACCAAAAAAACCAAGCACTTCCCCTTGATATAAATTAAAGTTTATATCATTAAATCCATCACCATTAAGATTTTTAATTTTAAGTATTTCTAGACCCTTTCTCTCTTCAATAGCTTCTTTTTCTGGAAACCTGGTCAAAGATTCTTTCCCGGTCATCAAAGAAATCAAACCATCCTTATCTATCTCATCAATCAATCTATCAGCTGCGTTGACTCCATTTTTTAATACTGTAATCGAATCAGCTATTTCAAATATTTCTTCCAATCTATGGGATATATAGATAATCCCCATCCCTCTATCTTTAATTTTTTTTAGATTAATAAAAAGCTCTTTAATTTCCTTATCTGTAAGGGCTGCAGTGGGTTCATCAAGAACAAGTATTCTGGCATTCATCATAAATGCTTTAAGGATAGCAACTAACCATTTATCTGCCGTTGATAATCTTTTAACAGGTGAATATAGATCAAGTTCAAAATTTAAATTATCTGCTAGCCCTTTCACTTTTTCTTCCATTTTATTTTTGGAAAAAAAGATGCCTTTTTTAGGGTATTTATAACCAAGCCAGATATTTTCAATGACATTAAAATAAGGTATTAAATTAACATCCTGGTGGATGAAGGCCAAGCCTAATTCTTTAGCCTGTTCCGGTTCCTTAATAGATACTCTACTACCTTCTAGATATATTTCACCACTATCTGCTTGATAGATACCTGCCAAAATTTTAATGAGGGTAGATTTTCCAGCCCCATTTTCCCCTACCAATGCCCTGATTTGCCCACTTTCAAGGCTTAAATCTACATTTTCCAGGGCCTTTACTCCAGGGAAAGATTTATTGATTTTTTTCATTTCAAGTAGTCTACTACACACTTATTAACTCACCACCTTTTTAAAAGAAATATAATTCTGCAGTTATATTAATTACACTGCAGAATTATATTTATCTATGATCATTAATCTGTTATAAATTGCTCTACATTACTTTCTGTAACAAGAATACTCGGTGCATAGATTATCTTATCCGAAACTTCCTTCCCAGCAAATACCCTCTTTATCTGTTCGACAAGAATTGTACCCATAGCGGCAAAGTCCTGTTTAACAGTAGCCTTAATTGGGGAACCTTTCTTGATCATTTCCAGTGCCTGTGAATTACCGTCAATACCAAAGACTATGATGTCAGCTTCAAGACCAGCCTGCTGTATTGCTAGAGAAGCCCCGATAGCCGGCTCATCCCAGGCAGCCCAGACCGCATCAATATCCGGGTTAGCCAATAGTATTGACTGCATAGCCTGACGGGCATCTTCAATCGGGCCAGGAACCTGAACAAAATGTTCAGCCACAACCTCAATATCATCCCTTGAGTCTACTATAGCGTCAAAAACAACCTCCCTTTTAAAGACACCAGGATGGGCCGAGTGATAAAATTTTACAACCTTACCACCATTAATTTTATCTAAAAGATATGATGTGTTTTGAGCAGCCAGTATATAATTATTTGAGGTTACATTACATTGGATACCATCTATATAACCAGCATCTCCACCAAATACTGGAATACCAGCCTCATTGGCTATTTTTATCTGTTTTTTTAATTGATTGGGGTCGCCCATGCCCATTACTATTGCATCAACACCCTGTGCTATAATATCTTCATAACGGTTGGCTAACTCATTAAAGTCACCTTTAGTATCATAGACAGTAATTTCCCATCCCTCTTTTTCAGCTTCTTCTCTAAAAGATTCAATCATCGTATTAGTGGTAACAGATGCCAGATATGGTGTTAAAACCGCAATATCTTTTCCAGCCGCCAGCAATGACAAAGAAAAAACTACTACTAAACAAACAACCATAAGTAAAATAATAATTTTTTTCATCTCTTTACTCCCCCTATTTTTATATTTTATTCAACCACTGACCAGTATTTAAGTCAGTAATTAATACATTAACAAATTCACCTTTAATTGCAGCAAATATAGCCTCTCTTTTCTTTACACCGAAAGCCAGTCCTATTCTTATAGGAATATTCAATAATTCTTTGAAATCGATACCAAGAGATCTTTTTAAAAATGCTGTCTCTATTATCTCTCCATTTTGATCATAAGTAATTATACCCAAACTACCACATAATGGATGAGCTTCTAATTCTTTTTCTTCCCTGGGTGTTAAATGACCTTTATATAAAGGATGGTTTTTACTTGCAACACCAATACCCAGAATCGCAACATCTATCTTTTTGTAGAGGTTAAATATCCTTTTAATTCTTGTTTCATCCCTGAAAGAATCTGCTATCTCCTGGCTTTTCACAAGAGCAGGAGCACTCAATAAATAGTTAGTCCCCCCCACCCTTTTACTTAAAATACTGCAGATTTCATTACTATTATAGCTTTCCCCTATATCTGAAAGTGAGCCAATTAAGGGAATATATCTATAATCCTTTCGATTACTGAAATTACCCTCTTCAGCAAACTTATATAATGTAGTACCAGCAGCTAAGCCAAGATATTCCTTTCCCTCTGTAATTCTTTCTAAATATTCACTACACTTATTAGCTATTTTAATCTTAATTAGCTCATCTGGCTGATTATCTGTTTTATCTATAAATAGTACCTCTTTTAAATTGTATCTTAATTCAATTTCACTTTCCAAATTTGAGGTATCTTTTACCGGACTAACTATTTCAATTTTTACTATCCCCTCTTCTTTAGCTTTATTCAGCAGTCTACTAACCTTAGGTCTAGAAATATCCAATTTTTTGGCTATTTCCCGTTGACTAAATTCCTGTTTATAATAGAGTAAACTTACTTTGGTCATTAACTCCAGTTCCTTTTCAAGCACCAAATCACCTCAATTACATTTGTTCATTATTTGAAATTTTGTTCATTTTAATTATATAATAAGAAGATTCTGATGTCAATATAAATTGTCAGATATTGTTGACTCACTATAAAATTTGTTGAAATACAAAAACACCCCTTAGCTGTATCATACTAAATAAGACTTAATCAAAGAGGTGTATTTTAAATATCTGTATTTATTTTTATTTAATAATCAACTTATAATATTTTACTTAAAAAGGATTTAGTTCTATCTTCTTCAGGCTCATTAAAAATCTGCTCCGGGTCACCTGATTCTACAACCCTTCCCTGATCTAAATAAATAACCCGATCAGCAGCTTCCTTTGCAAAACCCATCTCATGTGTTACTACGACCATAGTCATCCCCTCTTGGGCCAGTTCTTTCATCACAATTAATACCTCCCCAACTAGTTCCGGGTCAAGGGCAGAGGTTGGTTCATCAAAAAGCATAATGCTGGGTTCCATCGCTAATGACCTGGCAATAGCCACCCGCTGTTTTTGACCACCTGATAGCATCGCCGGATGTACATCTGCCTTATCAGCCAGACCGACTTTAGCTAATAGCTCTCTCCCCATAATAACAGGTTGATCATGGGGGATTTTTTTGACCTGTGTTGGACCTTCAATCACATTCTCCAGGACAGTCTTATGTGGAAAAAGATTAAAGTGTTGAAATACCATTCCTACTTCCTGGCGCACCAAATTTAGATTACTCTTAGCCGGCTCTATATATTGGCCATCGATAAATATTTTCCCCTTCTCAGCCCTTTCCAGGAAATTAATACACCTTAAAAGAGTGCTTTTGCCAGAACCACTGGCCCCTATTATAACCACTACTTCCTGACGAAAAATTTCCAGGTTTATATCATTTAAAACCTGTGTATTACCAAACCACTTATGCAGGTTCTGTATTTGGATCATTAAGCAAAACCTCCTCTGTTACATCTTCCCCTCTCCTCTCAACCTGTAAGCTTTTTTCGATATAGCCAACGATCAGAGTAAAAACACTGGTTAATATCAAATAAAATAAGGCTGCAATCAACAACATCTCCATATACCTGAAAGTAGATGAACCCAATTGCCTTGCTTTAAGTAAAAGTTCACCTACAGCAATAGTACTGGCCAGTGAAGAATCCTTTAAAGCAATAATAAATTGATTACCCAGGGGTGGTATAGCCCGCTGAAAAGCCTGAGGTAAGATAATCCTCTTCATAGCCAGGGAATAGCTCATACCAATTGAACGGGCAGCCTCCATCTGACCCTCATCAATAGATTGAATCGCACCTCTAAAAACCTCCCCAATATAAGCGCCATTGTGAATTCCCAGGGCAATAACAGCTGAAGGAAAGGAGGGTATTCGTACTATTGTTGCCAGACCATAGTAGATTATAAATAACTGTAATAACAATGGTGTTCCCCTTACCAGAAAAATATATAGTTTAGCAGGGTAACGAAAAAAGAACTTATTTGATATCCTGGCAAAGGCTGTAATTAATCCTATCACCATACCCAATAAGATCCCAAGGGCAGTTATCTCAAGAGTCATTAACGCTGCCCGTGGAAAAAACGAAATATACTTTGGAACTATACTAAAATCATAAGGCAATTTCCTCCACTCCAATCTTTCGGTATCCTAACTCAATTATTATCCCTCACATTATTTTAATGTAATATCCATACCAAACCATTTATCACCAATCCCAGCCAAGGTACCGTCTTTATGCATCTCTAGTAAAATCTTATTTACTTCAACCAGTAAAGTGCTGTCTTCTTTACGAAAAGCAACCGCTATATCCTCAGTTCTCAAAAGTTCCCCTGCCATTTTAACAGCATAACCTTTATTCTTAAAACCAACACCTACCATCCGGTCACTGATAACCCCATCAATCCTACCATTCATAAGTTCCATTAGTGTCTGGTTATCATCCTCATAAAGATTAATCTTAGCACCAAGTTTACGTGCATCTTCCGCAAAGGTTGTACCGGTTGTTACCCCCACTGTCTTACCATCAATATCTGCCGGAGTTTCAATTAAAGAATCATCAGCAACAATAAGCTGGGCACCAGAATAGTAGTAAGGAATACTAAAATCAACTACCTCCAGTCTAGACGGTGTGATTGCCATACTCCCTAAAATACCATCATACCTACCAGCTCGTAGCCCTTCAATAATTCCATCCCAGGCTGTTGTGACAGGTTCAAACTCTACACCCAGTCTACTGGCAATCTCAGCAGCCACATCAACATCATAACCCACTAATTCATTATGCTCATTATAAAAATTAAATGGTGGGTAACCCCCACTCATCGCAAAACTAATCTCCCCTTTTTCTATAACCTCTGTTAATGAGGCTGCATAAATAGTAAAAGAAGAAAACATGGTAATAACTAACAGCAGTAATAAACTTAACAATACTATCTTTTTATTCTTCATAATAATTCCTCCCCCAGATTACCTCATATTTAAATACTAAAACATTACATATTATAATAGTTAAACCCATCACCTCTCTTCATTGAAGTTTATACCTAAAAACGGGTATAACTTTTTAGCCTGACAATCATTTAAGATATTTATGTTATATATATGTAATGTTTGTGTTAACTATATCATTAAATTAACCCTAAGTCAACTGTTTTTTTGCTAAAATCGACAATTATTCACATATACATTGCACCGACAATATATTCTATAAATAAAACAATCCCACTATTATTAATAATAAGTGGGATTGTTTTAAACTATGTCCTTTAAAACAGCAGCATTTATCTAATCAAATGATTCTCCTGTCTCCTCTATTGCAGCTACACTTTCATCAACAACACTGACTTTGCCTTCCATTTTACATGCAGCATTATTCATACTCTGCTGTATCTCTTTAATTAATCTATCAATTTTATTTATTGCAGTACAGGATTCTTCAGCTACTACACTGAAACTCCGGGCTGCTTCAATTACATCATTTAGAGCCAGTAAATACTATCTTTTTTAAATAAACTAAGATAATAAACACTAACTATTATTGACACCCCCTGCTTATTTTGTTACAATAAATAAGCAGTGTTCTTTATGCCCCTGTAGCTCAGTGGATAGAGCACTAGTCTCCGGAACTAGTAGCGTAGGTTCGATTCCTACCAGGGGTACCATTTATAAAAAAGGGCTGTCTCAAATGAGACAGCCCTTTTTTATATAATTACTATTCAACTACACTTTTATTGTTTATAATCATTTTTTACTAAGCATTTAAATACTTATCCACCTCTTCAGCTGCTTCACGGCCTTCCTTGATAGCCCAGACAACCAGGCTCTGTCCCCGACGCATATCTCCAGCTGCAAATACCCCTGTAACATTAGTTGCAAAATCACCATACCCTGCTTTAACATTTGACCTTTCATCCTGTTCCAGACCTAGTTCTTCAAGCAGTGTTTCTTCAGGACCTGAAAAACCCATTGCCAGTAAGACTAATTGAACCGGCCAGGTTTTCTTTGTCCCAGGAATTTCTACAGGGTTAAACCTTCCATCTTTGTCTTTCTCCCATTTAATCTTAACTGTCTCAACCCCAGTTAATTTACCTTTTTGGTCAGCAAGAAATCTCTTAGTCATGATCAGGTATTCACGGGGGTCCCTGCCGTGAAGCTCAAGGGCTTCTTTCTGACCATAATCTAGTTTTAATGTTTTAGGCCATTCAGGCCAGGGATTATCTGCCTGCCTTTCCCTGGGGGGCTGAGGCATGATTTCAAACTGAACAACACTATTACATCCCTGCCGTATTGAAGTTGCAACACAATCAGTTCCTGTATCACCACCACCTATTACGATAACATCTTTACCCTCAGCAGAGATATAATTACCATCTTTATGCTGTGAATCAAGTAGACTACTGGTATTAGCTGACAAAAACTCTAGGGCAAAATACACACCAGGAAGATCCCTGCCAGGCACTTTCAGGTCACGCGCTTTAGTAGACCCACCGCATAGGACAAGTGCATCATAACCCTGCTGTAATTTATCAGCTGAAATATCCCGTCCTACCTCAATATTAGTAATAAATTCTACTCCCTCTTCGATCATCATATTTACCCGCCGCTGAACTACCTTTTCTTTATCTAACTTCATATTAGGAATACCATACATCAACAAACCACCAATTCTATCAGCCCTCTCATAGACAGTAACCAGATGACCTGCTTTGTTAAGTTGATCAGCACAGGCCAGCCCGGCAGGACCTGAACCAACAACAGCCACTTTTTTCCCACTACGCTCTGTCGGGGGTTCTGCCTTAATCCATCCCTCTTGAAAGGCCTTTTCTATAATCTGATATTCGTTTGTTTTAATCGTAACTGCTGGTTCATTCATCCCTAAAGTACATGAACCCTCACAGGGTGCCGGACAGACCCGTCCTGTAAACTCAGGGAAGTTATTGGTTTTCAACAGCCTATTTAAGGCCTCCTGCCACATCCCCCTATATATCAGGTCATTCCATTCAGGGATCAGATTATTAAGTGGACAACCTGCAGTCATACCGTTTAGTTCAATGCCTGTATGGCAAAAAGGAATTCCACATTCCATACAACGGGCACCCTGTTTCCGGGAGAGTTCCTCAGCAAAAGGAAGTTTAAACTCCTGCCAGTTCTTTACCCTTTCAGCAGGCGACAATTCCGCAGGAATCTCACGGGTATATTCCATAAAACCAGTCGCTTTTCCCATCTTCCTCATCTCCTTTCATAATCTTAATTACCACTAACCCTTGCTGCATCACTATTATTTTGCTCAAAAGCAGCCATCAGTGCTTCATCTTTTTTTAGCCCCTCTTCTTCAAAACTATTTATCGCATCAATCATCCGTTTGTAATCCCGAGGCATAACCCTGACAAATTTAGCTGCATTGTCAGACCAGTTATCAAGAATCTTTCTGGCATAGCTGCTCCCGGTGTAATTAAGATGTTTTTTAATCATTTCTTTAACAAAGTTAATATCATTCTCTTCCTGTAAAGGTTCCAGTTCAACCATGGCCTGATTTGTCCGGTCGGCTAAATTACCTTTCCGGTCAAAAACATATGCTACACCACCAGACATTCCAGCTGCAAAGTTTCGCCCGGTTTTCCCTAATATAACAACACGACCTCCTGTCATGTACTCACATCCATGGTCACCGACACCTTCAACTACAGCATGAACACCACTATTTCTTACACAAAACCTTTCTCCAGCAACACCCTGGATATAGGCCTCCCCTGAAGTTGCCCCAAAAAAGGCTACATTACCTACTACTATATTATCTTCAGAACTAAAATCAGCATCCTCAGGAACCTTAACAATTATTTTGCCACCTGATAAACCCTTACCGATATAGTCATTAGAATCACCCTGTAAAGTCAGGGTAATACCCTGTGGTATATATGCCCCAAAACTCTGACCGGCAGAACCTACAAAATTTAATTTGATGGTATCGGCCGGTAGACCTGCTGCACCATATTTTTTGGTTAATTCATTACCAAGAACTGTACCAACTACCCGGTCTATATTCTTGATTTTTAAGTTAAATTCTACTTTTTCACCCTTATCTAAGGCTGGTTTAGCTAGCTGAAGCAATTCTTTCATATCCATGGATTCCTCTATACCATGGTCCTGTTTGATCTGACAGAAAGTAGCTGTCTGAGCACTTTCTTCAGGTTGATAGAGTATCTTTGAGTAGTCTAAGCCCTTGGCCTTCCAGTGTTTAAAAGCCTTATCCCGTTTAAGTTTATCAACACGGCCGATCATTTCATCTACTGTCCGGAAACCAAGTCTGGCCATTTCTTCACGCATTTCCCGGGCAATAAAGTGCATAAAATTAACAAGATGCTCTACTTTGCCAGCAAACCTCTTCCTTAGTTCAGGATTCTGGGTAGCTACCCCTACTGGGCAGGTGTCAAGGTTGCAGACCCTCATCATAACACAACCCATTACCACCAAAGGTGCAGTAGCGAAACCATATTCCTCTGCCCCCAGTAATGCAGCCACAGCCAGGTCTTTACCAGACATCAGTTTACCATCTGTCTCAAGTTTAACCCTGCTGCGTAGCTTATTTAACACCAGGGTCTGATGTGTTTCAGCAAGACCTAATTCCCAGGGTAGTCCAGCATGTTTAATACTTGTTCTCGGTGAAGCCCCTGTACCACCATCATAACCACTGATAAGAATAACATCTGCCTTACCCTTGGCAACACCAGCGGCAATAGTGCCCACCCCTACTTCAGAAACAAGCTTAACATTTATCCTGGCATCCCGGTTGGCATTTTTCAGGTCATGGATTAACTCTGCTAAGTCTTCTATTGAATAAATATCATGATGGGGTGGTGGTGAGATTAAGCCAACACCAGGTGTTGTTCCCCTGACTTTAGCAATCCAGGGGTATACCTTTTTACCAGGTAGTTGTCCACCTTCACCTGGTTTGGCCCCCTGGGCCATTTTTATCTGGATTTCTCTGGCATTTGTAAGATAATGGGAAGTAACCCCAAACCTACCGGAAGCAACCTGTTTAATGGCACTACACCTGGAATCACCATTAGGGTCTGGCGTAAACCGTTCAGGGTCTTCACCACCCTCACCAGTATTACTCTTCCCACCAATACGGTTCATAGCAATAGCCAGTGTCTCATGAGCCTCTTTACTAATCGAACCATAAGACATGGCCCCTGTCTTAAATCTTTTACAGATCGACTCTACTGATTCTACCTCTTCCAGTGGAATTGATTCGACCTCATCATAATTAAAACCTAATAAACCTCGCAAAGTAGACATCTCTTCAGCCTGATTATTTATTAAAGATGTATATTCCTTAAATAAGTCATAGTTGCCCTCACGACAGGCCCTCTGCAAAAGATATATTGTCTCTGGGTTATATAGGTGTTTTTCACCATCTTTTCTCCAGGTAAATGTACTGCCAGATTCCAGGGTTTTACTCTCCGGACCTTTTTTGTTAAAACCATTCTGATGTCTGATAATAGTTTCTCTAGCTATTTCAGCAAGACCGATACCTCCAATACGTGAAGGAGTCCCGGTGAAGTATTTATCAATAACTGAATCATTTAGACCCAGAGCTTCAAATATCTGTGCTCCCCGGTAACTCTGTACTGTAGAGATGCCCATTTTGGCCATTACCTTTACAATTCCTTTGGTAGCAGCCTTGATATATTTTTTAACAGCCTTGTCATAACTCTTTGTCTCTAACAAACCCTGTTTTATTAAATCATCAAGTGATTCAAAGACTAAATAGGGATTAACGGCCTGCAAACCATAACCTAAGAGGAGACAAAAATGATGTACTTCCCGTGGTTCCCCTGACTCCAGAACTAAACTAACAGAAGTACGCCTGCCTGTTCTGATTAAATGGTGATGCAGCCCGGCTACAGCCAGCAAAGCAGGAATAGGGGCCTTATCCCTATCTATCTCCTTATCAGAGAGAACCAGTATATTTACCCCCTCATCTATTAATCTATCTGCCTCAGCAAATAACTTTTCCATCGCTTCTTCTAACCCTCTACCATTATCTTCTATCTTAAATAGAATTGAAAGCTTCTCTGTTTTGAAACCATCTATTTTTAAATTTAACAATCTAGCTAATTGACCATTATCAAGAACTGGTCCAGGTAATGTTATTTGTCGGCAGCTCTCTGGACCAGGGTTTAGTAAATTCCCTTCTGACCCCAGATTGGTTCTGGTGGCAGTAATAATTGCCTCCCGAATTGAATCAATAGGGGGATTAGTAACCTGAGCAAATAACTGCTTAAAATAATTATATAGTAACTGGGGTTTATCAGATAAAACCGCTAAAGCACTATCATTCCCCATAGCCCCAACAGGGTCAACCCCATTTTCCGCCATAGGTATTAGTATTTTTCGTATTTCTTCATAGGTATAGTCAAAAGCCCTCTGTTTTTGGACTAATGTCTCATGTCCCAGACAGTTTTCCTTTACCTCCCCAACTGGCAGCGCATCTATATGCAGCAGGTTTTCATCAAGCCATTTATCATAGGGATATTCCCCAGCAATCTCTTTTTTTAGTTCTTGATCATTGATAATTTTACCCTTACTGGTATCAATCAACAACATTTTCCCTGGTTCTAAACGCTGTTTGCTTATGATTTTTTCTTCTGGTAAATCAACTACCCCTACCTCAGAGGCAAGCACAACCAGGTCATCACTGGTAACATAATACCGGGAAGGCCTCAAACCGTTCCTATCCAGTACTGCCCCAACCTGTATACCGTCAGTAAAGGCCATAGCAGCCGGTCCATCCCATGGTTCCATCAAACAACTATGGTATTCATAAAATGACTTTTTTTCTTGATCAATACTATCATTATTCTCCCATGGTTCTGGAATCATCATCATGACAGCATGTGGTAGGGAACGGCCAGTCAGTCTTAGAAACTCCAGACTATTATCAAACATTGCTGAATCACTTCCAGCCGGATTAATTACTGGAAATATTTTTTCAAGGTCATCCCCAAAGAGTTCACTCTCCATCATAGACTGACGGGCATTCATCCAGTTAACATTACCACGCATTGTATTTATCTCACCATTATGGATTATATAACGATTGGGATGAGCCCTTTCCCAACTGGGAAAGGTATTGGTACTAAATCTGGAGTGTACCAGAGCAATTGCTGTTTCTATATTGGGATCACTTAGATCCAGAAAGAAATCTTCCACCTGTTCTGGCATTAACATCCCTTTATAGACAATTGTCCTGTGAGAAATACTGGCCAGATATATTCCTTGTGCTATATCAGAACTCTTTATCTCTTTTTCAGCCCGCCTCCCGATCACATAAAGCTTTCTCTCAAAAGCCATATCATCTGATAAGCTGTCATTACGCCCTATAAAGACCTGAGAGATATGGGGCATACATTCACGGGCAGAATTACCAATCCCACTGTCATCTACTGGTACATCACGCCAACCTAATAATTGCTGGCCCTCTTCTTCAATTATTTTATTAAAAAATGCTTGATACTTTTTCCGATAAGCCTTCTTCCGGGGTAAAAAAACCATCCCCACACCATATTCCCCAGCAGACGGCAGGGAAAAACCGAGTTTAGCAGTCTCCTTGGCAAAAAAATTATGTGGCAACTGTATTAAAATACCAGCACCATCACCTGTATTTGCTTCACTACCGGTTGCCCCTCTATGTGATAGGTTCACCAATATTTCTAATGCCTGATGAACAATCCTGTGTGATTTCTTACCTTTTATGTTGGTAATAAACCCCATCCCACAGGCATCATGTTCAAAACGCGGGTCATAAAGCCCCTGTTTTTCTGGTATTCTACTGTACTTCATATAGCATCATCCCCTATCTAATTTCATATTACATTATTCTAATCTCCCTAATAATAATTACACCATAAATTATGGGCTTATATAATATAATAAAGCATTTTAGCCTACAGGTCTCTTATTTTAAGGAATATATCCCTGTATACAGGGATAATGGCCGATTATATAAAAATATTCAACAGCCAGGCTTAATAATTTGTTACTTATGAATACTTCTTGAGAATAAATAATCATCCAAAAGCAAAAATAAAAGAAAAGTCTATGCATAGACACATAGACTTTTCCATAGAAATATATTTGACTGTTAATATCCATTCCTAACTAAGAGATATTTATCTCTCCATCCTTAATCTTAATCCCGTTATTTCCAAAACCAAACTGTAACACATCTTCATCAATCAACATAAAGGCCTTATCTGCCTTTAGCCTAAAAGGGATACTGGCCACTGAAGTGTCGGCAAAATCTATGTGGAATTCCAGGTTTTTTTAGGAAGGACTCAAAAACTAGCTGTATATAAAAGAAAACGCATTCTATTTATTAATCTTATACTGATTTAAAACCCTCATATACTTCTTATATTTCCCTATCTCCTCTTTCCCCGAAGAATAAAACCTTACTTCACCACTACCCTGTTTCAAATCAAATTGACTATCTGCTAATACATCCCTTAAATGAACAACTGTCCCATAATTACCATCTATAATATCAATATTTGCTGCTAACTGTTTAAAAATTTCTCTATAATATATAAAATGGGTACAACCTAAAACTATTGTACCGTAATCATCTAAATCAAAAGGCGCTAACTTTTTTTTCAAATATGTTAATATCAGTTTATCATTAAAAATAAAGTTTTCAGCATAGTTAACTAATTCAGGGAGTGCAAGAGAATCAACAATGTGTCTGGCATCTATCCGGCTGACCAGATTTTTATACTTATCCTCCTGAATGGTTAAAGGTGTCGCCAGGACAAGGACCCTTTTGTCATCTGTTTTATTTACAGCTGGTTTAACTGCCGGTTCCATACCGATGATTGGAAAATCATAAAGCTGGCGCAGCCTTCGTATCGCAATACTTGTGGCAGTATTACAGGCTACTACCAATGCATTTATATTATATTGATTAATAAAATTAACAGCATTAAAGATATGCTGTCTTACTTCTTCCCTGGATTTTGTTCCATAGGGGACATTTTCTGTGTCTGCATAATAGACATAATCTTCTTGAGGCAAAAGCTGCAAGGCCTCCTTTAATACTGTAAGCCCCCCAATACCAGAATCAAAAAAACCTATTGTCATATCTGATTCACTCCATAATTTGTTTATTTATTAAGTTCTCTAAACTTCATTTAATTTCCTTTTTATTTTTACTTAATTTCTAATCAATTATACCCTGTTTTTCCAAGTATAAAAAACTGCCACTAAATGTTTACTCTATGGCAGTCTTAAAAAATATTAGTTTTACAGAAAATTTCAAGTGGCTTATTCAGCCGTTTCCAGGGCAATTTCAATCATATCAGTAAAGGTCTTCTCCCTTTCTTCTGCTGTAGTAGCCTCTCCTGTAACAACCGAATCACTAACAGTAAGAATTGATAGAGCCCTGACACCATATTTTGCCGCCAGGGTATATAATTCAGCAGTTTCCATTTCAACTGCCAGCACACCATATCTACTCCATACCTGCCAGGCATCTGGATCATCACCATAAAACAAATCTGAACTCAAAACATTTCCTACCTTAACCTCAATACCCTTTTCATTAGCAATGTTATCTGCCTTATTTAATAAAGTAAAATTTGCTGTAGGGGCATAATCCTGTCCATTAAAACGAAGCTGATTATTTCTAGAATTGGTACAGGCACCAATTGCCAGAATAATATCCCTTATTTTAACCTTTTCACTAAAAGAACCGCAGGAACCTACCCTGATTAAATTCTTAACATCAAAATCCCTGATTAATTCATTAACATAAATTGAAATTGAAGGCATACCCATACCAGTACCCTGTACAGAAATCTCCCTACCCTGATAAGTACCAGTAAAACCATACATCCCTCTAACTTGATTATAACATACTGGGTCTTCTAAAAAATTATCAGCTATAAACTTAGCCCTCATTGGGTCACCAGGTAATAAAATTGTCCTGGCAATCTCCCCTTTTTCTGCAGCAATATGTGTACTCATTAACTACCACTCCTTAATCAAATATCTATACACCGACTATATTCCCTTCATATTTTCAACCTCTGCAAAAGAAGGGATTGAACTCTGTGCTCCCGCTCTTGTTACAGATATAGCCGCTGCCCTATTTCCAAAGGATATACACCTATCTATATCCCAACCTTTTTGTAGGCCAAAGGCCAATGCACCTGCAAATGTATCCCCGGCAGCAGTTGTATCAACTGCCTTAACTTTAAGGGTAGGATATACTTGCTGGCTACCTTTCTGATACAATGTCACACCTTCAGAACCCTTTGTTATTAAAATATTCTTTACTCCCCAGTCCAGTAACTGCCCAATTTTATCTTCTTCATCCCTTAAATCATATTCCTCTAACAGAAGTGCTAATTCACCACTATTGGGAAGTAAATAATCTATTTTACTGTATATCTCCCGGGGTAATCCCTGTGCTGGAGCAGGGTCCAGGATAACCCTGGTCTGATAAAAATCAGCCAGTTCAATGGTATGAATAACAGTAGCCAGGGGAATCTCCATCTGTAAAAGCAGATAAGCAGCCTCTTTTATCTTCCCCTCAACCTGATCAATCATTTCAGGGGATAAACTGGCATTGGCTCCCTGGACAACAATAATTCTATTATCACCATCTTCCTCTACAGTAATAGCCGCTATTCCAGTGTTATCATCTAGAGTAAAAACCGAGCTGGTATCTACCCCTTTATCCTGTAATGAACTCAATAAATCATCACCAAAGCTATCTTTGCCACAGGCACTAACAAATGATACTCTGCCACCGAGTTTACCAACTGCTGCAGCCTGGTTGGCACCTTTACCACCAGGTACCTGCTCAAAAGATTTTCCGATTATTGTCTCCCCTTTATCAGGTACCCTGTCTGTATTAACAACTAGATCCATATTCATACTACCTACTACCAATATATTTTCCATTATCAATCCCTCCCAAGCCCATAAATTGCTATATTATAATCCTAACAATCCAGAAAAATCATTACCATTTTCTATTCCCTCTACAGCAAAGAGTTTCGCCAGCGTAGCAGCTATATCAGAAAAAGATTTGCGTATTCCCAGGTCTACTGGCCCTATTAAACCATGATGATAAACCAGCAGTGGTACATATTCACGGGTATGATCTGTGCCTGCTGTAGTAGGATCACACCCGTGATCTGCTGTAATTATTAACAGGTCTCTTTCAGTCATCAGCTCTATTATCTCTGGGAGCCGATCATCAAAGTCCTTTAAGGCATGGGCAAATCCCATAGGATCATTACGATGCCCATAGTTCATATCAAACTCTACTAAATTAGCAAAAATTAAACCCTTCTTAGGGGCTGCCATAAATTCCAGAGTTCCGTCAACTGTATCCATATTATCAATAACATGATTCGTCTTTGTTATACCTCTATTAGCAAAAATATCATCTATTTTACCCACTGCCATAACATCTAAACCACTATTAGAGAGGATATCCAGAATGGTATCACCCACTGGTTTGAGTGAAAAGTCATGCCTCCTATCTGTCCGGATAAAACTGCCTGGTCTGCCAATAAAGGGTCTGGCAATAACCCGGCCCACAGCGTGCTCACCTCGTAATATTTTGCGTGCTATCTTACAGTATTTATATAATTTCTTAACTGGAATAATCTCCTCATGGGCAGCAATCTGAAAAACACTATCAGCCGAAGTATAAACAATAGGTTTTCCACTCTCCATATGTTCTTTACCCAGGTCTTCAATTATTGCTGTACCAGAAGCCGGGTAATTACCAAGGATTTCTCTGCCAATCTTATCACTAAAAGGTCGAATTACCTCATCAGGGAAACCCTGTGAATATGTAGGGAACTTCTGTTCTGTGATCAGGCCAGCAATCTCCCAATGTCCGGTAGTAGTATCTTTGCCTGCTGATTTTTCAGCCATTTTCCCGTAGGCTCCTCTTTTTCCTACTGGTTTAAGACCTTTAACATGGGCTATCGCACCAAGACCCAATTCTTCCATATTAGGGAGATTCAATCCCCCAACTTTTTCAGCAACATGTGGAATTGTACTTGTACCTATATCACCAAAATCAGCGGCATCTGGTGATTCACCAATACCTGCACCATCAAGAATAATTATAACTGCACGGTCAATCCTTCTTAAAGACACTAAAACACCCCTTTCCAGTATTACAGTTATTAAAAATATATCAAAAATTAGCTAAATAAGCTTATCTACTTAATATTATATAATTCTCTAAAACTATCTTAATACCTGCCTGAATACCTGGTATATATATAATTATTTCTCTATCATTTTATAATTATAAAAAAATAAAATCTATTTTCTGGTTAAAAATAACATCATATTTATGGTAATTATGTTAATAATATAAATGCAGTATACTGCAATATAATTAAGGAGTTGATGCTTTTGAATCAAAATAATAATCAAGCATTTCAACAAAATGCCGTAAACCAACAGATGCATGCCGGGCCGGGCCTTGGACAGGCTTATACTCAATTGCAACAGGGAAATCAGGGTAACCCTAATATACAAAATCTTGCCCAAAATAAAGGCTTACAAAACACAAGCCCTGGTCAGAGCCAGTATGCCCGGAATAACAATTACTACCAGCCCTCAATACAGCAGGGCGGTGGCGTTAATCAATACGGGGCTAAATTTAGTTCCGGGGCAAGGGATGAGGACATAGGCTCTGCCTATTATCAATCCCAGCCTGCTCAAAACGCTCCCCAGAATAATATCAGGAGTCAGTATACCGGTAATCAGCCTGCTAACATGCAGTATGGTCTGAACAATAATACCGGTCAGAGCCAGTATGCCCGAAATAACAATTACTATCAGCCCTCAATAAAGCAGGGCGGCGGGGTTAATCAATACGGAGCTAAATTTAGTTCCGGTACAAGGGATGAAGACATAGGCTCTGCCTATTATCAATCCCAGCCTGCTCAAAACGCTCCCCAGAATAATATCAGGAGTCAGTATACCGGTAATCAGCCTGCTAACATGCAGTATGGTCTAAACAATAATACCGGTCAGAGCCAGTATGCCCGAAATAAAAATTACTATCAGTCCTCCATGCAGCAGGGCGGCGGGGTTAATCAATACGGAGCTAAATTTAGTTCCGGTACAAGGGACGAAGACATAGGCTCTGCCTATTATCAATCCCAGCCTGCTCAAAACGCTCCCCAGAATAATATCAGGAGTCAGTATACCGGTAATCAGCCTGCTAACATGCAGTATGGTCTGAACAATAACACCGGTCAGAGCCAGTATGCCCAAAATAACAATTACTATCAACCCTCAATACAGCAGGGCGGTGGAGTTAATCAATACGGGGCTAAATTTAGTTCCGGCACAAGGGATGAAGACATAGGTTCTGCCTATTATCAATCTAAACAAGGATTCTAAGCACAACTTACAACAGGAGAGCGGGCTTATTAATAAGCCCACTCTCCTGCATAAAAATTATATATAGGACTCCCACTCTTCATATAACTCTGCCAAACCCTGTTTTAATTTATCATATTTAATTTTTAATTTATTTAATAACTTAATATCAGTAATATTCTCTGGAGCTGTCATCTCTTCTTCTATTTCCTTAATAAGAACTTCTTTTGTTTCTATCTCTTCTTCAATATTGGCTAAGCTATTTTTTCTTTGTCTTTCCTGCCTTGCCTTTTCTTTGAGTTTATGATAATCAGACATCTCAGGCTTTTCCTCATCAACTATCTTATCTTTTTCCTGTATTATGTCTTCTTTCTTTTTTCGATAATAATCATAATTACCATAGTATTTAAGCAAACTACCATCAATTAATTCATAAGTAAGCTCAATTATTTTGTTAAGAAAATATCTATCATGGGAAACAACCATTACAGTGCCGCTGTATTCTGCTAAGACTTCTTCCAGTATCTCACGTGATGGAAGGTCAAGGTGATTAGTAGGTTCATCAAGAATAAGGAAATTGTAACTACCGTTCATTAATTGAAGTAAGCGGAGTCGACTCTTTTCCCCACCACTTAGGTCAGCTACCTTTTTAAAAACCTCATCCTCTGTAAAGAGAAAAGCAGCCAGGGCATTTCTGGCTTCAGCTGTAGTCATAGAACACTCCCTGCGCAGGGCAGTAAGCAGGTCATCATTTGGGTTAAACCCTTCAAATTCCTGACTATAATAGCCTATTTTTACATTGCTTCCAACTTTAATCTCACCACTGTCAGGGTGGTAATCCCCTAAAATCATTTTCAAAAGGCTTGTCTTACCACTACCATTTTTGCCTATAATAGCCGCTTTTTCTCCCCAGTAAAGATTTAGGTTTAAGTCTTTAATAATTTGCTCTTTATTAAATCCTTTATCAAGGTCCCGAATAGTTAAAACCTCTTTACCACTGCGTTCATCAACAGATAAATCCAATCCCATTTGTTTACCATCAAGAATGGGTTTATCTATTCTATCTATCTTATCTAACGATTTCTCCATACTTTTAGCCCTTTTAAAGAACTTGGCATTATCCGCTGAACGGCCCCATACATAAAGACGTTCAATAGCCTCTTCCATCTTTTTAATTTTCTTCTGCTGGTTTTCATATTCATGCAATCTCTGTTCAAAACGTCTCTTTCTTTCTTCTAAATAATAAGTATAAGTCCCATTATATTCTTCGTTTTTACCATCCCTCAACTCAACAATTCTCTCGACTACCTTATCCAGGAAATAGCGGTCATGAGAGATAGCTATCACTGTACCCTGGTAATCACTAAGATAGTCCTCAAGCCACTGGATTGATGATAAATCAAGGTGGTTAGTGGGTTCATCAAGTAAAAGGAGATCAGGTTCAGATAATAAGAGCTTTATTAAACCCAATCTGGTTTTTTCACCACCACTTAATGTATTAACAATACGCTGGTTTAATTCTTCTTTAGTAAAACCCATACCAAGGGCAACCTTTTTTATCTTGCTTTCATACTCATAACCACCCTCACGTTCAAAGCTGTGTTGCAACTCACTGTATTTCTTCATAAGTTTATCATGATCTATATTATTATTACTCACAGCCATCTTCTCTTCAAGGAAACGTAATTTCTTTTCCATCTCTATTAGATGGAAATAATTTGTCCTCAGCTCTTCAATTATGGTCCGATCGTCTTCAAAATCAGGCAACTGACTTAGATAACCTATCTCTATCCCTCTTTTCAGGGATAGATTGCCAGAACTATAGGGTTCAAAACCAGCAATAATTTTAAAGACAGTTGTTTTGCCACAACCATTAGGCCCGATTAAACCAACCCTTTCCCCCTGGTTTACATGAAGACTAAAATCAGTTAATACATCTGTAACACCATATGACTTAGCAATATTATTAAGGCTTACTACAAGCATCTTAACCCCAACTTCCTCAACTATTTTCTTTCTCTATAATATCAAAAACAATGACCCTTTAGCAAGAGCTGCAAGAACTTAACCTCAACCCGGCAAATTATAAATAGATTCTTCCGGATTTTCCCTATATAACACAAACACACTACCAATCACCTGAACAAGTTCTGCCTGACAGTCAGCTGCCAATTTGTGGGCAACACCCTGAACATCCTCTAAAGAATTATCTAAAACACGACCTTTTACTAATTCATGATCAAATAGAAGAGTATCCAGTTGCTCTTTTAAACCTTTATTAATACCATCTTTACCTATATGAAGTAGTGGATCAAGCCTGTTGGCTTTTCCCCTGAGGTAACTCCTCTGTTTAGCTGTTAACATAATATCTCTCCCTCTTTAATTTAAGAAAATCTAGCTACTATTCACTATTTACTCAATATAATCAAATTCCATAGGACCAATTTGAACTGTATCCCCTTCCTGAACACCAGCATTTTTCATTAACTTACCAAGTCCATGATGATGCAGTACCCTGAGTAATCTCTTGACAGAGTCTTCATTATTAAAATCAGTCTTCTGGACATATTCATCAACTAGCTCACCCTTTATCTGATACAAATCTCCATTAAGCCTCTTAATCTCAAGGCTTTCTTCCTCATCAAAATCAGGGGTTATCATTACCATTCCATCTTCAATTTCAGGGAGTTCTTCTTCCGGGAGTTCAGCCAGTATCTCTCCTACCCGATATATTAGATCATTAACACCCTGATGGGTTACGGCAGAGATAGGGTATACTTCATAACCCTCTTTTTTGAGTTCCTCGGTCACTCTAACTATATTTTCTTCTGCCTGTTGAATATCAATCTTGTTAAGGGCAACAAGTTGAGGTCTGCTGGCCAGTCTTTCATTATATTTTGCCAGTTCATTATTTATTAAGTGAAAGTCCTTTACTGGTTCTCTCCCCTCTATCCCCGATACATCTATTACATGAATTAATAGTCTAGTTCTTTCAATATGACGCAAAAATTCATCTCCAAGGCCAATACCCTGATGGGCCCCTTCTATCAATCCAGGTATATCAGCCATTACAAAAGAGTGGTATTCTCCAATTGAGACTACACCCAGATTGGGTTTAAGGGTTGTAAAATGATAAGAAGCAATTTTAGGTTTAGCTTCAGAAACACTAGAAATTAATGTTGATTTGCCTACATTAGGAAACCCAAGCAATCCTACATCTGCCAGTAATTTTAACTCCAGACGAAGATTAACAATTTCTCCTGTTTCACCCTGTTCAGCAAAACGCGGGGCTTTCCGGGTAGGTTTCTTAAACCTGGCATTTCCTTTACCACCTTTACCACCATGGGCTGCAATAAATTCCTGTCCATCATCTGTCAGGTCAGCCATTAATTCAGCTGAATCAGCATTATAAACAACTGTACCTGGGGGCACCATCAAGATAAGGTCTTCCCCATTACGTCCGTGCTTATTACTCCCTGAACCATGTGTCCCCCTCCCAGCTTCACGGTACTTCTGGTAGCGGAAGTCTGATAGGGTATTCAGTCCTTCATCAACCTTTAAAATAACATTACCACCATCACCACCATCACCACCATCAGGTCCACCCATATCTATATATTTTTCACGGCGAAAACTAACTACACCATTCCCACCGTCTCCACCTTTTACCTTAAATTCCACTTCATCAAGAAACAAAGCTATACCCCCTTCCTTTATTATCTTTCCCTTAAGAAACAATATTTACTTAAAGCAAAATGGTTTCACCAGCCAAACTTAATCAATAAATTATAAACCAGACAGATATATGTCGGTCTTTAAAGTTCTGAAATTTCAATATGTAAAAAACCCCCAGAGCACTATTATGCACTGAGGGTTAAAATTCAGGTAAATTACCTTAATTAGCTATACTTTCTAATTGACTATCGGTATAAACACTAATCTGACGGGAAGTTTTACCCTTCCTTTCAAATTTAACATAACCATCAATTTTAGAGTATAGTGTATCATCGCTTCCTTTACCAACATTTAAACCGGGATGAAACTTAGTACCCCTCTGTCTAACCAGTATACTACCTGCCTTTACAAATTGGTCATCAAATCTTTTAACACCCAGTCGTTTAGATTCACTATCACGACCATTCCTGGAACTACCAACACCTTTTTTCTTGGACATCAATTCCACCCCCCTATATGTTTAGAATTATATAATATTGGACTACGCCTCAATCTTCTCTATTAAGACCCTTGTATATGGTTGACGGTGTCCGGTTTTTTTGCGGTAACGTTTTTTGCGGCGGTATTTAAAAACAATAATCTTCTTGTTCTTACCCTGTTCGATCACCTTACCACTTACTTTAGCCCCTTCGAGATAGGGACGACCGAATTTAGCACCATTATCATCAACTACTGATAAAACCTTATCAAACTCAACACTTCCATCTTCAGCCACAGGGAGTTTTTCTATCTTAATAATTTTCCCTTCTTCAACCTGATACTGTTTGCCTCCAGTTTTTACTATTGCGTACAAGTACTCCACCTCCCTTACCTCAGACTCGCCGAATCGGGCAGCTCTACAGCATTTTAAAGCCCTTGCCGTGCGGTTTTGGCACAGAATTTATTTTAGCATATATTGCTTAATAAGTCAAGTGAATGTATTTTACTTTTTTTACCTTTTTTTAGCAGTCGAATTTGATAAAGAAATATTGTTTTTGTAATTAGCAATCAGCTGGTAATCCTTTTCTTTGGCCCCAGCATCATTTACAATAAGTCCCTTCGCCATTTCCTGGAGCTATGTTTATCACTCTTTTATACTAATTATTTCTATTAAAAGTCTTAAACCATCTCTAAACCCTGTTTTATATGAAAATTTTGATACCATAATATTCAATTGGAATATTATATCATGTCTTTCTTCAAACTCATTTGTATTAACGGCTTTTTCCTGTAGTTCAATGATTTCCTTTTCATGCATAAGCCTGTCCAGGTCCTCAACTCTATTTTCATAAATAAGATTAATAATACTTTCAACCATATTCATTAATCAAGCTCCCTTCTGGTTTTCTATGATTCCTTTAATAGCCCAGACTATGCTCTAAATTTACAGTACGCTATAAAGCGCCCTCTTTCATAATTCATTTAATTTAGTCTGTTATTTAATTATAGCGTACATACTATATATTGTCAATGCTATTTATGGTATATCATACATATTGTGTTCCTTTTATGTGTCTTATATAATATATAAGAGGATGTGATATTATGATTAATATTAAAATCAACAATATACTAAATGACAAAGGAAAATCTATTTACTGGCTTGCCGATAAAACTGGACTTGCTTATTCAACTACTTATAATTTAGTTAATAATAATACTGCCTCAATCCACTTTAAAACTTTAGAAGAAATAATGCAAGCTTTAGATATTACTGACTTTAATCAGGTGCTGGAAATTATTCCAGAGGAATAACCTGATACTCTCTGGGGTATATGCCTGAAAGCCCCCCTTGCACTTTCTAGCTATAAAGTAATTACAATATCAGACTTATCATGGCAAGCACTTTTTTCAAATTTATAAGTACTCGGATATTATCCGGCTCTCCTCTAGATAGCACTTTTTAATATATAAATTATTTGGACCCCGTCCCTGAACCCGGTGTATACCCACATTTTTCTACTTCTGATATACAAAGCCAAAAATCTTTTCTAGTTTATTATTTACTCTCATTAAGATAAGATAACTCTCTGGTTAGGGCCTCCAGTTTTCCTATAACTTCACTAATTTTTAGCTGTATCTTTTTTTACACGTTTTAGTATATTATTTTTTATTATAGTTTAATTTTATATCATTTTATTTATACTGTCAAGTATTTTTTTTAACAATTTTGAATATCATTAAACTTTATAGTATAATATTCAAGGAGGCGGTAATATTGACTGCAAAAAAGACTATCAAAAAAATACTTATTGATGAAGATATGACCTTAACTGAATTAACAGAAATATTCAATAAAAAGTATAATAAAAATGATACTGTTCAAAACCTGAGTAATAAATTGTCTAGGGGTTCTCTTAGATATGATGAGGCTGAAAGGATAGCAAAGGCTTTGGGGTATGAAATAAAGTGGGAGAAGAACAGATTTTAAAATGTTATTCCGGAAGCACAGATTCCAACCTTATATGCTGTAGCAATGGCTATTGACACAGTGGTAGCGATAATTATCGGCAAAACGTATGATAAAAAAGGTTTTATTTTATTAATAGCAATACCGTTACTAACATTAGCTATCGCCTTTTTAGGCTTTTCTAAAAACTCGATATTTGTAATCATTGCTGCTACCTCACTATACGTTGGATGTGCTAGTCATCTAATTCGGTCAACTAATAACACAAGGACTTTCACCCTGCTAGATTATCGGCATTAACGGCTGCATCCGCGGAAATACTCTTGATTTGTTATATGATAGTCGAGCATGTTTTTTTATTTATCTAAAGGATATTCTTTATCTATATTGAATTATTATATTAACAAGTAAGTATAATATATTTGGAGGTGTTTTTATGTCTATAAATGAATATATTGATTTTATATTAAAAAAGATAGTTTCATTTTATGACCCCCAAATAGTATATCTTTTTGGTTCACAAGCAAGAAATGATGCAAATAAAGATAGTGATATTGATCTTTTAATTATTGAAGAAACTGACAAGCCAAAAAGATTACGAGCTTTAGAATTCAGAAAAGAATTAAGAGGCAACAATTATTACCCAGTAGATATGTTAGTGTACACTCCTCAAGAATTTAAAGATGAATGCCAAATAAGAGGTACGATAGCTTATCATATTAAAGAGGAGGGTAAAATTTTATATGAACAAAAAAGTACAATCGCTAGTTAAAGATTGGTTTGACTTTGCAGAAAAAGATCTTAAAGCAGCAAAAAAACTTTTTAAAGAATTTAATCATATTACTTGTTTTCACTGTCAACAATCATCTGAAAAATATATTAAAGGATTATTAGTTTTACTACAAATTGATTTTAGAAAATCACATAACTTAACTTATCTTTTAGAACTTCTCAATAAGGATATTCCTGATAACATCATGTTCTCGGCAGAATATTTAAATGAATTTGCTGTTGAAGCTAGATATCCTGGTGATTTTTCAACAATTAGTGATAAGGAAACTAAAAAAGCTTTAGAATATGCGCTTAAAATAAAGAAGTATGTTTTAAAGTTAGCTAAAAATAATACAAAATTTAAGCAATAAATTACGCCGCCAAACTATACAATATAAAGAAGTGAAAGAAATTGCAAATATAATTGGTTATGAAATAAAATGGGAGAAGAAATAGATTTTAAAAGAAGAATGGGGACGGGCTCGTTTGTTTCCTTTTATTTTGCGTTAAAATTATATTTAGAGATATAACTAAAATCTTGCCAGTTTTCTTTATGTGAAAACTTACCTTTTTATCCCTTAAAAGCTACTACTTATAAAGAGCACAAATAAAGTATCTCCCCTGTTTAAAAAGGGAGATATTTTCAAATAGAATGAGCCTATTATTATTAACTTTTTTACTTGTTAAATTTTACTTGTCATTGTGTCTAACTTCAAATTCACTTACATTTCTCTTTTCCGTATCAAAGTTTATTCCAATTAAAACTACCTCTTTTTCTTCTATCTTAAACTTATCTGCATAGTCTTTCTCTTTAATTTGTTCAACTGCTTTTTCAGCACTTTGATTACATTTAAATTCGATAATAAATATATTCTCTTCTGTCTTCACCAGCATATCTATTCTGCCTTCAGAGGTTAGAAGCTCAGAATATACATTCAGGTTGTTGTCAGAAAATAGTACACCAACCATATAGAAGATACTGTGATAGTAGTGTTCCCTTTCCTCCAGTGATTTTGGAATATTTATATTGGCTATACTTGCAAACAATGATTTCATGTATTCCATGAACTGTTCATAGTCTCTATTAAGCAGTGATTTTTTTATGCGGTGGATAATGGGAGTTTCTACTCTATCATCAGTAAATTCTTCTAGTAAATTCTGGGTTAACCCCCCTTCTACTTCATGATTGGGATAACCCAGTGTATATATTATATTATCTTCTACATCTTTAATTGTTAGATATCCTGTCTGAAACAGCAGTGGTATTAACTTTAATTTTGTTATATCATATGCCTTTAACTTATTTCTACCGACCTCTAAATTATCAAGTCCGGTAACATCAAATTTCTGCTCTTTAATTAAATCTACTAGAAAGGTAGGTGTGCCACTTTCAAACCAGTAATTATCTATTTTTTGATAATCCAGTGCTTTAGCTATGGAATAGGGATTATATACTTTTTCTGCCTCATCACTAAATCTAAATCCATTATACATTAGCTTAAATTTTTCATATAATTCTCCTAACCTAATATCCATTTTATCAGCAAATGCCTCAAAATGTTCTTTAAAATTATCTCTCAGTTCTTCTTCTGTATAGCCCAGCATTGCTGAAAACCTGGGATGCATATCCAGCTCAATAAGATTATTAAGTGTAGAAAAGATAGAAACTTTACTGAATTTAGATACACCTGTTATAAATACTAACTGTAAGTATGGTTCAAGAGGCTTCAAATTATCGTATAGTATCTTTAAAAATTCCTGATTTTCCTTAGCTATCTGCAAACGTCTTTTCTGCTCATCTCCGAGATCTTTTCCCAGATTTGATATTATCGGTTTATCATATTCATCTATTAGAATAACTACACCTTTATTATATTTTTGTGACAGTTTTTTTACCAGTTCACTAAATTTAGTGGATATCCGGGCAGCCCCCAGTGTTACTCCATAACTTTCAGCATATTTTTGTAATATCTCTTCAATTTCCATTTTCATGATATCTGTAGTTTTATTTTCTATTTCATTATAATCAAGTCTGATGATCGGATATTCTTCCCAGTCCCATTCCTGGTCATAGACATATAAGTCCTTAAATAACTCTCTCTTTCCTTCATAAAATGTTTTTAAAGTATCTATAAATAATGTTTTACCAAATCTCCTGGGGCGGGATAGAAAATAATATTTATCCTTACTTACTATCTCATATAAATATCTAGTTTTATCGACATATATATAATTTTTTTCAATAATCTGTTCAAACTCAGCCAGAGATATAGCTATCCTCTTCACTTCTAAACCCCCTATTAGAACTTAATAATCTTAATAAATCAATTATCCTGATAACCCACACTTTTATTATACTTCATCTGTAAATAATTATCAATTGTTAAAGCTGCTCTGCTGCTGTAGCCTGTAGCCATCTAGTTACATCAATTAAAGCTTGCCTTATAGAGAAAGGGCCCCATATCGGGAGCCCTATATCAGGAAGTATAAGTTATTAAGCTATTTTATTATCTCTGCCCTGGCAAAAGTGCGGGCAACATCGGTAATCTTGACGTTTAGCTTATCCCCAACCAGATGTCCGCCCCCTTTAATAATGATAATATATCCCTTGATACGAGCTATCCCGTCCTCTGGATTATTTAACTGCTTTTCCTCGATTAGCAGTCTATATTCTTCCCCTTCTTTAACTGGTAGAGCAAGGTCAGCCATCTCTTCTTTCTTGCCTTTCTTTATCGTATAATCCTCTATATGTAACTCATCATTACCACTTACATAAATATCCAGGGCAAATTTTTCTTCTAATTCTGCCAGTTTTTCCCCACCAGTACCAATTAATACAGCTGCTACCCGGGGATGCATTTCTAGATATAAAGCAGAAAAATCCTCGTTTACAGCCAGTTCATTTATCTCCCTGATAACCCTTAAAGACATAGTCCCTTCTGATACAACCATACCAGTACCCTGACAGTAGGGACATTCCTTTTGTATTAACTCACCATAACCTTCTCTGACCTTTTTTCTGGTCATTTCTACTAAACCAAGCTGGGTTAAACCTAATAAGGCAGTCTTAGTCTTATCTCTGGCCAACTCCTTGCTGAGAACTGCCAGTACCCTTTCCTGATGTTCTCTAATAGTCATATCTATAAAATCTATAATTATAATACCACCAATATCACGCAGTCTTAATTGTCGGGCTATTTCTTTAGCTGCTTCAAGATTTGTTTTAAAAACAGTATCCTGTAGGTTCTTTTTACCGGTATATTTACCTGTATTGACGTCTATTGCTACCAGTGCTTCAGTCTTATCGATGATAATATAACCACCAGAATCCAGCCAGACACGGCGATTTAAGACTCTGGACAATTCCTTTTCTATTCCATAAACAGTAAAAATAGGGTTTTTACGCTGATAATAAACTATTTTTTTGCTTAAATGAGGGCTTATTTTATTTAACATTCTTACTATTTTTTGATAATCATCATGATTATCTATCACAAGTTTATCAATATCATCAGATAGGTGGTCACGTATAATCTGCTGTATTAGGCCAACATGTTGATAAATTAAACTGGGGGCATTTTTTTTACTATTCTCATTCTGCACTTCATCCCAGGTATGGGTTAAATAATCCAGGTCCATTTTAAGTTCATCATACCCTTTACCAGCAGCATTAGTCCTGATTATAACACCATATTTATCTCCTAACAATTTATCAGTCAGTTTAGAAAGTCTCTGCCTTTCTTCTGGCTCATTTATCTTCCTGGATATATTTACCCTATTCTCATAAGGCAACAAAACAAAATAACGGCCAGGGATAGTTATCTTACATGTTACTTTCGGGCCCTTACTACCAATTGCCTCTTTAATAACCTGTATTAATAACTCCTGCCCTGGTTGAAGAACATGTTGAATACCCAATTTGTTATTTTTCCAGCGTTCAAGCTGGTCTGTATTTAAAATTGGAAACAAATCACTAATATGTAAGAAGGCATTTCTATCACTACCAATATCAACAAAAGCTGCCTGCATACCCGGTAGGACATCCCTTACTATTCCAGAATATATATTACCTGCAATTTGTTCATATGTATCCTGTTCAAAAAAAACATCTTCCAAGCGATTATTTACCAATATACCTGCTCTTTTTTCACGAATCCCTGAATTTATTATTATTTGCCGGCTCATTTTAATCACTACTCCCGGTTATTATCTGATCATAAGGCTCATATAATTTGTTTTTTCTCCTTACATAGAGCCCTTCTCTTTTAATATTAATTAAAGGAACCTCCTTTATCACTTCAAAATATTCCCCTAATGCCCTGACAATTTCAAGAGGCCTAATATTCCCCCGGCTACCAGTACTAACAGTAAACTCCCAGAGGAAATCCCTGATTACCTCAATTTTATAGATTAAGGGTCTTAAATCAATAACCCGATCATCCTTATTTCTTCTATACCTGATTATCCTGATTTCCGGTAAAGACATAAACTCTCTTATTAGCTTTTCTTCATCCTGTTTACCATCAAAATCCATCTTAATTTGATAGACAGCAGTATTTATCACTGCCATCAAGGACTTAACACTATCTGAAACCACCCTTGCCTCCAGTAATTTAATTCCTTCAGGCAGCTTTTTATTTAAACAATCTACAAAATCCTCTTCACTAATATCTTCATTTAATTCCAGATCAAAATATTCATTCTCACCTTCCATACCGACAGGGAGCGGCTGGCCTAAGGCCAGCTTCTGATGTGGATTATACCCCTCTGAATAAGAAACAGGGAGTCCTGCCCTTCTATTGGCCCTACGTAGGAGAGCCATCAACTCCAGATGAGATATATAGTGAACAGGTTTCAATTTAGCAAATTTAACCCTCATCAACATTAATTATCACCAACTAACTCCAGTTTCGTATTTAATTCACTGCAAATATCACAACCAGTACACCCAGCATTTCGGCAGTCTTCAGTAAGAACCCCTTTTTCTGCCAGTTGGTATTCCTGCTGTAAAAATTCTTTACTAACCCCCATATTAATATGATCCCAGGGAAAGATCTCATCTACATCCCTGGCCCGTAAATACTCTTCTATACTTAGTTCATTCTCTTGAAAAGCCTGCCGCCAGTTTTCAAAATCAAAACTATCACTCCAGCCGTCAAAACGGCAGCCTTTCCTCCAGGCTGATTCCAGCACCGGACCCAGGCGCCTGTCACCCCTTGAAAAAACCCCCTCTAACAAACTCAGCTCAGGGTCATTCCAACTCAGGGAAAGCCCTCTACCTTTAATATTATTAATTAGGTAATTCTGCTTACTGACTATCTCTTCCCTGCCATCCATCTTAGCCCATTGAAAGGGGGTAAAAGGTTTGGGAACAAAGGTCGAAACACTGACATGTATCTTAATTGCCCTCATTCGCTTTTTCCGCTGACTTCTAATCGACTTACCAAGTTTTAAAATATCCTTAACCAGTTTGCTGATACCTGCCAGGTCCTCATCCCGCTCCAAGGGGAGTCCCATCATAAAATAAAGTTTTATTGTTGACCAACCTTCTTCAAAGGCACCCTTTACTGCCTCAAAAATATCTTCTTCATTAACACCTTTATTGATAACATCCCTTAAACGCTGTGTACCAGCTTCAGGTGCAAAAGTTAAACCAGATTTCCTTACCCGCTGAATCTCTTTGGCCAGATTAACAGAGAAACGATCAACCCTTAAAGACGGTAAAGAAATACTTATTTTCTTATTCTCATAACGATGAGCCAGGCTCTTAACCAGACCAGCTATATCACTATAATCTACTGCACTAAGTGAAGTCAGGGATAACTCGTCATAACCTGTACTTTCCAGTATTTCATCTGCCAGTCTAATAACTGTCTCTTTCTTACGTTCCCTGATAGGACGATAACTTATCCCTGCCGCGCAAAAGCGGCAGCCCCTGGTACACCCCCGGGCAATCTCAATAACAGCCCTATCATGTACAATATCATGATAGGGTACAATAAAATCAACAGGATAAAATGCCTCATCAAGATTAGAGACAATCTGCTTGGAGATAGAGGGTTTTACACCCTCTCTGTTAATAGAAATCCCGCTAACTACTCCACCTTCTTTATATTTTAGATCATAAAAACGAGGCACATAAACACCAGGCAATTGACTTAAATGATACAAAATCTCTTCTCGTTTTAGACCCTGTTTCTGTAATTCTTTATATTTCCTGACAAGAGTAACTATCCCCTCTTCTGCTTCACCGATAAAAAATAAATCTATAAAAGAAGTCAGCGGCTCAGGGTTATATACTGTTGAACCACCTGCAATAACAAGGGGATATGCCTCATCCCTGTCCCTACTATATAATGGTATATTAGCCAGATCAAGCATATTTAAAATATTTGTATAACTCATTTCATATTGCAAAGTAAAACCAAAGATATCAAAATCCCTGATTTCCCTTCTGCTTTCTAAAGAAAACAGTGGTATTTCTTCTTTTCTCATCAAGTCTTCCATATCCGTCCAGGGGGCATATACCCTTTCACAGAGAATATCCCCCTGCTGATTTAAAAGGTGGTAAATAATCTTTAAACCTAGATGTGACATGCCTATCTCATAGAGATCAGGAAAGGCCATTACAACCTTGGTCAAGTCAGGTTGCCAGTCCTTTTTAATTACATTCCATTCATTACCTATATACCTGCTGGGTTTAGTAACCCTATATAGAAGTCCTTCAAGCCTGTTAGAAAGGTCCATTAATATCACCCCTAATAATATCTTTTCTCCGATTCTAAGATTATATCCCTAATTGCTTTTGTTTATAAATATTTACACTGATAATATATCCTTAATTAGAATATCTTTTTTATGATGGCAGAAATAGGTCTTCAATAATTTTGTCTCTGTTATAATACCACTTATATCCCCTTTGTCTACAACAAAAAAGAGATTATACCTACTGGGATTTATATAATACACCGCTTCCCGTACAGGCAAAGAGATATCTACCACCTCTCCTGCCAGTTCTTTAACTTTCATATCCCCGAGAAAATCACTCCGCTGTGTAAGAAAACGTAGAAAATAATAGAGGATTTGTTTCTCTTCCTTCAAAGCAGCTGTATATACAAAAAAAGCCAGACATAGAATCCATATATTAGACCTGGCAAAGACAATAGCCAGCAGAGCAAAAACACCACAAATAAAAGCAATATATTTTGATATCTTGACAGCTGCTAATGTACCCCTCTTAAAACCAATTTTTAAAACAAGCAAACCCCTGAGTACCCGCCCACCATCAAGCGGCAAAGCAGGTATTAAATTAATACTGGCAATGATAAGATTGTAATTTATAAATATCTGTAAGATTTCATTCTGCTTATGAGTTGTTAACTGATAAAACAAAAGAAAAGCAAATGCCAGGAGATTAGCCATTGGACCAGCCATTGATACTATTATCTCTTTAATTGGTTCCATTTCCAATAAGCCTTTATATTCAGCCATACCTCCAAAAGGGAATAACTCCAACCTAGTAAAACTATAGCCTAACTGCCGGGCAAAAATAATATGTATCAGTTCATGAAGAAAAACAATTGTAAAAGCTATCAGGGCCTCTTTAATCATACCTACAAAAAAAAATAAAAGAAGCACTAATAAAAAAAGGGGGTTAACCCTTAAAACTAATCCCGGAAACCCCATTATAATCCCCCCTCTTTAATTATATATTTTAAAGAGGGAAAAAATATACTAAACAGTTTTAGTTGTTAATTAAAAGATGATCTTCTTCCTTCTTAGATTAACATTAATCACCAGACCAATAGCAATCATCGAAGTAAGCATACTACTCCCACCATAACTTACAAAGGGAAGAGGAAGACCGGTTATCGGCATTAGGCCCATTGTCATACCAATATTTTCGATAATATGAAAGAAAAACATTGCTGCCACCCCAGTAGCTATGAAACGCCCATAATCATCCCGAGCCTTGCTGGCCACTTCAAGTATCTGCCATAACAGAAAAAAACAGAGTAGGATTACTATAATTACCCCCAGAAAACCGAATTCCTCCCCAATAACTGAAAAAATAAAATCTGTATGTTTTTCAGGCAAAAACTCCAGCTGACTCTGGGTACCAGCAAATAATCCTTTTCCCAGCAGTTTCCCTGAACCCAGGGCAATTTTAGATTGAATTATATTATAGCCTCTACCATAGGGATCTAAATCAGGATTTATAAAAATAATTAGTCTATTTAACTGATACTCTTTTAAGAAAAATAATGGTACATTCAGATATATATGTGACAATATATATGCTACTACAGACAAAAAACCACCACCAAAAACACCCAGCATGATCTTTAGATTGGCACCCGAAACAAAAAGAATACCTATGAAAATAGCAAGCAGTACTAAAGAAGTCCCCAGATCATTCTGTAAGATAATTAACACAAAAGGTACCAGCACATATATAAATGGTTTTACAAAACCAAATATATGTTTTAAATCATCCTTTTTTTCATCAATAACAGCCGCCAGTACAAGAATAAGCATTATTTTTGCCAGTTCAGAGGGTTGAAAATTAATAGGGCCAAAATTTAACCATCTTTTTCCCCCAGCAACTGTATGCCCCACTACAAGGATAATTCCCAGAATTCCAATTGTTGATAGGTAGATAATATCAGCATAATACCTATAAACCCGGTAATCGAAGAATTGAATTATTATTACAAGAATACATCCCATAATAGCAGCAGTAACCTGCCGTTGAACATATATTAGTCCCATAGAATCAGTCTTATTTAATTCAAGGGCACTACTAATGGCAATAATACCAATTATAATTAATAAAAAGACAGTTAATGGAATATACCAGTTGAGATTTTTTATAAGTTTTTTGTTCCATGACATAATAAAACCCTTCTATACCGATCTCTTTAATGGAAAATTAGCAATTAAGGCCATCATTCCATCACAGCGGTTAAGGTTCATTTTAATTTTCTCTTCATCAACATCAATATATTTACTTAAGACAGCAAGCAGCTCTTTCTTCATTTCTTCCATCTCATCAGGTGATAGTTTTATTCTATCCTGTATCAAAATGAATTGCAACCGTTCCTTTGCCACACTCTTACTGGATTCATGTTCATCATTCTTAAGCCCCATTTTCCTTAATAGATCGATAATAACCCCCTCCTCCTTAAATTTTTTATTTACTATGCTAAGCCAACAATTTTCTTTATTTTCGTAAGCAAGGTATCTTTTTCCAGTGACATTAATGGTAATTCCTCGCCCTCAATACGTCGAGCGATATTGTTAAAAGCTGAACCGGCCTTCGATTTATCAGCCTTAAGTACAATCGGTTCCCCCCGATTGGTCGATATAACAATATTTTCATCCTCAGGTACTACCCCCAGTAAATTAATAGCCAGTATCTCAATCATATCATCAATATCCATCATATCACCTTTTTCAACCATATCAAGCCTTAAACGGTTTATAATAACTTCAGGCTCGTTAAGACCCTCTGTTTCAAGTAGCCCAATAATCCGATCAGCATCCCTAACAGCAGATACCTCAGGTGTAGTTACTATAATAGCTCTATCAGCACCTGCTATAGCATTTTTAAATCCCTGTTCAATACCAGCAGGTGAATCAATAATAATATAATCCATATCTTTTTTAAGTGTTTCTGTTAACTCCTGCATCTGAAAAGGTGTAACCGCAGTTTTATCTCTGGTCTGGGCAGCCGGTAACAAAAAGAGATTATTCTGCCTTTTATCCCTGATCAAAGCCTGTTCCAAACGGCAATTACCCTCAACCACATCTACAATATCATAAACTATCCGGTTCTCCAGACCCATAACCACATCGAGATTCCTTAAACCTATATCAGCATCAATTAAACAAACCCTTTTATTCATCATAGCTAATGCTGTTCCCAGATTAGCTGAAGTTGTTGTCTTACCTACACCACCTTTACCAGATGTTATTACAATTACCTTCCCCATCTTTGGGTTCCCCCTTCATTTATCTAATTATTTTAACTGCAGTTCCTCAACAATAATAATACCATCTTTAATATAAGCCCTCTCAGGGCTAACTGGCTGAAGAAAACGTTTATCATCAGGAGAGCGAGAGATAATAGTTCCTATCCTCAACTGGGTGGGCTGCAATTTAAGAGCTATAACCTGGGATTCCATCGAACCAGATGCCCCAGCATGGACAACCCCCCTTAACTTACCAATAACAAGTATATCCCCCCCAGCAATAACCTCTGCCCCAGGGTTTATATCCCCAATAACAACAATATTAGCAGGATATTTTATTCTCTGACCAGAACGGATAGTCCTGTTAATCAAAATAGTATCCATAGTGCGGGGCTTTACCCTGCTTTTCTCATTAAGGAAATAAATATTATCAACTCTTTTATATTTTTCCAGGATATTAATAAGTTCTTTCATCTCTTCCAGGGAGAAAATACAATCATTTTGATTTATATAAAGGTCAATTCCGGCAAAAAAATCACCCGCTTCTTCAATACGATTTAATAATGCTTCCTTTATTTCTTCAAAACTTTTCTGGGAATTAAAATTAATAATAACTCCCTTTGAACTCACCCGAAAAGAGACAGCTTCTCTCATTTACTAAAACCCCTTTGTTTAGCTTCTAAGTCTTGCATAATATATAAATTCGTTAAAAAAGCTGAAAATCCTTTTTATTGGCACTTAAAAACTGCTATCCTCTATTATTTCCTCCTCTTCCTCCACAGGAATCCCAAAATAATACTCGAAGATATCTGCTGCAATCGGCAAGGTATAGGCACTAGAATTACCATTTTCCAGAAAAACCAGGACAGCAATCTCAGGGGTTTCAGCCGGGGCAAAACCAGCAAAAAAACCATGGTTAGGCCTGCTTGTCCCGGTCTGGGCTGTACCAGTCTTACCAGCTATCTTTACTGGAAAATCTCTAAATATTCTTGAGGAAGTACCCCTATTTGAATTAGCACCCTTGATCATTCCCTCACGTAGTATTCTAAAAGTATCCTTTTTAAAGGGTAAGTTGGAATTAATCACTGGTTTATAATCAATAACTATATTACCATCTGAATCAACAATCTTATCAACCAGATATGGTTTATACAGTGTTCCACCATTAGCTATAGCACTTACCATATCTATTAACTGCAGTGGTGTTGTTAGCAGACTGCCCTGTCCAATCGAAAGATTAACTGAATCCCCGGGATACCATCCTTCATTATGCCTCTGGCGTTTCCAGGCTTCATCAGGTACCAGACCACTTTTTTCACCGGGTAAATCTATCCCGGTTTTTTTACCAAGACCATAGTAACGCGCTGTATCAGATAATTTTTCGCCATGGTATTCTTGATATAAACGGTAACCTAGTTGGTAAAATATAATATTATTAGAACTGGCAATAGCATCAGTAAACCTTACTTTTCCCTCAGCATATCTCTTCCAATTTTTATAAGGTCTCGACCAGTTAGGTATATAAAATTTTGCGGTCCGGTCATTAAATATAGTATCAGCATCAATACCAAGGTATTCAATAGCGGCTGTCCCGGTAACCAGTTTAAAGATTGAACCTGGGGGAACAGTTGCCCTTATTGGGCGGTTAACTAATGGATCCAGAGGATCATTCATTAAATCATTATATTTACTAAGTGATAAACCCTCAGCAAAATCATTAAGATTATACCCAGGAATACTACATAGCGTAAGAATTTCACCAGTATTAGGATTCATTACAATTGCTGCTGCTCCTGTAGGTGTATGTAGATTGGGATCAGTCTCAGCAATTTCCCTCAAATACAGAAAGTTTTCCTGTAGTAAATTTTCTGTATATTCCTGGAGCTCAAAATCAATATTTAAAACCAGATCATTGCCTTGTACAGGTGGTTTTATACCTAGTACCTTAACCTGTTCACGATGACTATTTACCTCAACTTGTTCTATCCCATCAATTCCATTCAGGTAAGTCTCATATTCTTTCTCCAGACCAGTAATACCAACAATATCACCCCCACTATAATTATAACCAGCTTTTCTTAAATCCCTAAGGTCTTCAACCCCTATCTCACCAAGATAACCAAAAAGGTGGGGTGCAAGATTTCCATAAACATAATCCCGAATCGATGATTCATTTACTAAAATACCTGGTAGATCATCATAATTTTCCTTAATTACTACCATATCTTCAGTGGAAATATTCCGTTTAAGGATTATTGCCGAAGAACCATCAATATCACCCTGTGAATAATTTTCCATAAGGAATTCCTTGTTTAGAGCAGTCAGGGTTGATATTTTATCTATTAATAAATGGGCAGTAATACCTTCCGGTATTTCATTTGGTAAGATATAGAGGTCATATGACAGCCTATTTGATACCAATATATTACTATTTCTATCCAGAATCCTGCCTCGAGGGGCAGCTATCGGCCTCTCTGAAATCCGATTTTCCTCAGAGAGACTGTAGTAATATTCTCCCATATAAAGCTGTAACTGACCTACCCGTACTATCAGTACAATAAAAAACAGAACTATTATCATCTTAAATATAAAAATCCTCTTTTTACTCATAGTAACTGCCCTCCGCTGTTATCAATCCTATAAATTATCGGGTAAACTATTAGGCCTATTAGTCCATTAAGAACTGCTTCAGGTAGGATTAAATTACATAATACTACCCAATAATTAACAGTAAAAAGCAGGTTTTCAGAAAGGAGAATAAGTAGTGTTTCATTGACAATTGTAGCTGCAAATATAAGCAATGTGGCAATAATATATTGTTCTTTAAAAAAATTACCTTCAATCAAACCAACAACAATCCCAATAAAGGTTTTGATGACAGTAAAAACACCAAAAAATCCGCCTAAAAAAAGGTCCTGGAGACTACCAGCTATAAACCCAAACCCAGAACCATATTTCCTACCCCTTATTAAGGCTATTATTACGACCAGTATGAGCAGTAAATCAGGTTTCACCCCCAAAAAAACTAAAGAAGGAGGGATAACTAGCTGAATTATTAAAGTAAGCATCATAAGTAGTAAATAAACAAAAAATCTACCCATATTAAGCCCTCCTAAAAATTAGTTATCACCAGTACCTCTTCAAGGGTTTTTGTGTCCAGAAATATATCAATCACAGCCTTTTGAGAAAGACCATAATTATCTTCTTCAACCTCAACAACTGTACCAATCGGAAGCCCTTTAGGGTAACTATTTGATAAACCTGAAGAGACAATAATATCCCCTTTTAATATATCACCTTCAGGGCTTTTGTTATTCCAGGGTATATTTTCCATAATATTTCGAGGTGGATCCACTTCCCTTTTTACTATCCCTACAGCCCTTGAATCAGAACGTTGAACAATTCCCCCGACAACAAATTCCGAATCACTTATAAGTAGAACCTGTGCTGAATTAGCAGCCAGGTGATTTATTCTACCTACTAAGATACCATCATAGCTAAGCACTGGCATTCTTAATTCCAGACCGTCCTTCTCTCCTCGATTAATAATAATAGATTTTTTCCAGTGAGAAGTACTATAGCCTATTACCCGGGCACCCAATGTATCATAAGGAACAAATTCCTTAAAAGATAAAAGGCCTCTTAAACGCTCATTTTGATTTACCAGGTAATTAGTCATCTCCTGTTTAAGTTTAAGTTCACTTAATTCCTTCTTCAATTCCTGATTTTCCTCTATCAAATCATTAACATTAGTAATACCCCGCCAGTAATTACTTACTAGATCACAAAAACCTGTAAAAATATTCAGGACTGGGGAAATAATATTAAAAATCCCTCTCTCCAACCAGTTAAATAAGGGGATATCAATATCAGAGAAACTCAGAAACCCCAGACCAACAATTATTATTACCACTACAAGTGATATTATTAAGGTCGAACCTCCAAAATATCTCAAATTACTCCCCCCTTAGGATATTTTTTTAGGAGTAATCAACACCCTTTTTAATGATTTTATCTCTTCCAGGGCAACACCAGTACCCTTGACTACACAGTCCAGCGGGTCTTCTGCTATATGGACAGGCATCTGGGTCTCCTTAACAAGTAATTTATCAAGACCTTTTAATAAAGCCCCCCACCTGTTAAAATAATGCCTCTGTCAATTAAGTCAGCAGATAATTCAGGTGGTGTCTGCTCCAGGGTATACTTAACAGCTTCAACTATACTCATAACCGGTTCCTTAAGGGCTTCTCTGATTTCAACTGCAGTAATCTCCAGTGTCCTGGGAAGACCAGATACCAGATCGCGCCCCCTTACTTCCTTAATTGCCTCATCTTCACCTTCTACAGCAGAGCCAATACCCATTTTAATCTCCTCAGCTGTTCTATCCCCAATCATAAGCTTATATTTTCTCTTTATATAATGAACAATAGCCTCATCCATTTCATCTCCACCTATGCGTATAGAACGGCTACTTACAATTCCACCAAGGGAAATAATAGCTACCTCAGTAGTACCCCCACCAATATCAACCACCATATTACCAGTTGGTTCATGTACTGGTAGACCTGCACCAATAGCGGCAGCCATCGGCTCTTCAATAAGATATGCCTCACGGGCACCTGCATGTGTAGCAGCATCAAGTACTGCCCTTTTTTCTACCTCAGTAACACCTGAAGGCACACAGATTATAATCCTCGGTCTTACCATTCTGGTCCGTTTATGTGCTTTAGTAATAAAATATCTGATCATAGTTTCAGTGACATCAAAATCTGCAATAACACCATCCTTCATCGGTCTCACTGCAACAATAGTTCCCGGCGTTCTTCCTATCATCCTTTTAGCCTCTTCACCAACAGCCAGTACATTTTCTCTATTTTCCTTTAAAGCCACAACTGAGGGCTCTCTAATCAAAATTCCTTTTCCTTTTGCATATACTAAAGTGTTTGCTGTGCCTAGATCAATCCCCAGATCACGTGAAAAAGGTGCACTAATATAATTAAATACCATTATTATTCCCCTTTCTATATCCTAAATAATTCCCTTTTCTCTCATACTAATAAAAATACCATCACCAATAATAATATGGTCTAAAACATCAATTCCTATAATTTTTCCAGCTTTAATTAGTCGCTCAGTAACATTGATATCATCTTTACTCGGCTCTGGAATCCCACTGGGATGATTATGAGCCAGTATGACTGCTGCTGCACTATTTCTTATAGCTTCTTTAAATACTTCACGGGGATGTACTATCGAACTTGTTAAACCTCCTTTACTAATCAAAGGCATCTTGATCAGCTGATTTTTAATATCAAGTAGTACTAATTTAAACACTTCCTGAGTTAAATAGCGGAGCTCTGGCATCAGTAAATAGGCTGCATCTTTTGGTGATTTTATTACCTCTTTTTCTTCACCAGCCAATGTACCCAGCCGCCGACTCAACTCAGCTACTGCTTTAAGCTGAACCGCCTTAGCCAGACCAACACCCTTTATCCCTGTCAATTCATTAATACTTAAATAATTCAAGGATTTTAATCCCCCGAAATAATTTAATATATCCTGTGATAATTCTACAGCAGTCCTTTTTTTATTGCCAACCCTGATTATTAAGGCCAGTAATTCAGCATCTGACAAACTCTCTGCACCATTCTTTACCAATTTCTCCCGGGGGCGCTCTTCTGCAGGCAGTTCCTTAATGGTAAACCTGTATTCCAGCGCACCCATAAATCTTTTCTCCCCTTCCCCCTGTTAACTTAGAACAAAGTGACTACGTCATTCTAAATTGATCGAGAATAATTTTAATTCTTCCGCTTGTCGTGCGCCACAGGCACTCCGTATCTAAGTAAACCGTACAGGAAAATTAAGGTTGCACTCCGGCATCCATGCCTCCGTTTTCTGTCACAACTTTTTACTTTAAAGCATAGAGTCACGCTATGAAGCAAAGCTTCAAGCCGTGCTTCTAATGTTCCGGCGTCCTGCCTCCACAAAAAGTTACGACACCCTCGATGGGCTAGTGTCGAAGCTATCATTGCGCTATATAAAAGAGAGCTTAGACTAGTCGCTACAGAATTAAAATTATTCATATATAACTTATTTATCCACAATCTCAAAATTGCATAGTTTCCTAAACTTGAACAAGATGGCTACGCCACCCAGACTTAATCAAAACATCAACTTTCTTAACTCAAACTATTTATTACCCATAATTAATCAAAACTATTAACCAGACAAATATATTTGTTGGACGACTCTAGAAATTATCCGCAGGCAGGACGCCGAAGGAGAATTTCTCGACAGTAAGCGAAGGTAGGACACCGCAGCGCACGACAAGGGAAACAAATATATTTGTCGGTTTTTAAAGTTATCCACAATCCCAAAATTCTAATCTGATAAAGTCTATATCACAGTAATATCAAACTCCTTTAACATAAGTGCCAGTTTATGAACAGGAAGCCCCATAACAGTAAAATATGAACCATCAATCCTTTCTACAAAAATACCACCCAGGCCCTGTATGCCATATGAACCTGCTTTATCCATCGGCTCACCTGTTTTCACATAACTAAGTATTTCCTGCTCAGTCATACTGGACATATATACATCTGTTCTATCATGATCAAGTAGTAATTTATCATCATCAGTTCGATAAAGAGCTATACCGGTATAAACAGCGTGTTTTTCTCCCTGTAAACTATTTAACATAGCACAGGCTTCTTTTTCATCTACCGGCTTACCTAATACCTCATCATCCAATACTACTACAGTATCAGCAGCAATTACTACTGTATCCTCAACCAGGCTAGCAACCTTGCGCGCCTTATTGGCAGCAAGTTTTTCTACCATTTCAGCAGGTGCTAATCCCTGGAACATATCCTCATCAATTTTACTAGGAACAATTGTAAAATCAAAACCAAGTCTATTTAATAATTCTCCACGCCTGGGAGAAGCCGAAGCAAGTATTATTTTAGACATGCTCAACCCCCTTTACAAAATACCGATTTAAATAACTTAAAGTATAATATGTAACAAGTCCTATTCCAAGCCCTGTTGGAACCGCCAGTAAAATTAAATATGGCAAATAATAAAATATACCTGGATTAACAATAATATAATATGCTGTCACTATCTGCCCTAAATTATGGAATACTGCCCCCAGAATACTGATTCCAAGCAGGCTGAACCTCTTTCCCAGATAATAATAAGCGCCATACATAAATAGAAAGCTCAATAAACCACCAGCAATACTTAAATAGAAATTAATTGTCATCAAAGTACCTGCCATTAATGAAGCCAAGATAATCCTCATCATCAAGATAAGAAATCCCCCTTGAAACCCAAAAAGAACTATCCCCATGAGACTAACAATATTAGCTAGTCCAAGTTTTGCACCCGGTACAATAAAGGCCATTGGCAGCATAGCCTCAACAAAATGAAGAATTAAACCAAGTGAAACCAGTAGGCTAATTAAGACTATTTTACGGGTCCTCTCCATTATAATAACCCTTTCTATAGTTTTAATTATTTATCTTTTAACTATTGTATATTAATTCAAGATATAATTTTGTTTCCCTTTAGAAATTTTCAAAAAAAAATAGGTAAATTTAGTCATCTAAGATACTACCATGAAACACCATCAAATTCAGACTCCGCTGCCTCTATCCAGATAGATATTTGATTTGGAACACAGATAATCATTGGGCCAGGCTGATCAATCCAACCAGTTTTTTCACATATTTTCTCCGGATCAGCCTCAGGTGCTTCAAACATCCTTACCCTACCCTGAAATGCCTCCACAATACTTGTACCTATCGGACCAGCAATTTCAATCCTTAATGCTTTATCACCATAAGTATCAGACAATGGTATCCTTGCCTGTATTATACCAGAGGACTGTATTACTATTTCTCCATCTATAAGATTATTTCCTTCGGTCGTAAGTCCTATCAAAGGTAATACTATAAAAAAAACACTTCCTAATAATAGTAGTACAATTAATATTTTATCATATAGTGTTAAAAGATTCCATAATTTATCCATTTGCCCTATTCCTTTCCAGAAATAAACCAACTGTCTAGTCTACTTTAATACCACTATTATATTCAGTTCAATTGTAACATCTTTCCTACACAAAGTCTAGTTATCAAAACAGTTAAAAAAACCCGCAGCCTCATCAACTGCGAGTTTACATAATTAAGTAAAACATTATAAAACAGACAAATATATTTACTACTCTTCAAACTCAACCTTAATAGCCCCTTTAACCTTACATACATCATAACAAATCCCACATTTAACACATATTTCCGGATCAATACTGTGCTGCTCTTTTAACTCACCTTCAATTGCTTTAACAGGACATTCCCGGGCACACCTGGTACAGCCCACACAGTTATCAGTTATTTCTATCTCCTTGACCCTTTTTCCTTCAAATTCGATAGCACCTGTTGGGCACTTTTCAGCACACAGACCACAGTTAATACACTTACTGTAGTCAATAACCGCCAGGTTATTCTCTATTTTAATTGCCTCCACTGGACAGACTTTAGCACAGATACCACAGCCGATACAGCCAAGTTCACAGATACCACGCACAAGTTTTCCACTGTCATGGGAAGAACACCTGATATGATTCTGACTTGATATAGGTGCCAGGGTTATAATCCCTCTTGGACAGGCTTGCACACATTTACCACATCCAGTACATTTCTCTGGATCAATTACTGGTAGTCCATTCTCACTCATTTCAATGGCATCAAATGGACAAACAGCTGCACATTCTCCCAGACCAAGGCAGCCGTACTGGCAAGATTTTGTACCACTACTTACCATATTAGCAGCACTACAGGTTTTTATACCGCGATATTCTGAGGGCTGCTCAGTTTCCTGCCAACCTCCATTACAGAGAACCTGGGCAAGCTGTTTCTCTCCCGAACCAGCTGTTGCTCCCATAATCTCAGCCACCAGTGCAGCAACTTTATCTCCCCCGACAGGACAGCCATTTACAGCAGCCTCACCATTAACAACTGCTTCTGCAAAATTACTACAACCAGCATAACCACAAGCACCACAATTAGCGCCAGGTAATACCTCTTCTATTTGGTCTATTCTTTCATCCCTCTCAACATGAAAAGCCCTAGCAGCAAAACCCAGTCCAACTGCTAATAATGCGCCTAAGCCCCCCATACTGAGGAGAGAATTAATATAAATTGATTCCATTTCATCTCACCTCCAAGGTCCGTACATTTTTTTATATATAAACTACATTGAAATCAAGCCGGAAAAACCCATAAAGGCCATGGCCATAATACCTGCAATAAGCAGAGTAATCGGTACACCCTTAAGTACCTCAGGCACATCTGCAAATTCAATAGTCTCCCGCAAACCAGCCATCAGAGAGATAGCTAATGTAAATCCTACCCCAGCACTAAAACCAAAAACAACACTCTCAATAAAATTATAGCCATTTAAGGGAATTAAGAGTGCCAGACCCAAGATAGCACAATTTGTCGTGATCAAAGGCAGAAAAATCCCCAGGGCCTTATAAAGAACAGGACTACTCTTTTTAATAAACATCTCTACAAACTGCACCAGTGAGGCGATTACAATAATAAAAGAAACATATTGTAAAAACTCAAGACCATAGGCTTCCAGGATAAAGGTATTTATTAACCAGGTAGCAGCTCCGGTAATAGTCATAACAAAGGTTGTTGCCATTCCCATACTAAAAGCCGTCTCAACCTGTCTGGATACCCCCAGAAAAGGACAGATACCAAGAAACCTGACCAAGATAAAATTATTAACCAATACAGTACTAACAAAAAGTAGTACAATCTGGGTGAATTGTTCCATTATTCCTTCACCCCTTTTCTAGAAATATAATTCATCAACCCAACCAGTATTCCCAGTGAAATAAAAGCACCAGCTGGAAGGATCATAATAATCATCGGTTCATACCAGCCGCCTTCAGCAGCCAGCTTAAAGATTTGAAAACTAAAGATTGAACCCATACCAAGTAATTCACGTACAACACCAAGCAGTGTCAGAGCCCAGGTAAAACCAATTCCCATTCCAACTGCATCAGCAATTGAATTTAAGAGTGGATTTCGAGAAGCAAAGGCCTCATTCCTACCTAATATCAGGCAGTTTACCACAATTAGCGGAATAAATAAACTTAAGGAAGCAGCAATCCCCGGAAAAAAGGCCTTGAGAAAATAATCTACAAAGGTAACAAATGTAGCAATTATTAAGATATAACTCGGTATCCTTACATCATTTGGTATTAACTTTTTTATTATGGAAATAACAATTTCAGAGGCCAGTAGAACAAAACTGGTAGCTAGACCCATAGCCAGTCCATTTGTAGCAGTATTGGTTACCGCCAGTGTTGGACACATACCAATCACCAGTCTGAAAATCGGGTTTTCATTCCAGAGCCCATTTTTAAAATCCTTTAATAACTGCATTACATACCACCCCCATAGGCCCGCCTAAGTTCCTGTACAGCCTGCTCAACTATAGTAGTAACCTTATCAGATGAAATAGTCGCCCCTGAAATGGCCTCTACTTCACTTGCTTTCTCTACAGGCCTCTTTACTACCTGATAATCACCAAAGGGTTTATCTGTAAAGTTTTTCAGGAAACCCTCTCCTTCAATATTAGCACCAAGCCCAGGGGTTTCTGAATGTTCCAGTATCCGAATACCATAGATAATACCCTGGGTCGGATTAGCTCCAAGCATTAATTCTATCTCTCCCTGGAAACCTCCACCTGTAAGACTGACAGCAACCTCACCGGCTTTATTACCTTCAAAGAAAGTAACACCATTTTTACTTACTTCAGTATAATCATCTGATTGAGGGAGAACAGCCAGGATAGCCTCTTTTTTTCTTTGAGCTGCATGTTCTGCTATCAATGGTTTAGTCCATTGAAAAACAAAGGCCAGCACTAAAGCAGATATAAGACCCAGGACAGTTAATGTCAAAACTAATTTCTTCATCAGGAAGTCACCTCCCCAAAACTACGCGGCCTGGTATAACGATTAAGGAGGGGAACAGCAGTATTCATCAATAAAATGGAGTATAATACCCCTTCTGGATACCCACCCCAGATACGAATAATTACTACCAGAGTTCCAGCCCCAATACCAAATATCCAGCGGCCCATTTTAGTTATTGGTGAAGTTACCATATCAGTAGCCATGTAAAAGGCCCCTAACACAAGACCACCAGCTAGCACATGAAAAATTGGATCCTGACCAAAAATCATAGATAAAATAAAAACAGAAGCAATCATACCTGCTGGAATCCGCCAGCTGATATATCCTTTATAAATCAAATAAGCGGCACCCAGCAAAAGAGCAAAGGCTGATGTCTCTCCCAGAGAACCACCAATATGACCTATAAAGAGATTCCAATACTCCGTTATCTCTCCTTTACTAGCTAAATTAAGTGGTGTTGCAGTTGAAACAAGATCTACATTTCTTCCAACTAACTGGCCTATTAACATCTTGACAGAAGAACTCCCACTATTTATTGGAGCTACCCAGGTCGTCATCTTGACAGTATAGGCTGCCATTAGAAAAGCCCTACCAACCAGAGCAGGGTTAAAAGGATTATAACCTAATCCCCCAAAAACCTGTTTGCCTAGACCAACTGCTACAACACTACCTAAAAAAACCATCCATAAAGGCATAGTAGGAGGAAGTGTTAAAGCCAGTAATACTCCAGTTATAACTGCACTCCCATCATCAATAGTAATCTTTTTATTCCTTACCTTTTGAAAAATAAGTTCTGTTAAAACCGCTCCTATAATACTTACAATAATGATAGCGAGGGCCTGGAGCTTGAAAAAGTACACCGCTGCTATTACAGCAGGTAGAAGAGCCAACACTACCGACCACATAATCTGACTTACAGTAGTTACATCCCTTATATGAGGGGATGATGAAACTACTAATTGCTGATTATTATTCATATTATATTTCATCCCCTTTTATTTTTCCTTGCGTTTCCTGGCTATTACTTCAGCTTTTCCCATTTTAATATACTGCATCAAAGGTCTTTTAGCTGGACAGATAAAAGAACAGGAACCACACTCGATACAGTTAAGGATCTGATATTTCTCTAGCTCCTCAAACATCTCATGTTCAGTGTAATTTGCCAGATTAACAGGCATTAAAAACTGTGGACAGACATCAACACAGCGAGCACACTTAATACAGGGAGCAGGTTCAAAATCTGCTACCTCATCCTCTGGCAAAACCAGTACACCTGAAGTACCCTTTACAGCAGGCAGATCTATTACTGTCTGAGCAAAACCAGTCATCGGTCCCCCCAGAATAACCTTACCAGGTTTACCAACAAAACCACCTGCTTCAGCTATTAATTCACTAACAAGTGTTCCTATCCGATAAATAAGATTTATCGGTTCTTTAATACCTCTGCCAGTAACTGTTACAGAACGCTCAACAAGAGGCATACCCTCTTTAATAGCATCTCTTACAGCCACAGCAGTACTTATGTTGTTAACCACCACACCCACATCAAGGGGCAATCCTCCTGCCGGGACTTCCCGGTCAAGGATGGCTTTAATTAACATCTTTTCACCACCCTGTGGATATTTGGTCGCCAGTACCTTAACCTCTAATCCTTCCTCACTAAGAACTGCTTGCTGCATAACTTCAATTGCTTCAGGCTTGTTTTCTTCAATACCGATGATCCCATTTTTAGCACCAGTAGCTTTCATAAGTGCTTGAAGACCAAATACTATATCACCCGGTCTCTCAATCATCATCCGATGATCAACAGTAAGATACGGCTCACATTCAGCCCCATTTAAAATAATATACTCTACTTCTTTACCATCAGGCACCGCCAGCTTTACATGGGTTGGGAACATAGCCCCTCCCATTCCTACAATCCCGGCCTCACGAACAATATCCTTTATATCCGCAGGGTCTAGTTCTGCCAGCTCTCCCCTTGGTTTTATACCTTCAGCCAGCAGATCTTCTTCATCGGCTTCAATGACAATTGCATCTGCTTTTTTCCCAACAGGTGTCATTACTTTCTTAATCTCCTTAATTACTCCTGACACAGATGCATGAACCGGGGCAGAAACAAAACTATCACTATCACCTATCTTCTGACCCAGGTCAACGTGGTCACCTTTCTTTACAAGAGGTTTACACGGAGCACCAATATGCTGCTGAAGAGGTATCGTTACAATTTCCGGTCGCTTTGCTTTTTTAAAGGGTTTATCCTTACTCAACTGCTTATTATACTCTGGATGAATCCCTTGTTTAAATGTTAATACACCCACTAATCAATTCACCCCTTTGCTTTTACTAAAAATACAAATTTTTCTAGCAACCTTCTGCACTCTAAAATGCTAAACATATTATAACGCATCCGTGGGACAAAAACAACCCGAAAAAAAATTCCCACTATTCAGTGGGTAATAAAGGCATCATAGCCGAGTTTTTTGATTTCTTCTTTAGTTTTTTCTGCTTTCTCTCTATCTGTAGTAGCCCCCAGCTGTACCTTAAATGGTTCCCCTTCAGTTATAACAGCTTGAAAACCCTTACTGGCCAGCTCTTCTTTTAATACTACCGCATTGTTGTAAGAACTAAAGGCCCCTACCTGAACAACAAAGACATCACCACTTAATTGTTGATTAATACTGATAGTTTCTTGATCATTCTTATCTTCCGAAATATACCTTGTTGATGATTCGAGGTCACTATCATTATCATCCTCAACAATAATTTCTTCTTCCACCACTTTATTTTCAGTAAGCTGTGAACTATCATCAGGGGAAGTACCAACAACCAGTTGAATAATCCAGTTCCCCAGTAGATATCCGACAAAAAGGGCAAATAAAGCTAACACAATGACAACAGTTGTAAGAGAAAGACTGTTTCTCCTCTCCATTAACCAATCACTCCCTTCTTCACTACTATTACTATTATGATTATTTGTCTTATTTTATTCCAGTAAGACATCTAACTATTGTTTGATAATAAATATTTCTTAGCTGCCCCAACAGTATATAATGAACCTGTTATACAGAGAAAATCCCCCTCTGATATCTTTAACAGGGCCTGCTTGATAGCAGTCCTAATATCAGGATAAAGCAGATTTGGAATCCCCAGTTCATCAGCAATAGATTTAATCTTGTCTGGGGGGAGTGCCCTTTCATTTCCATTATCAGTAATTATTAATTCAACACTATCAAGCAGCTTAAAAAGCCTAATCATCGCAAATATATCTTTATCCTTTAGAATAGAAAGAACGACTATCTTTTTCCCTAACTCCCCTGTATTACTAAGTAAAAACTCTATAAGACTACTTAAACTTTCTGGATTATGTGCCCCATCAAGCATTACCTGCGGCTTTTTTGAAAACAGCTCTAAACGCCCAGGAATAAAAGCAGTTTTTAAGCCAGCTACCAGGTCCTGTTTATCCACCTTAAATTCAGGAGTATTTTCTGCTACAACAGCTACCGCCAGCACAGCATTTCTAAGCTGGTGTTTCCCGGGCAGTTTTATAAAATAATCCCCCTCTAATTCTTTAAACTTCTCTCTATTTTTTCCCTCTTCAAGTCCAGCTGCTTTAAGTCCCAGGCCCCTGTATTTTAAGGAAAAGACCTGACCTTCAAGTCCACTTTCTTTAAGAATGAAAGTGAATAAATTATCAATAGACTTTAAAGTAGCCTTATTATTAAAAGATAACTCTCTTATTACTTCAAGGGCATCTTTATTGTTTACAGCAGTAAGAACTGGGCAGTTACTCTTAATTATACCGGCCTTTTCCCTGGCAATTTCTATGATAGAATCACCCAGAATAGCTGTGTGTTCCAGACTAATGCTAGTAATAACACTTAAAAGAGGTTTTTTGATTACATTAGTAGCATCAAGTCTGCCGCCCAGACCTACTTCAAGCATCACAAGATCAACACCCTTACGATAAAAATAAAGAAAGGCAATTACCGTAACAATCTCAAAGTAAGAAGGGCAACCATAGGGTGTAGTAGAAAGCCACTTCACAGCTGCCTTTATCTCAGCAACTATCTCGGCAAGTTCAGTAGTAGTAATAAACTCTTTATTAACCCTGATCCTTTCATTGAATTCCAAAAGATGTGGCGAGGTATAAGCACCCACTTTATAGCCAGCAGAATAGTAAATAGACTCCAGAAAGGCAATTGTTGAACCCTTCCCATTACTCCCGGCAACATGTATAATTTTAAGCTTAGATTCCGGGTGACCAAAATAAGCTAACAACTGCTCTATTCTCTCTAAACCAGGTTTATAACCATCCTTGCTGCCAAATTTAGCAAAAGAATTAATGTATCTATAGGGATTATCCTGTGAATTTCTCTTATCCAAACTATATATCCCCCTGTCATTCTTTAATTTTTATACTTGAAAATGATTGTACTATTTTATAAAATAGAACAAAGTGACTATATTGAAAGAAAGGATTTTAAATATGAACATACTTGAGCTATCACTTCTCTCTCTCTGTACTGCCCAGACCCTAAAGATTTTTACAAAATACCCTTTTGACATTACCCGCATCCTGGGGTCAGGTGGTATGCCCAGTTCACATTCATCTTTTGTCTCAACACTAGCAACCTTAATCGGTTTAAAATATGGATTTACATCTGACCTATTTGCTGTAGTAAGCGTCTTTTCCTTAATAATCATCTATGATGCTGGTGGTGTTAGACGGGCTGTTGGCGAACAGGCCAATCTCCTAAACCACCTCTTAAAACACCTTGACCCTTTACAGCTAAAACACGGTTTTGATAAAGAGTTAATCAAAAAAGACCTTAAGGAATTAGTAGGTCATACCCCTTTTGAAGTACTAGCTGGTAGTCTCTTGGGGGTAAGCATCGCTCTCCTTTATCACAGTCTATAAACATTTATTTAACCCTTATAACCAAGCCTTTTACCAAAACTAAGTTCAATTTTATCTCCTTCAGCAACCTGTTCTTCCAGGCCGGCTTCTTTCCCATTAATTGTTAAGCTATAGTTTTCATTAAAAGGAGTAATTTTATAACTAATAAAGTCAAACACCTTATTAATAGTAAGTGGGGAAAGGCTATATTTTATTTCATCCCCATCTTTTATACAGTATTCTTTATCAACTATTTTTTTATTGCAATATATCTTATTACTGGTGGGTATTTCTAAGCGACTGCCATTAAACTCTATCCTAATAGAATCCTTAAGCTCACCATTTAATAGCTTATTTATTGTCAAGTCTTCATTACTACTCTCGATTATCTCAAGCCTCTTACATTCCTCTACAGGTAGATCAAGATCAAGTGGGAGACCATCAGAAAGCACTAGTATCCCTTCAGCAGGATAATAATAATCCCTTCCATTAACTTTATAGCTAATATATTCATTTCTTAATAAAGTTGGGTCTTTTTTATAAAATGAAGCTACTACATCCCTGACTGTTTCAAGCTGATAATATTTAATTTCTGCACCATCCTCAAGTACTGCATCCTCAGTAACTTGCAGACCATTCTGGTAAATAAGTGCATCCAGATTAACTCTTTCTCCATTGATAAAAATTTGAACAGAGCTAAGCTCAGGCAAGACATCACTAATTACTCCCCGGGCATCATGCCCCTCTTCACCAGGTTCAAAGACAATCTTATCCCTGGAGGAAATAATCCTTTCCAGGTCCTCAACCTCACTGCCATTTAGTAAAACCTTGCCAGGAGTACCCAGTGAACCCTTGATTGTCTTTAACTCACCATTGACAGTACATGTTAAACCCATACCTGGAATACCCCGCAGTTTCCGAAAATCAATTTCAGCAGCCAGCAGGGCATCAGCCACAGTAGGCCGATCAAGGGTCAAAAGTTGATAATTTACCCCATTAACCTCAATATTAAGAAATGACGTTTTTCTCTTATCTTTATGTGAAGAAATAGCAATACCAATAGGTGTATTGACCTGAGATTTACTAACAGCATCTACTGAGCCGGCTATATTTTTTATATCACTATAGTCCTTAACCCCTACTCGTTCTGCTGGTAATCCAAGCACACTGGCTATCTCCTCCAGGAGACCAGGAGTCAAACTCCCACCACCTACACACATAACTGCCTGAGGCTCCTTTTTATTCTGCATCAGGATTGACTCAGCTATCTGTGAAGCAAGGCTCTGAACTACAGGCCTGATAGATTCTACAGCTTCCTCAGCAGGAATAGTAATCTCCTGACTCAAAATATTCCTGACAGTCATCTCCCCTCCCTGAATCAAAGAACGTTTAAGTTTCTCACCTGTATTATAATCAAGGAGGTAGTGTTCAGCCAGAGACTCTGTAATCTCATCTCCAGCTACTGGTACCATGGCATAGGCTATCATGGAACCCCCCTTAGTTATTGCTATATCTGAGGTTCCTGCCCCTATATCAACCAGGGCCAGATTGAAGTTATACATGTCTTTTGGTATCACAACACTGGACACAGCAATAGGCTCCAGTGTTAAATAATCAACCTCCAGGTCAGCCTCACTGACCACAGTTAAGAGTGAATCAACAACAATCCTCGGTAGAAAAGTAGCTATAATCTTCGCTTCAATCTTATGGCCCCGTTGACCCTCTAAACTCCCTATATTCATACCATCAAGAATGTATTCCCTGACACTATAAGCAACAAAATGATAATCCCGGGCAAGATCCCCGGCATTACCTGAGGAAGCTAGTTGTGTCTGCGCTTTTTGAACAGCACTAAACTCCAGGGCCTGAACATCTTCAGCTGTAATAATTTTCTTGCCATCAAACTCAACAATATTATCATAATCTACTGTCCTGAGTGCCCTACCAGCAGCTGCAATCGCCACTCTTTCTAAGATAATACCCAGTCTCTCTTCTAATCTTTCTTTAACTAACTTTACCTGTCTAGCAACCTGATTAACATTATGTATCTGACCATCAAGCATAGCCCTTTCCTCATGCTCCACTACCTCTGAATCAATAATCCTGTAAAGATCATCTCTATATTCAATAACTAGTCCAATTACAGTTCTGGTCCCTATATCAAGTGTAAAAACAATATCTTTTCCCTGTTTCACCATAGACCCCTCCTGTAAAAAAAAGCTGTTATTACATTATTCGACTTTGGTATAAAATATCCTTCCCTAGATCACTTAAAAAAAGGAAGATTAAAAAAACACTACTTTTTGTCCAAAAAAGTAGTGTTTTTAGTTCTATTCATATTCATTTATGAATATATTTATAGTAAGACAAGATCTGTTTAAAGGAGGTGATAGACATAAAATGCAAACAACAAAGGGGGGATAAGATATGTTTAAAGAACCTCAAACACCAACTGATAAAGTCCTCACCGGTATGCTAATAATCTGTGTCTTTATACTCACTCTAACTGATAAAGATATCGAGGCCTTTATATTGGGAGTCTCTATAGGCCTCAGGGTGATCTTTAAATAGATCACCTCTTTTTTTACACGCTAATAAATACATATGTAATTAATAAGAAAAAAATGCTTATTATTTAATTTTTTTAAATATCAAAAATAAGATATTAAAAACCCCCTTATTGCTTATGTTATATAAACCATTAAGGGGGTTAATATTTAATTTGTGCAGATAATTTTTATTTAAGTTTTTTTAAAACATCTTCAGCAATCTTTTCAGCCTTAAACCCAAATTCATCTGCTACTTCCTGACCTGGACCGCTTTCACCATAGGTTTCCATAGAAACCACATGATAATTCTCTCCCAATAGGCGGAACCAGCCACTGCTAACACCAGCTTCAAGTACAACCCTAAAGGCATCCCTATTGCCAAGAACTTTATCAATATAGTCTTTACCCTGACTAATAAATTCCTTGCGGTCAGGAACAGAGACTACACGTACAGCTTTACCCTTTTCATTAATAAGCTCAGCAGTATCACAAGCTAAAGATACCTCACTACCACTTGCCATTAATACCACATCTAAACTATTACCCTCTTCCTTTTTAACTACATAAGCACCTCTAGAAATAGCAGCAAATCCATCAGCTTTATCAAGATGAGGCAGTCCCTGTCTGGTTAAAATGAGTGCTGTTGGCCCATCTTTCCTTTCCATAGCAGTAAGCCAGGCAGACTTGGTCTCTTCCTCATCAGCCGGACGAATTACCTTCAAATTAGGAATAACACGTAGTGATTCTACATGTTCTATCGGTTGATGAGTAGGACCGTCTTCCCCCACAAATATCGAATCATGTGTAAAGACATAGATTACAGGTTGTTTCATTAAAGCAGCTAGTCTAATGGCAGGTTTCATATAATCAGAAAAAACCAGAAATGTTGAACAGAAAGGACGCAGCCCCTTATGGAGTGAAATACCATTGACTATCGCACCCATGCCATGTTCCCTGACACCAAAACGGAAATTACGTCCAGCAAAATTGTCACGCTGAACCTCATCATATTTATCAAGATATGTCTTATTAGAAGGAGCCAGGTCAGCTGAACCACCAACAAGGTAGTCAACTTGATCAGCTATCTCACATAAAACACTACCCGATGAGCTCCTGGAGGCTACTGGTGCCTCTATTTTCATATCCATAACTACATCTTTAAGCTCTGCCGGGAGTTCCCGTTTAATACCCCTATCCCACTGTTTCTTAAGTTCAGGGTTTTCCTCTGCCCAGCTCTCAAAGGTCTTTTCCCATTCCTGCCTTAGTTTCTTTAAATTAGTTTTATGTTCTTCAAAATAATCCCTTACTTCCTGACTGACATAGAATTTCTTATCAACAGGCAGGCCAATTTTTTCTTTAAGACCCCTGATTTCTTCTTCACCAAGTGGGGCACCATGTGCTGCTGCAGTACCCTCTTTAGTTGGGGCGCCAAAGGCTATCTTTGTCCTGGCAATAATTAAACTTGGTTTATCACTTATCTCCTTGCTTTCTCTAACCGCTTCACGTAGTGCTGAAATATCATGACCATCAACCCCATCAATAACATGCCAGCCGTAAGCTTTAAACCTTGCTCCGACATCCTCAGTAAAGGTTATATCTGTATTACCACCAATCGAGATATCATTATCATCATAAAAGGCAATTAATTTACCCAGCCCCAGGTGGCCGGCCAGAGAAGCTGCTTCTGAAACGACCCCTTCCATCATTCCACCATCACCAAGCAGGGTATATGTATAATGATCAACTATCTCATATTTTGCTGTATTAAACCTGGCCGCTAACATCCTCTCTGCTAGAGCCATTCCTACAGCATTAGCAAAACCCTGTCCCAATGGTCCAGTTGTTGTCTCTACCCCGGGGGTATAACCATATTCCGGGTGTCCAGGGGTTTTAGAATGTAACTGCCTGAATTCCTTCAAGTCATCAAGACTAAGACCAAAACCTGCCAGGTGTAAAACAGAATACATCAACATTGAACCATGACCTGCCGAAAGAACAAATCTATCCCTATCAGGCCATTCAGGATCAGAAGAATCATATTTTAATTCTTCCCCATAAAGCAGGGCACCTATCTCTGCACAACCTATCGGTAGACCGGGATGGCCTGAATTAGCTTCTTCAACACCATCGGCAGACAATCCCCTTATCGTTTTTGCAACATCTCCTAACACATTAATACCTCCTCTAAATAATTGACTATCATATTTCTCCACCAATATTTTATATCTTTCTAAATCATTTGTCCAGTAAGGCTAGCATTTTAAATCATTTTAAAAAAGTAAGAGTTACAGATTCTCTCAATTTAAGCTAACTTTATAATTACTAATTTTTCCTTCTAATTTATTAATCATTGCAGACCCCTAAAGAGGGATTTAACACTTTTAATACTGCTACCCGCCATTTATCATAATCAATGACAGGACTATAACCTTCATCAGTATATTCTTTTATCTCTAACAGATTACTATTAATCCCCATATAAAATCATCCTCTCGTATTATTAATAGCTATCCCAGTTTAACAATAATTATATTTTCATCTGCTTCCAATATCTGTAAATCTCCTTTATCAATTACTACATAACTACCCATCTCATGTGGAGTAATCTCTCTTCCATTCATAGTAACTTTTTTTATTTCATATTCTCCACAGTCCAACTTATCAGTATTAATATATTCGACCTTTAGTTTATTACCAGCAAAATTAATATTAATACTAGCTTTACCATCTTGATCAAATTGTTCTTTTTGTAGTTTAGGTTCAATTTTTAAGCTTCCTAAAAAACCCTTTATCCCGAATACCTCTGTAACCATTGTTAAAAGCAGCCAGCTGGCAGAACCGGTTAGATAGGTATACATTCCCCTACCGCGGGAATTAATATATTCGGGAATACCAGGATAAATCCTGCTTTTTTCAAAATCTAGACAGTGTTGATAAATTGTATTCCATACTTTATAGCCCTCTTTAACGAAATCACGTTGATAAAGAGCCTTAGCATACATTACAGACATATGGCTAAACATAGCACCATTTTCTTTGTGTCCATAGGCAAATTCAAAACAACGACCAAGTTGAAGTTCCTTATCTTTAAACTCTGTATTAAGCCTATAACCCCCTACTTTCTTATCAAACAAATACTTATCAGCAGCTAACGTTATTTTTTCAATCTGTTTTTCAGTAGCAATATCAAACATAGTAGAAAACACTTGACCGGTTAAAGTCATTCTTGTTTCTACTGGTCCAACACCATCTACTCTCTGACCATTGTTATCATAATAACCATTAAACCATTCATAGCCATTTTTATCACCTATCCATTCTTCTTTTCTGAAATGTTCTACCACCCATTCTGCCTTACATTTTATATCTTTTATAAGTTCATTAATAGGTATACTAAGCATATTACCTGATATATTATGTTTACAGCTATTAAAATACTTTGCTAGAGTCTTATTTTTTTCTTCGACATTACTATAATTTAGACTATCATTAAGAGAATCCAATAGAACATTTATCTCTTCTAATAATTCTACTTCAGTAATGCCTTCCTGATCTCTTAATTTCTCTAGCAATCTAACTATTTCAAGTAGATTACCAGCATAAAAAGCTGTAAATGCTACACTCTCTCCTTTTTCTGATGCCATATCAAGACCATCATTCCAATCAGCATCTTCTAGTCTGAGATTATTATTTTCACCAACATTAAAAAATGCAGTTAAATTCTCTAATAATATGTGTTCAAGAATACTCCCCTGATAAATTTTGCCCTCTTTTGATTTTAACTTATTACCTATATCTATATTCCAGTATTCATCTCTCTCTCTAGCAAAAGATATTATCCCATCTTTAAAATAAGTTTGTTTTTCTAATAAAAACCTCAAGTTACCTGTCATATTAATATAAAGGCTGGTAGTCTGTAAAGGCCAGACCCCATGATCTATCCATAACCTGCTAATATTATTACGGTCAGCAATAAATTCACCAGGCGCATTACCGATAATAGTGGCATTACTACCATCAATTCTAACACCAGCAAAATTATTATATAGAAGGTCATGGACATTTTCATCATCCATTAATAATAAAGCAAGACAATCCTGCCAGAGATCTCGCCACCCCCTACCTCCTCGACCATAATCATGATATGGTAAAAATGAACAGCCATAAATTCTACGTAAGATAGGTTGCAAGGTAACCCATTTCATCCAGTTATCAAAATTATGGTCTCCAGTATAAAAAGTTAATTGATTTAATTTTGACTGCCAGTATTCCTTGTTCTCAGCTAATTTTTTATCAAAACTCTTTTCTGAACAATATTTTTCAATATATTTATCCATCTTATTCCCAGTTTGATCAATGGCCATAACAATAATATAAGAAATAAAATTTCCAGGTTCTAATTCTTCTTCTTTAAATCTAAGAGCTCCCATACTTTCATAGCCATCATATTCAAACCCTGACTTAACATAATCTGAATTGCCTTCGACAATAGTACGGGGCCAATCCAGAGTACCCCCTTCCCCTATGAAATCCTGTAAAACAGGGCAAAACCCTATGGGATTTGAATTATCAGGTCCACTGCCCAAAACAGCATAGGAAGTATAATTTCTCTTGTGACCTCTCTCATCAAAGGACAAAGTAGGTTTTACTATAACCCCATAATTATTGGTTTTAATATGATTTAAAAGTGAAGTTACATGACGATGATCTCTTAGATTATCCGCAGAACGTCCAAAAACAGGAATAGCCGCTGTTGCAGTTAATTCGATTTTTTCTTTACCTGTATTGATAATAGATACTTTCATTAACTCAAGTTGATCATCGTCTACTGGTACAAAATTTGTTATTTCTGCCCTTATATTAATTTGACGATTCTCTCGTATTACTTTATGCCATAAAAACCCGGCCTCTAATTCTACAGTTTCATCACTTTTTTTACTATATTTAGAAGATATTTGCCGGGCTGAATTACCAGTTGCTGACCAGGGCCCATATCCTTTTATATTAAACCAGAAGTTCCGATTTGAACGATTATTATGTAAATCTTCGGCGGAAACAGGCTGGAGTAAGAAACTATTCTGCCCGGTTTTAATATCTCCATTCAAAGAAGGAGTTACTGCAGACATCATTCCACTCTCATTGGCTAATGGAAAATATAAACAACTTATTTCATCTGCTTGTTTTAAATTAAATGTTCCATTATTATCAGTAAACATCCAAGTCATTTGTTACATCCTTTCTTATATTAAATTTGTCATATATTTATACAATTCATTCTAATTCCGTGATTTTAATACTGCCCTATTATAAGTTAAGGGAATATCCCTATACAATAGGGAAACTCCCTTAGTAAGAACAAATACTCTGCTTTATTCTACTAACCCTTAGTAGCACCTGCTGTCAATCCAGAGATAAATCTTTTTGAAGCCAGGATAAAGACTATAACAATAGGCAATACTCCCAAGGCTGTCCCCATCATTGTTGCCCCCCAAGGAGTCTCAAAATTACCATTTAGTTTTGATAAAGCAACTGATATGGTATATTTACTTTTTTCCTGAAGTACCAATAAAGGCCCCATAAAATTGTTCCAGGCTCCCAGATAAGTAAGAATACTTAATGTAGCAAGTCCAGGTTTACTTAAAGGTAAAGCAATTTTATAATATATTTTAAACTCTCCAGCACCATCAATTCGAGCTGCATCAATTATTTCATTGGGAATATCTTCCATAAACTGCCTCATTAAAAATATTCCAAAGGCATTGGCAGCACCAGGGATAATAAGCGGCTTAAAGCTATTTATCCAGCCAAAATATCTCATCATGATAAACCAGGGAATAATTGATAACAAACTAGGAATCATCATACTTGCCAACATTAGAAAAAATAGTTTTTCCTTCCCCTTAAAGTTATATTTAGCAAAACCATATCCCCCTAAAGAACAGAAAAATAAAACCAGCAGGGTCGCCAGGGAAGACACAATAATAGAATTAAATATATTCTGGAAGAAAGGTAATTTTTCTAATAAAATCTGGAGATTATCCCAGGATGAGCCACCAAACCAGAGTGGAGGTGGAAAATTAAAGATTTCTTCCCTACTCCGGGTAGCTAGCACTAACATGTAGTAAAATGGAAAAAAAGTAATTCCAACTCCAAAACTTAAAAATAAGTAAAGTATTGTTTTATTAAACTTCTCCATCCAACTTCTTTTGTTCTTTTCTGTATCAACAATAACTGTTTTCAAATTTGTTTTTGACTTCATACTAACCCCCTACCTTTTTTGGAATATTTTGCTGTTAATTAATGATAAAATTATAATGAATACACAAAGAATATAAGCCATAGCACTACCGACCCCGAACATATTCCAGTTAAAACCAGTTCGATAAAGATATAAAGCTGTTGTAAGACCAGCCCGTCCACTACCACCCGTCCTATCAGGTGTCAAAATGAATGGCTGCTCAAAGAGCTGAAGATTACCAATAATAGATAAGGTTACTCCGAAGAGGATAACCGGTCTCAACATTGGTAGAATAATCTTAAAAAAGACCTGCCTCATATTGGCCCCATCTACTTTTGCTGCTTCATATAAACTTTCAGGTATATTCTGTAAACCAGCATAATAAATAATCATATTCCAGCCGGTAAACTGCCAGGTTACTAATAAGGCAATTGATGGTTTTATCCACGCTGCTTCACCTAACCACCTAATAGGTAGTTTTAAGTTGATAATATTAAACATTGCTCCTATAAGGGAAAACTTTTCCATATATTTTAAAATTGCATTTAATATCCCAAAATGTTCACCATATAACATTCCAAATACCATAGATACAGCTACCGAGGAAGTGATATAAGGCAAAAAATAGGAAGACCTAAAAAGATTCTTTAATTTTACCAAATTAGAATTTAAAATAAATGCCAAAAATAAAGCAATAATATGTTGTGGAATCGTAGTTAAAATAAAAATAACTAAACTATTCCAGACTGATTGCCAGAACCAGGGATCTGTTAAAACAAAGATATAATTTTCAAAACCAACAAATTCTTTAGGACTAATCCCATCCCAGATATGAAAACTCAAGAAAAAAGAATAAATAATAGGAAAAGCACCAAAGATAAAGAAAAGTATATAAAATGGGGAAATAAAAACATATGGTGCTGCTTTTTTGCTCAATCTCATGTTAATCCTCCTTATTTGAGGGGGAGAGAACCCCACCCCCCATATATTCTATTACCTTCTAGCCCTTCTTTCGATCTGAGCTTTAGCTTCTTTTAATGCCTGTACTGGATCAACATCGTTTTCAAGAACCTCTGTTAAAGCCGCTCTAACAATTTCTTCTGCAATGACATCATATTTATTTGTTACAACATTAGGTATTTTCTTGGCAGCTTCCAGCCAGAGCAAACGGGCTTTCTGACCTGCAAAAAATTCCATTTCTTCCTCAAAAATAGGATCATCAAAAGCAGGCATCCAGGAGGGAAAGATATTGGAGGCCTTAAACTGAGCTAGCTGAGTATCTTTTCTGGTAGCAACAAATTTGATGAATTCCCAGGCTTCCTCTTTATGTTTAGCCTTTTCTGGAATTGCCAGGAAGGATCCACCCCAATTTACGTACATTTCATCTGGAAGATTGCTTACACCCCAGTTCCCGGCTGTATCTGTAGCAATCCAGTTACGGATGTGACCACCTAACCAGGCCCCGCAAGGCTGAATTAAAACTGTACCATTTTTAAAGGTAGAATACCACTCATTAGTCCAGGCACCAATTCTGGCATCCAGACCTTTCTCTCTAACCATTTTAGCTGCTCTAAAAGCCTTTATGAATCTTGCTGAATCAACAATAGATTTTCCATCTTCATTAAAGTATAGTTCTTTACCACTTCTAGCAATCATAAAGAAAATATCAGTAGCATCAGCTAATAACCAGCGGTCATTAACACCATCACCATCTAAGTCTTTAGCAAATTTCAAACCAGCAACAAGCCAATCTTCTAGAGTTTTCATATCCTCTATTTTATATCCAAGATCAGCCAGAATATCACGCCGGTAATAAATAGTCCCTGGAGCTATATCACTCGGAAAAGCAATTAAGCGACCATCATTTGTAGTCCCCTGAGACCATTTATATGAAACTATATTATCCTTAAATTGGCCAGCATTATATGGTTCCTCTAAAAGGTTGACAAATCCACCATTGGCAACAAAGTTAGCAATATAAGCAATTTCAATAGTTGTTACATCAGGAACTTCAGCCCCTGCAGCAATTTGAGTAAGTAGTGTTTTATGATGGTCAGCAAAACCATTAGTTACCAGCTCTACCTCAATATCAGGATACTCAGCATGGAACTGGTCTAAAATATCTTCAAATCCAGAATCCTGATCAGGATAACACGCTACCTTAATAGTAGTTTTAGCAGCCACCGCCAAAGTAAAAATACCAACTAACAAGATAATCATCAGACTTACAACTAATAATTTTCTCATTATACTTCCTCCTTCATAATTTGAATTTTTTTAATCTCTTTAATTATTGGTGAAATATAGCTTTATAAGTCACCACCTTTCTCATTTGAGTATTAAAACTATATTAATAGCTGAAAATTCACTATTTACCCTTCACTTAAATAAATATCTATCCTCTCTAATTCACCATTTCTCAACATCTCAGCACATGGTGTTTTTAAGCTAGAATTCTCAGCTATTATAATCTCCCCCTTCTTAGTTAAAATTTTATATGAGTTAATTTTGCAATTATCAAAGGTATTAATTTTATCAGGATTATGATAGACAAGGAGAGTATTTCCTAGAAATAATGATGTAAAACAATTCTTGGGGATTAAAAAATTGCATTCCTTCTCATTAATATTTAAAGTAATCCTCTTTTCTTCTTTAGTAAAAAATTCTGTTTTAAGAATAGCTTTAGGTTCAAAAACTAATTTTTCATTTTCATATCGAAATGGTTTAATACCTACAGCTATAATAGCCCAAATTTCCAAAAACTCAGCAGTTGAACCACTTAATCTTGCAATATACCCTCTTCCATGATTTTTTTCATCAGGATTGGAGCTGCTCATAATGAATGAACTGTTTTCTAATATACTCCGTCCATATATTTCAGGGTCTTGAAAAGCTATTAAACAATCATCTAATGCTTGAAAAAACTCATCATATAATTGATTTTTGATTAATTCTAATAAATACTTATATTCCATATGAAGCCAAATTGAGCCGTTCTCCAGCCAACCTGGTGTAAATGCTCGAGCCCTTCCTATATCATCAGGCATAGCAGATAAATCTCCATTTAATCTGTACATCTTTAACTTTTTATCAAAGAGTTCACTATGTTTGACTTTCTCATGTAATTCTTTTACTGCATCATATTTAAGGACCTTCATGGCCCTTACCTGACCTTCCAGAAAAGGTGGTAATATTACTTGCTCAAATTTGCTTACTCTAATAAATGGATAACCTCCTTTTGAAAATTGATCAGTCTTCTTATATTCAATTGGTATATAGTAATAATATGTTGAATAAATACCGTAAGCGGTTACGGAAGCACATTTAATAGAATAATGTAACTTTTTTGAAATAGGCTCCAGGTATTCAATCAAATTTTTCACTAAAATCTCCTGTTCATTCCCTTTGAAACCATAAAACACTTTCTCTCTATATTTCTCTCTTAAACTACTTGCTTTGTCCCAATAGTTAAAATCATCTTTATTATCCAGCCAGATATTTACTAAATTATTCAACCCTGTAAGGAATTCATAAATTTCTAATGGTAATAAAACCTTATAATCATAATTAACAGTAACCAATATTTCTAGTAAATAATCCACCAATCTCTTTAATTCGAGAGTCTCAGGGGTAGAAGAACCAAATATACCGGGCAACCCATTAAGAGCATCATACCACCCTGGTTTATTAGCTTCCATTTCTATGCCAATACCACATGGATCTAAGGTGGACATCTTATTAGTTACTAATGATAGTAATTTGACCAGTAAAGTTGTATTATATACCTTTCCTTTACCATATTCATTTCGTAGTTGATATGGCTTTTCTTTCCTCGAATTTATCAACTTTCTTTTTTCCTCAACTTCTACTATTGCATCCAGTTGGCGAGGACCAAGGTCTGTCAAGACATATTTATCACTACGAGGCTTTACCTTCATATAGCTATCATAAAAGTAATAAGAATCATCATTAAAAAAGAGCTCATTAGATTTTTCCGGATAGATAGCCAGATAATTTTCTATTAAATCCAACAAATATGTCCAATGGTCTATCCAGTAACCTTCACCAAATTCTGCTTCAATTGTTGAATATGACAAGGTTATAACAGTTTCAATAAACTGGTCAAGTCCTATATTTAACTTAATGTTATAGTCATTTATAAATGAGGTTAACTCACCTGGTGTAAAAGATTTTTTTAGTCTTTCATAAAGCAGGTCTTGATAATCATCACTTACAAGTCCTATTACTTCTTCTCTAGCCTTTTGAGTCAAATAATATTTATTTCCTTTAATAACAAGAGGATTATAGCCATCAGCCTGAATAAGATTAGCAAATGTCTTGATATTATGATCCTTAACCTGTGGATTAAAGAAATTATCAGAACGCCTATTTTGATTTACATCCCTATAGTTACCATTCCCCTGTGAGTAATATGATGCTTCCAGATGAAAAAAATTATAATCCCTCTCTAGATCTCCATGTTTACGGGAATAAATGTGATTAATCTTCCCACCTTGACCTATATTTATAGGAAAACCTCCCCGTAAGAGATTATCAAGATAGGTTTGACAGCAATAATAATCAAATTCCGGGATATTACTTTTAGTAAAGATATTATCTGTAAGCTTATGATGTATAATCTCACTTTCCTTTTCTTTTCTAACTAAATAATCACCCTGGGTTATTAGTTCCTTAATCTCTATCAATCTATTTTCATTTGCCACATGACCAAATAATGAATTTAATGTAGTAGTTAAACCACCTTCTATTTTAACCTTATAAGCAGACATGGCAGAAGGAAAACGATTTTCGGTCATTTGTTCTCCTTGATAATCTGACAATTCTTTATCTATAAAATTTATTGGTATTTGAAAACTTGTATCCTCTCCAAAAATAACCTCGGGATCCACCAGGGGAGTTAGTATAGTATTCTTATCGGTATAAAATAAACAAAAGTGACCTTTCACTATTTTATGAACTTCTGGAGAATCAGCAGTAGTTGCTTTCACACGATAAAGAGGTATTTTTTTCTCAAGATTATAAACCCTACACCAGGCGGCCATTGTCTGACTAACCTCTTTCAAAGCAGTATTTGATAAGCCATAAGGAATTACTTCCGGTAATCCATCAAGTATTTCTACTTCTCTCTCCTGCATGGCTAGATTTTTCAAAGAAATTCTTCTGATAAGAGAGCCAAAGTTTTCATTTGGCAGAATAAAATATTTAATTTTAATTGCAAGCTGGTATTCGTTATCTATTTCTTCAATAGTTAAACAATGTGGTGCTATAATCATCTTACTATTAATTTTCTGATTAATCTTTGTAAAGGGTTCATATATTTTGACATTACCATAATTATCTTTAAACTTTATAAATGTTCTAAATCCCTTATATGTAACAGATTGATATGATTTATTAGCTGGTAAGAATTCTAAAATAGCATTGTCTTTATTTTCAATTCCAAAACTGGCAACCCCTTGTCCTCTATTTACATAGAAAGCCCAGATTGGTATTCCAAATTTACCTGCTATCCCGGGTAAAAAGCTGGAAAAAGTACGTTGCTTTTGGTAATTTTCAATTATAAAATTACCAGACTCATCTATTTTCATTCTTATACTCCTCTCAACACAAAATAAATAATTTGCATTATAATTATTTCTTAGGCAAATAATAAAATAAAATTTCATACTATTCATATAACTGTAATCGGTTTCGGTAGTGGTTCTAAATTATTTTATTTTTTTACATGAATCTCTTTCAATTAGATTAACTGGCAAAATAATTGGAGAATTACCTGCATTAGGACTTTCAATCATGTTTATTAGTAAGCTAGCAATAGAACTACCCATCTTCTCTTTGTTCTGGGCAACTGTGGTTAAAGCTGGCCTTACATACCTACTTGCCTCTATATCATCAAAACCAATTAATGAAAAGTCATCAGGCACTTTAAATCCCGCCTCTTCTATAGCCCGCATAGCACCAATAGCCATCCCATCACTCTGACAAAAAAAAACCAGTAGGAAGTTCTTTTAAATTTAACATCTCTCTCATAGCCTGATAACCACCTTCTTCAGAGTAATTACCATCAAAAATCCATTCAGAATTATAGATTAAATTCAATTCTTTTAGTGCCTGTTGATAACCCAGAAACCTCTCCTGACTGGTTTTTGTTGTACTAAAACCAGCGAGCATACCAATCTTTCTATGGCCTAATTGATAGAGGTAATTGATTGCTTTTTTAGCACCTGATATATTATCAGATATAACATATGAGGCATTTTTCCCAATAATATCTATATCAACAAAAACTGCAGGTATTTTTGAAGCTAACAGTTTATTTAAGTTAGGGTCATTTCTTAAAACACCCATCATAGCTACTCCATCTACATGACGGTCCTGACATTTATCTAAATAACTAAAATTTTCACCCCAATGTCTATTAGTAAAATAAACTATATCATATCCTTTTTCACCAAGAGATTTTTCCATACCATAGATAACCTCACGAAAAAACGGATGGTGTAAACCCGTATTAAAATGATCTGTAAAAAAAATTCCTATAGTATTAGATTTACTGGTAGATAAACTTCTGGCCACAGTATTAGGTCTATAATTATTTTCTTGAATTATTCTAATTATTTTTTTTCTTGTTTTATCACTAACATCAGGATAGTTATTAAGTACTCTCGAGACTGTAGTAGTTGAAACATTAGCCTGTCTGGCAATATCTTTTATAGTGGCCATTGTATACCCCCAATTATTAATCATTTCATATATCATCATAAACTATTATAAGCAAGGCGTTTCGAAATCGGTTACAATACTATATATTCTATACTAAATCAAATATTCCTTTTTTTATTAAAATTTTTATTATTTTTTTATCTCCCTACAAGCCCTTTATTTTCATTGTTTTAGATTACTTCCAAAAAATTATTTAAAAAATCTCTGAGCATTTTAAATAATTTTTACAGCTGTTTTTTATAATTAATGGAAAGTAAGGGTTGTTATTGTGTATAATACAATTAAGGGATTTTAAAGGGGGTTATAATTTGAACTATCTATCCTTACTAATCGAACTAATCAGCGGCAGTTTTACTGGTTATACCACCAATAGTATTGCCATTAAAATGCTTTTTAAAAAATACGGCCCTTTTGGGGGCGTAATTATTAAAACCAAAAAAGACTTTATAAAGAACATCAGTAAACTTGTTGAAGAAGAGATAATTAATAGTAACACCCTCAGTAATGAACTTAATAAAAAAGAATTTAAAATGGTCTTAAATCACATTATAGACGATTTATTAGATAATAACCTTTATCAAGCTTTCGCTAAACTTAAAGTAAAGGACATTCCCGCTTCTCTAGAAACAATAAATAATATAGCCAGCTGCCTGGAAAACTCCACCCAGCAGATAGCTACTTTGCTCTATCCTATAACAAAAACACTTACCCTGGAAGAGCTGATCAGTCCAGAACATTTTAGATATATCATAGATAATCTAAGTAAAAATATAATTCCTATAATCGAAAACAAAGAAATTACAGAAACACTTTTACTGAGGTTATATAGTGAACATAGGGCATGTAAAATAGAAGACTTCCTAGCACAGCAATCCTTTGATAGTATAACAAGAAGGCTCATTTCAGCAGCTAATAACTCTTTTATCCAAACAGGAAAAAATAACAGGAATGAAATATTAAAATCCCTACTTAGAATATATAATAAAATGGAACTTGATAAGCCTATTCAAAAAATGGAGAACAGGCTGAAAAATAAGACTCCTGTCCAACTCCTGGGTGCCCGGCAAACTACAGAACTAATAGACAACAGTAGTAAAGCCCTGATATCTTTTTTTAACAGCAGTGAAGGCTTAGCTGCCCTGGAAGAACTCCTGAAAACCCTGTTTAAGCTCCTTGAATCACTGGATATAAGTCTTGGGAAAATAAGCAGTGAAAATCTTGAACAGCAATTTAATAAATACATTAATATTTTACTTAATGACCTGTCAAAATGGATCAGTAATAATCATCAAAAAATAAATGATTTAATAGACCGGGCAGTCAAAAAAAGCCTGACAGCAGAAAAAGTAAACGGCTCCAATCTACAAGCTAATATAAAAAATTATATTTATAACAGTATCAGCCAAAAAAACAATATCAGTAAAGAATTCATTAATATACTACATGGTAAGAAAAATCATAATAAAATACAATTATCACAACAACTGCTAAATCATCTTAAAGATAAGAAAATTTCAGATTTAATATCTTTATTACTTAATAATGAGCTTATTGACTCAAAAATACTGGCCAAAAAACTACAGAAAAAAACAATCAAGTATTTAGAACAGGAAAAATTTCACTTAACTGCCCGTAAAATAAGCAGACAAAAAATAGGACAAACAATCAAAGTGGACTTAAGTCCTTTAATAGCCAAAAACAAAAAATATATTTTAGAATTACTGCTTGAGCAGACAGTCTACAATAAAGATTCAAATTATAATATCTCCAGCCTGCTAATTAGTGTTCTTAATAAAATAAATGGACTTTCAATTAATGATATTTTTACGGAAAATAAAATACTTAACTATCATAAATCACTAATAAGCCTTAGCAGAGAACAGCTACCCGGCTTAAAAAACAAACTGAGCAGCATCTATCAAGAAAAAAATAAAAAGACAATACATAACTTACTTAATCCTGAAGAAATTATTAGTCCTTTATTAAGCCAGAAATCCAGCCAGCTACTTAAGAATTCAACAGATATTAAGCTGAGCTCATTCTTACAACAGCTTAATAAAATTAAATCTTCCAAAGGAATAAAGCTTACTACTAAGAAAATACTACAGGATAAGCTTCCCACCCTCTTGGATGGAAAAATAGCTAAAACAATCAGTGATAATCTAAAAACCATCTCTGATCAAGATATTCAAAATATCCTGGAGGAATTCATCGGTAGAGAGCTGAAACCAATTACTATTTTCGGTGGGGTACTGGGGAGTTTTTCTGCCTCACTACTTTTTTTGTTAAGACATTACCTCAAGATAGGAGGTCAATTTAATCTCGGCTTAACAGTCCTTACCTACGGTTTTATTGGTTATTTAACAAATGTTATTGCCCTGAAAATGGTTTTTAAACCATATCAAGAGAAAAAATTCTTCGGTCTGAAGGTGCCTTTCACCCCAGGTGTTATTGCCAGAGAGAAAAAACGTCTTGCTCAAACCCTGGGGGAATTTGTCCACCAAGAATTACTCAATATTAATTCAATAAATAGATTCTTCAAAGGTAAGAAAAATGAATTCAAAGTAAGTCTTGTTAATACAATTAAAAAAGATCAAAACCATTTGTTTCAAGAACTTCTACATAAAAACCTGGACAGAATTAGCGAAAATATAATTAAGATTACCTATCAAAAAAGGAATAATATCTGCCAGAAGTCAATTAAACTTATGGAAAACACTATCCTTTTGACAGAAGAAATTAATCTAAAGAAAATAAATAATAAACAGCTAAATAAGATAAGTACAGTAATTACCGAAATCATCGAAAAACTACTTAAAAAAAGTAATGACTTTAATATCGAGACCTGGTTACTAGAGAATCTTGACAAGGTAGTAGAAAACAGTTTTAATAATATAAATGAGAAAACAGTGGAAAATATACTTATATCACTTACAAAATCATTTGTTAAAAAGGATACTAAAACAGCTGTCTTGGAAAAAATTACTGCCCAAATAATCAACTCATCCTCTTTCCAGGAAAAAACCGCCCGCTTTATTGATAAGGAATTTAATAAGCACTTGTCTGCTTTAACTGAAAATGCCGTAAAAAATATTGACCCGTCAAATTATCTAGCTGATAAACTAATAGATTTTCTGGAAATAATTCGTCAGAATCTTAAAGAAAACCTGAGAAAACACAATCAAGAACAGTCCGGACTCTGGCTGCTAATAGGTAAAATGCTGAATATAAATGAAACCCTGGACAGGACAGTAGATATTTTAATTGATGAAGAACTACCAGAATTAATCAAGGAAGAAGAAAGTAATATAAATAAAAAGGCAGGAGAATATTTAACAAAAATAGCTACTTATCCCCCTACCCAAATAGGGCCGATCCTAAAAAAGAGAGGGATAATGTTAATACTTAAAAATATTTTAAGTGATAATGTCCTTAGCGGTAAAATAATCAATCTCTTTAAACCCCTTGTCAAGCCAACTAATAATACCGGGACTAAACTGTTGAAACAGCTAATGCTTAATTTAAATGAAGATATAGAATTTTTCAGTAAAGAAATCAGCAGTAAGAATTACCAACTTAAAGAAGGAGTTAAGGAGCTTTCTCATCAGTTATATTATACACTTTTCCCTGACGGGCTTGCTGCAGAACTGGATAGTATAGATAAAGATGAGCTATATCCTACTGTCCGGCAGTGTTTAGAAAAATTACTAAAAAGTCAATCCCTTAATAACTTTATCAACCAGGCCCTTAATGCACTACTGTCAAATAATAAGCAGTCTCCCTTAATAAATTATAATTATCTAAGAAAAGACCTTTCCAGCAGTATAGAGAAAATTTACCTTAACAAAGGAAAAAGGAAAGAGATCAATACCCAACTACAAGAATTCCTGACTAATTTAATAGATAGAAAAGAGGATTTTATTAAAGAAGAAACAGGCAATTTTTTACTGAAATTAGCAGCAGCTGCGGTCTTTGAGTCAGTAGATAATAATTTTATTGACCTAGTAAACACAATTGACATCCATAAGATTACCGTTGAACAGGTAAATAATATGGATGCCCGTAAAATCGAAAAACTATTCTACTCCTTTGCAGGTGATTACTTCCAGAGACTTGAGGTATACGGCTGGATAGGTGGTTTAATCGGTTTATTAACTAGCTTATTTTAAAGGAAAACCAGCTATCTACCTACTGGTGATATGATGTAAGGAAATTACTGAGTTTCTCCATAATAACACGCAATTCTTCCTTGCGGGGCAGGAATACAATCCTGAAGTGGTCCGGATCAGGCCAGTTAAAAGCAGTCCCCTGAACCAGGAGAATTTTCTCCTGTAATAATAGGTCAAGGGCCAGCTTTTCATCATCTTTAATATTGAACCTTTCCTGGTCTACTTTAGGGAATAAATAAAACCCTGCCTTGGGATTAACACAACTTATCCCGGGTATCTCAATCAATTTCTGATAGGTAAGGTCCCTCTGTTCCCTCAAACGACCACCCTCAGCAACAAGGTCACTAATACTCTGATACCCACCCAGTGAGGTTTGAATTGCATACTGGGATGTTACATTACTACAGAGCCGCATTGAAGCCAGCATATTTAAGCCTTCTATATAACCCTTAGCCCTTGTCTTATCCCCGGTAAGAACCATCCATCCAGCCCTGAAACCTGCTACGCGATGAGATTTGGATAAACCACTCATTGTTACACACAATAAATCCTCAGTCAATGTTGCCAGAGAGGTATGTTGCAGTCCATCATAGCATATTTTTTCATATATCTCATCAGCAAACAAAATAAGGTCATGTTGATGAGCCAGCTCAACAATCGACTCCAACACCTCTCTAGGATAAACTGCCCCAGTGGGATTATTGGGGTTAATTATTACAATACCCCTGGTCTTGTCATTAATCTTACTTTTTATATCTTCAATATCTGGATACCAGTTAGCTTGTTCATCACACAAATAATGTACTGCTGTACCCCCTGAAAGATTTACCGCGGCTGTCCATAGGGGATAATCTGGAGCAGGTATCAAGATTTCATTACCATTATTTAACAAACCCTGCATAGCCATAACTATTAATTCACTAACCCCATTACCAATATAGATATCTTCTATCTCCAGATCCATAATTCCCTTTTTCTGATAATACTGCATAATTGATTTTCGGGCAGGAAAAATACCTTTAGAATCACAATAACCCTGGGCATTTTTTAGATTTAATATTACATCATGGATTATTTCATCAGGTGCATCCAGACCAAAGGGAGCAGGATTACCTGTATTTAATTTGATAATATTATACCCTTCTTCCTCAAGCCGTTTCGCCTCATCCAGGACCGGCCCCCTTATATCATAACAAACATTATCTAACTTAACTGATTTTTTAATCATATCCATCTCTAAACCCCCCGAGTAAATAATATTTTTTTAATAGTTAAAGATATTCTAACATGTTTTAAAGTAAATTGAAAACATTTTTTCATTTATTTAAGACATCATTCTCTTTTTCATTTAATAATATAAATAATATGACTCTGGTTTACTTTATAGAATTTAATCATTTTATTGTATGATGAATGTTAACTTCTGGTAAATAATATTCTTTTACCCTTGACTTTGATAATAGTTATTGTTAACATAATAATAGAGGAGTTTTACGAAAAATTTACTTAGGTGAAAGCAGTTTTTATACACAAAAATAAACCGGTAAGATAATAAACTTGGAGAGGTGATATAAGATGAATAATAACCGGTTAATACTTGTATCTAATGGTGAACCCTATGCACATGAAAAAAAGAATGGTAAGATTAAGTGTATAAAACTGGCTGGCGGTTTAACAACCGGACTTGATCCCCTTATGCAGGAAGAAAAAGGGGTCTGGGTTGCCTGGGGACGTGGTCAGGCCGATTTTGAAGTAGTTGATGAAAACAGCAAAGTTATAGTACCTGATAAAGATGGCTATGAACTTAAACGAATAAAACTTAGTAAAAAAGATATTGCAGGTTTTTATCATGGTTTTTCCAATGAAATACTCTGGCCTATCTGCCACTCTTTTATTGAAAAGGCCAATTTTAAAAGGGAATACTGGGATGTATATGAACGAATTAATCAAAGATATGCTGAAGCAGCCCTTGAAGAAGCTAATGCTGACGACTATATCTGGATTCATGATTACCACCTTGCACTGGTTCCTGAACTAATACGACAAAAAAACAAAAAAACCCGGCTAGCTTTCTTCTGGCATATACCCTGGCCTGCCTGGGAATCATTTAGAACTATACCCTGGCGCAATATCTTGATTAGACAAATACTGGCAAGTGATTTTATTGCCTTCCATACCCAGTCATATGTTAAAAACTTCCTCAACTGTGCTCAAAAAATCGGTGCAAAAATAGATAGAAAAAAGAATACCATTAAATTTAACGGACATCAAACAAAGGTTACAGCTATCCCACTCGGTGTCGATTATCAGAGTTTTGCAGTAAAATCTAAGGACATGGATCAAAAAGTAAAAAAAATTAAAGAACTATATTCAGCTGAAAAACTTATTTTTGGTGTAGATAGACTTGATTATACAAAGGGCATCCTGGAAAGATTACAGGCAGTTGACCATCTCTTTGAAAAACACCCCGAATATATCAAGAAAGTCACCCTGGTACAGCGGGTATCCCCCAGTAGAACCGGTGTAGAAGAATACCAGGATATGAGGGAAGAAATAAACAGAACAATTGGTGATATAAACGGCCGCTATCAACGGGATGGTTGGACACCAATCAAATATTTTCATCAATTTATGGAACAGGATGATTTACTACCTTATTATAATGCCGCTGATGTAGCCCTGATAACACCACTAATAGATGGTATGAATCTGGTTGCTAAAGAATATGTAGCTGCCAGTAATAATGGAATGCTAATCTTATCTGAATTTGCCGGAGCAGCTGAGGCAATGAAGGATGCCTTACAGGTAAATCCCTATGATGTAGAAGGGGTTACAGAAACCATTCACCAGGCCTTAGAAATGCCTGAATGGGAAAAAACAGAAAGGATGCACCGTCTTAAAGAAAAGGTTAGGAAATATGACCTGAACTGGTGGAGAGATCTCTTTTTAAAGGAATGGAAGGGTGTCTATGAACAAAAAATTATCCATAAGTAAAAATAAAGTCTTTGAAGAAATTAGCACATATAACTCTATCCTACTCTTTCTTGACTATGATGGTACCCTGGCTCCTTTTGCAGACAATCCAGCTGAAGCCTATCCCCTCCCTGGAGTTATTGAACTTATTAAACACCTGAATGATACTGAAAAATACTCCATCAGCCTCATTACTGGCAGAAGGCTAAAAGACTTAAGAAAATTTATCAATCTTAAAGACATTTATTATGCTGGAACCCACGGCCTGGAGATAATCACTGCTGATGGAAATGAGCTTTCCCCCGGAAAGGATAGGGGGTTAAAAAATACTGACTTAAACAATATCAGGGATTTTTTTAAAAAAGAATACCTGATAGACCCCGATTATTCCCTTGAAGACAAAGGACTGGTCTTAACCCTACACCACCCTACTACAATAAATAAAGATAAAATAATTAAACACCTTGAAACAATAATAAGAAAACGGGAGTATGAAATACTGCCTGGACGTAAAATAATTGAAATACGCCCTCGTTTCTGGAATAAAGGTGATGCTGTAAAATTACTAATCCAGGAAATTAAAGAGAAAAATAAAATAGATAGTTACTTACCTATCTATATCGGTGATGACAGCACAGATGAAGATGTCTTTAAGATACTCAATAATGGTATAGGCATCTATGTAGAAAATGAAAATAAAATTAATACCTCAGCAGACTATACTGTTAAAAACCCTACTGAGGTATTAACATTTTTGCAGGAATTAAAGGCTCTACTTTTAAAATAAGCAGGGACTTTATTGGAGGCCAATTACATGAAGACCACCTAATAAGTATCTAAAATATATTATCTTCTTTAGTAAATATCTACTAAACTATGCTTTAGCTATACAACCTAGCAACTCCATCTTGTGAATAACTTCATTCTTAACACTATCAGTACAGGCTTCAAGTACCTTTACCTGGTTATGTAATTCTTTATTATTATTCAACATTTTTCTCATTGTATCACTAAAAACACGTTTTAGTCTGGTTCCGATATTCACCTTTTGCATTCCAGCTTTACCTATTTTCTTTAGTTCTTCCTCCACTACACCTGATGAACCATGTAATACTAAGGGAAGATCAACAACTGCCCTAATAGCCTTTAACCTATCAAAATCTAGATTTGCTTCCTGCTTCTGCATAGCATGCTGAGAACCAATCGCTATAGCACAAGCATCAATACCTGTTACCTCTACATATTCTTTTACTTCTTCTGGCACTGATAAAACTGTATCTATTTCTTCTTCCCCATCTTCTGACCTACCAACACGGCCAATTTCACCCTCTACTGTTATGTTTAAAGCATGGGCTACTTTGACTATTTCTTTAGTATTTTTTACATTTTCTTCATAGGACAACAAAGAACCATCATACATTACAGAGCTATAACCTTCATCCATAGCCTTAATAATTGTATTATAATCTGTAGCATGATCAAGGTGTAGACAGACTGGCACAGTTGATAAATGTGCCCTTCTCCTCACATATTGAGCAATATCTATAATATCCCAATGTTTAACTGCAGAAGGGCTTGTCATCACAATAACTGGTGAATGAACTTCCTCAGCAGCACTAATTATTGCTTCAAGATCTTCCTTAATAAAAAAATTAAAAGCCCCTACAGCATATTTCCCTTTTTTAGCTTTTACTAAAATATCATTTAAATTTACTAATGACATATTATTACTCCCCCTTATTATTAAAAATTTTTGTCTATAAAACTTACAAATTACAATACTTTTACTTTTTCCCTACTAATATTACCTACTGCCTCACGATAATCTTTAAAAATCCCTGCACCAACACCACCCAGTAAAGCTGCTCCCAAGGTTACTGCTTCCTCAACCTGATTAATATATAAATTTCTCTTTATAATCCTGGCTTTTTCCTTCATTAATAGTTCATTTCTTGTACTACCCCCAATTGCTACTACTTCGGCTTTAATCCCGGTTAATTTTTCTAAATCACAAATAATTTCTTTGCCCTTTTTTCCAAGATAGCGAATTCCAGCCATAAACACCTCACCTCTTCTTGCCCTGAGAGGAATGTCAATGATATTAATATCATGTAAAAAAAGATCTTTACTTGTGATATTATCCTTATTATCTTCAATGAAAAAATTAATCTCCGTCTCTTTATTGAGGTACCTGCTTGCTTCTTTATTAAACTGCTCAAAGTCTTTCTTGCCAATATCTTTTATGGGTTTATTAAAAAAGAGGCTGATTAAGTTATTGATTAAACCACCTGAGTAATGAAAGGCTCTATAGATATAGGCTTTATCTGGAATTACATGAAGTCCAACAAATAAGTCTTTTTTAAACAATTTCTCAAGATCAATATTTTCAAGATTTACAATAGCCTGTATATTTTCCGCAGTTCCCATGGAATCCATAATAACATTATTACCTTGAAAAGCAGCAACAGCATAGTTTCCACATATATGATCATGCCCTCCTAAACTAACCGGAATATCATAATCTATACCCAAAAAATTTTTATATCTTTTCTTGAGAAAACCTATTTTTTCTCCACTGTTAATAAAATCAGGAAATACTTCCTTATTAAAAGGTAATAATGAAAATATCTTATCAGACCATTCTTTTTTCTTAATATCAAGGGCTCCAGTTCTACTCAACATTGTATAATCAATATAATGAGCACCTGTCAACTGGTAGCCCAGATAACTATTAACTGGCAGCCATTTTATGGCCTTACTAAAAAATTCATTTTCATTTTCATAGTACCAGCCTATTTTAAAAATTGAATACAAGGCCTGTGGTTTAAGCCCAGTAATTTTAAAAAAATCTTCTTCACCTATCTTCTTAAAAAAACTTTCTTTGATTTTATTTGTTCTTCGGTCATACCATACCATTGATTTTATTGTACTTATATCAGTCTTAAAAATGGGAAAAACTGTTTCAGCAAGACTAGAAATACCAATGGATTCTATCTTAATATCTTTTATTACAAGTTCATTTATCATTGAGAGAACATTTTTAAATATATAATTCCCATCAAAGTCAAAATAACCATTTTCTTCACAAATAACATTCTTCCTACTTAAGGTTATCAGGGGTTTACCCTCAACTGAAAATGCTATCACTTTAATATTAGTAGTACCTATATCAATACCAACTAGTGCCTTCACCTTAAAGGCCACCTCCTTCAATTTAAATTTATAATTTCGAGATAATTATCCCTTATCTCTTCTATATGCTCATACTTCATTAAACCAGCACCATATGACCTTGTATTAGCAGCACCACAGGCCATAGCAAATTTCAGCGAATTACTTAAATTATAATTATTAACATAAGCATATAAATAACCAGCCAAAAATGAATCACCTGAACCTACTGCATAATCAGAAAATATTTTTTTATTTTTACCATATAAAATTTTACCATTATTATAAAACAGGGCACCATCTTTACCGAAAGTTATAATAGTCTTTTTCAAACCTTCGCTTTCAATAACCTTGATAAAATCATCTTTCTTAGTAAACTGATAAGCATAATCTTTTTCATATTCACTGATAAACTCTTCATTATTTATTTTTAGAAAATCAATACTTTCCTTAAGACAAGCTGTCAAAAAATGTTTACTAATATCTACTACAATATACATATTTTTTTTTCTAGCAAGTTTTATAATCTTTCTAATATCATTTTCACTAAAACCCCTGACTGCACTCCCTGATAAGACCAAAATCTGATCTTTTTCCAGCCAGCATTCTAACTTTGCAAAATATTCCTCCTTTTCTTGATTAATAATAACCGGTCCCTGTTCATTAATCATCAAAATATCACCTTTAAATTCATCTACATAAGCATAATTAATCCTTGATTCATCTTTAATAGCAAAATTCCATGATTTTAGGCCTTCCTCTTCAAGGCCCGCTTTAATTAATCTACCTACTTTACCTCCAATAATATTTGAGACTATATAATCCTTATAACCAAGAATATGCAGCACTCGAGCCACATCTATTCCCTTACCACTAGAAAGAGCTACTACCTCATCAACTCTAACAACATTTGATTCAGTCTCATGCTTTACAATTCCTGTATGATCAAATGAAGGATTTAGATTTAATATTTGTATCTTCATTTAGGTCACCTCAAGTATTTTTTATGATTTTATCTGCAGTTATGTTGTCCAGTATGATAGTATCAATCAATCCAGTCTTTAATGCACCGGTTATTGATTCCTTTTTCTCCAAACCACCTGCAACCGCAATTACTTCCTTAACATTACTCAAGTTATCAGGTGAACAGCTGATTAATTTATTATAAATATCAAGTTCACAAAATTGTCCTTCCAAATTAAAATAATGAGTTAGTATATCTCCTACCTGTCTAAAATTAAGCAGCTTTGTTAAATCTTTTTCATTTAAAACATTTAACTTCATTAAAGGAGTTTTAGAAAAATTGCTCCCTATACCGACAATTATTTTCGTTAACTCATTCCATTTATCCAATATTTTTTTGACGTCTGAATTTTTTATGATTGTTTCATATTCTTTAAGATTATTTGCATAGAATGGTGCCATTAACGGGAAACTCTTAGCACCTAACTTTTCCGCTATCATAAATGAAATATTATTGGCTTGAAACTCTTTATCAAATTTGTGAGATCCACCAACTAAAGGAATAAACTTAATATCATTTAATAACCTATCTGCTTTAAAGTTTTTAGCTAATTGAAAGAGCGTAGTTCCCCAGCCAATACCAACCTGATCAGCGGGAAGAAAAGTACTGTTAATATATTCCTGGGCCTTCTTAGCCAATGCCTCCAAAATATCTTCTCTACTCTGATTATAAGTTATGGCAATCAATACTTTTTTAACTGGAAACTTCTCCATTATCTCCTCTTTTAGATACTGATTTTTATTTTTCAAGGGATTAATAACATTAATTTCTATAAGCCCTTTTTCTTTAGCCTCACTTAAATACCTACTCACCTGAACCCGATTAATATCATGCTTTTGGGCAATTTCCTGTTGCTTTAATTCATTAATATAATAATCATAAGCAATAAGATATAATAATTGTAGCCTCTCCGTATTCACCCATATCCCTCCTAATTCCCGATACCATATGTTTTTTGAAATTTATTATATATATTTTAACATATTTAGCCTTAATTCTTAACAGAACCACTGGTCAAACCCTGAATAAAATATTTTTGTAATAATGCAAAAACAAGCATTGGGGGAATTGAGGCTACTACTGAACCCGCAAATAAAGGTCCCCAGCGTGTTTGATACTGGCCAACAAATAGTGAAAGAAAAACTGGAACTGTTTGTAGATTTTTTGCTGAAAGAAAAGACATTGAAAACATCAACTCACTCCAGGAAAAAAGAAAGGCATAAATACCAACTGAGGCAATACCTGGTATAGCCAATGGAAGATAGATTTTATAAAAAGCTTTAAAACGATTACAACCATCAATCATTGCAGCCTCTTCAAGCGCATCAGGAATTCCTAGAAAAAAACTCCTAATCATCCAAACAGCTATAGGCGTTGTAAATGGAAGATATGAAACCATCATACCCAAATAACTGTTTTGCAAGTTTAACTGCTTTAAAATAATAAAAAAGGGAACAACATAAACTATCTGAGGAAACATCTGGGATAATAATATTGATAACATAATCTGTTTTTTACCCTTGAATTTATATCTAGCAGATGCATATGCCGGCATGACCGCAATTAATATTGAAATAATTGCAGTCCCACAACCTATAACTACACTATTAAGAAAATAACGTGGAAAATTCAATTTTAAAATATGAGTATAATGCTCAAAGGTAAACTTTTTTGGCCAATAGAGAATTGGAAAACTATATATTTGATCATAAGTTTTTAGTGAAGTAATTACCAGCCAGATAAATGGAAAAGCAATAATTAAACTAACTATTATGTTTAAAATATATAGCAATACTTTTTTTTTCATTTTTTAGGCTCGCCCTCCCCCTTAAAAATAAATATTACATAAGAAATAGCTATCATAAGAATTACTATAAAAGATATATTAGCCAGTGCAGCTGCACGATTAAAATTTAAGAATTTAAAAGCATTTTTATAAGCAAAAGTTACAAATGTATCGGTTGCATTTATTGGTCCCCCAGCAGTCATCGTATAAATTAATGGAAAATAATTAATACTCCATATGGTAGTTAGCATAATTGTAGTAATAATTACAGGTTTAATGATCGGTATTGTTATATATCTAAATTTTTGCCAGAGATTTGCGCCATCAATATCTGCTGCTTCATATAAAGTATATGGAACCGTCTGTAATGCTGCCAAATAAAACATAGCCGAAAGAGGAAATCCCTTCCAGGTGTTAGCTATAATCACTCCCGCTCTGGCTAAATTCGGAAAACCCAACCAGGGCAAATAATCGTTTATCAAACCAAGTTTAACCAGCAAATCGTTAAATACACCATACATATCATTATACATCCATTTCCAGGCCACAGCCGCAACAATATCAGGTGTTGCCCAGGGTAATACAAGCATAATTGTTCTAAACACTGCCTTACCTTTAACAGGTTGTTTTAAAAGAAAGGCAATACTTAAGCCAATAATAAATTGAAGAATAATACTACTAAAAGTCCACAAAAAACTATTAAAGATGATCTTTGGAAAATTACGATTTTTTAGAGTCTCAACGTAATTGACAAAAATTCCACTTTCACTTTGAAAACTCAAAATTAAATTTTTTAATATTGGATAAACCACTAAAATTAATAAAAAAATTAAAAAAGGTAATATAAACCAATATATATGATTATTTGTTTTTCTTTTAATCGTCATACTATTCTCCATATTACTCATATCTATCTCTCCTTAGAATAAGGTTAAAAGGCTTGTTAAAACCTTTTAACCTTATTACATATTCAAAGATAATTCGTATTATTTACTTAGTATATAATTTACCTCAATCTCAGCTAAAGCAATTGCCTCCTTAGCAGTCTGCTTACCAAGTAAAACATTTTGAATCATTGTTTGTATTACATTAGACACCTCTGGATATTCAGGTATTGGAGGCCTGAATCCTGCAGTTGGAAAAGTCTGCAATACAACTTGCCATTTACTGTCTTTAAATACCGGACTATCTTCAGCTACATCCCTACGTGCTGGTAAGGGCCCCCCAGATCTTTTAATCCACATATCCCAGACCTCATAACTGGTAATATATTTAATAAATTTCCAGGCCAGTCCTTTATTCTTTGATTGCTTTGAAATAACTGAAGCCCAACCACCAAATACACTCGCTGGTTTTGTATTATAGGGGTGTAGTGCTACAGCATATTCGTCTTTAATATCAGGATTTGCCTTTTCAATTAAAGGAAAAGACCACGGACCACCTATAGCCATTGCTACTTTATTTTGTGCCATCATATTGCGGTATTCATCTTCCCCATAAGCTAAAGTATTAGAAGGTGATACTTTATACTTTTTGTATAAATCGGTATAAAATTTTAAAGCCTTTATTCCCTCTGAAGTATTAAAAGCGGCTTGAGAATAGTCATCATTTAAAAGTTTGCCATTATTAGCAAATAGGAACATAATATATCCCAATGTTGAAACCTCTGTTTTCTTACCCGAAACACCATAACCATAAACACGGTTTCCTTGGTCAGTTAATATTTGAGCATAATTCAATAATTCGTCCCAGGTTTTAGGTGGTTTACTAGGATCTAAACCAGCTTTCCTAAACATTTTTTTATTATAAAGTAATAACCTACAATCTGTATACCATGGCAAACCATATTTATGACCCTTATATTCAACAGTCGGCCAGAGGTTCTCCCATATTTCATTTGTACCATTCCAGTTAGCAAGTTGATTATCCATTGGTTCAAGCCAACCATTTGCAGCAAAAGTAGGTACCCAGCCACCCAAATCAGCAAAGGTTACATCTGGTCCCTGGCCCGCTTTAAAAGCTACAACCAACCTATCAAAATATACATCAAACCCTATCAACTGATAATCTACCCGAACACCCTCTTGCTCCTCAAAATTACTAATTATATCTTCCCAAAGATCTTCTTGGGCCACTATATGTCCACCAACCCAAACAGTTATTTCTTCTTTTGCATTTATTACACCTGAAAATAACCCAACAATCAAAATAACTGTACATAGAACAACTAATTCCTTTTTCATAAATTATTCTCCTCCTTTTTTAAATCTTCAAACTATTTTTAGTTGTTTTCACCTCCATTTATATTACTCTATTATTAAGGATTGATTGATCCTTAATTACAAAAACTAATATTTCACTCCCAAATTTTAATATAATTTTTCAGAAATATAAAACACTTTGCAATTATAAGTCATTATATTATCATATTTGTAATTTTGTTCATTACATATGTAACTTTTGATATTATAATAGCATATTATAATAATTTTGTCAATAATTAATTTTTAACTAATTTTCTGATTTTAACAGTTTTGTTTTTCAATACGATATATGTATCAACTTAATAATTGTTTTAAGCACGCTAATATTTATCTTATTCTCAAAACAAATTCAAAAAAAGAGGTTATCTCATTTTGATGAGATAACCTCAGATTTTAATAATATAATTATAATATATTTTTACCTTAAATCATCTAAGCTCTGCTGTAGCTTTACCTTCTTCTCTTTAAACTCCTGTAGTTTCTCTCTTTCACGCTGGACAAGGTGTCCAGGGGCCTTATTCACAAAACCCTCATTAGCCAGCTTCCCTTCTGCCCGCTTAATCTCAGAGCCTACCTCTTCCAATTCTTTTTCTAGCCGGGCAATCTCTTTATCCAGGTCAACCATACCTTCCAGGGGTAAAATGATTTCTACCCCACTGACAATAGAGGTTGATGATTTATCTGGTTTTTCTTCTATATTAATTTCTATAGAGAGTTCCTTGAGACGGGCCAGATCCTTAATGTAATTATAACCCTCCTGTAAAATATCAAATTTTCCCTCTGGTGAATTAAGTATAGCCTTTATCCTTTTACCTGGATTAACCTTCATCTCATTCCTGATATTCCTGATAGACTTAATTACATCCATTATTAAAGCCATCTTATCCTCTATTTCATCACTAATAACACCCTGCTCAATCTCTGGCCAGGGAGCAATCATAATACTTTCTCCTGTACCAGGAAGCTGCTGCCAGATCTCTTCAGTTATAAACGGCATAACCGGGTGAAGCAGCCTTAAAATCTTTTCCAGTATTGTAACACCAATATATTGGGCTGTTTCTTTGGCCTGCAGGTCTTTGTCTTGATAGAGACGGGATTTAACCAATTCAATATACCAGTCACAGAACTCACTCCAGATAAAATCATAGAGTATCTTGCTTAGCTCTCCAAAATTATAATCATTTAAAGCCTTTTCGATATTAGAATTGACCTTATTCACCCTGCTTAATATCCATCTATCTGCCAGTGTTAACTTTAAATCATCAGGGTTGATGCCGTCAAAATCAACATCTTCAATATTCATCAAAATAAAACGGGCTGCATTCCATATTTTATTGGCAAAATTACGGCTTGCTTCCAGTCTTTCTTCCCTGAATCTCATATCATTTCCAGGGGTATTACCGGTAATGAGGGTAAACCTTAGTGCATCTGAGCCATATTCATCAATCACCTCAATCGGGTCTATCCCATTACCCAGTGATTTACTCATCTTACGCCCCTCGGCATCCCTGACAAGTCCGTGAATATATACATCTTTAAAGGGCACCTCATCCATAAATTCCAGGGCCATAAAGATCATTCTGGCTACCCAGAAGAAAATAATATCTCTACCAGTTACCAGTACATCAGTTGGATAATAATAGGCCAGTTCCTCTGTATCTACTGGCCAGCCCATAGTAGAAAAAGGCCACAGTCCTGAGCTAAACCAGGTATCAAGTACATCTTCCTCCTGGACAAGATTTTCACTGTTACAGGCAGTACACTTACTTACTACCTCTTCCTTACTAACTATTATTTCGCCACAGTCCTGACAATACCAGACAGGTATGCGGTGACCCCACCAGAGCTGGCGGGAAATACACCAGTCCTGAATATTCTCCATCCAGTTTAAATAAACCTTTTTAAATCTCTCAGGTACAAAACGTATTCTACCATCTTTAACTGCCTTAATAGCTGGTTCTGCCAGGGGTTTCATCTTAACAAACCACTGTTTAGAAACCAGGGGTTCAATAACAGTATCACAACGGTAACACTGGCCTACTGAATGTTCATAATCCTCTATTTTATCCAGCAGTCCCTCTGCTTTCAGCTCCGCAACTACCTGTTTACGGCATTCATAACGGTCAAGCCCGGCATATTTACCAGTCACTTCTGTCATGACCGCATTCTCATCAATTACCTTAATAAGCTCAAGCTCATGGCGTCGGCCCATCTCAAAGTCATTAGGGTCATGGGCTGGTGTAACCTTGACCATTCCTGTTCCAAATTCTTGATCAACAAAATTATCAGCAATAATCGGTATCTCCCTATTCATCAAGGGTAGAACAACCATTTTACCGATTAAATCCTGATACCTTTCATCAGATGGATTTACTGCCACAGCTGTATCACCCAACATGGTCTCTGGTCGAGTTGTAGCAACTACAATATATTCATTACTATCTTTGAGGGGGTATCTAAGGTGCCAGATGTGACTGACATGGTCTTCATGTTCAACCTCAATATCAGATACGGTTGTCTGGCAGTCTGGACACCAGTTAACAATATAATCCCCCTGATAAATCAGACCCCTATCATATAACTCTACAAAAACCTCTCTGACAGCACGGGAACAACCCTCATCCATTGTAAAACGCTCACGTGACCAGTCACAGGAAGAACCAAGTTTCCTCAGCTGTTTAGTAATCCTATTACCATATTCCTCTTTCCACTCCCAGGCCTTTTCCAGAAAACCATCTCTGCCGAAGTCTTCTTTTTCCTGGCCATCCTCTCTTATTTTATCGACAACCTTTTTCTCAGTCGCTATACTGGCATGGTCTGTACCTGGCAGCCAGAGTGTATTATACCCCATCATTCTCTTCCATCTAATTAAAATATCTGGAAAGACATTATCCAGGGCATGTCCTAGATGAAGCTGCCCTGTTATATTAGGAGGGGGCATAACAATACTATATGAATCCCGCTCTGGCTTAAAACTGGCAGCAAAGTATCCCTTTTCAGCCCACTTATCATACCATTTTCCCTCCACAATATCAGGGTTATATGTTTTCAGTAGATCTGTCATAATATTGCCTCCTTATTTCTATTATCAACAAAATATTAGTTCCCATTTAAAAAATCCTCCCCCATCCATCTAAGGACGAAAGAGGACCTTTTCGCGGTACCACCTTAATTTTATTCTACCATAAAAACAGGTTAAATAACTCTTTAATTTATTATAACGGTATCAAAACCGACCAGACTTACTTCTTTTCAGCCGTGGCTACTCCTGGGCGACATTCATCCAGTCACTTCTAAAGGATTTTCCAGCCAATGAATCCTTCTCTCTTAAGAATAAACTGAATTACTCCTCCCCTTCATTGTATCCATATATACATTTTTTATAATAATATACAAAATTTCTTGATTTGTCAAGTCAAATTGCGAAATTTTATTTAAAAATTCCATTTACAGCAGATTTATAAAGCCTCTAACTAATTGGGCAGTAATACCCCAGATAATTTTCTCTTGATAGCGGTATAAAATAATATCATATCTCTTCCCACCCCATGGTTTATGGTATCTTTCCGGCAGACCCAAGTCTTTAGCCGGCAGATAGATCTCTTCTCTACCATTCTCATCCTTAAAAAATGGCTGGATCTCAAGCCTTACTTTATATTCTTCCGGAGAATTATCTCTAAAAAAAGACACTGGTGCTGTAAAGACCTCTTTAACCTCCTTTTTATTAATCATCAATTCAGCTGTATCTTTAATCTTTAATACAGCAAGAAAAGAATCTATACTAGCCCCCATAGGTGCCAGAAACGTCCCCAGCTCACCCTTAACAATTATTTTCTCCCTGGGTATTCCTAACTCCTCAACAGTTTCTCTCACAGCTGCCTCCTGGTAATTAGCATCATAATCAGGCTCATATTTACCGCCAGGAAAACATATCTCATTCCCCTGAGGAATATTCCCCGCTCGAACCTCAAAGAGAAAATGATATTTCCCGGCAATCTCAAGCAACGGAATTAGGACAGCAGAGTTAAAAAAAATTTCCTCTTTTCCTATTATCCCTGGATGTTCAGGCAATTTATCAACTACTTTTTGCAAATCACATCTATTCATTAAATAACCCTCTTTTTCTACTCATTACAAATTATTATATCATATATTATTTTATCTAACTACATATAAGTTTCATTTAATTTATTCACACTAATGCTTAGTGTAAGCCAATTATATTAATGGAGCGACTAGTCTAAGCTTTCTTTTAACTTACGCAATGATAGCTTAGATACTAGCTCATCGAGAGCGTCGTATATTTTTCACGTAGGCAGGACGCCGTAACGCAACCTTAATGTTCTTGTACGGTTTGTTTAGATACGGAGTGCCTGTGGCGCACGACAAGCTGAATTAATATAATTGGCTGGAACAGAAAAGTGCTATATTTAAGTCCTACTTATATAGCTATAAAAAAGAGACGCCAATAAAACAACGCCTCTTGCTCAACAGCTTATAATTTGAAAAATCATTAAGAAATTAACAGGTCCTCTTCTTTGACACTCTTCCCTACAGACCTGACAATCAGGTATAGGGCTATAACCCCAAGAGGTAATAAGAAGTACCATGATACCCCAAAACCAGCCGGCAGGAAACCTATTAATAAAGCTACAGCTCCAACAGTCAAAACATACGGCAGTTGGGTACTTACATGATCTATATGGTCTACAGCAGAAGCAGTAGATGACATAATCGTAGTATCAGAAATAGGAGAACAGTGATCACCCATAACAGCAGCAGTTAGTACAGCTGCAATAGTAGGAAGTAGTGGTACACCAATAGAAAAACCCAGCGGAATAGCCAGAGGCATTACAATTGCTACAGTACCCCATGAGCTCCCAATAGTAAAAGCAATAAAACCTGATATTATGTATAGTAACACAGGTACCAGAAAAGGTGGAATACTACCTGCTAAAACACTAACCAGGTAATTTGCCGTCCCCAGGTCTTCTGTAATTCCACCAATAGACCAGGCCAGTAGTAAGATCATACAGGCTATTAACATAGATTTAGCACCATCAATAATCGATTCCATAATTTCAGAGATAGATAAAATCCTTTTAATCAAAGCCAGTAATCCCCCTACAAGAATACCAGCAAAAGATGACCAGAGCAATACTATACTGGCATCAGCATCTCCAAAAGCCTGCCAGATTGTCTTATCAGGACTTGTTCCACCACCATTATACCAGAGGCCGTAAATAGTCACTAAAATTACAGCAAATATCGGTAGAAAAGAATCAAATATATTAAAACTCCTACCTTCAGGTTTTCCAATAGCCTCTAATTCTTTGGAAACCATAGGTGTAGAATTTTCACGAATCACTCTACCAGTTAATCTTGCCCTTTTTTCAGCCTTATACATTGGCCCAAAATCCCTGGCAGTATAGATCAATATCAAGGCAAAGATCAGGGCAAAAATGCTGTAGAACCTATATGGTATAGTTTGTACAAAAGTAGTATAAGCACTTTGTTCCACACCAATAGCATTAAGTCCATCCCTAATTACACCAACCTCAAATGCTATCCAGGTAGAAATAGGAACAATACTTGAAACAGCAGCTGCTGTCAGGTCTACGATAAAAGAAAGTTTTTCCCGGGATATCTTCATCTTGTCAGTAATAGGGCGCATCGTATTACCTACAATCAAGGTATTAGCATAATCATCAAAGAAAATGAATATCCCCATTAACCAGGTAGCAAATTGTGTATTTTTAACTGAATGTGCTTTTCTGGCCACATATTCACCAATCGCCCAAACACCACCTGCCTTATTAATTACACCTATCATAGCCCCCATAGCCAGTAGAAAAACTATAATCCCAGCATTCCATGAATCAGATAATGAACCCAGCATATACTTATCAAGTGTTTCCATAAAACCAACAAGCGGATTATAATCAGCCATAAGCATAGCACCTGCAAAAACACCTATAAAAAGTGATAAAATAACCTCTTTAGTACGCCAGGCCAGTACTATTGCTAGCAACGGTGGAATCAATGATAGTATTCCATAATTATCCATTATACTCCCTCCTTCATTAAGTCTTCTTTTACCACAAAATCTTAAGCAAAAAACAATCCAGCACTTTCTGCTGGATCACTCTCTTTACCAGTAGAAACCACCTCCTAATTTAAATGAGGATAGTACTCCATTATGAAATAATATTCCAATCTCACAATGACAGTCCTGCACATATTCTGTACAGAACCAGCCCTATTCATTGAACCCTTAAAACAGGACTTCGGCAGAACTGCCTTTCATTATAGGCAAAAGGTTCACTGACCCTATAACTACTAATCACTTCCGCGCCTCTACCCCATCTAATAAGATGAGGCAATCCCATATTATATGACATGATAGGGGGACGGTTCGTTTGTCACACAAACTCACCATTTCCCCTTTCCTTTCTAATTTACTACCTTTACATTATTTATATGATTCTTCAACTTTTAATATTCTCCTGCTTAATTGCAGATTTTTTGAATCTTATTTCGAATTAAGAATAAAGTATCCTGACTGCCACCAAGACTTAATCAAAAACATCAGCTTTCTTAACTTAAACTATTTATTACCCATAGTTAATCAATAAACTATCAACCAGACAAATATATTTGTTGGACGACTCTAGAAATTATCCGTAGGCAGGAGCTTGGCCTCGATGGCCTGATACTAACTCGACCATGCGTAATAAAAAGAAGAGTCAGTGAGCCGGAGGAGAATTTCTCGACAGTAAGCGTAAGCAGGACGCTGTAGCGCAACCTCAAACTGTTCTTGTGCGCTCTGCTTAAATACGGAGTACCTGTGGTGCACGACAAGGGAAACAAATATATTTGTCGGTCTTCAAAGTTATCCATAATCTCAAAAATCACATAATTCCTTAACATTGGACAAAGTAGCTTCGCCAGCCAGATTTAATCGAAAATAATTATATATGGTATAATTACTATGTTTTTACAAATAATAAATGAGGAAATCAAAGAAAACTATGAATCGGAGGAAATATAATGTTAAATAAAACAGAAACATTAAGTAGACTGAAATACTGGCTGATTGCCATCAGGCCATTTGGCTTTGCAACTACTACAGTTTCAACCAGTGTCGGGGCTGCCCTGGCTTTTTATCACGGAATATTTGACCTTAAGCTACATTTGATAAGTATGATACCACTAATGCTTATACATACCGGAACAAACCTAATTAATGATTATTTTGATTATATAATAGGCCTGGATCATGGAGATTCCTTAAGTTCCAGTGGGTTAAATAGAGTCAAAGGCAAAATTAAACCTGAAGAATTTTACAAAGTAGGTCTATGGTGCTTTTTTTTAAGTATTCCTTTTGGAATTTACCTTTCATTACTCAGGGGTTGGGTTATATTTTTGGTAGGTACTATTGGGGCTTTTGCTGGCTTTTTTTACACTGCCAGGCCTATCAGCTATAAATACTATGGTCTTGGCGGCCCATCTATTTTTTTATGGATGGGAGTAATAATGGTCTGGGGAATATACCTTATTCAGACTGGTATACAGGCATGGTATCCAGTCTGGGTTGGTATACCTGTCAGTTTCTTGATAACTGCTATGCAGCACTCCAACGAATTAAGGGACTATGAAAATGATAAGAAAAAAGGTATCAAAACTGCCCCGGTAGTTATGGGCTTTAGATTTGCAAGATATTATTATTATTTTTTAATTATCTCTGCCTACCTATCATTAACAATCCTGATCTATAAAAATCTCCTGCCAGCATGGTCTTTGTTGGTTTTAATAACCCTACCCCTGGCAGTTAATAGAATCAAGACTATCTATTACGCCCAAAATCAAAATGATCTGCTGGGAATAGACTATAAAATGGCCAGTCTAAATATTGAATTTGGAGGAAGCCTAGCAGCAACTCTAGTAATTAGCAGGTTTTTTTGAAACAAAATATCAATTTTATACCTTTTGCCTTGAGGTTCGGTCAGACTTCTCTTAGGCAGAAATATTAGAAAGAGATTTATTTTCCTTAATTATTTTTATATAACTACTGATAAGTCTTTTAAAGACATCATCCCAGTTTTGTTTTAAAGCATGTTTTCTAGCATTGCCTGCTAATTCTTTTCGCAGTTTATTATCAAGAATAATCCTCTCTAATTTCTCAGTAAACTCAGTCAGATTATTATTATAACAAGCAATACCATTATATCCATCTATCAAATTTTCTTTAATTCCCCCTGCCATTATTGCTACTACTGGCAGGCCTGAAGACATTGCTTCTATTATAACATTACCATATGTCTCTGTAACAGAGGGAAAAGCAAAGACATCAGCAGAGGCATAGACCTTTGATAGTTCCCCCCCGGTTTGATAACCAGTAAAAATTATATTAGTGGAAGCAGTATTTTTTAACTCCCTAGCTTGCGGACCATCACCGGTTACTATTAAAGCAATCCTGTCCTGATATTTTTTATTAAGCCTTTCAAAACTATCAAATAATAATGATATGTTCTTCTCTTTGGCCAGACGGCCGACATATAAAAATACAATTTTCCCTTCAAGATCATGCTGTCTCCTGAAGTTTAGATCACGATAAGAAGGTGCAAAAAACTCTGCCTTTATCCCCCGACCCCAGATATCCAGATTTTTAAAACCTCTTCGCTTTAACTGTTCCAATGTATCTCTTGATGGACAGTAGTTACAGAGAGCCTGATTATGAAACCATTTTAAATACTTCCAGGCTGCCTCTTCTAAAAACTTGATCTTATAATATTCAAGATACTGATCAAAATTAGTATGATAAGAAGCCACCAAGGGAATTTCATTATGTTTAGCATAATATAACCCACTTAGTCCAATATTAAAAGGGGTAACCAGGTGTATTAAGTCTGCCTGGAACTCAGCTAATATTTTTTTGAATTTAAAATAGTTTGGAAGAGAGAATTTTAATTCCGGGTAGAGAAAAAAATCAAAGCTATTTATCCGGACTATTTTATTCTCATATTCATTTTCACTAACACTACCTACATCAGGCGCAAAGACTATAAATTCAATACCATGATTATCAAAATACTCCAGCAAAAGGTCAAGATTTTTGGTTACCCCGTTAATCTGTGGGGAAAATGTATCTGTGAATATAGCAATCCTCATTTATACATCCCTCCAGTTGAAATATATTTAAAAATTATATAAAGACATAATAATGTACAAGAAAAGAAAATATAAAAGCTATCATAATTCCAACAAGCACATCAGATGGATAGTGGACTCCCAGGTATACCCTTGAAATAGCAACTAATAGAGCTAGTAAGATTACAATTGGAAAAAGAAATGATAGATAAAAGGAGAGTGTTAAAGCAATACTAAAACTGGCTGTTGTATGACCGGAAGGAAAGGAATATGATTCAAATGGTTCTATCAATATTTCAATATTACCAAGTTCTACATAAGGTCTCTGCCGGTTTATTAGCCTTTTTATAATATGAACTAATAAATGGCTACTTGCTAATACCAGTAGTAATTCCCAACCTAGATAGGGATGAAAAGATGGTTTTATTAAAATAAAAAATATAGTAAAAGAAATTGTAAAAGGAGCACCTCCAAGGTGGGTTATAAATAACATAAGTCTATTTACTAAATTATTTTTCAATCTCTTATTCAGGTAATTAAAAACCTGAACATCCTTAATTAATAATTTATCTGCTATACTATTCAATTAAATCCCCTCCCATTTATGAATTATCTTAATTATATCACTTAAATGTTTCGGGAATTTATCAGTTATGTAAAAAATAGATTAAATTTTGTTAATATTTATAAAAGAAATCTTTTAACACAACATATTAATAACTAGAACGACGATTTTTTATATAGTTACTACCAGCCTTATTTTTGACATATTTTTTAAGTTCAGCTGCAATATCACTTATCTGTAAATGGTTATCTATTCTCTGTTTTTCATTACTTATAATAGCTATAGAAATAGAGGTTAATGGCATTTGATAAAAATGACCCATCCTATCATTCCCCTCCATATAACCATTTCTTATATCCTCTTCACTGAAAAACCCCAGGACATTTTTATCAAATTGCTCAATAATATACTCACTTATTTTGATATCCTTTAATGGTTCTGTAACAATTAAAAAATCATCACCACCAATATGCCCTATAAAATCATTGCTACCACCAAACTTTTTGATAGCATCTCTTAGTAGCTCAGCAGTAAATATAATTATATTGTCCCCCTTTTTATACCCATAATTGTCATTAAAAACTTTAAAATTATCAAGATCTAGATATAAAACAGAGAAAATATCCTTATTTTTAATTCTATGAGTAATATCCTCCTCAATAAGCCTATTACCTGGTAGATTTGTTAATGGGTTTAAATCCCTGGCCTCAGCAACTTTTAATTGGGAAACATGAATTAATAACTCCTTGATAGACACAGTCCCATAATATCTTTCCTCTTTGGTAATAATAATATAGTCATAGAGATTAGCCTTTTTTCTACTCATAGCTAGCTTAGATACTCGAAGAATAGGTATATTATAATCCAGTATTAAAGGGTTTTTGTTCATTATTTTACTAATATATTTATCCATATACAGTGAATATCCAAATTGACTGCCCAGACGGTAAAAGATATTATCACGCATCACCAGACCAATGGGTTTTCCATGTTCTACAATTACTACCCTTCCCAATTGATTATCCATTTTAAACAGGGAAACAACTTCCTTTGTTTTTTTATCAGGGGATACAGACCCATTTCTATAGCTCTTTGCTATTTTACCAATAATAGCTTTATGGATATCCATATAAATCTCCCCTACAAGCAGACTCTCAAAAACAGCCATTTCTTAGATAATTATAACAGTTTTTTTGAAGTAAAGTAAATAATAAATAACGAAATTAACCAGTTGTTAACACAAAATTAACAAAAGTAATCACAAAAAAAGTTTCGTTTATCACTCCAGCTTTTAAATGGTGTGACAAACGAAACATCCCTCTATCATATATTTATTACTTTTTGGCAGAAACAGCTATCAAGACCTTTATTTAAATGAGTACTGGCCAGCTTTCTGATTTTGTTATTATTCTCTATGATCAAACTGTGGGTAACAACCTGGCTCCCGTTATACATAACACCATCTAGCAATTCACCTGTGGTAATACCTGTAGCAGCAAATACAAGGTTACTGCCACCGGCCAGGTCATCTGTCATCAAGACCCTGCTTAAATCATTAATACCCATTTTCTTAGCCTGCTGTCTTTCATAGTCATGGACCGGATACAACTGGGCCTGCATTTCACCACCCAAACATTTAACTGCTGTAGCAGTTAACACTCCTTCTGGGGCACCACCGATACCCATTAAGAGGTCGATTCCAGTACCATCCAGGGCAGCAGCAATCCCACCGGCAACATCTCCATCAGGTATCAACTTTATACGGGCACCTGTTTCCCTAATTTCCCTGATAAGCTCCTGGTGGCGGGGTCTATTTAAAACAACTACAGTAATATCACTTACCGCCTTGCCACAGGCATTAGCTGTATTCTTTATATTTTGCGTAGGGGAGGATTGTAGGTCAATTTTTCCCTTTCCCTTTTTTCCCACAACTATTTTTTTCATATACATATCAGGGGCTTTAAGGAGTCTCCCCTCCTCAGCCAATGCTATAACTGATAAGGCATTGGGATAACCATTGGCCACAAGATTGGTTCCCTCTACTGGATCAACAGCAATGTCCAGTTTCGGGCTTAAGCCACAACCAATTTCCTCACCAATATACAGCATAGGGGCCTTATCCTTTTCCCCTTCACCAATAACAACCTCTGCAGTGATATCAATCAAGTTTAAAGCCTTTCTCATTGCATCTACAGCCGCCTGGTCTGCCTGTTCCTTTTCTCCTTTACCCCTCCAGGGGGCCACAGCCAAGGCTGCTGCTTCTGTTACTCTAACCAGTTCAAAACATAATCCCCTTTTCAATGATCATCTCTCCCTCTACTTATTATTATGTACTAAGTATCTTAATGTTGTGTACTATTATACTATTTTTTAACTTTATTTGCAACGCTTTAGAGTAATAATAGTTTATTAGTGTATACTATATTCTATTATATGAACTGTTCAAGGTAATATTCATTAATCATACTACACTTTTAAAGTAGAGGCTTTAAATTTTTAAACAAAATTGTATAGCTACTCTGTTCTTAATATTTCCACAGCAATCTCTTCAATAGATTTATAACTCACATCAATAATCTTTGAAGCCACTTCATCCATTACCTGATTAGCATAGGCTATCTCTTCTTTGATACGGGGTAATTTGACATAGTCTATTTCAGAACTGAAGTCCATTAATTCTACCCGGTAGGATCGAATTTTCTGCAGTACACGCGGATCAATTGATAAACCAATTATTTTCTCAGTTGGAATTTCATATAATTCGGCAGGAACAATAACCTCTGGAGAGAGGGAGATAGTAGCAACCCTGTATTGCTGATGTGCTAAATACATACTTAAAGGGGTTTTAGAGGTTCGGGAAACACCAATAATAATAAAATCTGCCCCTGTTAATTTATTCAAATCCCTTCCATCATCACACCTGACACTAAAATCAATACATTCGATTCTTTGAAATACTTCATGGTCGATCTGATAACTCAAGCCAATCTCCAGCTGTGGTTGGCGGTCAATAATCTCAGAAAACTGGTTAAGATATGGTCCAATTATATCAATAGCAGGAAGATTGTATTCAGCTGCCCTATCCTCAAGATACTGACATAATTCCGGTAGGACAAGTGTATAGGCTAAAATAGGGTTTTCTTCTTCCCTGGCCTGTTCAATAATCCCTGACAATTTTTCAAGACTACATACATTATTGAATTTTTTAATACTGGCTGGAGCTAAATCAAACTGAATCATAACTGATTTCACGACAGTATTAACTGTTTTACCTGTAAAATCAGAGATGGTATAAATAGTAATATTATCAGTACTCTCTGTCATTTATATCCCCCCTATATCTTTAAACCGAAATCGACAAAAACCCGGGCTATATTGGTTTTAGTCACCCTACCGATAACCCTGTATATCTGCTGATCACTCTCAGCAGAGCCTTCCTCAATTTTTACGACAGGCAGGCTGTCAATCTTATATTTAACAATTAATTTGGCCGCTTCCAGGATAGTATCTTCGTCCTTCACAGTAATAATATTCGGCATTCTGGTCATTATAACACTGACTGGCATTTTTTTTATGTCCCCTTCACCGATAGTTATCTTCAGGAGGTCTTTACGGGAGACTACCCCGATCAGGCTTTCCTGCTGGTCGATGATAAACAAGGAGCCTATATCCTTTAAAAATAATGTAACTATTGTATCATAAACAGAGGCCTCCTCTTTGACCACAACTGCTGCTGATTTAATCTCCTTAATCTTCTGGCCGTATAGTTCATCAAAATCCCTCAAATAGGAATTATCCCTGGAATAGAAATAACCAACCCGCGGTTTGGCTTCCAGGATATTGGCCATGGTCAGCACAGACAGGTCTGAACGCAGGGCACCACGGCTTAAGTTAAGCTGTTTAGCAATCTCCTTACTGGTTATTGGGTCATTATCTTTAACAATCTCAATAATCCTCTGCTGTCTCTCGGTAAGATTAATTGTCATCCCCCCCTTATTACTATTGATATAATCATTAGTAATAATATTATACCACACAATGAATCCACTTAAATCCTAGTTAATCATAATTCTTAGGGAAATAATACTTTTAAACTTGTATAAGTCACTAAATACTTATTAGCTAATAATTCTATAAAAATTCAATAATCCCCTGCCTTAAAATAAAAAAACCAGCAGTATTATTCTTTTGACTATCTTATAATAGCGAAAAGAAACACTGCTGGTATCAGTAGTATAACACTTTTAGTGAGAACTTATACATTTTTATTTTAAAAAAGATGTTTACCTTGTTATCTTCTGTTTTAAAATAAATGTGACAAACGAACCGTCCCCTTGTCATGCTCTGGATAAAAAAAGCCCCGGAGAATAATTCTCCAGGACCTGGTTCTTTTTTTTTTAGGTTGTTTTAGAAGCTAAATGATAATTGAGATTTGAAGGAACTACCTTCAGCATCTGTATCAAGTACTTCACCATTGATTAACTGAACTTCATTCAACCAGCTAAGGTTATCAGATAATTTATGGTCAATACTACCTACCAGATAGACATAATTTAACTCTTCAACATCAGCATCTTTATATACCAGTTTACCAGCAATGGTATCTATATCAGACATAGCATACTCTGTGCCTAATTCTAAGAGTGTTACATCAGTATCTTCGACATAATCATCATTCTGTGTAAAGGTAATAGATGCATTATTGGTAAATTTACCAGTTACATTTTCTAAGCCAACTTCAAATTCATTTTTGTCTTCGTCAGCTGCCTTATAATCTGAAGTAAAGAGAGTATAATCAGCTTTAAGAGTATTGTTGGCATTTAGAGCAAAGTCTGCACCAATATTAAATTTGTCGTAATTATTGTCGATAACCCCAGAAACCCCATTAACTTCATATGGAACTTCTTCTAGATCATCTAATACAGGCATAAAATCTTCACCAACAGTCTCAACCTCACCGCGTAGTGTTACTACATCAGTAAGGAGATAGCTGGCATTTAAGTTAAATAATGTATCACTTTCATCATCACTATCATTAAAAACAACTTCTCCACCTAAAATTAGGTCATCAGTAACATTACCTTCAGCTGCTACAGCGAAATCAGTGAGTTCATCACCAAATTCACCAACACCATCACGACCATTACGTGCATGATATAACTTACCAGTTAATTTAGCACGATCCCATTTGTTTGTAACAGTTACACCATAATAATCTTGATCTTCATCATGATTATTAACACCATCTTCATCTTCACCTAAAGCAATAAGCTTAAAGTCAAGACCTGCAAGTGGAGCAGTAATTTCGATACCTTCCATGTCTTCTTCATCAATAAAGTAAGGCTCAACACCATAATCTTCGAAATCCCCTGCTCTAATAGAATAGTCATCTTTAGAGATACTTAACAAACCTGTATCCATTTTGAATTCTTCTTCATTTTCTAGTTCTCCAAAAACACCCTTGGTTTTACTAAATAGATTTTTAATTCCATCTAATGCCAAGTCAAAATTAATATCACTAACATTAGCGCTGATATTCAAACCTATTTCCTGATAAAAGGCCTTTTCAGCAGGCAGATCATCACTATCATCATCAGCAATCAAATTACCGTTACTGTCAAAAGCATAAGGATCATCTAGATCTAAGGCGTCACCATCAGCCCATACATAAGCAGTGGCCCATTTATCATCACCATAGTCAGCGGTTTCAAAGATAGTATCTACAGTACCAGTGATACTAACATTATCCCTAGGTTGTGCTTCTAGAGCACTTACCCTGGAGTCTAATTCGTCAACATCTACTGCTAAGGCATCAACAGCAGCACCAATTTCTTTCAGTTCTGGCCTGAATTCAAAAGTCAGGGCCTGAACTATACTGCGAACCTCGTTAGCCTGTTCGTCACTTAATTCTTCACCAGTATTCTTGGCAACAATAGCCTTAACGATTTCGTTAACCTGCTGTGCTTGCCCAACACTCAGACTATCAGCATCAGCAATTCCATCAGCTAAAGCAGCCTGTTCTGCCTCAATCTGGTCAAGAACACGAGCAACAACAACAGCGATTTCATAACGGCTCAGGTTATTCTGGCCTTTAAAAGTCCCATCTGGATAACCGGATAAAATACCGGAAGCAACAAGTTTGTTAACTGCTTCGTATGCCCAGTGACTTGAAGGCACATCTGCGAAAGAAGCTGCAAAGGCAGAAGCAGTTAAAGCAAGTACTAAAAACATAGCAATAACAATTTTCTTCATGTAAATCCCCTTTCATTTTTCGGTTTAATTTTTGATATATTGCCTGATTCACATCTACTTAACTGGATAAATTAAGAATTAAGTGTCCTAGTTTCCTTAATCTTATATTATCCTTAAGTAATAAATGAATCAGTCTATAATATCTTTTCACTTGCAGTATATGTTATTCTACACCCCCCCTTTATTTTTTTTAGCAAATGATTAAGATAAATATAGCTCTACTTATAAAAGTATTATATGCTATAAAGACTTTTAAAAACCAGGAGAAGGCGGTGCCCCCCGCAAATTTATTCATCTTACAAGTAATTTTATTTAACCAAAATCAAGGGTAGAAAGATTAAATAACAGTACCTGTAAGGAGATAACTCCTCCTGGCAAAGTTTAACTGACTTATGTTAAATATTATGTAATAAAATATGTAGTATTAATTTATTGGATTGTCTCATATTAATATAAATAATTTGTCGTATTATGCGATAATGATTTATTTCCATTATTGTACTATTAATATAACATAAGTTTTTTTCTCTGTCAAGCTATTCATCCTTGATTTTATAAAAGTTTGTTATTCAAATTAATTTTGTGATATAATAATACTACTAAATCAAGGGCAGAAAGGAATTTTAAAGATGAGCATTAGAGAGAGAGCTAAAAAATTAGACAAAATTTTATTCGATTTATTCAAATGTCAATGGCAGCAACAACATCTATTCTCAGAGGTTTCCAACTTGAATATCAAGGAATTATTCACTATTCAAATCCTGGGAATAAAAAATGATAGTGCAACTATGTCTGAACTGGCTGATGTCTTTTCCATTCCAGCAACAACCATGACCAGTATAGTGGACAGGCTGGTTAACAAAGAATACCTGACACGATTTCGCTCCAAAAAAGACAGACGAATAGTAAAAGTTAGTTTATCCCCCAAAGGGAGAGAAATCTATGAACAGCAATACAATCTATTACTCGAATCTAAAATGACCGTCCTGAAAATACTTTCAAAAAAAGAGCAGCAGGATTTAATATCTTTA